>NZ_JAXMIH010000006.1:629977-1259955 GCF_034366625.1 Prosthecobacter sp.
GTCATGCGAGATCATGAGGATGGCGCCGGAATAGCTCTGAAGGTAATTCTGGAACCAGATGAGCGATTCGAGATCGAGATGGTTCGTCGGCTCATCGAGCAGCAGCAGATCCGGCTCCTGCACGAGCAGGCGTGCGAGATGCGCGCGCATCACCCAGCCACCGCTCAAAGTGCGGGCGTTGCGCTCGAAGTCGGATTCGCGAAACGCGAGACCGCTGAGGATGCGCTTGGCTTTCGGCTCGATTTCCCAGCGGTGATCCTCGTCCACATGACCGGTCGCCAGTTCCAGCACTGTCACATCCTCAATCGGCGCGCTCTCCTGCGGCAGGAAGCCGAAGCTGATGCCGCGCTCCATGACCACCTGACCATCATCCGGCGTGGTATCCTGAAGCAGGAGCGAGAAGAGCGTCGATTTGCCGGCTCCATTCGGGCCGATCAGGCCGATTTTTTCGCCACGGTTGATGTGGAACGACACCTGGCTGAACAAAGTGCGGCCGGCGTAGGTTTTGCTGACATTGGAAACGGAGAGCATGCGGGAATTTGGGGGCGTGCATAGTGGCCCTGATTCGTCTCCTGTCGAGTTTGCAGGCGATTTCATGCCCGCTGGGGAAAAAGCAGCCGCTGGCAGGCGTTTGCACTCCCACATGCATCCCCCGCGCCTTTTCATCGTGTCGCTGTTCGCGACGAGTTTGTTGGTCTCCGCCGAAACCAACACACTTCCGCCCGGCTGGCATCAGTTTCGTGGTCCAAACCGCGATGGCATCTCAGCGGAGACCGGCTTGCTCAAGTCCTGGCCGGCGGAGGGGCCGCGGCTGCTGTGGGAGATCAAAGGCGCGGGCGCCGGCATGGGATCAGTGACGGTGGGGAAGGGGCGCGTGTTTGTGGTGGGCAACCGCAAGGAGGGCGTGTCGCTCACTGCCTTCGATCTGATGACGCAGGAGGAAGTGTGGAGCACGGTGATCAGCGACAAACGCGATCAGCCGAACGGCGCGCCGACATTTGATGGCGAGCGGCTGTATGCCGTGAGCAAGGACGGCGTCCTCGCGTGCTGCGACGTGGAGAGCGGCGAATTGCTCTGGCGGAAGAGCTACACGGCCGATCTCGGCGGCCTGATCATGAGCGGCTGGGGCTTCAGCGAGTCACCGCTCGTCGATGGCGATCTCGTGATCGGCGTGCCAGGCGGCAATGACAGCATCGTGGCCGCGATGGACAAGAAATCGGGCATGGTGAAATGGAAGTCGTCGCTTCCAGCCGATGTGGGCACGCGCGGCAAAGATGGTGCGGGTTACACTGGTGTGGTGATCTCGAACGGCGGCGGTGTGAAGCAATACATCACCCTGGTGGGCCGCGGACTCGTCAGCGTGCGAGCCAGCGATGGCAAAACGCTTTGGACCTACAACGCGGTGGCGAACGGCACGGCGAACATCCCGACGCCGCTGGTGTGGGATGATTATGTCTTCACCTCATCCGGTTACGGCACGGGCGCGGCGTTGCTTCAGCTCAAGAAGGACGGGGATGGTGTGGCGGTTGAGGAGAAGTATTTTCTCAAGGCCGCCACGTTTCAAAACCACCACGGTGGCATGGTGCGCATCGGTGATCACATCTATGCCGGTAGCGGCCACAACAACGGCATCCCGGTCTGTCTCGAATGGAAAACCGGCAAGGTCGTGTGGGAGCAGAGCGAGCGGCCCGGTCGCGAAAGCGCGGCGGTGATCAGCGCCGAAGGCCAGCTCTATTTCCGCTGGCAGGACGGCACCATGGGCCTCATGGAGGCCACACCGAGTGGCTACAAGCTGCACGGCACCTTCAAACTGCCCGCCGTCAAAGGCCCGAGCTGGCCACACCCGAGCATTCACGAGAAGAAGCTGCTCATTCGCGCGCAGGATCAGATTTTCTGCTACGATCTGGCGGCCGGTTGATTGTTTCTACGATCAGCACCATGCAAAAGTGCCACTTGGCGTGGCGCGTTCTTTGTGAAAACTTGCCACTCTTGAATATGAAACCACCCGTTCTTGCTCTCTTGGTCTGCGCCGCAGTGTCTCTGCATGCGGCGGGGGATTTGTCGAAACCCATCGAAGCTCTGCGCAGTGTGCAAAAAGAAGGGCAGGGAAATGAGGCGGCAGGAAAGGCGTGGCAGGAGATCGTGAAAGCTGACGCGACGAATCTACCGGAAGTGCTCAAGGGCATGAACGGCGCGAATCCGCTGGCCGAGAACTGGATCCGAGCCGCTGTCGGTGTGATCGCGGATGAGGCGCTGAAGGCGAAAAAACTGCCGGTGGAGACGCTGGTGACGTTTTTGAAGGACGCGCAAAACAGCCCCGGACCACGCGTGGTGGCGTTTGATTTGATCCAGCGTGCGGATGCGAAGCTGGCGGAGAGCTTGACGCCAACGCTGCTCAATGACGTGAGCAGTGATCTGCGCCGTCATCCGGTGGCGAAGTTAATTGAGGCTGGTGACGCTGCTTTGGAGAAGAAGGACAAGGATCAAGCGGTCGCGGCCTTCACGAAGGGTCTCGGTGGTGCCCGAGACGAGGATCAGATCAAGGAACTCACGAAGAAGCTGCGTGATCTGGACCAGAAGGTCGATCTGCCGAGGCATTTTGGCTTCCTGATGAGCTGGAAGCTCATCGCGCCGTTCAGCAACGCGGATCGCGGCGGTTTCGACACAGTGTATCCGCCGGAGAAGGAGCTGAAGTTCGACGCGAACTACGAGGGGAAGACAACGGCAGTGAAGTGGGTGGATTTCACGAGCAAGGACGAGTACGGAAAGATCGACTTCAACAAGCCCTTCGGCATGGAAAAGAGCGCGGTGGGCTATGCGGCGACGGATTTCTTCAGCGAGAGCGACCGGCCGGCGGAGATCCGCATCGGCTGCAAAAACGGCTGGAAGGTGTGGCTGAACGGCGAGCTGCTCTTCGCACGCGATGAGTACCATCGTGGTGCGAAGCTGGATCAGTACAAGCTGCCGTGTCAGCTCAAGAAGGGGAAGAACACGCTGCTGGTGAAGTGCTGCCAGAATGAGCAGAAAGAGAACTGGACGGTGGAGTGGGAGTTCCAGCTCCGTGTGTGTGATGCGACGGGGACGGCGATTCTCGCGGAAAGATGAATGATGCGATCTTAAAGATAAAAATTCCTGACCCAGCGCTCCAGACCATGAAGACCTCCTTTGTTTTAGTTTTTTGCCTTCATCTTTCGTCTTTTGCCTTCGCCGACTGGCTGCAATTCCGCGGGCCGAATGCGACGGCGGTTTCGAGCGAGACAAAGGTGCCGGCGGAGACACTGAAAATCGCGTGGACAGCGGATTTGCCGGGCCGGGGGCTTTCGGCGCCGATTGTGGTGGGCGACAAGGTCTTCGTGACGTGCTCCAGCGGGCCAGGGCAGGAGACGCTGCATGTGTTTTGCTTCAATGCGACGGATGGAGCGAAGAAATGGGAGCGCGTGATGCGCACGACGGGACGCACGATGACGCATCCGAAGACGAGCGTGGCGGCACCAACTCCGTGCAGCGACGGAGAGCGGGTGTTTGCGCTGTTTTCTTCGAATGACCTCTTCGCGTTCGATCTGGGTGGAAATCTCCTTTGGCTGCGAGGACTCACGTTTGATTATGCGAACGCGAGCAACAGCCTGGGCATGGCGCAGTCGCCGGTGGTGATGGATGGGACGCTTGTGGTGCAGAGCGAGAATGACAGCGAATCCTTCGCGGCGGGCCTGGATGTGGCGACGGGGCGCAACAAATGGAAGCTGGAGCGTCCCAAGGCCGCGAACTGGTCGAGCGCGACGTTGTGGAAGGGCGCGGTGGCCTTGCAGTCGAGCAAGGGCATCCTGGCGGTGGAGCCGGCGACGGGGAAGACGGTTTGGGACTACACGGATGGCGCGAGCACGACACCTTCGAGCGTGGTGTCAGGTGAGCTTCTGTATGCCGTGTCTCACGGCATCACGGCGCTGGCACCAGAGAAGGGTGCGGTGACGCAGTTGTGGCGCAATGAAAAGCTGAATCCAGGAACCGCGAGTCCGCTGGTGCTGGGCGATCATATTTACGTCGTGAATGGCGCGGGCGTGCTGATCAAAGCGAGCCTGAAGAATGGAGATGAACTGTGGAAACTGCGACTGAAGGGGCCGTTCAGCGGTTCGCCGGTGGCGGCCGGGAAAAGCATCTATGCGGTGAATGAACGCGGCATCTTCCAGACGATCGACCCCGAGGCGCCAGAGGGCAAAGTGACGCAGGAGATCGAACTGAAGGAGACTGTGCTGACGACGCCGGCGATCTCGGGTGGCGCCATCTACGTGCGCAGCGATGCGAAACTCTGGAAGCTGCAATAACGAGATGCCTGACGATCCGATTCCGGAGTCCGAGGAACTCGACATCGCGATCTCCACCGAGGTGGAGCAGGAGACGTCGCGTGCTTTAAACAAAGAAACACGCCAGGTGCTGCTGGCGGTGCTGCTGGTGGCCGCGTTCATGGCGCTCGCGCATTTCACGCCGCTGAAGGCGTGGATCACGAATGTGCAGACGTGGAAGGGCCTTGTGCGTGAGTTTGGCTGGATGGCGCATGGCATTTTTGTCGCAGCGTGTGCTGTCGTGGTGATGCTTGGCGTGCCGAGATTGCCGTTGTGTGCCGCCGCAGGCCTGATTTTTGGTTTTGGTGAAGGTTTGGTGTTGTCGCTAATCGGATCGACCCTCGGCTCGTATGGCGCGTTCGTGTTGTCGCGTCATGGATTTCGACGTGCGGCGGAATCGCGTGCAGAGAAATGGCCGTGGCTCAAGAAGCTGCTGAAAAAACCTTCCATCATGCGTGTGTTCTGGGTACGGCAGCTCATGGTGCCAGGTCTCGTTCTAAATGTGCTGCTGGGCATGACGCCGGTGCGGCACAGCCGGTTTTTGCTCGGCACGGGGCTGGGTTATCTGCCGCTGAACGTGGCATTCAGCCTGGTGGGCAGCGGCTTGGGCAAAGGGAGCCTCGCGTCCACCTTCGCGCAGTTGCTTGCGGCGATGGCGGTGATCAACATCGCAGCGTGGCTGGTGTACCGCATGATGAAGAAGCAGCGTAACGCGTGACCGCATTTCGTGTCACGCATCCTTGCGCACGACATGCCATCCTGTTTTCCCGCACGCCGGACAGGTCAGATACCGCCTGGGATTGCCGCGCGCCTTCCAACGAATGCCGCCCATGTCCCAAATGGAACGTGCGTGACCGCAGTCACAACGCACCCTCCACTGCCTCGACTCCTCCTCCATGCTGCGCGCCCATGCAGACGGCAGCACGCGGATGAAGAAACGCTGAATGGAGGACATCGCAAAACGGGTGCGCCGCTCTCAATGCATCGCATGCCATGCCAGCGTGTGATGCTCCGCATCTTCAGCATCGGTCTGTATGGCGGCCACGATCACGGCCGCAAGACCAATGAGCACGGCGACCGGGAAGATGAGAATCAGCAGCGGCAGCAGCATGATGAAGGCGAGGGGGCCAAGCACAACGGTCAACGCGATCGTCTCCCAGCCGAACTGTTTCAGTTTGAGCCCGACGGGGGGGGCGCCGAACTGGCCGCTTTTGACAAAGACATGCTCCTGTCGCAGCCAGACGAGCAGAGGGCGGATCGCTTGGCGGAAGGGCCGGAGGAATGTGGCCCGCATCCGGCGGAACTGCCAGACGCGGTGGAGATGACGGGTTACAAAACGCGCTTCGGCGTTCTTGGCACTGGCAGCCTGTTGAAACGAGGCCGCCTGACCAGTGGTGTCAGGGATCGTGTTCATAGTGGTGGATGGTTGTAAATCATACGCTCCGACCACTCCTGACCTTAAAAATAGTTTTGCTCAACCGTCCCTGCACCCGTGCAGCGAACACGCCTTGCAGGCGGCGCATAACTCACAGGTGACGGTGTGTGGGCTTTCCAGACACTTGGGGCAGTGAACACAGAGCATGCAGAAAGGGCGCTGGTTGCCCGCAACCCCGGAAGGGCGCGGCATCCTCAAGGCAGCGCTGCTGGAAAACGTGCAGGCCCTCGACGAGAGCGCCTGGATGGGATCCAAAACATCAGTTTTCATGGCAGAATAGGGTGAAACACCTCACGCATGGTCTCGGATCGAAAAATGCGCTATGGGCAGACCTGCCCATATTTTGAACTTTTTTTGTCGGCGTTGCGAACCGCCCCATCCCGCGCTAAATCCTTCCATGTCAGCGACAACCAAGGCTGAGACAGGCCAGGCATGCTTAAAATGGGGGGGTGGCTCGCTGCTGCTTTCCGGCCCGTGTGTGATCGGCCGCAGGTCGGACAATGACCTGCAAATCAACAATGTGCAGGTCTCGCGCCGCCATGCGTTGCTGATGAATTACAATGATGACTGGTGGCTGAACGACCTCGGCAGCCGCAATGGCATCCTGGTCAACGGCATCCGCCTCACCAGCGCCCGTCGGTTGCGCAATGGCGATGAGGTCCGCATCGCCAACCACCGGATCATTTTCCATAACAGCAGCCAGAGTCCTCCGCACCACAGCTCGATCATCGGCAAGACCACGCAGGTGGCGGAGCCGGCCTCGGACGAGACAAGTCCGCCAGCCGCGACATGCGAGCTCATCATCGCCACAGAGAACGGCGAGATTCTCGAAGGCGAAAAGGCCGCGCACTGGTTCTTCGGCAAAACAGTGGAGCGCGCACCTGGCGCCTCCTGCTACATGCTTCCGGCCTCGGTGCGTCAGTGGCTGGAACTCGTGGCCGGCGGGAATGGTGCCGGCGTGTCGCCCTTGGAGATCAAAAGCGGCGAGCGCCGCGTGGTCATGTCGCTCGCACGTCGCAGGGATGAGCGCTTTTTCCTGCTGGTGCGCGAGGAGTCGGCCAAAATCTCCATTGAGCGCCTGCAAAACCTAGACCTCACGGAGCGCGAGGCCGAGGTCATGCACTGGGTGTGCGAGGGAAAGAAAAACCCTGAGATTGCCGAGATTCTGGCCATCGCGCCCAGAACAGTGAACCACCACATCGAGCATATCTTCAAAAAGCTCGGTGTGGACAACCGCCAGAAGGCCGTCAAAACCGTGATGGAACGTCTGGCGGTGTGATGACAGACAAACCGCTGCTCACTTCATCACCGGGCGCAGCACCATGTTGCGGTAATCCACGTTCGTGTGGTCGCCTTGCAGGTAAAGTGGGCCGGGCTTGAACTCATCGCTGGTCATTGCGCCGCCGGTGCAGCCGAGGACGGGCTGGTTGTCGATGATGGTGGTGCCGTTGAGGATCACCGTGAGGTGGCGGTCCACCAGCGTGATGTCCAGCGTCTGCCATTCGCCGATCGGCTTCTCCGCGTTCACGCTCGGGGTGATGCGGCTGTAAAGTGCGCCCATGTGGTGCGAATCGAGCGGCTTGCCGAAGCTTTCCATGATCTGCACCTCGTAAATGCCGCGCAGGTAGATGCCGCTGTTGCTGCCTTCTTGCGTGCGCACCTCGGTCTTCAGATTGAAGTCCTCAAACTCCGCGTCCGTGCGCAGATTGCCGAAGTGCTTGTCCTTGGCCTTCACCACGCGGTTTTGCAGCACACCATCGACGACACTCCAGCCGTTGTCGGCTTCTTTGAGCAAACGCCAGCCGGTGAGATCCTTGCCATTCAAGAGCTGGATCGGATCTCCGAACTTCACCTTCGCGAGATCAGGCTTGGCCGGGATGTCGGCGATGCGTTTGCCCGCAAACTCCGCAGGCTGGCCGATCTCCTTACCCTCGGCGTTCTTCTTCACTGTCGTAAGCTTGAGCGCGTCACCTTCAATCTTCGCGGTGATCGTTTCGATGGCCGACAGCTTTCCTTCTTTGTTCTTCTGCTCACGCGTCACGATCAAGGTGTCGCCATCGACCTTCGTGCCCGCCGTTGGCACCACGCTGCCGCCGCCCCAAAGCACGCTGGAACTAAGAGTGCCGTCTTTGGACTCAACGCCCAGCCATCCAGCACCACCCGTCGGCAGCGTCAAAGCCCAGCGGCCGATGAAAGGATTGTCAGCGGCATTCAAAACAGCACCGAGGCCAAGCACGGCGGAAAAAGAGAGAAGTCGAATCGAGGAGAACATAAGCAGACAGGTTGGGGTTTGAGTTGGGCGGGGAGAAACGCCGCCTGCCCTACCTTTCTCACATGTCTTGCGCGGCCCTTCGTGCTGGATGAATGAAAACAACCGGCGGGCTGTGCTGTTTCAGCGCCAACGGCGCGTGACTCCTCAGCCCATGGGCGAAGCCCTGGGACCAGCGCGATAGCCAACGTTCTCTATTGGGTGAAGCCCTGAAAGGGCGCTGCTCGACACCGTGCCTGCATCGTCCCCAACCCGTATAAAAACCGCACGGTGTCGAGTGCCGCCCTTTCAGGGCTCACCGACAAGCCGTGCGCGGCCTTGCCTGTGAACCCAGGATTGCATCCTGGGCTGAGGAGTACCGCGCCCTTGGCGCTGCCAGAACCCGGACCGCAAATCCACCACAGCGTGCCACTTACTTGCGCTGATCCTTCACGCAGTCGGGATCGGCAGGTGTTGGCGAGCCGGTTTGATCGACCGGATGCGTGTAGAGATACTTCCAGACCGCTTCGTGGATGAGTTTGCCGTCCTTGTCCTTCACGGCAGATCCGCCGGGCGTCACAGAGCCGTGCGCACGCCCGGCATCGCCCTTCACATCCGCGTCCGTGATCAGCCGCCGGGTGTTTTCAAACGGCGGAGCGACCATGTCCACATTCACGATGGGTCCGAACTGGTTCAGCCCCATCATCTCCCACGAGCGGCAGTAGTGGTCGCCGGTCCATCCGCCGTCCAGCACATGGCTGAAGCCGAAAACGCGGTTCCCCGGTGTCGCCGAGGGCAGCGCCTGCCAGCTCTCGTAATTGTCACGCGGCCCGCAGAGACACACCACGCGATCCACCTTCTGATGCTTCGCGAAACGTGCCGAGGTCGTCGCGCCATGCGATGCGCCGGAAACGATCACCTTGTCCCAGCGCAGGCCTTTGCCGTCCTCGCTGATGAACTGCTCCCACTTGCCTGCGGGATGCTCTTTCGAGAGCCATTTCACGAACTGAAACGAACGCTCCATCATGCCGTCCGGCTGCGGAATGCTCACGAGATCACTGCGATCCTCGCCAATGGACGCTTCGAGCCGGATGTCGCCCAACGTCTTGCCATCATCGCGCCGCGCCGCCGGGATGATGCCGAACCACTTGTTCGCGTAATGCACCTGGATCGCGTGCAGCCCGTAGCTGTTCAGCCGCTCAAACAAACCCGCGTTGTGCCCCATCAGCCAGATCACCAGCTTGCCCTGCGGCTTCACGTTCACATCGACGCTCGCGTTTTGCATGTCCTGCGGCTTTCCCTTCTTGTCCGTGAACACGAAGTCGATTTCGGGATGCTCCTTGGCACGCGGATCAATCTCGCTCGCTCGCTTCGAGATGGTTTCGGCGGCGAATGAACTGGCCGCAAGGCCGAGACAGCAGGTGAGGATGAGGTGTTTCATACAGGGGATGAGAAATCGAATTGAGCTGTGCTAACGCTGCAAGCTGTGATCATGATGGTCAAGGCTTCGTGTCACTACATCGGAGCCCAAGATGGCAACCAAGCAGCGCTCCAACGAGTTTAGCTCGACCTTACCAAGCATGAACGAAATCTCGACAACTTGCTTCAAGGCCAACGATGCTGCCAACCCAGCATCAAGTTGCATGGTCACCGAGTTGGTTGTCAGATGAGCGTTGATGACTCGACCGTGAGAGCCCCATTTTTGATCATCCCGCTCAAAGTAAGCATTGTGACCAGGATCAGTCGCTGCACGACACAAGGTGAAATAGGTCGGTGGTGTTTGCGATTGATCAGCAAACCAAACGCGAGCAATTCCGTCATCATCTAACTCATCAAAGACACATTCGGTGGCGCAAAGCTTCATATTGACTTCTCACGACTCAAACCGCCTCCCGGCGGAATAAGACCCCACGCTGCGGATCGTCGCACCCTCCGCCCGCGTTTGATCCAGCGCCTGCTGCACCTCCGGATCAGCCATGGAGCCTTCGATCTCAATGTAGAAGCGATACTTGTTCGGCTGGCCGCGGATCGGGCGCGACTCGATGCGTTTCATGTTGATGCCATCATCGCTCAGCGGCGTCAGGAACCGGCACAGGCTGCCCGGACGGTCCGGCAGCTCCACGACGAGCGCCGTGCGGTCATGCACCGGCAATGCCGTGCTCACCCCATGCCCTACCAGGAAAAACTGAGTGATGTTCGGCGTCTCTCCCGCGATGGGAAAATGCAGCACCTGCAGCCCGTGGCGTTCGGCATTCTGCCTGGGGCCAATCGCGGCGGCACCGGGTGTGGCGGCGGCTTTGGCCGCCGCCTTGGCCGTGCTCGCTTCCGGCACACGTTTCGCCTGCGGATAGTTCGCGCGCAGCCACTCATCGCAGTGGAAAAACGGAATCGCATGGGAGTGAATCGAGGTGATTTTTTCCTCCGCACGTCCCAGCAGCGCCAGCTTCACATCCAGCGTCAGTTCTTCGAAAATGGTCAGCCCGGAACGCGCGTCCACCAGGCAGTCCACGGTGTCGATGATGAAGCCGCCCGACGAATTCTCGATCGGCACGATGCCCAGCGCCGCAGGATTCGCGGCGATGTAGGCAAACACATCGCCCACGTTGTCCCGCAGACTCACCTCAGCGCCGGGAAAGCGCATCTGCGTGATCAGATGCGAAAAACTGCCCTCAGGACCGAGGCAGGCGATGGTTGGCGGCGGATTCATGCGAGCCATGCATGCTGCGGTGGTGCGCGCGTGTGGTCAAGCTGTGTCCGCTCGGTTCGTAGAGGAAGGCGTCAGCCTTCCGACGTTCACGCCATCCCAGAAGGCATGCTCAAGCCTGCCTCTACAGTAACGAGATCTTAAACGCCAAAGGCGTGCGATTCCTCAGCCCAGGACGCCAGTCCTGGGTCCATCGCAGATCACACGGCACAGATCATCATGCAGCCCTGAAAGGGCGGAACTCGACTCCGCGCACACGTTGGCTGTCACAGTGCCAAACGTCGAATGCCGCGCCTTCAGCGCTTCATCTCGATTCGTGGCTGATCGCGTCGCAAACCCAGGATTGCATCCTGGGCTGAGGAGAAACGCACCTTCGGCGCTGTGCAAGCCGGTGGAATTCACGCTCATCTCGCGTTGAATGCCGCATGCTTCGTCGCTGGCTCAAACGTCTCGCCATTCCCGCCGCCCTGCTGGCCGCAGGCTGGTGGGGCGTGCCATGGCTCGTGCCTCTGCCCGAAGCTTTGCTGCAACCACCGCCCAGTTCCACGCTCTACCTCGCCCGCGATGGCACACCGCTGCGACATCTGCTGAACGAAGACGGCACACGCTCCGCGCCGCCAGTGACATACGCGGAGATTCCGACGACGCTGGTTCACGCGGTGCTCGCCACCGAGGACAAACGCTTCTTCTCCCATGGCGGCATCGATCCCCTCGCCATCGCCCGTGCCGCCTGGGACAATGCGCGCATCGGACGCATCGTCTCCGGTGCGTCCACGATTCATCAGCAGCTCATCAAAAACACCACGCCGCGCTCCGGCAAACGCACGCTGGGGATCAAGATCGTCGAGGCGCTGCAAGCACGTCGCCTCGCGATGTCGTGGAGCCGCGAGGATGTGCTCGCCGCCTACCTGAACCGCATTTCCTTCGGCAATCTCATGACCGGAGCCGCCACTGCTGCCTCGGGCTACTTCCACAAGCCGCTCAACGACCTCACACCCGCCGAATGTGCGTTGCTCGCCGCGTTGCCGCAGTCGCCGAGCCGTTTGAACCCGTTTCGCAGCCTGGAGGCCGTTTTGCCGCGCCAACGCCGCATTCTTGATCACATGCACACGCTCGGCTGGCTCGATGACGAGCAGCATCGTGTCGCTTTGGATCAAAAGATCGTCCTGCAACGCTTCAGCGGCGGATTTGAGGCTCCGCACGCGATTGAAATGCTGCGCGGTGCTGCCGATGCCACGACGATTCGCACCACGCTCAATGCCACGCTTCAGCAGCAGGTCGAGACGATCGTCGCGCAGCGCTTGGAGTCGCTCAAAGGACGCCATGTCTCGCATGGGGCCGTCGTGGTCATCGACAACGCCACCGGGTCCGTGCTCGCGCTTGCTGGATCGCGCGATTTTTTTGCGACGGAAGGCGGCCAGATCAACGGTGCCTGGGCACCGCACTCGCCCGGCTCGGCGATGAAGCCGTTCACGTATTTGATCGCTTTCGAGCGCGGAGCCACGCCTGCGAGCATCGTCGCTGACTTGCCTGTCGAGTTTGCCACTTCATCCGGCACCTATCGTCCGGAGAATTTCTCGCTGCGCAGCTTTGGGCCAATGACGTATCGCAACGCGCTTGGCAACTCACTCAACATTTCCGCCGTGCGTGTGCTCGATTCCATCGGCGGGGCCGGAACGCTGCTGCCACGACTACGCGAACTCGGCCTCAGCACGCTCACCGAAGATGCCGCGCACTACGGCCTCGGCCTCACCATCGGCAACGCCTCCGTGCGTTTGATCGAACTCGCCAATGCCTATGCCTGTCTCGCACGGCTTGGTCGATTCAAGCCGTGGAGTTTGCGCAGTGATGCTCCCCCCACGGAAGAACGCCGCCTGCTTGGCGAAAACGAAAGCTGGCTCATCGCCGACATCCTCAGCGACAATCAGGCGCGTGAGATGGCCTTCGGCAGTTACTCGGTGCTGCGTCTGCCGTTCAAGTGCGCTGTCAAAACCGGCACCAGCTCCACCTTTCGCGACAACTGGACGCTCGGCTTCACGCGCGAGTTCACCGTCGGCGTGTGGGTCGGCAATTTCGACAACACACCGATGCAGGACGTCAGCGGCGTCACCGGCGCAGGGCCGATCTTTCGCGATGTCATGCTGCACCTGCACGAAAAACATCCCGCCACCTGGTTTGACCGCCCTGCGGCCATCATGCATGCGCGCATCGACCCGCGCACCGGCAAACGCCTCACGCCGCTGACGCCTCCTTCGCGTTTGAGCCGAGAGGAGTGGTTCATCGCCGAAAAGATGCCGCCTGTGGCCCAGGCGAGCGATTACGACCAGCGTGGCCGCGCCATCCTGCCCCGCGAATACGCCGCGTGGATTCCGACCAGCGCCAACTGGCTCGGCGATCTCATCACCCTCGCCGAAACAGATGCCAGACCGGCGCTGCGCATCACGAATCCTATCCCCGGCACCGTTGTCATCCTCGATCCCGACATCCGCAACAACGGCAACCGCCTCCTCCTGCAAGCCACCGGTTCGGATCAGCCGCATTGGAGCAGCAAAACACTCGAACTCCGCACTGAAGCCGATCACACCTTTGCCATCCTCAAGCCCGGACGGCATGAGATCGAGCTGCGTGATAAGGCCAGCGGTTTGAGCACGAAAACATTTGTCATCGTGCAGGAAGAATAGCCCTCGGCACAGGTGCGTTGTTCACACTAAGGCGTGAACAATGTGCTCAAACTCGATCCCGGAGGAGTCAGAAATGAAGGGCTTTTAAACTGCGGGCCGGGCCTTCATCAACGCCGCTCGCACCATCAACGTCTCGCCGATGTTTTCAGCCGTGAGCAGGCCGACGAGTTCGCCGCTGAGCGGGTCGGTCACAGGAAGGGCGGGGCAGTCGCTGGCGCTGAGAGCATCAAGAGCCTGGGTGAGATCGACAGCCGGCTGCGTGGATTGTGGGCAGGGCTGCATGACATCGATCACAGGATGTTTGGGGCCGTTTTCGGCCAGCGCGGAGATCAGATCCCGTCGTGAGAGCATGCCCTGCATGCCGCCGTGTGCATCGAGCACCGGAAAATCCTGCTGTACCCCCGCGAGGAGCAATTCCACTCCATCGCGCAGCTTCGCGTGGGGTGGCAGCGTGCGGAAATCGGTGAGCATGGCGTCGCGTACCCGCAGATCACGGGTGGCTTCCTGCTGGGTGACGTGGGCGGCCTCCTGACCAGCGGCCATGAAGATGAAGAAAGCGATCAACAAAATCATGGGGTCAAACTTCGCGATGAGGAGCATATAAATGGCCACCAGCATGGCGATGCCCTGCCCAATCGATGCTGCCAGGCGCGTGGCCTGTCCATAGTCGAGAAACATTGCGAGCAGGGCCCGCAGCACGCGACCGCCATCCATCGGAAAGGCCGGGATGAGGTTGAAGACCACCATGAGGACATTCCAAACCATGAGCTTCTCGAAGAAGTTCCCCGTTTTGAGAAAATCGTAGCCGGGGTTGAACTCCGCGTTGATGCCGAGCCCCAGATAGATCGCCGCGGCGATGATCACGTTGACCAGCGGGCCGCTGATGGCGACGACCAGCTCCTGCGACGGCTTGCGCGGCATGCGTTCCAAACGCGCGACGCCACCGATGGGCAGCAGCGTGATGTCTGGCGTACGAATGCCGTAGCCACGCGCGGCCAGGACGTGGCCGAATTCATGCAGCAACACGCAGGCAAACATCGTGAGGATGAAAAGCGTGGACTCCAGGGCTGATGCCGTGCCCTGGCCACTGAGAAAACTCTGTCCGGCAACAAACACCAGCAGCAGAAAGAAGGTGACATGTATGCGCACTTCGGTGCCTGCGAAGGTGAAGATGCGGAAGGACCATTTCATGATGCGAGAGATTACGTCTTGGGCTGCTTGGACGGATCGTAGTAGATGCGCACGTCAGCGTCCTTGATGCCGAGGATCTCCTGGGCGCGCCGCAGGGCGTTGCGCGTGGCGAGGTTGGGATTTGAGGGGCTGGCGGGGAAGATGTTGTCTTTGCCCACGACATCCACGAGGCCGGAATCCTTCAAAACGCGATAAAGATCCTTCACCACGCCGCTGATGATGAGATCGCGGCCGTCAGCGCGCAGCACGTTCACGAGCTCTTCAATCGCCATCGCGCAGGTGGCGTCGAGGTGACGCGCGTTTTTCAGCCGCAGGATGACGATGCGCAGGTTCGGGTCGGCACAGGAGCGCTGGATCTGCGTGCGGAACAGATCGGCGGAGGCGAAGAACAGCTCGCCCTCGACATGCACGATTGAGATCGCCGGATGCTGGCGTCCGCCCTGGCGTGCCTCGGTGAGATGACCTTCCTCGTTAAACTCGTATTCGACGAGCGAGGGGCGGCTCGCTTTGCGCAGATACAGCACGATGGAAACACCGATGCCGACGAAGATCGCCACATGCAGCGGCAGCATCAGTGTGGCAAACAGTGTGACGACAAACACCAGCGCATCCGAACGTGTGGCGTTGATGGAAATAAGGATGTGGCGCTTGTTGAACAGAGAAACCGCCACGCACACGACCAGCGTGGCCAGCGCTGAACGAGGAATGTAGGCCACGGCTCCGCCGAGCGTCAGCGCTCCGATGAGGCAGCAGAAACCATTCCACATGCTGGCGAAGCCGGTGCGCGCACCCGAGGCGTGGTTCAAGGCCGAACGTGTGAGCGAGCACGAGGCCGACATGCCGCTCAGATAAGCGCAGGCCAGATTGGAGGCACCGAGCGCAAGCATGTCCTGGTTCGGGTCCACCCGTTGATTCGTGCGGCTGGCGAGCGTTTTGGACATGGCGCTGTTCTCCAAAGTCGCGAGGAAGGCCAGGGCGAACGCGAGCCCGAACAGCCGGCTCGCATCCGCCAGCGCCCCGCTGGAGATGAAATCAGGAAACGGCGGCAGCAGCTCGCTCCAGGTGAAGGTGGCGTTGCTGAAGGTCGTCACATGCAGCCCGAATGCCGTTGGAATGAGCCCCAGCAGCGAAACAAGAATGATTGTGATGGCAAACGCCGGCCAGCGCGGCAGCCAGCGCTTGAAGCTCAGAAAACTCCCCAGAGTCAGCACGGAAAAAGCGATGCTCAGCCAGCTTGCATGATCCAGATGTGTGAGGATGCGTTGCACATGGCCGGGAAAGGTGATGACCAGCTTGCCGCTGGCTTGCAAGACCTCCGCCGGAATGCCCAGCAGCACAGGAAGCTGGTTCACCGTGATCAAAATCGATGCTCCCGTGACATACGCCACCATCACCGTGCGGCTGATGAACTGCGTGAGGTCCGCCACGCGCAGAAACGCTCCCATGATCAGCAGCGCCGCCGTCATGAACACGAGCAGCGGCATCATGCCGATGCGGTCGAGCTGCGGATACGCCGCAAAGTAGGAGAACACCATGAAGGCCGTCGCATTCGTCGGCCCGAAGATCGTATGGCGTGAGGAAGCCAGCAGCGGCCCCACCAGCGCCGCGATGGCGGAGCAGGTGATGCCGTATTGCAGCGGCAGCCCGGCCACCAGCGCGTAGGCCATGCCCTGCGGGATGTCCAGCAGCGCCACCGTGAAGCCCGCGCGCGCATCGGCTGCGAAAGTGCGTTTGCCATAGCCCGGCAGGGAACGCCGCAGCGGGAAGGGATCGAGCGCGCTGTCGGCCACAACGCTTTGCAGCAATGCGCGGCCTTGCTGTGTGATGTCACGCAGACGCTGGAACCAGGATCGAAGGTGCGGCAACAAGTGAAAACTCCTCGGGAAACGTTTGGCGCATGCTAAACGCGGGAGCGTGAAGCACAAGCCGGGCGCGCATTCGATTCCTGCTGGACGCCCTTTGCCGCCGTGCGCACACTCACTGCATGCCTGAAGCCGATGACGACGCGATTCCCGAACTGGTGGAGCACCCCATCGGCCCGGAGCTTGATCTCCACACCTTCCGGCCGGATGAAATCAGCAGCCTGCTGCCCGAATACTTCGCCGAATGCCGGAAGCGCGGCATCCTCCGCGTCCGCATCATTCACGGCAAAGGCAGCGGCACGTTGCGAACCGGCGTGCATCAGTTGCTCACGAAACTGCCCGAAGTTCAGCAATGGATCTGGCCCGCCGATGAAACCAGCGGCTCCTGGGGCGCGACGTGGGTGGTTTTGAAGGCGTGAGCAATTACTGCGTCCACTTCGAGCTCGTCCACACCTTCGGCTTCGCGTTCTCCAGCTTTTCGAGATCGAGGGGCGTGTGGTTCTTCACTTCCAGTTTCTGGCCGCGGATGTCGAGGGTCAGAGGGCCGGTGAGGTCGGCTTTTTCCAGCCAAAAGCGCAGGCGGATGTCGGCAGTGGTATGGGCCTCGACGCTGGCGGGGCGCTCGACGGGCAGGATGAAAGGGGGCACATCCTTGCCAGCGGCATTGATCAGGCGCACGTCCGGCGGTTGCATGGAAAGCGGGCGGGGGCTGGTGTTCTTGTAGCGGACTTCGAGATCGAGCCGGGCATTGCCAAAATCACGCTCCAGCGTGCAGCGGCGGAGCTGCAGGGGCGAATCAGCGTTCATCCCGGCCACGGGGCCGTCTTCGACCGGGGTGGTGTTCGATTGAAAGGACCACCAGATGGCGATGCCGCCCACGAGGAGCAGCAGCCAGACTTCGAATCGTTGGAACAAACGCATGAGGGGAAGAACCGGGTTTTCCGGGGTTGTCAAACCGGGAAGTTGCCCTAGCATGCCCGCCCCCCGGACCCGGCGGCTGGTTTGCAGCCCCGCCTTGGTCTTGAGGAACACGTTTTCTCCCCCATTTTCCCCCATGAACATCAACGTCGAACACCAGCCCAACTGCCGCGCCGTCGCCCACGTGCGCGTTCCTGCCGATCAAGTCGGCAAAGAGCGTGACGAGATCATCACCTACTTCGCCAGCATGGTGCGCCTGCCCGGCTATCGCCCCGGCAAAACGCCGAAGAGCATCGTCGCCAAGCGTTACGAGAACGAGGTGAAGGACGAACTCGAGAAAAAGCTCATCAGCGAAGGCCTGCGCCAGGCTGTGAAGAGCGAAGGCCTCGAACTCCTGAACGTCCTCGCCGTGAACGACAAGATGTATCACGACACGGACAAGAGCTTCAGCTTCACCATCGAGATGAGCCTCGCACCGAAGTTTGAGCTGCCTGAATACACCGGCATTCCCGTCAAACTCCCGCGCATCGAAATCACCGACGCCGATGTGGACCACGATCTCCTTCACCTCCGCGAACACCAGGCCACCTATGAAGACGTGGACCGTGCCGCCGCCATTGGCGATGTCGTCGTCCTC
This sequence comes from Prosthecobacter sp., assembly GCF_034366625.1. Taxonomy (NCBI): domain Bacteria; kingdom Pseudomonadati; phylum Verrucomicrobiota; class Verrucomicrobiia; order Verrucomicrobiales; family Verrucomicrobiaceae; genus Prosthecobacter; species Prosthecobacter sp. Next base: position 647,991 of record NZ_JAXMIH010000006.1, read on the forward strand.
AGCGTCACCGGCAGCCTCGACGGCCAGCCGCTCGGCGAAGCGATGCCCGACGCACCTGCTCATCTCATGGAGATGAAGGAAAACTGGTTCCTCCTCGCTGAAGAAGATGATTTCCTCCCCGGCTTCTACGCAGGTCTTGTCGGCATCGCCAAAGATGAGGAGCGCACGCTCAACATCACCCTGGCCGACGACTTCAACTTTGAAGCCCTGCGTGGCAAAACGATCGCCCTGGCCGCCAAATGCCTCAGCGTGAAAAACAAGGCCGTGCCTGAACTCACCGAAGAACTCATCAAGAAGGTCGGTGGAGATGACATGACGCTCGAAACGCTGCGCGAAGAAGTGCGTGACGCCATCCGCCGCCGCCGCGAGCAGGCTCGTGACTCGGCGAAGGCCAATCAGGTCATCGCCCATCTCTTTGAGAAGGTGGAATTTGAACTGCCGCAGGAAGTCGTGAACCGCGAAGCCCAGCGCCGCACCAATGAGATCGCCATGCGTGCCATGCAGCAGGGCATCGGCGAGGAAGAACTCATGAAGCAGCAGGACGAGATCCTCAACAGCGCCACCAATCAGGCCCGCCAAAACGTGAAGGTGAGCTTCATCCTCGAACAAATCGCGAAGAAGGAATCTCTCGAAGTCCCCGGCCAGAAGATCGCCATGGCCCTCGCCCAGCTTGCCGAGCGTCAGAAGGTGCCGGCGAAGAAATTCATGGCCGAAGCTCAGAAGAGCGGCCTCATCGACAATGTCCGCGGTGACCTGCTCCTGCAGGAAGCCATGGAGTTCCTCAAGGACAAGGCCGCCGTCGAAGAAACCGACCCCGAGCCGGAACACTGCGACGCGCACAGCAAGTGATGCGGCTGCGCCGTCAAGGATTCGTCAAGAGGTCAAGGAATGGTCAAGTCGGTCACTACCACGACACTTGACCACTTCTTGACCGGTGAAGCCTTGACTCCTTGACCCGATCACAACTCCTTGATCGAAACATTCCTGAACTGAATCAGGCTGGAGGCCGGAGAAAGTTCGCCGGTCTTCGCATTTTTACCGCCGTGGTGCTGGAGGCCGAGTTTTCCCTTTGAGGGAACGCCGGGAAGCTGCGCGTTTTCGATCACGGTTTTGCCATTCAACACGACGGTGAGGCGGTCGCCTTTCATCGTGATCTCAAAGGTGTTCCATTCACCCACCGGTTTGTCGGCCTTCACCTTCGGGGTCACACCAGCGCGGACTTCGGGCGGCATGGTTTTGTCCATGCGATAGCCATAGACTTCACCGGAACCGACCGGCCAGCACCAGATGTTGATCTGGGATTTGCCCACGCCGCGCAGGTAGATGCCGGAGTCAGCGTTCGGCGTCGGGATTTTGATCTCCTTGCCGTTTTCATCGAGCTTGTGCGTGCCATCGGGCAACACGACCGGCATGTCGTAGAGACCGGTGGTCTGCTTGAGTCGCCAGTCGATCTTCAGCGTGAAATCGCCGTATTCCTTCGCGGTCCACAGGTTCTTGTCCTTCCCCGGCGCCTCGCTGCAAGCGTCGTAATCAATGACACCGTCGATCACCTTCCAGTGACCGTTGTCGCCTTCAGGCACGACCCAGTTGGCGAAGTCTTTGCCGTTGAACAGCGGGGTGAAGCCTTCGTCAGCCGCGAAAGCAGCGGCAGACAGGGCAAGGAGGGAGAGCAGGATCGTCTTCATGGTCTCAAGAGAACGAAACAGGCGAGGTTTGCATTGCAGGCAGAAGCCTGAATGTGCCATGAGTGGCGAATGCCTCACGATCTTCACGCCGCACTCAAACAGCACTTCGGCCACAAGGCCTTTCGTGCCGGGCAGGAGCAGGTGATGGAAGCGCTGCTGGCCGGACGCAGTGCGCTGGCCTTGTTTCCGACGAGCGCGGGCAAATCGCTCTGCTACCAACTGCCTGCGCTGCTCATGGACGGCGTCACGCTGGTCATCTCGCCATTGATTGCGCTGATGAAAGACCAGGTGCAGGCGCTTCGGGCACGCGGCATTGCGGCAGCCCGGCTAGACTCATCCCTCTCGGCAGATGAAGCGGCGCAGGTCTTTGATGACATGCGCAACGGCACGCTGAAGCTGCTCTACATCGCTCCGGAGCGGCTCATGAATGAAAATTTCGTCGAGCGGCTCAAGCGTCTGCGCATTTCGATGATGGCCGTCGATGAAGCGCACTGCATCTCCGAGTGGGGGCATAATTTCCGGCCCGAGTACCTGCGCTTGGCACTCGTGGCCAAAGAACTCGGCATCAAGCCGGTGCTCGCGCTCACAGCGACGGCCACGCCATCAGTCGCGGCGGATATTCGACGCGCCTTTGGCATTGAGCAGGCGGATCATGTTCAGACTTCGTTTCTGCGGCCGAATCTGCACTTCCGCATCACGCCTTGCACCGCGCAGCAGCGTCTGCCGACGCTCACGAAGCTGCTGCTCAAGCGCAAGGTGCCTTCCATCGTCTATGTGACGCTGCAAAACACCGCCGAGCACGTCGCCACGCATTTGCAGAGGAATGGCGTCAACGCACTCGCCTATCACGCCGGTTTGCCCGACGAGCATCGTCACGCCGCGCAGGATGCGTTCATGAATGGCCAGACGGATGTCATTGTAGCCACCATCGCCTTCGGCATGGGCATCGACAAAGCGGACATCCGCGCCGTGTATCACTACAACCTGCCCAAGACCCTCGAAAACTACTCGCAGGAAACCGGTCGCGCCGGTCGCGATGGCAAAACGTCTGTCTGCGAGATGCTCGCCTGTGCCGACGACTGCATCGTGCTGGAAAACTTCACGTTTGGCGACACACCGACGCCGCAGGCCATCCGTCAGCTTCTTGATCACCTGCTGCTGCAAGGCGGCGAGTTCGACATCTCAATGTACGACCTTTCTCATGCCACAGACATCCGTCCACTCGTCATCGAGACCGTCATCACCAATCTCGAACTCGACGGCATCCTGCGTCCGCTCGGCTCTTTTTACGCCAGCTATCAATTCCGCTTCATCCAGCCCGAGCAGCGCATTCTTTCCGGCCACAAACCCGAGCGACAGACTTTTCTGCGCAGCTTGTTTCAATGCGGCAAGCGCGGCACGAAATGGATCACGCTCAATCCCGACGAGGCCGCCACCGAACTCAACGAACCACGCGACCGCGTGCTCAAAGCGCTCACCTGGCTTCAAGAATCTGGCGACATTGAACTCAAACCGAGCGGCAGCCGGCAGAAATATCGCCTCGCCGAAGACGCGCATCGTCGCGATCCGAAGGAGATCACGAAAAAGATGCAGCAACTCTTCGCCGAACGCGAGAAACGTGATGTCGAGCGTCTGCGCCAGGTACTCGAACTCGCCCAGCATCGCGGCTGCCTCACGAAATGGCTGCTTAACTACTTCGGCGAAGCCACCGCAACTGACTGCGGCACCTGCACGAGCTGCAAAGAACGCGAAAAAGGCATCATCGACGATTCGCCGCGCGAAATCCCGCAATCCGCGCCGCCGCCGATCACCGTCGAGCATGTCGCGGCCATCCACGAAGTCATCGCCGAACGCAAAGCCGCTCTCAGATCGTCACGCCAACTCGCCCGTTTCCTCTGCGGTCTCACCAGTCCTGCGACCAGTCGCGAACGCCTCGGCAGGCATCCGAGCTTCGGTTTGCTCGAACGCATTCCGTTTGCCGATGTGCTTGCGCAGGCGGAGAGCATGGTGCGGTGATGCAGCAGATCGAGCCGGAGGCTCACAAGAAATTAGCCGGTGGTGAAACCACCGGAAAACATGCCAACAACGTTCCAATGCATGTCGCGCCCCGGAGGGCGCGCGAGAAGCACGCGAAGATGCTGTGGCCTTGCGCACGCTTCTCGCGCCCTTTCAGGGCGCATCGGCTGTGAATGGCGCGGTGCCGGCTTCAGTCCGGTGGTTCTCGATGGCTTCGCCATCTCCACCACCGGCTAATTTCTCCCGAGCCTCCGGCTCGTCAGAGGATGCCGCGCAGCACTGCTTTCCAGTGACTTGCCTCATCAGTTCAAAAAAACCCTTCTTCCGCTCACTTGAGATGCGCCAGTTCACCGGGATGCTTTGATAGCCGTCGTCGAAGCCCTCGCCCTTCATGCGGAAGTCGAAGAAGCCCCAGGAAACGTGTTCCTTCACGGCGGTGGTGAAGTTATTGTCGGGCTGGTCGAAGTCGAAATGATCGTCCTCGTTGTTTACTATGGGGATGTTCCGGTCGCCACGCGCGGTTTTGACCTTGGCGATGAACTTGCGCATCGCGTCCGGGCCTTTGACGCCATTGCCATGGATGAGCAGGAAGTCGGAATGCTCGATCACGTTCGGCGTCGGCACCGCGCCGCCGCCGAACGACGTTCCGACGAGCAGGCGGCGGCCATCGACCGTCGTCATGCCTTTCACCCGCTGGATCAGTTCATGCACGCGGCCCGGCTTCAGGATGGCGTGATCGTACTTCACGTTGGCTTCGTTGTTGACCTCGATGAGCACGTTCCGCCAGTTTTTGGAGAGAACCCAGAGCGCGGTGGCATCGACGGCGGCGATGACGGCTTGTTCGTCCTTGAGACGCTGATCCTGGCCGAAGTAAAACACGCCGAGAATCACTACCATGCCCAGTTCATCGGCTTTCTTGATGATTTCCTCCGCACGCATGAGGTAATCGCCGCGCAGCGTGCCGTCGTCGTTGATGGCGGAGTTGTGCCAGGGCTGATCCTTCGAGTAGCCGTAGGGCGAACCGCCTTGCAGATTCAACGTGAAGGCCAGCAGGCCGTGCTTCCGCCATTCCGGCATCGCGGCGATGAATTCGCGCGTGTTGCGCCCCGCGCTCCACTTGTTCGTGTCGGGATAGGCCCAGTTCTTCACGGTCTCCGGATTTCGATCATCGAAAATGCCCTGCACCATGCGCGAGTTCATGAGCAGACCCTCGATCCGATGCCCCTGCCACTCGCGGCCTGCGTAGGTCGGCTTGCCGTTGAGATGAAAATCCTCTCCCTGGATGCTGACGACGGTTTCGGCTCGCAGAAAGCTGCCAAGGAGCATGAGTGGAAAAACAAGCCTGTTCATGCGGCTCCAAACGTGATTTCGGTCAGAGCATTGCGGAGAAAACAAATCCTTGCCAGAACGCCTGTTTTTTGGCGGTATGAACATCGCCATGCGCATTCTTCCGCTTCTTTCCATCCTCCTCGCCGCCGTCAGCCTGCGTGCTGAATCCTTGCTGCCTCCGAACGCCCGAGTCGCCGTGATTGGCGACAGCATCACGGAGCAGAAGATCTATTCCAAATACATCGAGGCCTACCTGCTGGCCTGCACGGGGCGCAGCGACATCAAGGTGTTCCAGTTTGGTTGGAGCGGCGAGCGTGCCGGAGGATTCGCGGCACGGCTTGAGAATGACCTCGCGGTGTTCAATCCGAACGTCGCCACGACCTGCTACGGCATGAACGACGGCAGCTACACCGCCTTCACACCGCAGATCGGCGGCGAGTATGAGAAAAACATGCGCGCCATCCTGGCCGGATTCAATAAGGCCGGCGTGAAAGTGGTGGCGGTGGGTTCGCCTGGGGGAGTCGATCCTGATTTCTTCACGCGGCCGACGATCAAGGGCGAGATCTACAATGAAAACCTCGCGCAGCTTCGCGACATCGCGAAGAAGCTCGCGGAGGAGAACAAACAGCCCTTTGCGAACGTGCATGACACGATGATGAGCGCTCTCGCCAAATCGAAAGCGGCGCTTGGCAAGGGCTACGGTCCCTTCGGCGGCGATGGCTTCCATCCGGCACCAGCGGGTCAACTATTGATGGCGCAGGCGTTCCTGAAGGCGCTCGGTTTCGACGGTGAGATCGGCACGATCACGGTGGACATGAAGGGCGAGTGTACGGCGAGCAGCGGGCATGCCGTCATAGCGGGCAAGGGCGGCAGCGTGACACTGGAGAGCACGAAGTGGCCCTTCGTTTTCGATGCCGATCCGACAAGTGCCGGCAGCAACCGCAGCATCCTGCCCTTCACCAGCTTCAATCAGGACCTGAACCGCCTCACTTTGCAGGTGAAGAATCTCGGTTTCGCCAAGGCGAAGGTCACTTGGGGTGCGCAGAGCAAGGAATTCACGCGTGACCAGCTCGAAGCGGGTATCAATCTCGCCGCCGAGTTCACCCAGACACCGTTTGATGCCGCGTTCGCCAGTTTAACCAACGCCATCACGCTGAAGGAGAGTTTTGAAACGGCCCTGGTCAAGGGTCTGGTCACGCACATGCGCGTGGTGGCTGCAGAAGCTGCCGAGGAAGCCAAGGTGGCCGTCGCGCTGGCGAAACTGAAGAAGAAACTCGCCGACGAGCACGCGAAGATGGATGCCAACGTGCGCAAGCAGATCAAACCCGTCACGCACTCGATCAAGGTCGAGGAAGTGCTCTGATCTGCGCTACAGAAAGTCCTCCCAAGGCAGCAGCCGGAAAAACCAATAACCCACACGGCGGCTCAGCGGCGCGTGCGGATCGGTGTGGTGCACCTTGCTCCGTCCGTCGGGTCGTTGGCCTGACCAGAGGATGGAACCCTTGCTGGTGCGCGTGATGTGCCAGCAATGGGTGGGTTGCAGGTCTTCGAGGAGATAAGACTTCAATCGCGAGGCAAGGGCGGCGCTCTGGATGATCACGCCGGTCTCCGTGTTGATGTACTTTGAGCGCGGATCCATGTTGTAGGAGCCGATGAAGGAGACGCGGTCGTCCACAACGATGCCCTTGGTGTGCATCCCCATGGGCGTGAGCCGTTTGACGCGAATGTAATCCCTGCGCGATGGCGCACGGGCGTTGAGCTCATAAAGACCGATGCCAGTGTCGAGAGCATCCGAGCGCCGGTTGGCGATGCCTGCCATGGCCGGGAGCCCGTCGATGGAGGCCAGAGAATTGGTGAGCACCTGCACGCCGACGCCGCGTGCGGAAATCTGCCGCAGCAATTCGAGTGTGTCTTTTTGCGGGATGAAGTAGGCGGCATGCATCACCACCTCGGATCTGGCATTGCGCATGGCATTCTCCACCTGGCGGCTCACGGGTGATGAGACACGAGTCTGCCGCAGCATGCGTTCCGGCGGATCGGACACAAAATCGTATTCCGCCCAGATCATGCGACCGCTCATCTGGCGCAGGACTTTGAGGGATTCGGCGCGGCTCAGCGAGGTGGGGAAGGGGCAGCCGTTTCTTCTGGCGAGAGAGCGTTTCTTGCGGGCGATGTGATCACGCAGTTTCTGCAGCTCCTTGCGTTCGCGGTCGGTGACCTTGGCCTGATCGTCAATGCGCGTGAGTGGCGAGGACCAATAGACGTCGAACGACTTTGCCGAGTCATTCACCACCGGCCCGATGGCGATGAAGTCGAGATCGCGCATGTTGCGCTCGCGATGGATGCCAAAATAGGTGTCGCCGAGGTTGCGTCCGCCACCGATGACGATGGCGTTGTCCGCCACCATGAGCTTGTTGTGCATGCGGCTCTGAATGCGGTCGATTTCTCCGATCACCGGGATCGGATTGCCGGCAAAGATGCCCTTCAGATCTGTCATCGGATTGAAGAAGCCCACCTGAATGTTCGGATGCGCGGCCAGTGCGGCACTGCTCACTTCTTTCTGCGCGTCGCCGGTGATGTCCAGCAGCAGGCGGACACGCACGCCGCGATCCGCCGCGGCCAGCAAGCGGTCGGCGAAGACCGTGCCGACGACATCGTCCCGCCAGATGAAGTACTGCACATCCAGCGTCCGCTGCGCCGACTCCACCATCGCCAGGCGAGCGAGATAAGATTCCTCGCCGTCCGGCAGAATTTCGAAGCCGGACGTGCCGCTGCGATGCACGGTGCGCTCACGGCAGGCGTGTGAAAGGGTCTCCTGACTGACGAATCCGACGGTGGGCAACGCTGCCGCATCCGGCCTTGAAGTGCCGCATGAGGCCAGCCCCAAAACAGTCAGTCCGCAAATCAGAAAACGAGGCACAAGATTCATCCATGTACAATTCCTGTTCAGGACAAACTTGCAAGTCTGCCAAAAACGAACGTGGGAGTCCGTTCTACCTCCATGCTCCTGACCGATCTCGCCTGGCCTGCCGTTGCCGCCCTCGATAAAAACACTCCTGTCATCTTTCCCGTGGCCGCGCTGGAGCAGCACGGGCGGCATATGCCGGTCTTCACCGACAGCATGCTTACGAACGAGCTTGTGCGCCGTGCGGAGGCTGCGCTGGGTGATCGCGTGTTGATCGCGCCGCTGATGTGGCTGGGGAATTCGCATCACCACATGGATTTCCCCGGCACTTTGTCGGCGGAGCCGCGCTTGTATCTCGATCTGCTCAACGGGCTGATGGACAACTTCATCGCCCACGGCTTCAAGCGTCTCGTTTTCCTCAACGGCCACGGCGGCAACGACATTCCCGGCAAGCAGGCCGTCTTCGAGACGCGGCAGAAATACCGCGAGCGTAAAGACCTGCTGCTGCTCTTCGCCACTTACTGGAATCTCGGCGCCGAACCTTGGACGCGCGATCCTTCGATCAAACAACGCGTCATGGGCCATGCCTGCGAATGGGAGACCAGCATGGTCCTGCGTCTGCGCCCCGAACTCGTCGGCGATCTCACAAAAACCAGCGACGTGCCCTTCGGCAATGCTTTCGAGCCAGCTTCACGCGGCTGGATCATGACGGATCGCAGCGAACCCGGCCATGTCGGTGATCCGCGTTCTGCGACGGCGGAAAAGGGGGAGGTGTTGTTTCAATGCTTCACGGAAGAAGTCGTGAAGATGCTGGAACGTGTGATCGCGTGGGATGGAAGGAGCTGGGAAGGATAGCTTTATGCCCACCGCAGACACAACGGCACCAACATCCTATGACGAGTGGTTGAATCTCTCGGACGATGAGCGAGACCGCGTACATCGTGAGGTTTGGAACGTCTATGATCGTGATGGCATCGGAATCGCGACTATTGCAGCCGGGAGGCTGGCGCTCGTCTGCACGACAAAGGTTTTGGATATGAGAATTGGCACTTATCATGGAGGCGAGTTCGTCCTGCATATGTGTGTCAGCGACAATGATCTTCCAAAGATGCCAGAGATGCTTAGCCAAAGGTTTGAAGGCTTTCGCGTGATTTGGATGCCGACATCGAATTGGCGATAACCTATCATGAAACAACGCTCCCCCCTCTGGAAATGGTATCTCTGCGGCCTGCTGCTGCTGGCGACGACGATCAATTACATGGACCGGCAGACGCTGGCGAACGCGGCGGTGCGGGTGACGAAGGAGTTCAAATTGTCGCAGGAGCAGTATGGAGACATGGAGCTGGCGTTTGGCTGGGCGTTTGCGGTGGGATCGCTGGTGTTTGGGTTTTTGGCGGACCGGTTTCGCGTTTACTGGCTGTATCCGATTGTTTTGAGCGGATGGTCGTTGATGGGGATCGCCTCGGCTCACACGGATGGCTACTGGCCGCTGCTGACATGCCGTGTGTTGCTGGGATTCTTTGAGGCGGGGCATTGGCCGTGTGCGCTGAAGACGACCTTCGCGCTGCTGGACCCGAAGGATCGAACGATGGGCAACAGCGTGCTGCAAAGCGGCGCGTCCATCGGCGCGGTGGTGACGCCGCCGATGATGCTGTGGCTTATGACGGACGACATCAGGAGCTGGCGTTTCGCGTTTGAGGTGATCGGCGGCATCGGATTGCTCTGGGTGGTGATCTGGTTCCTCTCCATTCGCAAGACGGAACTGGATGTGGTGATCCCCGATGATCCGACGAAGCGTGAAGGCATGTGGGACATCCTGCTGGGTCGTCGCTTCTGGGCGCTGGCGATTTTGATCTTCGGGGCGCAGACGTGCTGGCATTTGTTCCGTGTGTGGCTGCCGAAGTTCATGCAGGAGGGACGCGGTTACTCGGAGACGGAGGCGCTGACGTTCAACTCGGCCTACTACATCGGCACGGACATCGGCTGCATCGCCGCAGGGGTCATCTCGCTGTGGCTGGCGCGGCGTTTTGCCATCTCGGCGCATGGCGCACGCCGCTGGGTCTATGCGGGAGCGTGTGTGATGACGTCGTTCAGCGTGCTGCTGCTGTGGCTGCCGAAGGGCTGGCCGCTGATGGGTGCGATCCTCGTCGTGGGCGCCGGGGCGCTGGCGCTGTTTCCCTGCTACTACAGCTTTGTGCAGGAGCTTTCGGATCGACACGTGGGCCGGCTCACGGGCTTGCTGAGCACCTGGGTGTGGGCGGTGTCCTCGCCGATGCACAAGATTTTCGGACGGATGGTCGATGAGACGAAATCCTTCGACATGGGCATGGCGATGGCCGGCTTGGCCCCGTGGCTCGGCGTGATCGCGATGAAGCTGCTGTGGGATCAGTCCAAATCTTCGACCACTTCTTCATCGCCCTCATCGGCATAAATGCCCTGGGAGATGACGCGTTCGGTGACTTCGTCGAGATAGGACTGCAATACCTCGCTGAGCTCGAGAAATTCGGGCCAGAGGGTTTCTTCCACGAAACTGCGCGGCACTTTGACCATGACGGTGTTCCGTCGCTGACGGGCGCGGCGATAGGGCTTGAGCGCGTAGCGTCGTAGCAGGGCGAGAAAGAGTTTTCGCGACCAACCATCGACGAGGGTGAATTTGTATTCGACGGGGCGGTCAATCTTCGCGGTTTCGCCGATGCGGCGTTTGATGCGGGCGATGGCCTCGGCGGCAGCTTCTTTCTCGCCATGAGTCGTGGCACCGGCATAGAGGCGCTCGATTTTGCGGAGCTTGTCGAAGAGATCCTGTTCGCGCATGCGTGTTATGACGCACGACGGATCCCGCGAGTTGCCAGAATGTTGCGCACAAGGCGGAGCATGTCGGCGGGCTCGTAGGGCTTCGGCAGCACGGCGGCGAAGCCGTAGGAGGCGGGATTGGCCATGACGGGATCGTCCGAGTAGCCGCTGGAGACGATGGCGAAGACCTCGGGGTCGAGGGCGCGGAGTTTTTCCATGGCGCGTATGCCACCCATGCCGTTGGGGATGCTGAGATCGAGAATGACGAGATCGAAGGCGCGGCCTTGATTCATGCTTTCCTGATATTGCCGCACTGTGTCGCTGCCTTCGGCGCTTTCAGCGACCTCAAAGCCGTTGCTGGTGAGATTGCGGACAATGAGGGAACGAACGAGAGGATCGTCCTCGAGAACCAGGATGCGTGGCGTGGCGGCGGTGAGTTCCGGCGGTGTGTCGAAAACTTTGCTGATGCCGAAGGCGTCGGCCTCCTCGGCATCGGAATCGAGCGGGAGGTAGAAGCGGACGGTGGTGCCGCGCCCGGGTTCGGAGCTCACGGTGAGCGAGCCACCGTGGGCTTTGGCGATGGATTCGCACACGGTGAGGCCGAGACCGGTGGCGTTGTCGGCTTTGCGCGTGCTGAAGTAAGGCTCGAAAATATGAGCCAGGTGGTCGGGCTGGATGCCTTCCCCCTTGTCTTCGACTTCGATGGCAAGGCCGGAGGGCTGGAAGTTGGTGTCCGTGACCATTTCACCGGGGAACATCTCGGCGTGATCGGGAGCGAAGCAGCGCACAATGATCTCGCCGCCGTTGGGCTGGGCTTGTTCAGCGTTGCGGATGAGGTTGCTCAAAAGACGGCGGACTTGGGCGCCATCGATGGCGATCTGCGGCAAATTGGGCTGCACCTCGATGCGATACTCGATGCGGGTGGCCCGGGTGTGATGCGTGAAGAAGGTGTCAATCAGATCGCCGAGACGAAGATGCGTTTTGATCGGCGCACCGCCACGGGCGAAGGTGAGGAGTTGCTGGACGAGGTTCTGCGCTTGAAGCGTGGCCTGCTTGGCCGTGTGCAGCTCAGGCAGCGTGATGGCGTTGCGCAGGCGCATCTCGGCGAGTGAAATGTTGCCGAGCAGGACGGTGAGCAGGTTGTTGAAGTCGTGGGCGAATCCACGGGCGAGCAGGCCGAGAGATTCGAGACGGTCGATGCGGTTGCGGCGCTCAGCTTCTTCGCGACGAGCAGTGACATCCTGCAGGAGCAGGAGCAGACCCTCGCCGAAGGGATAGCCGCGCATTTCGAGCCAGATCTGCTTTTCGTCGAGGTAGAGCTCGCGGTTCACCGTCTCACGATGCAGCATGGCATGGGCGAGCGCCTCATGATGCAACTCACGTGTGGCGGAGGGCATGATGTCCCACAACGAAAGGCCGAGCATGTCGGACAACTGGCGGTCGAAGAGGCGTACGGCGCTGGCATTGGCATACGTCACTCGCCAGCGGGCATCGAGAGCGAAGAGGGGATCCGAGATGCTTTCGACGACATCGACGAGCGGCGCGGTGCTGCGGTTTGCCTCAATCGTGACCGCCGGTGCCTGCACGGTGGCTGAGCGGAAGAGAATGATGAGACCGGTGAGCTGTCCTTGGGCATCACGCAACGGTGCGGTGCGGTCTTGGATGGGCAGCCGTTCACCGGAGCGGGTGGTGAGATAGACGGTGCGCTCACCAGCTTGTGCAGCGGCCTCCGCTGGCAGGATGTCGGCGGGTTCGCCCGTGCTTTGATAGACACGAAAGACTTCGTTCAAGGAACGGCCAACGGCTTCCTGAGCGTTCCAACCGGTGGCACGGGCGGCGGAGGGATTCATGAATACGACCCCGCCGGACAGATCGGCGGCGATGACGCCATCGGCGAGGCTTTGGAAGGCTTCGAAGTAACTGTGTTCACGACGCTGGCGTTCGTTCTCTTCCAGATGGCGCTGGGCGGCGACTTCGACAGCGAGGCGAAGTTCGTCGTGATTGAAAGGTTTCAGCAGGTAGCCATGCGGATGCGTCTGCCGTGCGCGGGCGACGGTGTCGAGATCGGCGCAGGCGGTGACGTAAACGATGGCCACACGGCTGCGGCGCTGCAATTCACGGGCGGTGTCGATGCCGTCGAGCTGACCGGCGAGGTGGACATCCAGCAGCACGAGATCTGGACGGAGTTCTTCAAAACGCTCCAGGGCTTCCTCCCCGGAGGCGCAGATGCCGACAACGGCATAGCCGAGTTTGCCGAGAGACGTGGCCATGTCGCAGCCGACGAGGCCCTCGTTTTCGACGATCAAGATGCGGATGCGGTCAGAATTGGTCATTTCCCTAGTGGAGAGATTATTCTAGCCGAGATGAATTAGAAACGCCATAAAAAATCCACGTTTCTGCTGTAACGGCTCAAGAAAGTGCCTGGCTCAAGCGCAAGCCCCGCATCTGCCGGAGAATGAGGCCGGCTCAGTTTCAGTTCGTGGACGTTGCCGGACCGTTCTTGCCGGGAGGGAAGTAGCTGATGTCGATTCCCTCTTTGCGCAGGGCTTTTTTCACCTCTTCGGCAAGCTGGGCATAGGTGCGTTCGCGCAGGAGGTGGGTTTTGACGGCGGCCTGCTTCTCTTCTTTGCTCTTCGCGTTCTGCACCTGGCGGAGGTAGGCGATGATGTTGGCGGCGTCGCCTTTGCCATCAAGGTGGTAGAAGAAATAAGTCAGCAGACCAGCGGAGCCGTAGTTTTCGTTGGCAGAGCCGCCCTTGCCGAGCGCTGCCGACCAGCGGTCGCCTTCGATGGTCATGAGTTCCTCCAAGTCGATCATGGTGTAGCTCTTGCCTCCCCCTTCATAGTTTCTCCTTTTGGCAAAGTTCTGCAGCAGGCGGTTCAGGCCGATCAGGCTGAAACGCCCATTGCTGTTGTACTCCAGCATGCTGACGTATTCGGCCGCGCCTTCAATGTACCATGTGGGCAGCTTGTTCAGCCAGTGATTCATCATCTGATGCGTGATTTCATGAATCAGCACCACGTTGTCCTGGTCGCTGCCGTTCTCCAGTGACACACGACTGCCCACCATCTTCACCCCCAGGCTGGAGAGGGGCACCATGAGGGCCTTCTTTCCCCGCGAATAAACGCCTGCCGAACCCTCGATGCCTTCCTTCATATAGTCCGATTTTTCGGTGAACAGGCGTGCCAGGAAGAACTCGCGCAGCGGCTCGGGCTGGGGTTTGAAGTCCAGCGGCAGAAGGCTGTTGATCAAGTACGTGGCTTCAAACATGCGCCCGAATTCGCGTACCACATTGGCACCCAGCTTGGAATCGCACTGAAACTCGTAATGTGGCGAACGGTAGATGAACTCCTTGGTGGCGGCGTCTTCCTTGATCACGGTGACCACCGGCTTGTCCTCCAGAGAGACCGTGCGCGGCCAGGTGGTGCTGGCGGCCGGGCTACCGGAGGGCGAAGAAGCCGTTGAGGTGGCTGGCGAGGCAGGAGCCTGACTTTTGGCAAAGGCCTGGTCTTCGGCGGACAACCGTGCCAACGGCACGGTGAAAGTGCTGCCATTCGCCATGCGGATCTTCACTCCGTCGCCTTCCAGCGCCACGAATGCGGCATCGATCTTGCGGCCATCCGTGCTGGTCCAGATACGAGTGGGGGGGACGGTCGTCTGCGCCAGCGAGACGGCAGACAGCATTGCGGCGGTGGCGATGCACAAAAAGCGGGAGAACTTCATGGTGGTGATTTTGCGAGGAGTGCTGCCAAATGTCGAGCATTTAGGCATTCGGCAGCCTGATGGCCCTGATAAAAAAGTGTGAAGATAGGTTTTTGTACTCGTCAATCCCCCACAGGTCCGGGTAGCTTTGCCTCCTCAATTGCACCACCTCTCATGAAAACATTCGTATATCTCCTCTCCATCCTCGCATTCAGCCTGTCGCTTTCTGCCGCCGAGACGGCGCCGAAAAAGAAAAGTCCGGCCAAACCCAAGGCTCCCGCCACCGAGGAGGCCAAGCCATCCGCCAAGGTCGAAGCCGTCGCCAAAACGCTCACGCCGTCCCAGCGCACCAAGCTGCTCGACCTGTTGAACGAAGGAGATGACAAGGCTCTGATGACGATCCCCAATGTGGGCGAAACCCGTGCTGCCGCGATTAAAAAGGCCCGTCCCTTTGCCGATGTGACCAACGTGATGAAGGTCGAAGGCATCGGCGAAGCGACCTTTGCTGAAATGGTCGCGCATGCGAAGGCAGGCTTCCCGCAGCCGGAGAAGGCAGAGGCCAAAGAAGAGCCTGCCCCGAAAAAGAAGGCTCCGGCCAAGTCGAAGACCACGCCGAAGAAAAAGGACGCCAAATAAGCCTGCGGGCTGTCTGGAAGGCTTTCGTGCCTCAATGATAGGGTGAATCCGGGAGAATGGCCCTCAAATGCCATTCTACCCGGACCTTGTGAAATTTTTCACAAATAGCGGTTGCCGCCCTGCGGGACGCTCGGATAATCAAACCCGATTCTCCCTGCAGCTCCCTGCATTTTCATGGCCACCATCACCGTCCAACGACCCAAACTTGCCTGGCATGAACGCTGGTTCATTTCCACGCTCCTGAAGGGCCTGAGGATCACGGTGGGGCATGGCATCAAGACCTTCCTCCAGATCGCCGGGAAGAAGCCCAAGGTGACGATGGAATACCCGGAGCAGAAGTGGGACGAGCATTTGCCCGACTACTACCGCGGTGCCCCGGCGCTCGTCACCGATGAGCAGGGTCGTGAACGTTGCGTGAGCTGTCAGCTCTGCGAGTTCATCTGTCCGCCGAAGGCCATCAGGATCACTCCCAGCGAGATTTCGAGCGACGATCCATGGGCGAAGGTCGAGAAGCGGCCCAAGGAGTTCGATATCGACATGATTCGCTGCATTTACTGCGGCATGTGCGAGGAGGTCTGCCCTGAGCAGGCCATTTTCCTGCGCAAAGACTACGCCATCACCGGCCTCTCACGCCAGGAGATGGTTCACGACAAAAAACGCCTCTATGAGATCGGCGGCCAGCGTGTGGGACTGGTGAACAAGTGGAACGAACTCAAGTGATGCCTCCGCTGCTGTTTTATCTGTTCGCACTGATCACCCTGGGCTTCGGCTTCATGGTCGTCACAGGGCGTAATCCGGTCACCTGCGCCCTCTCGCTCGCTGCCAGCTTCGTCGGTCTCGCCGCCCTGTTCCTGAGCCTTGATGCCTACTTCATCGGCATCATTCAAATCCTCGTCTATGCCGGTGCGGTGATGGTCTTGTTCCTCTTCATCATCATGCTGCTCGACATCAAGGCCGAGGAAGGCAAAAAACTGAACCTGCCCGCCATCGTTTCGGGCGTGCTGCTAGCTGTTCTTCTCACCATTCAAATCATTGCCGTTGTCAGCGGAACCGGTTTCGCCAAGAAAAGCACCGCGAATACCCCGCTAGAACTCGCTGAAGCCGCCGGGAAGATCGGCAGAGCGGCGCTGCCCACGATCACCAACGACCTCAAGTCCGGCACGCTGCCCGATGCAAAGCTGATCGGCTTCACGCTCTTTGATCAATACGGCTTCCACCTTCAAGTCATCGGCCTGCTGCTGCTCGTCGGCACGATTGGCGTCGTGGTGCTCAGCAAGCGCGAAAGGAGCGGCACGCCATGATCACGCTCGGTCATTACCTCGTCGTCAGCGGCATGCTGTTCGCGCTTGGTCTCGCCGGTGTCATCGCCCGGCGGAACATCATCATCGTCTATATGTGCCTGGAGATGATGCTCAGCGCCGCGAACCTCGCGTTAGTCGGCTTTTCGCGCTTCCATCTCGTCAACGGCCTGCCGGACTACACCGCGCAGTCGCTCGTTTTCTTCACCATCACCGTGGCCGCCGCTGAGGTGGCCGTGGGTCTCGCCATCATCGTGGCGCTCTTCCGCTCGAAGCAGAGTGTCGATGTCGAGTCTGTCACCAAACTTCAAGGATAACGCGCCGACATGCACGCCAGCATCATCCTTCTGCTGCCCTTCTTTTCGGCGCTCCTCATCCTGCTGGGCCATCGCCAGCTCAAAGGCGCCGCCGTCCTCATTTCCGTCGGTTCCTCGATCATCTCCTTCGTTGCCTGCCTGTTCTTCCTGGCGACGGACGATGACAATAAGCTGCTGCTGCCCTTCATCGAAGTCGGTCAGCTTCAGGCGAGCATTGATGTCCTGATCGACAAGCAGAGCCGGGGCATGATGTTCATCGTCAGCTTCATCGGTATGCTGGTACACATCTTCTCCCTCGGTTACATGAAGGACGACGATGCCAAACCGCGGTTCTTCGGCGCTTTGTCGCTCTTCATGTTCTCGATGACCGGCATCGTGCTCGCCGGGAACCTCATCATGATGTTCATCTTCTGGGAGCTCGTCGGTTTGAGTTCCTACCTGCTGATCGGGCACTGGTATCAAAAGGCCAGCGCCGCCGAGGCCTGCAAAAAAGCCTTTCTCACCAACCGCATCGGCGATTTCGGCTTCATGATTGGCATCCTGCTGCTGTTTGGCGCGAATGGCGGCAACGTGAATCTAGACGATCTCGCCACAGCGTTCAGCTCAGGACCGCTGCGTCCTGACGCGCCCGGTTACAGCGCTGGATTCACCACGGCTGCCGCGCTGTGCATTTTCTTGGGTGCCGTCGGCAAATCCGCCCAGTTCCCGCTGCATGTCTGGCTTCCAGACGCGATGGAAGGCCCCACGCCGGTCTCCGCGCTCATCCACGCCGCCACGATGGTCGCCGCCGGTGTTTACATGCTGGTGCGTGTCAGCTTCCTCGTCACCGCATCCCCGCTAGCGGCGGAAATCATCGCTGGCATCGGTTGTGTCACCGCTTTGCTCGCCGCGCTGATGGCCACGCAGCAGAACGACATCAAGCGTGTGCTCGCCTACTCCACGCTCTCGCAGCTTGGCTACATGGTCATGGCCGTTGGTGCTGTCGCCATGGCGGCGCAGCATGGGCACGAGCCGCACGGCCCGAATCCCGGTCATCCCGCGATGTTCCACCTCTACACGCATGCTTTCTTCAAGGCGATGCTCTTCCTTGGCTCTGGCGCGGTCATTTATGCCTGCCATCACGAGCAGGACATCTGGAAGATGGGCGGTCTGCGCAAGCACATGCCCGTCACCTTCTGGACTTTTGCCATCGGCACCGTCGCCTTGATGGGATTGCCTCCGCTCAGTGGTTTCTGGAGCAAGGAGGCTGTGCTCGGGGCTGCGTATGACAGCGGCAGCAACATCCTTTTCCACGCTGGCACCCTTACCGCCGTGCTGACCTCGTTTTACATGACGCGGCTGCTCATCGTCGCCTTCCTCGGCAAGCCGCGCACCGATTCCGCGCATCACGCCACCGAAGCACCGATGGTCATGATTCTGCCGCTCGCGGTTCTGGCCCTTTTCTCGATCTTCTCCGCCTCCGACATTCTTGCCATGCCCTTGCAGGCGATGAAACCGCCGCACGTCGAAGGCCATCAGACCGTCCTCTTTGCCTCGCTCATCGCCCTCATCGTGGGCGCTGGTGGCGCGACCTACCTCTATCGCGGCAAGGACAAGGATCCGGTCAGCATCAAGCTCTTCGCCAACAAGTTCTACTTCGACGAGATCTACGCCGTCATCGTCCGTGTCTGTCAGGACCGCCTGGCGTGGATCGTCACCGCGCTGGAACGTGTGTTCGTTGATGGACTCGTCGCGCGTCTGCCAGCGGCAATCATCGCCCGCCTCGGTGCCGCCACCCGCATGCTGCAAGGAGGCCATTTACAAGGCTACACCTTCCTGCTGGGCGGCGGAGTCATCGCCGTGGTTTATCTCGTCGTGTTTGTGCTGCCCCGCCTGGGTCATTGATGGAAAAATTGAATGAGTGTTCTTGAAATCATCATCGCACTCCCGCTGCTCGCCGCTCTGGCGATCTGGCTGGGAGCGCCTGCCCGTGCTGCCTCCCTCGGCGCCACGTTCCTCAATCTGATCCTCGTGCTCGTTGCCACGGTGCAATACTCCGGCAAGGCCGCCAACGGCCTCGCCTTCACGTATTCGCGTCCGATTCTCGACAATCCCTCGCTCAGCTTCGCCGTCGGTGCGGATGGCATTTCGCTTATCCTCGCCTTGCTCACCACGCTGGTCATGCTGTCCGCCGTCTGGCAGATCGAAGACCGGCCGAACATCTTTTACATCTCCTCGCTGCTCATTGGCGGGGGTGCGCTTGGTGCCTTCCTCACCACCGATGTTTTCTTCATCTACGCCTTCCATGAGCTGGCGCTGATCCCGACCTTCCTCATGATCGCGCTGCATGGTCGCGCCGACGTCGCGCAGCGGAAGGCGGTCGCCTGGAAAGCCACGATTTACCTCGGTGCGGGCAGCTTGGTGCTCCTCGTCGGCCTGGTCTGGGCTGTGCTGGAGTTCAGCGGCGGCTCCAAGCTCACCTTCGATCTCGAGGCATTGCGCAATCAGGCGACGCTCACTCCATTGCCCGTCGCCAAGCAGGCGCAGATCTTTTTCGTCCTGCTGCTCGGCTTTGGCTCGCTCGTCAGTCTGTTCCCCTTCCATAGCTGGGCTGCGCCCGCTTACGCCACCGCACCGACTCCAGTCGCGATGCTGCACTCCGGCGTGCTGAAAAAATTCGGCCTCTACGGCCTCATCCGCATCGCCATGCCGCTGCTGCCGCAGGCGGTGCATGTCGAGTGGGTGCAAAACGCCCTGCTGCTCATGCTGCTGGGCAACATCCTTGTCATGGGCCTCGTCACCATCCACGCGAACCGCCTTGACGACACGCTGGCCAACTCCAGCGTCATGCACATGGGCTACATCTTCCTCGGCATCGCCGCAGGCAGCGAGATCGCCCTCAAAGGTGCGGTGATCCTCATGTTCGCCCACGGTGTGTCGATTGCGCTGCTGTTCGGGCTCTGCGGCCGCATGCGCAACCAGCTCGGCACCCTCGAATACAACAAGCTCGGCGGTCTCGCCGCTCACGCACCGGCGTTCACCGTGCTGTTCGCCTTCGGAGCCTTCGCTTCCATCGGCCTGCCCGGTCTCACCAACTTCGCCGGTGAGGTCATGATCTTCGTCGGCTCCTTCACCAGCTTCAAAGCAGGCGTGTTGAGCAATCTTCAATGGACCGTCATCCTGGCGCTGTGGGGCGTCGTGATGTCCGCCGTTTACATGCTGCGCGCCTACCGCAGCATCTTCCACGGCAGCGCCACCACCGGATTGTTCATGATCGACCCCGCCATATCGCAGCGCGTGCCGTTCATCCTGCTCGCCGCCACGCTCCTCGTCACCGGCTGCTGCCCTTGGCTGCTGCTTAACCTCATGAAATCCGCGCTGTAGTCCTGCCATGAGCGTTTTCACCATCGAAGCCGGCCTCGCCCTTCTCGGACTCGTCCTTCTGCTGGTCGAGGCTTTCAAGCCCGACATCTCCCGCCGCACGCTTGGCCTCACCGCCATCGCTGGCACCGCGCTCGCACTCGTTTTTCTCGTCTTCGCAAAGCACGACACCGCCAGCCTGCCCAGCTTCATGCAGCCATGGCATCAGCTCGACACACTCGCCCTTTTCTACAAAGGCTTCGCCCTCGTCATCACGCTCCTCGTGCTCTGGCTCACACTCGAATGCGCCCCGTATCTCACGCGCTTCACGGTCGATGGCAAACTGGCCGAAATGTTCAGCCTGCCGCTCATCGTCTGCGCCGGCATGATGTGGATGGCCTCCGCACGCGATTTGGTGACCGTCTTCGTCGCTCTCGAACTCGTTACCGTCAGCTTCTACGTCCTCGTCGCCTTTGCGCGCAAAAGCGCCTTCAGCCTCGAAGCGGGCGTCAAATATCTGATCCTTGGCGCTCTCTCGACCGGCATTCTCGTCTATGGCATCGCCTGGATCTACGGTGCCACCGGCACCATGAGCTTCGACGGCATCGCCAAAGCACTCGCCAATCCTGCCACGAGCAAAACCGCCGCCCTGTTCGGTGCCGCCATGCTGCTTTGCGGACTCGGCTTCAAAGTAGCCGCCGCGCCCTTCCACATGTGGGTGCCCGATGTCTATCAAGGCGCACCGACTCCCGTGACTGCTTTCTTGTCCGTCGGATCAAAGGCCGCCGGCTTCGTCGTCCTCACGCGTGCGCTTGATGCTTTCCTCGTGGAAGGTTCCATCATCGCCACCGAAATTCAGGCGCTGCTGCTCGTCGTCGGTTCTCTCACCGCCTTGCTCGGCAGCCTGCCCGCGATCTTCCAGACCAGCGTGAAGCGCCTGCTCGCTTACTCCAGCATCAGCCACGCCGGTTATCTGCTTCTCGCCCTCGCCTGCCGTGACAGCGCCCGCTTCGATCTCTCCTCCGGCGGCATCGTCGCCTTCTACCTTGCCACCTACCTGCCCATGACCGTCCTCGGCTTCCTCGGTCTCGGCCTCATGCGCGCCAACGGCCTTGGCGAGGACATCAAGGACTTCACCGGCCTCGCCAAACGCAACCCGCTGCTGGCCTTGGTGATGACGATCTCCTTCGCCAGCCTCGCAGGCCTGCCGCTCACTGCGGGATTCATCGGCAAGCTCTTCGTCTTCCTCGGTCTCGCCGACCACGGCTACTGGGGAGCCCTCAGTTGCGCCGTCATCGCCGCCGCCGCCGGATTCTACTACTACTTCAAGACCATCCTCGCGATGTACACCACCGAAGGCACCGACAGCCCGGTCCTGACACTCAGCACCGCCACCAAGTCCGTCGCCGGCGTCCTAGCCCTCGCCATCCTCATCCTCGGTGTCTATCCCAGGCCGCTGCAGAAGGTGCTGACACCTACCGCAACGGCCGTGGTGGCGAAGTAGCCGCAGTGGCCTACCTCCGCAGCATCACGATCAGCTCATCGATCTTGTTCGCGATGTCCTGCATCTCCGCTTGTGTCGGCGGATCGCTCACCGTCATTCCCAGCGTCGCCACTTGGTTGCTGTTGCTGCTGGTGGTGGCGATGGCGTCGGTGAGCTGCTGGAGCGAGACCTCGCCGGGAGCGCCCGGCAGGCCTGGCTCGCCTTGAATTCCCTGCTGACCCTGGCCACCATCGCTGCCGTTGCTTCCATCCGCCCCGTTGTTGCCATCATTCCCGCGAGGTATCTCGAAAACGAAGTGCAGCGTGGAGGTGTTCAGCGTGAGCGTCACCGTGGCCGGATCACCGGGATTGACGGTGGTCACTCCATCGACCTGAGCGCCGTTCACCGTGGCATTCGCGTCGATCAAAGTCTTGAGTCCTTGGAATTGAGATCTCATTTCGGCGGAGACCATGTCTGTTCCGTTGGCAGGGATGTTGGGATCGTAAGGCATAAAAAGGGAAGCGTTGAAGGTTGCAGTGAGCGGTGGAGGAGCATGAAAAAGGGGCCGGAAGAATTTCTCCCGACCCCTTCGGATGATGATGGGTCAGGCGATCAGCGCTTTGGCCGGATCGCTCCAGGGTCCCTTGTCACTCTCGCCGCGCACGGCGCGGGCACGCACCCAGCGGATCGCCATCGAAGGCTGGCCTGTGATGGTCTCGCTGCTGGTCGTCGTCGTGGAGTAATGCACCCAGCCCGTGCTCGGATTGTCGCTGACTTCCTTCTCATAGGCAGCGGCACCGGCTACGGGATTGTGCTGCACATCCATCTCGCCCGCGTTGTCACCCGTGGACGCGGCGAGCGCCGTCACCTGGCCCAGCGAAACGATCGGTGGGGCTTCAGAGGCCAGTTGATAACCGCTCTTCACCGCCTTCACCGCGTCATCCCCGCAGATGCCAGCCACCGCTGAGCCATTTTGGGTAAACATGAGCTGCGCCTCGGCGAGGAGAATGGGACGTGCAAGACGCAGTCCCTTCAATTCAGCTTCCTTGGTCGTGATGTCGCTCAGATTCGTCGCGACCTCCGTCACCTTGGCCGTGTAGTTGGCCAGTGAGACGGGGAGGTTCGGAAAATCCGCCGCGTTGGTCGTCAGCCCGTTTTTGACCGCTGTGAGCCGCGTGAGTTGATCGGCGGGTTTCAATGATGCGATGCCAGTAATCAGTGTGATCATTTTGGTTCGTTGGAGGGTGGCCGGAGCTGGCAGCGCGTCCCAGCTTTGCTGGGAATCCCAATGCTTGTTTGTGTCCCACGCAGCCATTTCCGGTCGGTTGATTTGATTGGAATTAGCGGGGACTCTGGGAGTTCGCCGCGTCAATGTCGAGCCGAATCCCGATGCTTCGAGAATTCCGCCGTGGAAGACCCTCCATGCCGCGTGGACGATTTCTCATGCCGCATGGAGGGCGGCACAGGCGGCGTGGAAGACCTCTCACGGCGCATGGAAGACCTCACAGGCGGCGTGGAAGAGCTCCCATGCCGCCTGGAAGGCGTTCCATGCCGCATGGACGACCTCTCATGGCGCGTGGAAGACCTTCCATGCCCCGTGGAAGAGCTCTCATGGCGCATGGAAGAGCTTCCATGCCCTCTGGAAGGCCTTCCACGGCAGGTTTAAAGCTCTGAATACCAACGTTTTAGATTGGATATGGGAGGGAATGCACCCTCAAAGCGGGGATAGGTCCCCGTCACCGCTCCCAGGGTCGTCAATCGGTATTAGACCTTCTTCACTTCCCCGATTTCCTCCGATTGTCGTCTTTGCACAACATCTGGCAGTTGGCCGCGTTCGTCTTCCCGCCCTCGTGCCATGGCTTGATGTGATCGCCTTCCATCTCGTTCAATTGAAACTTCGTCTTGCACTTTATGCAGACCCCCTTTTGCCGCTCATACGCTTCCCGCTTCATAGTGTCCGAGAAAGCGCGGATATTCAGGTGTCTCTCATCTTCATCCAGCACATATGGATAGATTCCCGATTTCCTTTCCACGTCGTCGTCTTGCATCAACTTTGCGACCTGTTTCTCCAGCTCCTCCGTATCAAAGTCGCGGTCCTTGCACTGATTGTAGAGAACTCCCCAATCCACCCCTTTCATCTCCCGCCGATACTCTGGGAACGTCGCTTTCACCCAGCTAATGACCTTTTGAAAGTATTGCCACAGCGGCGTCGCGTTCTTGTCGTGTTGATGCTTCGACATATACTCTTCGATTTTTCCCTCGGAGTGCCATTCGATCGCGGTCTGCAAAAGCTCCTGCCGGATCGCAACACCGCTGACATAATCACCCCCGACTTGATATGCTGGGCAATTTGTTTTACTGAAGATTTGCTTGGCACTGGCGGTCCACGGCCCGGCGTATACCGCGTTGCGTAATTCCTGATCGGTCAGTTTCTCACCGGCGATGTTGATCGTCCTGAACCACTCCAGTCGCTCGCTGTCGGTTCCAGAACAGAGATAGATCATCAGTTTGTAATCGAGAATCTGCTTTTGCTGGTCGTCCTTGAGATTGTGAAACGCCAGCCCTTTGATGGAGAACTCGCCGTTCACATATTGGCAGATTGAGAGCGTGCGCTGCTGCCCGTCGATCACCTCGAAATAGCCGTCCCCGCGCACCGCCCAGTACATGACGTTGAGCGGATAATCCTTGCGCACGGTGTCGATTACAGCATCCCGCTGCTTGTCCTTGTAAATGAACTCGCGCTGATACGGCGGACGAATGTCGAGCTTGCCGCCGTAGGCAACGACCCCTTGCTCAGCGTTGTCCGCAAAGCCGTCGGTTAACTTCTCCACCGTAACTTCTTTGAGTTGGATTTTCATAAGCCCTTGTTCTTGATGACGAGACGGTCATACATCCGGCGGTACGCGCCCTCGCCATCGGACAAGTAAAAGCGCGGTCCACCTTGCGAGAAGCTTCCCTTCTTAGCGACCTCTGACATGGGTCTAGCGAGGGTCCTACTCGACCCAAGAATCTCGAACTGGTCGGGGTTGTAGTGGTCCAGAAAGGTTACGGGTACACCCATAGCACCCTCGTAGTCACCTGGAATATCCGTATATTTGGAAATCTCAATAGCGTCGTAGTTTTTGTACTTTGGGTAAGACTTGCGCGAGTAGGTCTTGTAAAGAACCAACTCCTCGTGCCGCTTAGCAATGTCGAGGTTCGTGAACCAACACGCGTTCCCGAAGCTGCGCCAGTTCGTACCGTTCTCGTCGCGCCAGCTTCGCGCCTCTCGCATTTCGTAATGATCCGGCACGACGAAAGCCACTGGATGAGTGTAGCCCAACCAAATCTCGTTGCCCTTGATCAGATCGAATATTTCCTTGTAGCTAACAGCGTTTTGATTGCCGACGATGAGGAACTTTTTCTTGTATTTTACCAATTGCTCAACGTATTCACGGAAGAGAGAAAAGGGCGGGTTGGTGACGACAATATCCGCTTGCTTGAGCAGCTTGACGCATTCCTCGCTGCGAAAATCGCCGTCGCCTTTGAACTTGTGGACGCAGAATTTGGCCGGGTCGGGGACGCGGTTGCCGCTCTTGTCGCCGTCGTATTCGAGGCAGATTCCCCTCTCGGCTTTGTTCTTGCTAAACAAATCGGCATCGCAATTTTTGTAGCATGTGGCTATCAGTTTTTTCAGCTTCAACTTCTCGAAGTTGTGCGAGAAGTAGTGAAAGAATTTGCTGACCTTCGGATCATCGCAGTTGCACAGGACGGTCTTGTTCTTGAAATGCTTCGTGTAGTGCCGCAGCTCCTTCTCGATGTCGGAGAGCTGAGTGTAAAACTCGTCCTGCTTGGTCGCCTTCGCGGCGTGTAGGCTTCGATTTAACGGTTTGCTCGGCATTTCTCGCGGTTCTGTTGGCTCTGGATAGTGGGCTTCCGGTCGCGTTGCAACGGTTAATTCCCTGCTCGATCCTTCGCTCTACTGCCGACCAAACGGGCGAGGGGAACCGGGGGCAGGGCGCAAATTCTTGACTGAGGGGCCAAACCAGAGCGATCGGAGGGGACTCTGCCTGATCGAATGCTGTTAAAAAAGAAGCCCGAGCCACACATCGTGACTCGAGCAACCAACGCAATTGGAGGACAATTCGCTTACGCGTATTGAATCAATTTCCACGTGACCGCCTGTCCTGCGTAGGGCGGCATTTTGTTCCCCTTCGAAATGGGTGCTGTAGTTGTTGGATTACCAACAACCTGCCAGACGCCGCTTTCGGGGCAGGTTTCACCAGTGCGTGCAGTTGTGCCCAGAGGGGCTTTGGTTAATGTGCTCATATCGTGTGTGTGTGTGTGTGTTTATGGGTTATGTGTTTCGGGCCTTTGCCCAATGACATCATGATGCCTGTTGGAGTTTGCTCAGGGGCAAACTTTGGGAACAATTCCCGCACCAAAAACAGTGATTTGCGGAGACCCCTGGTATCTGTTAGTGACAAGTTATGCGGACTGATTTACAGCATGATCTTCAACGGCTACGTGAACTAGCATTTCATCTCCATGAGAAGTCCGTGGATCTTTTGAAGCGGTTCCAGCAATCCAAGAAGGAAATCAATTCCAACCCGTTATCGGAGCAAATATGGAAGGTCTATGATTGGCTCTTGGTTCCGTACTCTCTTTGGCCTCTCGATTTTCAAGGCATGGCGGAGCATCTTCTCAAGCTGATAAAGTTGAAGAAGGAATTTGATCGACCTCTTAACCTATTGCTTGAAATCATCAGTCCACCACCTTCACGTCTCGCGACCGCTGAAATCGAGAAATTCGAACATTTGATGCAAAGCGGCAAATATGATCGCCTGACCAAGCAGCCCGCCAAGTTTAGCGAGGTGGAGGCGGCACTATCCGAGGATGCGGATTTCGATAATTCATGGCGTCTGATAAAGTCCCATTTTGACCACTCCAAACTTGCAAACAGAAGCGGCGTAATTCGACGCAGGCTGTCTCAAGAGCGGAATTTTAGGCAGGGCTGGGAGTTTTCTTGGGCTACCAAAAAACAGCGATTCTTAGCGCTATTCGACGCAATGTGTCATCGTTGGAAACTGTACGGCATCCAAAAGGACAGACCATTGTTGCTGAAGGTAAGCATCAATCCAACACCATATGGAACGATGATCGTTATACCGGGGCATTGGAGCTTGGACAATAAACGTGATTTGGATTGGGCTGCGATTAAACGGATTCATCGCGTGCATGGAGCGATGAACCAAGGGCCGAAACTCAGCGCAGCTAGAACAGAGAGAATACAGGAGGCCCAAAAGGTGAAGGCTCTATGGGAGGCCGCAAAGAAGCAGAATTTGCGGGGCGATAAAAGAGTCGAGCATGTGTTAACAGCCATGAAAAAAGATCCGAGGACCGATCCGAGTTGGGTAAAGCGGCACCTTCGGCTTGCAAAATCGTCTGATCAGAACAGAAGGTGATTCGTGATAGATATCGCAAGGCGTCCCATCGTCAGAGCCGCCATCCCGCTTCTCGCAGCTTTTGCAGCAGATCGATCTGGCGCTGGCCCACTCTGCTAGCCTTCCCTTGGTTCATCCGCAGCGGCATGAGTTCCAGATTGGCGATGACTTTGTCCAACTGCGGAGCCACGGCGAAGGGGATGATGTGATCCGCGCTCAACTGGTCTCCGGCATAGAGAAGAAGATGCCTGGCATTATGCGCTCGTTCTGCGGCCCTTTAGACTGCCTCGAAACGTGGACAATGATTGACACCAGCGGCGTGAAGCGGGTAAAACTGGCCGCATGCCTCGTCTTGCTGCCGTCCTTTGCCTCTCCTTCGTCGCATGCCTCCCATGTCTGGCCCACGCCCAGGAGCGCAGGCTGCCCGAACTCTCCGCCAATCTCGACGCGCTGCTGAACTTCGCGGAGCTGTGGCAATGGGGTCCAGAGAGATTCGAGAAAAACTATGTGCTGAAGCTCGAAGACCAGGAGAAGCAGCAGAAGGCACCGCAGTTTGAATGGGTGAGCACCGCGCGTGACCGCGCCCGCTTCTCCCGCCACATGTTCAGCAACGCCGAGACCAACCTGACGATGTTCGGTGGCTCGATCAAGGTGGAGGAGGCCATTCTGGAGTTTGTGAATGGCAAAGCAGCACGCGCCACGATCTCGTTCTACAATCGCGGCGATTCCGGTGACATCGAAGTGAAGGAATTTGACCGCATCTTCAAAACGATCGGCCAGAACCTCGGTCAGGTGACGAAAGTGGGTCCCAAAAAGCAGCTTATGTCCACGAACGCGGCGCTGCCCGTCACGGGCTGGATGTGGAGCGCCCCCACGGGTGTCGCGTTGCTCGAATACAATGAGTACAACACGCCCGGCAAAGCCACGAAGCCTGAATTCCTGCGCTTGAAGCTCGCCGCGCCGAATCAAGCCGATTGGAGCATGGGCAAACTGGCCGTCGGCGTGCAGCGCATGGAACTGCTCAAGCGCGTCACCAAAACCCCCGAGGGCGATGTGTACATCAGCGGCGTGCCGATGGTGGATCAGGGGCAAAAGGGCTATTGCGTCGCCGCGAGCTGCCAGCGCCTGTTTGAATACATGCGCATCCCCTGTGACCAGCACGAGATGGCCAAACTCGTCAGCGTGGATGCGGACAGCGGTGCGAACATCATGACGATGCAGAAGAGCCTCGCGAAGATCGACAGCGCCTTCAAAGTCACCTTCAAACCACTGGTGAATCCCGAGTTGTATTACAGTGCGGGCCGCAAGCGCCGAGTCTCCGAAAAGGAGTACCTTTCCATCATCAAAGAGAACGTTGAAAAGGGTGTCCCACTGCTGTGGGGCCTCATGCTGGGCCAGAAGCCGGAGGAGCCCCCGCTCCCGGGCGGTGGCCAGGTCAGCGGCGGCCACATGCGCATGGTCATCGGCTACAATTTGGCGAAGAACCAGGTGCTCTTCACCGACTCCTGGGGTGCTGGCCACGAACTCAAGCGCATGGCGCTGCTCGATGCCTACGATGTCACGATGGGCCTCTACTCGATGGCTCCGCGGGGCTTCTGATCACGCGGCGCGGCCTTCTTCCGCATCCATCAGATCGAAGAAGGTCACGATGTCCTCACGGTCGGGGAAGCCGGCCTCTGCTCTTTGCTCCACGAGGCCCTTTGAGGCGGCATCGCGCCAGCCGCGCTTGGACATGAAGCCGTTCCAGATTTCGATCTGTTCTGTTGTCGGGCGGTTGCCATTCTGGCAGCACCATTCGAGAATCTCCTCGTCCGTGCCGCCTTCGAGCGTGCGTTTCGTCAGGGCATTGAAGTCCACACCGAGAAATTTGCACACGCGCTCGTCGAACGTGCGGTTGCCCGGCGTGTAGCCGAGGTGGTAGCCCTCGGGCAGCTTGCCCTCTTTGGCGAACAGACGGATTTTGTCGAGGATGCGGCCAAAGACGAAGATGCCGCCGACCATGTCACGAGGGGAACGAATGGGGAATGCCATGCGTCTTTTTAACGAGGACGCACGGCCAAGTCAATCCGTCGGGCCGTTACTCGGCCTTCTTCTTGCCCTTTCCTTTGCCTTTGGGAGTCGCGGCAGGAGCCACTTTTTCACCGGGCTTCGGCAGCGTGGCCTTCACGTCTTCCCAGGCAGGATTCAGCGTGGCCTCACGGATGGTGAGATTGCGAAAATCGACTGACTGGCCGGCGACGGTGAAGCCGGGAGCTGCTTTCTCGGTTTTGAACAGATCATTCGCGCCCCAGGCCACGAGGTCATCGACTTTGCCGAGCATCGTGTCGTCCACCATTTCGAGACGGACCTTGTGCCAGCCCTCGCCGAGCTCTGCGGGGAAGCGGGCGAAGACGACGGCCTTGTCCGGGCCTTCATGGTCGTTGTCATCGCGTTGAATCGTGACGGACTTCGGCGTGATCATGATGCGCGCCATGTGGTCCTTGACCGCGTTGATCGAGAGGCTGGTGCTCTTCGCTCCTGCAAACTTGAACTCGTACTCGACGACGAAATTCTGCAGCTTGTTCGGCAGGCGGGTGACGGCGCCATGCTTGTCCGCCTCGAGTTCAGAACCGCGCATCACGCCCTCAACCAGCTCCCACTTGCCCTTGGCGGCCTTCCATGGAGCGCCGGGAGTCGTGTCGAGTTTGTTTTCATAGATGACTTTGCCGGGGACGGCGAGGAGAGGCGTGTCATCGGCACGGACGCCAAACGCGGCCAGAGTGAGGCAGAGGGTGATGAGGCTGGTGTGTTTCATGGGGCGTTGAAAACGGAGACCCTGCATCCTTGTTGCACCTGTTTTCCAGACCTGATAGAACCGCCGCATGCAAACATCTGTCGTTTGTTTTTTCCTCATGCTGCTGGGTCACTTGTTTGCCTTGGCAGGAGAGACTCTGCCGCACGAATCACCGTGGACTGGAGGCTCTGGGACATCCTCCAATCATCAGGAAATAAAGTGGCGAAAATGGATGGAGGCGACGGTGTTTCCTGAGTTCGAGTTCACTGGATCGCTGGAAGATGCGATCGAGCATTTGATGGTGCAGTCGAAGAAAGTGACTCCAGATGGTCGAATGGTCGGAGGTTTTGTTCTCAGGGGTGAATTCGACAAAATCCGGGTGAACATCAAACTCAGAGGCAGAAACGCATTGGAGATTATTGACTCGATGTGTGCCCTGGCAAATGCGACATGGACGCTCGCTCCGCATTCAATCATCATCCAACGAGATGCCAAACCTCCAACCAGATAACCTTCGCACATGCGCACGACTGCTGTCTGCCTCATCCTTCTCTTCCTTCGCATGCAAGCTGCTGAACCCACCGCCGATGCCTGGCTGGCCAAAACGAACATTGCTCCGCCGTTGCAGGTGCCGGCGACATTGGCGGTGTGGACGAAACAGCGTGGAGAGATTCGCGCCAAACTAAACGAACTGCTGGGGGATCTGCCGCCGCGACCGCCCGTGTCGGCGTTTCAAGTCATTGCCAAGGAAGACAAAGGCAGCTACACGCACGAGACGATTCAGTTCGACAACGGTGCGGGTGAAATTGTGAAGGGTTATTTGTTTGTGCCAAAGACAGCGACACCGCAAAACAAAGCCCCGGCCATTCTCTACTGCCACTGGCATGGCGGGCAATACGACCACGGCAAGCAGGAGATGGTGCAGACGAATGCGACCCCCGTGACGCCGGGACCGGCGCTGGCGGAGGCGGGTTATGTGGTGCTGGGCATCGACGCACCGTGTTTTGGCGAGCGGAATGGCAAAGGACCGGATGGTCCGCAGCAGAAGGGCGGCAATGGCGAGATGACGGCGGCGAAGTTCAATCTCTGGGCCGGACGCACGCTGTGGGGCATGATCGTGCGCGATGATCTGACAGCGCTGGATTACCTCTGCTCGCGGCCCGAGGTGGATGCACAGCGTATCGGCGTCACCGGCATGAGCATGGGATCGACACGCAGTTGGTGGGTGATGGCGATGGATGACCGTCCCCGTGCGGCGGTGTGTGTGGGCTGCATGACGCGCTACGAGGAACTGATCCGCGCCGGCATGCTCAGAGCGCACGGGATTTACTACTTCGTGCCCGGCATGCTCCAAAACTTCGACAGCGAGGCCGTGATCGCGCTCGCCGCACCGCGTGCGATGCTGTTCATGACTGGCGACCAAGACGGCGGCTCACCAATTGAAGGTGCCAGGAAAATCGGCGAGATCGTCGGCAAGGTGTATGCGCTGCATGGCGATGACGCGAAGCAGCGTTTCGAGAACGCCATTTATCCCGGCATCGAGCATGTGTACCTGCCCGAGATGTGGGAGAAGACAGTGGAGTGGATGAATCGCTGGGTGAAACAGCGCTGAGAGCATAGGGCGAAGGGCATGGAGTCGCTTTGTGCCGGGCGAAGTTCTTGCCGTGTCTCTACGCTCTCAGCCCTTTGCCCTTCGCTTCATTACCACGAACTCAAATCATCATGGAGCTGCTCCATCTCGCGTGAGAACGCTGCACGTTCGGGCATGTCGGGTTCGCCGTAGGGGACGATCTCGATGACGTTTTTGCGCAGGGCGGTGATGCCGCTGCCAGCGTTGGCTGTTTGAATCGACTTCCAGGCGCAATCCGCGAAGCGCGCGGCGAGAATGCAGTCCTGTGGCGTGGTGTGGCCGCCGCGCTGCAAGTGGCCGAGCACCGAGGGGCGCACTTCGAGATCCGGAAACGGTGCGCCGCTGCGCTGGAAGTATTCCTGGAATGCGTCCATCAGCACGTAGGCGCGGTTGCGCTTCTGCGGCGGATCAAATTCCACGCCTTCGGCCACCAGCACGATGGCGTGGCCGCGGCCGCGGGTCATCGCCCCTTCGATTTTGGCGGCGAGTTTCTTCATCGCTTCATCGTTCAGCGCACCGCCTTCCGGTGTGATGATCATCTCCGCCCCGGAGGCCAGACCGGCCATGCGCGCGAGGTCGCCGCTCGCACGGCCCATCGTTTCCAGCACCATGACGCGGCGGTGGCTACGTGCGGTGTCGATGAAGTGATCCACGGCCCAAACGAGCGTGTTCACCGCCGTATCGACACCGAGCGCCATGTCGGTGAATTGCAGGTCGTTATCAATCGTGGCCGGAATGCCGATGACGCGAAGGTCGCTCTCTTGGGCGAGCAGTCTGGCGCCCGTGAGTGAGCCGTCACCCCCGACGACGACGAGCGCGCGCACGTTGAGGTCTTTGAGCAGTTGAATGACCTTCGTGCGCACTTCCTTCTCGTGAAACTCCAGGCAGCGTGCCGAGCCGAGAATGGTGCCGCCTTTGCCCATGATGCCGCTCACGCTGGCGTGGTCCATCTGGATCACATGAAGCTGCTCGGAGATCAATCCCGCGCGGCCCGTGTGCGTGGCGATGTCCTTTTTCAAACGCACCAGCGCCTCGGCATCACCATTCACGGCGCGCGCGGTGCGCACCAGGCCGCGATAGCCGTCACGAATGCCGAGCACGGCGATTTTTTCGCGGTTCAGGCCCAGGCGCACGATGGCGCGTAGGAAAGCGTTCATGCCAGGCGAGTCGCCGCCGCTGAAGAGAACGGCGACGGATTGTTCGGGGAAAGTGGGGGTCATGGAAAAGGGGTTGGGGAGGTGCTGCCTTAGCGAGTTCTCCACGAGAGGCAAGCGACGGCTGATGCATGGCAGATTCTCGATCTTGATAGCACGAATGAGCGTGATAAGAGCACGAGTGTCCCCCGCTTTCGCCACCACGCTGTTTCCGCTCATTGCCGCCTTGTTGTATGCGTTCGGGGCGCTTGTGCTAAAGCGCTCCAGCGATCTCGGCGTGGGCCTCTGGCGTACGACTTTCGTGGCGAACATCATCGTCGCAGCGCTGTTTTCGCTGCTCTGGCTGCTCGGCGGCCCGCCGGTGGAAAAAGAGCTGCTCTGGCAGCCCGGCGTGATCGCCCTGTGCCTCTTTGTCGGCCAGCTCTCGCAGTTTCTCGCGCTGGAGAAAGGCGATGTGTCCGTGGCGGTGCCCGTGTTTGGCTTGAAGGTCATCCTCGTCGCCTTTCTCACGCCGATCCTGATTGGCGAGGCCGTGAGCCTGAAACTGTGGATCGCCGCCTTCCTCAGCGTGCTGGGCATCACGTTTCTCAATCGCAAAGACGCCGACCAGCCGCCGCGCCATCTGCTGATCACCTTCATCGCCGGCGGCACCGGCGCGATGGCGTTCGCAGTGTTTGATGTGCTCGTGCAAAAATGGGGACCAAGCTGGGGCGCTGGCCGCCTGCTGCCATGCATCTTCTGGATCAACTCTCTCTTGTCCTTCGGCCTCATCTTCCGGTTCTCCGCGCCGCTGAGCGCCATTCCGCGTCAGGCCTGGCGCTGGCTCGGCGGCGGTTCGCTGCTGCTCGGCACGCAGAGCATCATCTTCGTCAGTACTCTCGCCGTCTTTGGCAAGGCCACCTCCGCCAACATCGTCTATGCCTCGCGCGGACTCCTCAGCGTCGCGCTGGTGTGGATGGTCGGCCACTGGTTCGTCAACGCCGAGCAGCACCTCGGCCCCAAGGTCATGCGCTGGCGTCTGGCCGGCGCGTTGCTGATGATGAGCGCGATCGTGCTGGTAGTCGTGTGAAGCGATTCAGCAAGTCACGGGTTCCAGCCACGTTAAGGTGGCATGAAGACGTCACTTTGGATTGGTGGATTCGTGCTGGGCGCTGTTCTGGCTCACGCGGCGGAAGTTGAACCTCAGCCCTTTCTTGCGGCGACGCAGCGCTTGATCGATGCGACGAACTTTCTCGGTTCGCCGTTCAGTGCCGATGAGATCACCACGTTGAAGGCCTGCATTCAGACCGGCGATGCCGCCAAGGCGCAAGCCGTGCTGGATGCTCATGCGCTGTTTCAGGTCACCATCAGTCCCGAACAGCGCGTGAAAGTCGCGGCGGGCGCGGCGAAGCCGGTGCTCGATGAAGCTGGCTGGCGACAGTATCTGGTGCGGGTCGATAACGAAGCGGGCGTGACCGCGAAGCTCGCGGGGAGCAGTCCGCAGGCGAAGGAAGAGTATGTGAAAGGCTCACCGCCCGTGGTGCCGAACTCGAAGCCGCGTGATCCCGGCGAACCGGCGCTCTCCACGCGCTGGCTGGACATGCAGATGTTTGAAGCACCGCCGATGAAGACGAATTTGAGCGGTCTCGGCGTCGAGTATCGCATCATCCAGCTCTACAGCCGCGATGCCGGGAAGCGTGATGCCACGTTCAGCTTCGACACGGGCCAAGGCACGCAGGATCTTGGCTTCCGTAATGAAGTGAGCCTGCTCTTCGACTGCAAACCGGCACGCGAGTTGAAACTGAGCATCCTGGATGAAGATGGGAAGCCCTGCTTTGCCGAACTGCTCATCAAAGATGCCGCAGGGCGTGTGTATCCCTCGCAGATCAAGCGTGTGGCACCGGATTTCTTCTTCCACCCGCAGGTGTATCGCGGCGATGGCGAGGTCTTGAAGCTGCCGGATGGCGACTACGACATCACCTTCCGTCGCGGGCCAGAATCACTCGCTGAATCGCGGCAGGTGAAGGTGTCAGGCGAAAACGTGGCGCTGAAGTTCCAGGTGAAGCGCTGGGTCGATCCGTCCAAGCTCGGCTGGTGGAGTGGCGATCATCACATCCACGCCGCAGGCTGCGCGCATTACTCGCAACCGACGATGGGCGTTCATGCGCCCGACATGGCGCGACATTGCATGGGCGAGGACTTGAAAGTCGGCGCGAACCTCACCTGGGGGCCGTGCTTCGATTATCAGAAGCAGTTCTTCACCGGCGCGGAAGACAAGGAGTCACGCTTCCCCTTCCTGCTGCGTTACGATGTCGAGGTCAGCGGTTTCGGTTCGCACAAGAGCGGTCATCTTTGCCTGCTGAAGCTCAAGGAGCAGATGTATCCCGGCGGAGACAGCACCGCGCACTGGCCCACGCTTTGTCTCAACACCTTAAAGTGGGGAAAGAAGCAGGGAGCGCTCGTCGGCCCCGCGCACAGCGGCTGGGGCCTGCAACCGGTTGCGCCGGAAGAATTGCGCGCGGGTTCCAGCAAGAACGCCAAGGATTTGAAGATCGCCACGGACGCGCTGCCGAACTACATCGTGCCGCCTTTCAACGGCATCGGCGCGTGCGAATACATCGCCGATGTCACGCACATGGTCCCCGGCCCGAATGGCAAGCTGGTGCCTGCCGTCGATTTCCTCTCGATGGTCGATACGCCGCACACCTGGGAGCTGAACATCTGGTATCACACGCTCAACGCCGGCTTCCGCACCCGCGTCAGTGGCGAGACCGACTTCCCCTGCATCTACGGCGAACGCGTCGGCCTCGGTCGCGCCTATGTGAAGCTCGACGACAAGCTCACCTACGACGCGTGGTGCGAAGGCATCCGCTCCGGTCGCGCGTACGTCAGTGATGGCAAGAGCCACCTCATGGAGTTCAAGGCCAACGACCTCGAACTCGGCGTCAACGGCAGTGAATTGAAGCTCGCCAAGCCCACCACGATCAAACTCACCGCCAAAGTCGCCGCACGACTCGATGAGCAGCCAATCCCCGGCATCCAGGGCCTCGCCCCCGACAAAAAACCCTTCTGGGACATTGAGCGCGCGCGCATCGGCACCAAGCGCGAAGTTCCCGTCGAAGTCATCGTCAATGGCGAGTCCGTCGCGCAGCAAATCATCGTCGCCGACGGCACCACACGCGACCTGACCTTCGACGTGCCCGTGACCAAGAGCTGCTGGGTAGCCCTCCGCATCCGTGCCAGCTCCCACACCAACCCGATCTTCGTCATCGTCGCCGACAAACCCATCCGCGAAAAACGCAGCCTCGAATGGTGCCTCAAGGGTGTCGAGCAATGCTGGTCCCAGAAAGAAGCGCTTATTGATCCCAAGGAACATGATGATGCCGTGGCGGCGTATGAGCACGCGCGGAAGGTGTATCGGGAGAGGCTGGCGGAGTGAGGGTTATTCAATGCGGAGGCAATCGTAGCCTCGAAACAGGTTTATCAGCGTTTGTTTGAGCCGCTCCAGCGCATCAGCGTGCAGATTGAGTCCAACTTCCGCTTCATTCACACCTCCTAATATCTGAGCAGTGGCTACTGTGAACTCGATATGAACTGAGATTGCAGACCATCGTGGACGAGGAACGGGCGCACGGTTCTCGCATCCCTTCAGGATGCGCCTTTGAGCAAGGTTGGGGTGCTGTCATGTTTCCAGGGGCGGCGCTCGCTTCGTGAGCTTGCACCCTGGCCACCTTCTGTGATCTCTCCGGGATCATTGCGATTTAAGTCACCGGAACTCGAACCTCACCCCACCACCAACTCCACCGGACAATGATCGCTGCCATGCACATCGTCACGGATCGTGCATGACTTGAGCGCAGGCTTCAGCTTCTCCGACGCGAGCCAGTAATCCAAACGCCAGCCGATGTTCTTGGCCCGCGCGTCCGGCGTGCGCTGGGTCCACCAGGTGTAGCGGTGCGGGCTGGGATCGAATTGGCGGAAGACATCGAGGAAGCCGGCGTCGAGATGCTTGGTGAAGCTGGCGCGTTCCGCATCGCTGAAACCGGGGTTCATGCGATTCGATTTTGGATTCGCGAGATCGATCTCCTGATGCGCGCAGTTGAGATCGCCGCAGGCAATGACGGGCTTGGTTTTTTCGAGCTGCTTCAAATGCGCACGGTAGGCGTCGTCCCACTGGAGGCGGTAGCTGAGGCGGGCGAGCTCCGCCTGGGAATTGGGCGTGTACACATTGACGAGATGAAAGTCGGGGAACTCCACGGTGATGAGGCGGCCTTCACGGTCGTGCTCGTCGATGCCGAAACCGAGAGCAGAGGTCTTGAAAGGCACGCGGCTGAGGATCAGCGTGCCGGAGTAGCCTTTCTTCACGGCGCTGTTCCAGACGGCGCTATAGCCGTTGAACCAGCCGAGATCGACCTGCTCCATCTGCGCTTTCGTTTCTTGCAGGCAGATGACATCGGCGTCGCCGGTTTCGAGATATTCGCGGAGGCCTTTGTTGAGTGAAGCACGGATGCCATTGACGTTCCAGGAGGTGAGTTTCATGGGGAAAATGAGGAGTGACGAATTAGGCCGGAAAGCATCCACAGGAAAGGGAGATGTCGAAGGGGTTGCGATTCGAAGTGTTCCCGGCTTTGACTGACACATGAACTTTGACCCGCTGGCACAGCATTATCGCTGGATGGAGGCGTTGTTTGCGGGGGAACGGCTGCAACGCTGCCGTACAGCGTTTTTGGAGG
This sequence comes from Prosthecobacter sp., assembly GCF_034366625.1. Taxonomy (NCBI): domain Bacteria; kingdom Pseudomonadati; phylum Verrucomicrobiota; class Verrucomicrobiia; order Verrucomicrobiales; family Verrucomicrobiaceae; genus Prosthecobacter; species Prosthecobacter sp. The sequence goes on from NZ_JAXMIH010000006.1 coordinate 685,183, forward strand.
CGATTCCAGCTCCGACAAACGTGCTGGTGTATGGCGAGGGGAACGGACGTTTTCTCGTGGAGCTGTGCCGGCGTTTTCCGACGGCAGGGGTGACGGTGGTGGATGCCAGCCCGGTGATGATCAAGCTCGCGCGTGAACGGTTGCGGCGTGAGGGATTGAAGAACGTACCGGTGGAGTTCATTCACGCGGATGCGCTGACCTGGGAGCCGCCTGTATCATCGTTTGATCTCATCGTGACCTGTTTCTTCCTCGACTGCTTTCGCGAGGATCAGTTGCAGCAGTTGATGCCCACCATCGCTCGTGCGGCCACGCCGAAGGCACGGTGGTTGATCGCGGATTTCAAACTGGCAGAGTCTGGCCTGCGACGGCTGCGCAGCCGACTGATCGTGGCGTTGCTGTATGCGTTCTTCCGCTGTGTGACGCGCCTTCCCGCGAGTTCACTCATCGCACCAGAGCCTTGGCTGATGGCGTCCGGTTTCACCTTGATGCGGCATGAAGAACATGATCACGGCATGCTTTACAGCGACTGGTGGGAACGCTGAGAGATTGCGTCTCAGGCGCGTCGCAGAACATGTGCATTCGATGACAAGATGCGTGGATCAAAGCGAATGTGCGTGTGCTTTATCTGCACATGGACAACAAACCACACTCCCCGAATCGGTGGTTGCCTGCGCTGGGTCTTAGCGCACTGGCAGCCGTGTCACTTTCAACCGCAACCGCAGGTGCGCCCGCCGTCGAGGCCGCTGACTGGAAGGTCAACACCATCGCGCCGGTGACGAACCCGATCTTCTTCGAAGATCCGGTGATCCGCTCCGAGATCCGCCCGATCTTCGTGTATCATACGATCGACAAAGGCTTCCTCACCGGCGGCGGTCATGCCACACTCTACGCGCTGCAGCTCCGTTACGCGCTGACGGACCGCCTTGCGCTCATCGCGACGCAGGACGGTCATTTCGACATCGATTCCCCCGGTCTGAACGTGGATGGCTGGATGGACCTGGCCGCCGGGTTCAAATACGCGCTGATCGACGATGCGGCGAATCAGTTCATCCTCACGCCCGGCCTCACCTTCCACATCCCCACGGGTGACAAGGAAGTCTTCCAAGGTCGTGGTGGCGGCGAGTTCAATCCATTCGTGTCATTCGCCAAAGGCTACGGCGACTTCCACATTACGGGTAATGTCGGCCTGCGCATCCCGGTCACAACCGACGAGCAGAACCTCGTGGCTCATTACAGCCTGATGCTCGACTACTACACCTGCCGCTGGTTCATTCCTTTCTTCACGGCGAACTTCTGGACCAATCTTAACGACGGCACGAACATCCCCGGTTTGCGTGGCAACGGCTACGATGTGATCAACTTCGGTGGTGGCAACGCCAACGGTAACACGCAGGGCACCCTGGGCATCGGCTTCCGCAGCCGCATCCTTGATAACGTGGACCTCGGTTTCGCCTATGAGATCGCGGCGGTGCGGCCCTACGGGCTGACCAACAACCGCGTGACCGTGGACATGTGCATTCGTTTCTAAGTTTGGGTGATGCTGAGTCGGGCAAGACGCACGGGGGCGAAAGTCCCCGTGCGTTTCTGTTGCCGGGCACGTCCGGTGACTGCATCATGGCGCCCCTGACCACCATGAAACGCCACGCCCTTCTCCACGCCGCCGGCGCTCTTGCGCTCATTCTCATGCTGAACGCCTGTGGCAAAACGGAGCAGCCCGCTGCTGCAAAGCTGGCGCCACCTCCTGCTCCCGAAGCACCGCCACCGGCCAAGGTCGCGGAGAAACCGGTGGAGCCGGTGAAGCCACAAGAACCGGTGATCGCCGCCATGCCTATCGATCTGAACGGCTTCGGCAGCGACGAGCCAGCGGAACGGGCCGATGAGCCGACACGCGGCGTCATCATCATCAATCCGAAGGACATCACGCACCTGAACCAGCAGCACTGGGATCAATACGACTGCACCAGTTTCACTGCGAAACGCTGGGGCCGCTATGAGGTGCGCCTAACCTACACGCTCAGAAACGCCACGATTGGCACGCAGTTCCGCTTCGCCCAGCAGCCGTTGAAAAAGACCCTCGTGGCCGCCAGCCAGCCGAAACGCGCCGTCTATGGCACGGTGTATGTCGAAAAGAGCACCCTGTATCCCTTTTCGCTCTATGTGGCGGCGACTGGAGCAGAGCCTGGTTTCGAAATCCATCAGGTGACCTTCGTTCCCGCTCCTGAGGGCCCCGCGCCCGTGCAGGCCGCGGATGGCAGCATCGTGCTCGAAGCGGGCAGCGCCACGACGTGGTCGGAAAACATGCGCTACGAGCCGAAGCCCGAGAAAAACTGCCTCGGCTTCTGGACGAGCGCGGACGACTTCGCCGAATGGCAGTTCGATGTCGCCAAACCCGGCCGCTACAAGGTCACCGTCGTTCACGGCTGCGGCACCGGCGAAGAAGGCAGCGAAGTTGCCGTCAAACTCGGCGGCCAGGAGCTGAAGTTCACCGTGAAGGACACCGGCGGCTTCCAGAAGTGGTCCGAAGCGGCGGTCGGCGAGGTCGAAATCAAAAGCACCGGCAAACAGAACCTCGTCATCGATCCGGTGACCAAGGCGAAGAGCGCCGTGCTTGATGTACACAAAGTCCTGCTCACGCCAGTGAGCTGAGTTCGTTCGCATGGACTGCTCGCGCACGCCCACCCGCGATCCTGAGATCTGGCTCGACCTCGCGCCGGAGTTTTCGCAGGCCATGGCGCGGCAGGTGCGCGCCTGGATTCAACGCTGGGAGCCGGACCTCACCGAGTCGATCAAGTGGCACATGCTGTGTTTCAGCGGCCGGAAGCTCGTCTGCGGCCTCAGCGCGTGCCAGAAACACCTCGGCATCACGTTCTTTCGCGGCACGGAGCTGCGTGAGATCACCAACCTCTTCGAAGGCGGCGAAGCCAACACCAGCATCCAGTCCATCCGTGTCACCAAACCGGAGAAGCTCAATGCGCAGGCCTTCCGGCGTCTGCTGCATGCCGCCGTGGCCTTGGACGCCGATGCATCCGCCAAACCGCCGCCACCCAAGCAGCGCGAAGAATGGCCGATGCCGCCTGCGCTTGCGAAGGCATTGAAGAAAAACCCGGCTGCTGCGGCTGGTTTCAATTCACTTCGACCCACGTATCAGCGCGAGTACAAAGTCTGGATCAGCACCGCGAAGCAGGAGGAGACGATTCAGCGCCGCTTGAATGAAACGCTCCGTGCCCTTGCCGCTGGGAAGAAGTGGATGCAGCGGAAAGACGCCTGACGATCACGGCAGGTACTCGAGGCGATCTGGCACGTTGTTGTTGTTGCTGTCAAAGGGCAGCGGGTCGTCGAAATCCTTGCGCTCATCCTCATCGTGATCGTTGTCAGGCTGGAGCCAGGAATCATCTTCGTTCAACCACTCGCCGCGTGTGCGCAGCACTTTCCAGAGCTGAATCGCCGCATCCGCACGCGTGAGCGGACGTTGCGCCACCTCTTTGGCGAGGAGACCGCGATCCGCAGGCAGCTTCAAGGCAAGCGACCAGCGATAGAGCGTGCCCCAGTCCGCCTTGTGGTCGGGATTGAAGGTTTTGTCCGTCGTCACGATGCCCCAGGAGCAAAGCGATTCGATGGCGGTGCGATCAGTGTCGTCCTGGCCGACATCCGTGAAGCGTGGAACTCCGGGCATCGGCCATTGCGGCGTGTTGGCCTGGGCACGCACCAGGCGGGCAAGCACGCGAACGAGTTCGCGGCGAGTCATGATTTGATCCGCGCCAAACGAGACGCTGTCCGCATCCGCCGGCCAGATGCCACGCACGGCGAGCATGTTCGCGGCTTCAAAGTGCAGCGCATCGGTGGGAAGATCCTGCCATGGCCACAACAACACGCCAGGACCACCATTGCCGCGCACCAGACGAAGCTGGATCTCACGCCAGTGCTTCTGCGAAGCGGCTGCTGTTCGTGGTTGCAGACCGTCACGCAAGCATATCCAGGCGAGTGTCGCGCTGGCCTGGCCGACATGCATCATCTGGCCGTGTAGCCGCAACGCGCTCTGCACCACGCTGCTGACGCCGATGTTTTTCGAGCAGCCGAGCAAGCCGTTGATTTGCACAGGAACAAGACCGCGCAGTGGAAACATCGCGCGGTCGGTGTCGGTGTGCCAGCCGCGTGAAGGTGTCTGCACATACAGCCAGGGGCCGTTGCGATCCTCGCCGATGAAGCGGCGGCGAGTGGGATGGAAGTCGATGTTGAACTGAAAACCGAACACGCCATCCGGCACCAGCACCTTCGCCCACTTCGGTTCGCGGGTTTCAGCGCGGATGTCCTGCTCGCGCAGCATGTAGAGCGCCTCGAGACGCAAGCCTTCGCGCACATACGGCTTCGGCGGCAGCAGATCGGGCGTGCCGAACTCCGTGGTGAGCTTCATGTAGCGGAACGTCTGTGGAAAATCACCCACACGGTCATGCACGGCGGTTTGCAGATGATACAGCATGCTGAGCGCGTGCTGCTTCGCGTCGTCGAAGATGATCTGCCGCTGTGCCGGCGTGAGATGGACGATGTTCTTCTTCGACGCACCCGGCGCGGTTTTTTCGAGGGCATCCACGACGCGCTGCGGCAACTGGCAAAGCGGATAATCCTGCACCGGCCAGTTCAGGAACGTCGCTTCGGTACCAGCGGCCAGATCATTGTGCCAGCGATCCACGAGACGACGATGCGTGTAAACGCTCCAGCCGGACTGACTGTATGTGCCCGCGCTCATGTCGCTGTCCACCCACGGCGGTGTTTTGTCGAGCTGGGCAAAGGAACGCGGATCGTAGATCGCAGGTCTTGGAATGGTGCTGTTCTTGCCAGCTTCGCGCAGCACCACGCACCAGGAGAGCGGGTTCATCTCCTGCGGGTCGGCATCGTCGTAGGTTGCGGGAGCGCTGACTTCGCCGAAGCGGGATTTCAAATCCGCACCCGCTCCGTATTTGGCGCCACTGAGGCGGATCACATCGCCCCAGTCGGAGGAATCGAGCGTGAACTTGGCGCGGACGGTCAGCGGTGATTTGGACGGACTAAAGCCCGAACTACGAACAAAGCCGACTTCGGTCACGCGATTCTGTTCAACCCGCACTTCGGCGGCCTGCCAGCCGCGTTCGATGCGCAGCACACCAGCATCGACGTAAGGCTTCACGAGTTCCTCGAAAATCTTCGCCGCCGCCGCCGGTTCGATGGTTTCGGTACCGCAGTAGGCATTGCCGGGCGTGGGAAGGCCGTAGGTCTGTGAGTTGTGCGCACGAACGCGGTTGATCACCTCGCTGTAGATGCCGCTGCGCGGAAAATTCACGCGGCGACCGTTCACCGTGGTCCATTCATCGGGACAGCCGACTCCCTCGGCACTGAACTGACCGCCGAGCCAGTCGATGTCGTTCACCAGCACGATCTTCTTCACGCCAAGTCGCGCGGCTTGAACAGCGGCAGCGCAGCCGGATTCATTGCCGCCGACGATGAGGAGGTCGGTTTCGAGTGTGGTTGATTCAGCGGCTTGAAGCGAAATTCCAAGGAGGCTGGTGGTGAGAACAAGTATGACAAGCTTCATGCAAAGTGGAGGTGCGTGGTTGTGGCATCGTTGAACACGATCCCGGCATCGTCCAGCAAGAGCACTGGCATCTGCCAGAATGGTCTTGCCAGACAGCCGCCGGATTGGGTAGGCTGTTCGGCATGTCGGCGACTCCCATGATATTCAGCGTAGTGCTTGGTGTGCTGTTGCTGTCTTCCACAGCACGGAGCGAGGAGAAAGCGCCCATACGACCCATCAACATATTGACGAGCATGGAGGCGCTCGACAATGCCTGGCAACTGAAGCCAGAGAACACGATCAGCATTCGGATTCTGGAAGACAAGCGCGATGCGCTTCAGCAACGGGTAGCGATCACGGGTGAGATTCATGTTCCCTATCTTGGACTGATCAAAGCCGAGGGGTTGACCTGTCGTGAGCTGGCCCTAAAAATCAAAGCCGGGCTTGAGAAGGAGTTCTTCAAGATTGCCACCGTGCTGGTCACAAAGGATGAGGATGTCATTCCAAAAGTTGTGAAGTGTTTCCTTCAACCCCCAACCGTTGTGCTCTTTGGGAAGGCAAAGCGGACCGGGATATATGACCTCCCAACCGACAGAGACCAGACAGTGAGCGGCCTCCTTGAGAAAGCTGGTGGACATACTTCCGAAGAAACAGCGCCAAAGATCCGGGTTGTCCGCAAGACTCCTTTGGGCAACAAAACAATTCTTGTTAACTCCAAAGCTGTGCTGATACAGAAACGCCCTGAGTTTGATTTGTTCCTGCGAGAAGGTGACGTGATGTTCGTCGAATAATCTCAAACCCCAGCCACCCGCACCGTCGCATAGCTCTTCTTGCCTTTGCGCAGGATGCAGAGTCTGCCGCCGAGGAAATGATCGGCGCTCAGCGTCGGCACGGAGCCAGCATCCACCTGCTGGTTGTTGATGTAGAAGCCGCCGCCTTTCATCAAGCGGCCTGCATCGCCTTTGGAGGTGGCGAGGCCGAGGGTGACGAGCAGATCGGCCACCTGCGGGATGTTCGCGAGATCAACCTCAGTGCTCGGTGCAGATGCGGTGGCTTCGATGAGCGTGCCGACATCGGCGGTCGCGAGATCAGCGCCGCCAAAGAGCGCCTGGGAGGCGAGGATGACTTTTTGCAGCTCGGCTTCGCCATGCACCATGCGCGTGACTTCGGCGGCGAGACGTTTGTGACCGCTGCGCTGTCCAGGGTTGGCGTTGTGCTCGGCCTCGATGGCCTCGATCTCTTCATGCGTGAGCAGCGTGAACTGGCGCAGGAAGCGCGGCACGTCGGGGTCTTCGGAGTTCACCCAGAACTGGTAGAAGGCATACGGACTGGTCTTCGCGGGGTCCATCCAGATGGCGCCGGCCTCGGACTTGCCGAATTTCTTGCCGGAACTCGTGGTGATGAGCGGGAAGGTGACGACGAAGGTCTGCTGGCCGCGCAGTTTGCGCACGAGGTCGATGCCGGCGGTCATGTTCCCCCACTGGTCGCTGCCGCCGATTTGCACCGTGCAGCCGTGGCGCTCGTTGAGCACGACGAAGTCATACGACTGCAAAATCATGTAGGTGAACTCGGTGAACGAGATGCCGGACTCGAGACGCGCAGCGACGGATTCCTTCGCGAGCATCCACGCGATGGTGAAATGCTTGCCCACATCGCGCAGCAGCTCGACGGCGCTCAGTTTGCAAATCCACGAGGCGTTGTCTTCGATGATGGTCTTGTCGGGAATAAGGATGCTCCTGATTTGCACCTCGATGCGCTTCACAAAGGCGGCGACGGTCTCGGGCGTGTTGAGCGTGCGCTCGTTCGCCTTGCCGCTGGGATCGCCGATCAAACCGGTGCCGCCGCCGACGATGGCGATGGCCTTGTGCCCATGCTCCTGCACGCGGCGCAGGGCCATGAGCGGCAGGAGGTTGCCGATGTGCAGGCTGTCGGCGGTGGGGTCAAAGCCGCAATAGAAGGTCTGCTGCGTCTTGAGGGCTGCTTTGAGGGCTTCGAGGTCGCTGCACTGCTTGAGCAGGCCGCGCCATTCGAGATCGGCGATCAGGTCGGTCGTGGGCATGAAAAGATGAAATTACGGGGTCGAACCCGGTTCACTGCGCAGGAGCTGGGAGCCGTTGAAGCGCTCGTTGGGCTTGAACAGCCAGCCGGGGCTTTCATTGACGACCTCCCAGCGGCGCAGCTCAAACTCGGGCAGGACAAGATTGCTGTTCGGGTCAAACACGCGGCGGCCGGTGTAACGGCCGTAGATGCGGTATTCGGTGTTGTGATCGTCGCCGTAGGCATAACCGCCGTCGTTCGGCTGCTCGGGCAGGCGGTTGGGGATTTTCATGTAGCGCTCGTTCATGATGACGAGCTTGGAGTTGTTCCAGCTCTCGCCCGGGCGGCGCAGGTAGCCCCAGAAGTGCGTGTGATCGAGGAAGAAACGCCTGCCGATGTAAAAATCACCCCGCGGCTCCATGGCGAGCTGCCGCTGGCGGGCCGCGCTTTGTTCTCCTGCATAGGGTGAGGAAGCGGTCTCGCAGCCGGAGATGAACAGGCTGAGAAGGCAGAACAAGGTGGAGAAGACGATGCGAGCGGACATGGCGGCGCGCATTGTGAAGCGTGGGGCCGCTGCCGCAATGGGAAAGGCGCCAGCAAGCCCATGAAAGTCACGCACTCTCTGCGAGGGTGCTCGCGTGTGATTTGCCGCCGCGAACGAGGGCCACCATCAGCGGCAACCAGAACAGGAGCCCTTCAAAGCGTGGCGCTGTGGCGAGCGAGGTGAGGGATTCGCCATCGAAGAGCAGACCGCCGCAGCCGAAGGCGAGCAGGGCGATCCAGGTGGCATCACCATGAACGGAGATGCGCCAGGCGCGACGAACAGCGCACATGAGCAGGCCAAGCAGCAGAACGGCTCCGATGACGCCGCCATGCACGAAGGTGGCGAAGAAGGCGCTGTGCAGATGCGACATCAGGGTGTCGTCGCTGGCCTGCAGCTCACACTGCCAGACCTCGCGCACGCCCCACTGGCCGGTGCCGAGCCAGGGGTTGTCGATGGCGTTCCAACCGGCGCGGTAGATGTCGAGGCGGCCGTTGTCGCCACGCTCCACGGCCTGCTGGAGATGGTGGGTTATGCCTGGCTGATGGGCGGCCAGTTCCGCTGATTCAACCCGCCAGCGGTCGAGTTTTGCCAGCAAGGGGGCGCTGGTGAAGTAAATCGCACCTGTGACGATGAAAACACAGGCTGCTGCCGCGCCACGCCGCCACCCGCGGGCGATGAGCAACGCCGCATGACCGCAGAGCAGCGCCAGCATGGCACCACGACTGGCGGAAAGAAACGCCGCGAGATGCAGAAAGGCGATGGCTGCCCACATGAACCGGCGCGGCAAAGGGGTGGTCTCGTTTTCCATCAACGCCGCCAGCCAGACAGCGGCGAAACCAAAGGTGAGGCCGGTGCAGACCGGATTGAGACCCCCATGCACGAGCAGATTCGTGAGCCGTTCGCCTGCGTGATGATCCGGCAGCACAAAATACGACAGCACGATGCTGATCAGAGCGGAGAAAGCCGCAATCATGCCCGCCACCCAGCCAACAGCGTGCAAGGCCTCGGTTTTTTGCGCCTGCTGCCAGGCGAGCGTGCAGAAGAGCACGAGCAGCATCGTGCCGAGAAGACCACGAGTGATTTCTGCCGAAGCGTCGCCGTGCATGAATGCTTCGCTGAAGCAGGAGCGTGCTGTCATCCACAGCAGGAAAGCCGTTGTCAGCACGCCGCCCGGATCCACAGACCAACGCGTGAGGTTTGGCCTCCAGTCCGACCACGCGATGGCAAAGAATCCAGCAACCAGCAGCCAGCCGAGGTGCAGCCATTCATTCGGCAGGCAGGCATGCCCGGCGATGAAGCCTGTGACGGCGGTTTGCAGCGCCACCGGTCCGGTCACGTGCTGGCGCAACGCCTGCGTCGCGAACTCGTTCGTGACTGCGGGTGCGAGAGTTCTCATGCCAGCCAAAGCCCGGCTGCCAGCATGACGAGCAACAGCGCGCAGGTGAGCGCCCCCGTCGCCGACTTGTGCCATGACAGTGGCTGCACCACCGCCTCGGCCGGATTGCGAGGATGGTAATACACGGGCACTTCCGCCCCCTGCCTGATGCAGGTGATGAATTGAGCGGTCAGGCTGGCTGCGTTGCGCACCGTCTGATGTGCGAAGCGGTTGCCTTCAAAGGTGCGCCCCCCCACCGTGTAGGAATAACTCAGCACCGGATCATACAGCAGGCAGCCGTCCGTGGTTTTGGTCTTTCCACGGCGCATCTCCGCCGTGAGCACACGGCCCTGGGTGCGCCGCCATCCGCGCATCGACCATGCGGCGCCAAAACGGCGCAAGAACCCAATGAAGGCGAACAGCGCGATCACCGTGCCCAGCAGCAAGACCTGCATGAGCGGCCTGGTGGTGACAGCGGCAAACCATGAGGAGAAGGAGAGAAGGACGGTGCTGGTCATTGCGGAGTTGGTTGCGGACGGATTGCCGCGTCAGGACTGTTTTCGTCCAATGAAGATGCCGTAGCTCCACACACCACCGTAGGCGGAGAAGCGTTCATCGAGCAGGGGCATGAACCGTCGGCCCAGATACGGCCACAGGTGGCTTTCCATGCGCACGTGGTTCACACCCATCCAGCGGCGAAACCACGAGAAACGCGAATGCGAAAAATCCACGACGGCGATGAGGCCGCCCTCGTCCAGATCATCCCACGCGGCGTCGATCGCCTGCTCCCAGCCCGGATTGAACATGGAGAGGGCGTACGAGAAGAGCGCGAGATCGAAACCTGTGTGCCCGATGTGAACAGGAGCCGAGTAGGAGCGGCGCAGCAGGGTGATTTGATCATCGCGCACCTTTTGCGCGGCGATGGTGAGCATCTGCTCGGACAGATCCACGCCTGTGATGCGCGCTGCTTTGAAACGCTTCCTCAGGCCGGCCAGATTGCGTCCGGTGCCGCAACCGACTTCAAGAATGCGTCGCGGGGAGGCCACACATTCGACGCGGCGCAGGATTTCCTCGCGCCCAAACAGGAAGCTCCAACGCGTGGCGTCGTAGATGCGCGAATGGAACTGGTAGTAGCGCTCCAGCGCGGTGTTTGGAGCCGCCGCCGCATTCATCCAAGCACCTCCGCAAAGTGCAGACTGCCGTAGGTGCCGACGCGGTCGAGCTGATGCAGCGCCTCGGTGCGTTCCGGGAAGAAGCGCAACCGGGCGCGCACAGACTGTGGCACAAAGCTGAGATCGAGACCGGCCGAACGCATCAGTATTTTGGCTCCTGAGGCGCTGTTGGCGAGGATCAGCTCCCATTCGTCCAGCAGGGCCGCCGTGTCATGTGCGGCGAGCCAGTCTTGATGATCCAGCAGCACAAAGTGCGTGTAGCTGCCGGGATGCTCACGCAGGAAATTCGACACGGTGGTGGTATGGCTCTTCAAACGATCCACACGTGCTTGAAGCGCAGGAAGGTTCTCCTGCTTGAGGTAATTCGGGCAGCAGCCCAGCGTGTAGGAACCGGTCATGTACACGCGCCAGAAGTAGTTGTCGGCGACGGGCAGCTCGGTGAACACATGGCGCAGCTTATCCTTCACATAAGACGTCAGACCGCCGGGGTAGGAGTCCTGGATCAGCTTGATCTGCGGGCGCGGCACGCCGAGCAGCGTCATGAGCGTGGGCTGGCGCAGCAGCCAGTTGCTGAACGGTCCCCAAATCTCGCGCTCGAAGAGCTCATACGCCTCGCGTTGTTCCTGAAGCGAGCGGGCATCCAGCAAGCAGGCGGCGAAGTTTTTCACGTTCGGGCGCAGCTTGAAGAGCGCATTGCCCATCACATACGCGGCGATGCCTGAGGTGCCGTGGTAATAGAATGACTTCTTCAAGCTGGCGGGGTCGAAGAAGCCGATGCGCTTGTCCCAGAGCTTTTTCGCCTGGCCGGAGAGTGTTTTACGCACGCTGGCATACACGGCGGCGTATTCGGGATGCGAGCCGAAACCAAACATTTCAAACAGTTCGTCGAAGCTGCCTTTGCGAATGAGCGCCTGCTTGAACTCCAGCAGCGCGTTTTGCCGGTAGTTCATGTCCACCGCGTGAATCTCCGCCGGATCATCGAGCAGATAATCGAGCGCGTTGCAGCCGGCGCTGGTGATCATCACCACGCGGCTGTCGCGGTCCAGTTTCATCAACTGCCGGTCGAGCCGCGGGTCCTCCCACGCCGTGTTGTAGATGAGGTTGGAGTTGTGAACATGGCGGAAGACCATGTCATGGGCCGATTTCAGGAGGCGCACCGGCCTGGGGCGCGTGGGTTTATGCAGCGTGGGCATGCGCCGCATGTGTTCCATGCGTCGCGTCTGTGGCGAGCAAAGGAGTGTGCATGTTTCGTCACACAGACGAACGCGTCACGATTCCGTCAGGGACACGGCTTAATAAAGCAGGAAGCCGATCTCGCTGTCGGTGAACTGGGTGGTGTCTTCCACGGCCAGCAGCGCCTCAGTTTGATAAGCGGTCTCCCAAGGCGTTTCCGCCGCAGGCAGCAGCGGCACTTCCGGCGCGGGAATCGTAATCGTCTGCTCAACGATCTGCGGGGCCACTTCCGGCTGCGTCTGTAGCACGGCAAAGGTCAGCGCGATGGCAGCGGCAGCCCCGGCAGCAAGCGCCCAGCGGCCAGCGGCGGGCGCATACGAGACATCTTCCCACCACGCGCGAACAGCGGCCAGCCAGCCACGATCCTGCGGGGTCTGGCGGGCCGCGCGCACCACGTTCTGGCTGAAATTGGAACGCGCCTCGATCTTGCGGGCTTGGGCCAGCAGCTTCGTGAGAGGGTCTTGGGGCGAGAACGGTTCCATGATGACAAAAAAACAGCCGGGGCGGTCCAAAGTTGCAAAATTTCTCAGCCTGGAGGCCATTCCAGGCTGCGACCGGCCAAAAGATGCACATGCAGGTGCGGCACGGACTCGCCCGCGTCCTTGCCGTGATTGATCACGAGGCGGAAACCCTTGCTGCGGTCCTTGATGCCGAGTTTGTCGGCGATTTTGCCCGCCGCGAGCAGCAAAGCTCCCAGCGTGGCCTGATCTTCGGCCACAGCCTCGCCCACGCGGGGAATGAGCTTCTTCGGCACGATCAAAACGTGCGTCGGAGCCTGCGGATTGACATCATTGAAGGCCGCGACCAGCTCGTCCTCATAAACAAGCGGGGCCGGGATTTCGCGGTCGATGATTTTTTGGAAGATGGTCTTTTCGGACATGGTGGATTAGCGGAAAAGCTCGGGCTGCCGCCCATCGCGCGGGCGGCGTTCGCCGAGGCTCTTGATTTCGTCGATGAACTCGCCCACGTCCTCAAACTGGCGGTACACCGAGGCGTAGCGGACGTAGGCCACATGGTCGATGGCCTCCAGGCGGCGCATGACCTTTGCGCCGATCACGGTCGATGGAATTTCGCGGTAGCCTTCCTCTTCGAGCTCGTTGGCGATGTCATCCACGAGTTGTTCGAGCTGCTCCATTTTGACGGGGCGCTTTTCGCAGGATTTGCGCACGCCGCCCAGCAGCTTGTCGCGGTTGAAGCTCTCGCGGGCGCCGTTGCGCTTCACCACGCGCAGTTCCTCGCGCTCGACGATCTCGTAGGTCGTGAAGCGGAAATCACACTTCATGCACTCGCGGCGTCGGCGGATGGCATGACCTTCCCGCGCCTCGCGTGAGTCGATCACTTTATCCTGGGAGCTTCCGCATTTGGGGCAGCGCATTCAGTCGGGGGTTGGGGCGCGGAATGTGCTTTCTCGCAGGCACTAAGGCAAGTCCCTTCGTAGTTCGGCTCGGCCTTCGTCGCCTTGGCGAAGAAGGAGCTTTGCGGGCTCATTTTCGCGTTTATCGTCACCTCAACATGTCCCGCATCATTCTCGGCGTCACCGGTTCCATCGCAGCCTACAAGGCGGCGGATCTCGCCAGCCAGCTAACCATGGCGGGTCATGTGGTGACATGCGTTTTGACCAAAGCCGCGCTAGAATTCGTCACGCCGCTCACGCTGGGCACGCTGTCGAAGAATCCGGTCATCACCGACCTGTTTGCTGAAAAAGAAGGCTGGCAGCCCGGTCACATTCAGCTCGCCGATGAAGCCGATCTGCTCCTCATCGCCCCTGCCACCGCGAATATTCTGGCCGCCATGGCCCACGGCTTCGCCAACGACGCCCTCACCGCCATCGCGCTCGCCACGCGTGCCCCCATTTTGATCGCCCCGGCCATGAACGGCAAAATGTGGCAGCATCCGGCCACGCTGAAGAACGTCGAAACCCTGCGCGGCTTCGGCGCGCAATTCGTCGAACCCGCCGAAGGCATGCTCGCCTGCGGCTACGAAGGCTTCGGACGGCTGGCGGAGGTCGAAACGATCCTCCAGGCCGTCGAAGCGGTGCTCGGCGCGAAGCGATGAGTTCGGGGCGGCGGTTTGCAACCGCCGTACCTGGCGATTGCAAATCGCCACCCCATCAATGCGCCGCAGTGACCCGCTTCAACCACTCGCGGGTCTTGTCGCGAGCAGGGCTCGAGCGTAGTGTCCAAGCATCGTTGTGATTGCGGAAGCCGGTGCTCAGGAAGGTCAGATCGGCGTTGGGGAGCAGCGGGCGGAGGTAGGCTTCGGTTTCCTGGGCGTTGGAACCTTCACCGCAGATGAATTGCGGCCGGTTGCCGAGGCGCTGGAGGCGTGCGAGGGCCGATTCGCGGTCCGAACCGGGATACGGCCACTTTTTGACACCGTCATAGTGGCTGTAGGCGAAGAAGGCGCACCAGAGCTTCGCGGTTTCGTCGTCGTGAAGGCCGAGGTAGTTGCAGGCGATGGCGCCGCGTGAGAATCCGGCGAGCACAACCTTCGATTCATCGCCGCTAAAGTCGCGACAGACACTTTTCACGGTCTCGCGCAGGTTTTTGAGCGTCGGCTGCGGATCGTAGGCGGGCGCATCGCCCCACCACTTGATGGCGATTTGATCACCCTTCGCGTTCAAATACGGCACACAGAGCCAGATGAAGCCGCGACCGGCGGAGAGGCCGTAGCCGAGGTTGCTGCCTTCGGGCAGGCCGGTGCTGACATCGCCATATTTGTTCGTGTAGCCGCCGTTTCCGGCGAGTTCGACGATCACGGGCCACTTCGCGTCCGCTTTCCAGTCGGTGGGCAGGTAAAGCACGCTCAGTCCGTGGCGGACGCGTTTTCCAGCGACGGGTGGTTCGCTCAAAGCTGGGACGACGAGATCCGCAGGCACGCTGCGGATGTCTGGCAGCTCGGCGGCGGGGAGCAGCGTAGGCAGGAACAGAATGAGGATAACGGATTTCATTTCAGCGGCACGCTCCACAGATGACCGCCGGAGGTGATGAAGAGCGTTTTGCCGTCCTTGCCGCCAAAGGCGCAGTTGCAGCACTCGTCGGGCGCGGTGGGGATGAAGTCGATGAGACGACCGGAAGGCGACAGGATGTAGCAGCCGGCCTTGAAGCGCGTTGTCTCGAACTCCGTGGCTTTGTTGGCGCCTGCGGCGACGTAGATGCGGCCTGCGTCATCCATTTTCATGCCATCGGGTCCGCGACCGTCTTTCCAGTCGAAGATAACCTTCCCCTTCCCAGAGACATCGCCGTTTTTGTCCAGTTCGTAGCGTAGCAGCTTCCGTGAGCCGCCGTGGGTGTTGTTATTGTTGTCCGCGATGTAGAGAAAGCGGTCGTCTGGCGTGATGAGGATGCCGTTAGGGCGTTCAAGGGCAGAGTATTTGGACGCGGACAGCACGAGCGTCACCCGATTAGGACCATCGATGCGATAGACATTTTCGACGGGTGTTTTTCCATGAACGGTTCCAGTCGGGCTACATGCACTGGACGAGGCCATGATCTCCATCCCCTCCCTTGATCCATACCTCGGATCGGTGAAGTAAATCCGACCCTTCGAGTCCATGCAGAGGTCGTTGGGCGTGTTGAAGCGCTTTCCTTCGAAACGATCTGCCAGCACGGTGATACGACCATCTTTCTCGGTGCGCGTGACGCGACGCAGGCCGGATTCGCAGGCGACGAGGCGGCCTTCGCGGTCGAAGAGCAGGCCGTTGGAGGCGTTGTGACGAAACACGCTCGTTTTGCCATCCGGCCCCATGCGGTTGATGTGCTTGCCGTCGGTGAAGTAGAGAGAGCCATCTTTCCAAGCCGGTCCTTCGCCTGCGCCGATGGGTCCGTGATCTTTTGGCACCGCGCCGGGCACGATGGGCGAGCGCAGGGACGAGCAGGAGGCCAGAACGAGAATGGCGGCGAGGCTGGAGAGTGAGCGTAGGTGCATGAAGCGCATGAATACGACGTGGGATGGAAAATTTCAGCGACACATCGCACCCGCCGCGTTTTCTTGCCGCACATGCGCCTGAAACTCCTGCTTTCGATCTCCTGGCTGTTCGTCGTCACGCTGCATGCTCAAACGAGCGTGCCGCCGCCGGCGCGGGAGCTGCGCGGGTCGTGGATCGCGACGGTGCGAAACATCAACTGGCCTTCGGAGCCAGGGTTGCCGGTGGCGAAGCAGCAGCAGCAGTTGCTCACGCTGATCGAATCCGCGGCGAACGTGGGGCTGAATGCACTCATCTTCCAAGTCCGTCCGGCGGGCGATGCGATGTATGCCTCGGAGATTGAGCCGTGGTCGCCGTTTTTGACCGGAGAGATGGGCAAATCGCCAGGCTGGGACCCGCTGGAGTTCGCGGTGACGGAGGCGCACAAGCGCGGGATGGAGCTGCACGCGTGGTTCAACCCTTACCGGGCCTTGGCGGGTGAAAAACACGCGCCGAGCGCGACGCACATGCGCCGGGCGCACCCGGAGTGGACGATGAAGTACAGCATCGACTGGTGGATGGACCCCGGTGTGACCGAAGTGCGGCAGCAGGCCGTGGCGGTGATGCTGGACGTGACACGTCGCTACGATGTGGATGGCATTCACATCGACGATTACTTCTATCCGTATCCGATCACCGACTTGGCGAAGAAGAAGATCGAGTTTCCCGACAGTGACACTTATGCGCGCTACAAGGTCGCCGGTGGTACGCTGGAGCTCACCGCATGGCGCAGGCAAAACGTGGACCAGACCGTGCAGGCCACCTACGAGGGCATCAAGGCGATCAAACGGCATGTGAAGTTCGGCATCAGCCCGTTTGGCCTGTGGCGGCCGAACTATCCAGAGGGCACCGGCGGTGGACTCGATCCGTATGAGGATCTGGGCGCGGACTCGAAGAAGTGGCTCCAGCAGGGCTGGGTGGATTACTTCACGCCGCAGCTCTATTGGACGATTGACCGGCCGAAGCTCGGCTTCATCACCTACTACGACTGGTGGCTGGAGCAGAACACGCAGGGCCGCCACATCTGGCCCGGCATGAACACGTCAAAAATCGGCGATGATCGCAACGCAGGCGAAATTCTGCGTGAGATGAGCGTGCTGCGTGAACGCGGGCTGAAGATGACGCCGGGACACTTCCATTGGAACTTTGGCGCGCTGCACAAGGACCTCGGCAAGATCGGCACTTACACGAAGGAGCGGGCGTACACGACGCATGCGATTCCGCCCGCGTCGCCGTGGCTCAGTCAATCGACGCTGCCAGCTCCGGTGGTGGGCAAAATCGTGCCCGGTGGCAAACTCACTGTGGCATGGCAGCACAGCGATGTGCGCTGGATGTCGCAAACGCGCTGGTGGGTGATGCAGGCGCAGATCAACGGCAAGTGGATCACCTGGGAGACTTATTTCAAAGACCAACTCAGTGACGAGTGGCCGGACAACGCCACCGCAGTGGCGATTCGGGCCGCAGGATTCGGCTGGGAGGTGGGCGAGGCGGGTGTGGTGGTGAGGTAATCACCTCCTTGTCACAGCTTACAAAGAACAGCATGTTGCCACCATGAGACCGAGGACATTTGAAATCCGGGGATGGCCCGCGCTGTTGATGCTGGGAGTGTTCGCGGTCGTCGCTGTCGTGGTCATCACGCTGGTGCTCATGGTCGGTGCGGCGGTGGCTGTCGCGGCGCTGGCGCTTTCGGCTGTGGCGGCGCTGTATTACGCGGTGCGGCGTAAATTGACTCAAAGTACGAAGCCGGCGGATTGGATGGTCGAGAATCCGGCATCAGAGCAGACTTCGCTCGAAGTGCGGGAAATTGAAGTTGAGGTGCTGCCGCAGGAAAAGCGTTGAGAGTGCCGCTTCAGGCGCAGTAATCCCTGAACAGGCCGCCCATCATGCACCCGAGCTGGTTTCCTGGAGCGAAGTGGCCGCGCGTGTAGAGGATGATCGCGTAGGGAGTGTTGCGGTGGTAGAAGAACAGGGATTCGTGATCCCATTCGCCGTAGTTGCCGGTCTTGCCGCCGATGTAGGTGATGCTGGCGGGCATGACCCAACGGCCGAGACCGTATTGATCGCGGCGCATGGCTTCGAGCAGCAGCTCGCAGCCGTGGTCGAGGCGGTAGTTCACGCAACGGTCGTAGAACTCGGCGTAGAAGCGTGGTGACTGCCAGTTGTTGATGATCTGCACGTCGGGCAGATTGTATTTTCGCTCGAAGTATTGCTCATCCGCCGGTGTGATGCGCGCGAGGAGATAAAACCATGAAGCATTAAGGCTCTGGTCGCAGGCATAGACGATGTTTTGGAACTCCTCGCGCGTGAGGTTGCCGCGGCGTTTTTCCAGCAGCACCGCAGCGACGGCGGGTTTGGGCATGGAACAGCCAAAGAAAAGCTGGTCTGCCTGGAATTCGGCCAAGTAGCGGCCAGTGGCGAGATTCTTCACGGCATAACCCACGCGTGGATCACGGCGATACGCACGGTAAGTCTGTTCCATTCCGGAAGTCCACGGCCTGCCATGTGCGCTGTGCGAACGGAAGCGCAAACGAGCGCCGGAGGCGAGGAAGCGGTTGTGATACTCCCATTGCGCACGGGCCTTGCGCGCGGAGAAACCGAGCATGGAAGATGCAGGAGCCGCGCAGCCGACGAGCAGCGATGGCGACGCGGCCAAGGCACGGCGCAACCACTGGCGACGTGTTTCCGCGGGCGATGAAGGCGCAGGTTCAAGCATGATCGGCAAAAGTGTTCTTCTTCGGGGCCTGCTGCCAGAGAGAAAGTGTCAGAAGATTGTGTGCGGCGATAGACGTGTGCGATCCGGGTCGCCATACACACGCGGGCGCTGAATTTGCAGGCCTTGCTGCAGGAAGCTTGAGCAGGGAGTTACTTCACCTGCTGGACTCTGACGTTGCGAATTTCGATGGCTTCGTCGGGGCGCAGCTTGAAGCAGACATAGCCCGTCAGTTGACCCTGCACGTTGCTGACTTGGGGTGCGATGGGGGTTTCTCCAAGCTTGGCGGCAAACTGTCCCATTCTGCGGCTCAACATCACCGTGCGCCATTGATCGTCCTGCGGCAGCCCCAGACAGGAAATGCGTCTGTCGTGGCCATCGGCGGCTTGCAGGTCGAAGGATTCGATTTGACCGCGATAGTCCGCCAAGGCGGCAAAATCTCCGCCCAAAAGAGCACGGTGATAGACCAGAATGGCGCGCGGCCAGTTGCTGTTCGTGGTGTTCCGAACTGACAGCACGCCGTTTTGGATTTTGACTGTCATCTTCTCCAGCGGGTGCTCGATCCACCGCTTGTCCTTCTTCGACCAGCACCAGACGCGCCAATCAGAGGGGTTGATGCCCGTCGTTGCTGCGGGAAGCGGTGGAACCACGGCGACGGGGTTTGCCGCCGGACGTAGCTCCCGGATCTTGAGATTGCGGAAAGCGACTTCTTCGCCGTGATCTTGCAAAGCGATCGCTGTGGCGATTTTTGTCCCAAAGCCGGGGTAGCCCTTGAATTTGCTGCTGGCAATGATGCGTTGCAGCGCGGGGCTGGCCAGTTCGGTTTCCGCCACCTTGCTGCCATTGAGCCAGTGCTCGATGTGATTGCCATTCACAATGATGCCGGCCTGATTGAACTCACGCACGGGCCGCAGGGACTTGCGAGTCGCAGCGACCAAGGAGTAAATGGAAGCGGCCAGACGATCCGCTGAGCTCTTCGCATGGGCGGCATCATCGAGCACCTGATACTCAAAGCCCAGCGGGCTGTCCCCTTGGTCGCCAGGATAAAACGGAGTCGTTCGTTTCGCGCCTTCAGTAAACAGATACTCCACCCCGCTGTTGCCGCCCGGCCCGATGCGCCATTCGAATTGAAACTCGAAATTCGTGAAGGTGGAGTTCGTGACGAGATCCCCGCCGCTGCCGTTTGGACGACCGTTGCTCTGGGGATTCACGAGGCAACCCTGCTCGACACGCCAGCCTTTGGTGGGAAACGAGTTTGTCCCATAGCGGTGCCAGCCCGAGGTGGTGGCGCCGTCGAAGAGCAGCTTCCAACCTGCCGCTACCTCCTGCGGAGTCAGCGTGTTGGGTGCGGCGGTCATTACCTGGCCGACAGGGAGCCACAGAGCGGCGAGGATGAAGAGTGTGGTGCGTTTCATGACCACTCGGGAAAGGACGCGCGTGTTTGAATCAAACGATGCAAGCGCAGAACGTGTTTCTGCGCATCCAATCAAAAAAGAAGGGACGCCTCGCGGCGTCCCTTCGTGGTTGATCGTGTTGTGAGGCTTGGATCGCCGATTACTGGCCGCCGGGGCGCCATTCTTCGGTGGCGAACTTGAAGGCCTGCTCCAAACCGACGAGGTCGGTGCTGGGGCGAAGGGCTTCGAAGGCCTGGCTTTCCTTCTGGATGTCGGCTTCGCTGTAGTTCATGGCCTTGATGGAAAGGCCGATGCGGCGCTCCACCTTGTCCACTTTGATGACGCGTGCTTCCACTTCGTCGCCCACGTTGAGCTTGTCCTTGACCTTCTCGATGCGGTCTTCGCTGATCTGCGAGATGTGCACGAGGCCGTCGATGTCGTCCTCGAGCTCCACGAAGGCGCCAAAGCTGGCGATCTTCGCGACGCGGCCCTTGACGATGTCGCCCACCTTGAAGCGGGTGTCGATGATGGACCATGGGTCGGTGTCGAGCTGCTTCATGCCCAGGCTGATGCGCTGGTTGGCCTTGTCGATGCCGAGCACGACTGCGTCCACTTCCTGGCCCTTCTTGAGCAGTTCGGACGGGTGGTTGATCTTGCGTGTCCAACTGAGGTCGGAGACGTGGATCATGCCGTCGATGCCTTCTTCCAGCTCCACAAACGCACCGTAGGCGGTGAGGTTGCGGACGGCGCGCTTCATCTGCGTGCCGATCGGATAACGGGTGTCGATGTCGTCCCATGGGTTGGCATCGAGCTGGCGGACGCCAAGGCTGATCTTGCGCTCTTCCTTGTTGATGCCCAGCACGACGGCGCTGATTTCCTGACCGACGGTGAGAACATCCGAAGGACGGGCGATGCGCTTCGTCCAGGAGAGTTCGGAGACGTGGATGAGGCCTTCGACGCCTTCTTCCACTTCCACAAACGCGCCGTAGGCGACGAGCTTGGTGACCTTGCCCCGGACATTCTGGCCCACAGGGTAGCGGCCTTCGATGTTTTCCCACGGGTTGTTCTGAAGCTGCTTGAGACCGAGGGAGACGCGCTCTTTCTCGCGGTTGACCTCAAGGATCTGCACTTCGATTTTCTGGCCGATGCCAAGAAGCTCGGAAGGATGGTTGAGGCGGCCCCAGGACATGTCCGTGATGTGGAGCAGTCCGTCCATGCCGTTGAGATCGACGAACGCACCGAAGTCGGTGATGTTCTTGACGATGCCGATGACCTTGTCGCCAGGAGTGACGCCGTCGAGGAACTTCTGGCGCTGTTCAGCGCGCTCGGCCTCGATGACTTCGCGGCGGGAGAGCACGATGTTTTTGCGCTCGTCGTTGATCTTGACGATCTTGAACTCGAACACCTTGCCGACGTACTCGTTGAGATCCTTCGGCGGGATGATGTCGATCTGGCTGCCGGGCAGGAAGGCTTCGACGCCCACGTTGACCATGAGGCCGCCTTTGACGACGCTCTTGACCTTGCCCTTGACGAGACCGCCGTCCTTGAACACGGCGTAAATTTTCTCCCAGTTCTGACGGTGGGCGGCCTTCTCCTTGGAGAGCACGACCATGCCTTCGTCATTTTCGAGGCGTTCGAGGAGGACTTCCACCTCATCGCCGACCTGGATGTCTTCATCTTCGAACTCGTTGGAGGGGATGGCCCCTTCGGACTTGTAGCCGATGTCCACGAGGATGACCTGCGGTTTGATTTCGAGGATCTTGCCTTTGACGATGGATCCTTCGGAAAGCTCGCGGAAAGAACCTGCGATCAGGTCTGCGAGCGTGGCTGTTGCGTTCATTATCTGTTTTACGGGTTGCGAGTGTTTGGAGGGAACCGCACGCACACCTCCACTCCTGAGGCGCGCTGCGGGCTTTTGTCCCGCAGAACCAAGGGCTCCCGGACAAGAGGGCCGCCATAGTCGGGAAAGTACGCGGTTTGGCAAGGGGGAACTTAGCCGCCGAGCGTCACGGTGATGATGCGAACCTCAAACGTGGGTTCGTCCATTTGAAGCTGGTGGCGGTTTTCTTTAAGGAGCCGCAGGCCGCCGTGTCTTGATGGACTGCACGGTGACCTCGGAGCCAAAGGCCTGGATGGAGATTGGCCGGTTGATGGTGGAGTAATCGCCTTTGTGCTCAAACCGCTGTTTGCCGTCCACGGAGATGATTTGCCGGTCCTTGGCCACATGCCAGCGGATCACCACGAACTTTCTCTTTGGGATTTCTCCTTGCATGGGGGTGTAGATTTGGCTGGCCGGCCCGCCGTCGATCCGCAGCTCGTCCGGCCTCCTTTCCCAGTTAAAAATTAACTGGTCGGCTGCATAGCCGAGGCGGAGATCCAGATCTTCAATTTTTACCACCATTTCGATTTCGACCGGAGGGCTGAAACTCGCCTCTGTACTGATGATCTCGCGCCTTTTGAGAACGATGGGTGCGTTCTTGGGCTTCGGGGTGACTTTTTGAGTGTGATCCTCCCAGTCTCCTTCGAGGGTGCCCGGTTGTTCCGCATAGCTTTTGGCAAGCTGCTTGGCCTCCAGAGCTGCATCGGCTTTGCCCGAGCGGGCCAGTTTGACTGTCAGGGCGTCGAGCTGTCTCGCCAGTTCCTTCCGGAGCGGCTCAAGATTGCGCTGCATGCCCGTGCGCAGCGCCTGCACCGCGTCCAAATATTTCCGCCGCAGAGAAGGAAGCTCCCGCAGCCCGGGATCGAGTGTCGGCAGATCCTTCGCCGGATTTGCCGCCACGGCTTCTTTTTCCGCTTTTAGGGCCATCGCTTCCTCCAGTCTTCCCCTCAGCGTGGTTTCTTGCTGAGCCCGGTCCAACGCCTTGATGTAGTTTTGGCTCAGATCCTCGCGTGCCTTGGCAAACGGCGCTTCCACGTCGGTCGAAACCTTGGTCTTATAGGCGAGCAGCAGGGCGCTCAGCTCCGGCTCCGATGGTGCGGCTTGCGCGATCAAGCTTCCGGATGTCAGCGCGAGGACGGCGGCGATGACTGAAAACTTTTGAAAAGTGGAACTCATGGCTGCACGGAGGCTTGTTGGAGCGATGCCATTGACCGGTGATGGATGGAATGCGGATTCTTCACTAACCCCTTGTTTCAATCATCCGTGAGGACGAGTCAGGCAAAAGGATTGGGTGAATTGGTGAAATGATATGAGGAAGGACGACTTCGAGTCAAGCCAAGCGAGCAGGTGGGATCTTACGCGGCATTGGTCCGATTGAGGCAGACCTCGAAGATGGTTTCATCCTCCCGTGAACTGACCAGCCGCAGCTCGGCACCGTTGGCGCGGGCGAGTTCGGTGGCGATGTTGAGGCCGAGGCCGAAGCCGTCGGTCTGGCGGTTGTGGGCTTTGTCGCCGCGGAAGAATCGCTCGAAGAGGCGTGATTGATTCTCAACGGGAATCGCCGGGCCGGTGTTGGTGACGGTGAAGGCGATCTGGGAGTCCTGACGCGTGAGTTGCAGCGCCACGCGACCGGCGGGGCGGTTGTATTTGATGGCGTTGCTGAGCAGGTTTTGAAACACCTGACGTAGCAAAGCACGATCGGCATGCACATTGATTCCGGGCTCGATTTGGTGTTCCAGCGTGAGTCCGGCCTGCTCACAGAGGATTTCGGCGTCTTCGAGAAGGCGTGAGAGGTCGGCGCTGAGGTCGTAGGTGTCGGGATGCGTGGGCAGTCGGCCTGCATCGGCCTGGGAGAGGAGCAGGAGGCTTTGAGTGATTTGTTTGAGCCGTGAGGCCTCTTCAAACAAGGAAATGAAGCGCTCGTGCTCCGTGCTGCCGGGTGTGGTGTGGCGCACGGCGTCGTCCAGCGTGGCGAGCATGATGGCGAGCGGCGTTTTGAGTTCGTGCGAGGCGTCAGCGGTGAAGCGCACGGCTTGCTGGAAGCTTCCTTCGAGGCGTTGCATCATGTCGTTGAGCACGTCGATGAGTTGGGCGAATTCGCGGTCGTCATCCCGGCTAAGGTGGATGCGCTCGGCGAGATCGCTGGCGGTGAGACGCTGGGCGGTGCTGACGACGCGTTCCAGCGGACGCATGGCGCGTTTGGAGGTCCACATCGCGCCGAGACCTGCGAAGGCAAGGCCGATGACACCCGCGCCGACGTACCACCAGGCCATGCGATTGATCTCCGCATAAAAGTCCGTGAGCGAGAGGCCAATGAAGATGGTGTAGCTAGGGCTGCTGAAGGCACCGAAGCGCCAGTCGATCCCGCCGGAGCGGGCGGTGAAGGTGGTCGGCTCGCGCACCATCGGCATCTGCGGGCGGAAGGGGAGATCGCGCTCGGCGGCAGGCTCTGGCGGGGAAAAATCGGGCAGCGTGCCGAGCAGATCGTCGAAGTCCGTGTTCCGGCGTGGCGGCGGCCCATGGCGGCGGCCGGGGGGTGAGCCCGGCCCCGACTCAGGCATTGGCGGCACGTGGCTGAGTTCATCCGCAGTGGGGAAGCAACTGCGGAAATACACGTCGAGATCCTTGGGTGCGTTGGGCGTGGCGAAGATGGTCTTGCCCTGGCGGTGATCCTGCACCACCAGCACTGCGTTGGTGGCATTACGGTCCGGGGAGGTGCCAAACACGAGATCGGCGATCATCTTGAACTGCTCATCGGTCGTGTAGGGATCGATCCGGCTCCAGACCCGCTGGGCGGGAGCGATGATGCGGTCATCGACACTGCGTTCGAGCGTCTGGCTGGCATACCACCAAGCGACGGCACCAAACACGGCCACAAGCGCCCCTGCGACGAGCATCGTCTGCAGGGCCAGACGGATGCGGAAGCTGCGTGTGTTGGCCGGGGCGCTCATGCAATGAGAGGAACGCAGTGAATCTCACGCGGAGAGCGGCGGCACGCACGAAGATAAATCGCAATTAATGCTGCGCCACAAGCGGGCGTCATGCGCGGCGGCTCCAATACCTGCATCAACAACCCACCAGCCGCCATGCACCTCGGAGAAGACTACGCCGCCAGTTACACCACCGATTCATCCACCCAGGCCGATGCCTCGGCCCTCTACCGCCGCCACTGGCATGCGCTGTGCGCCTTTGCCCGAGCCCGAGGCTGTGAGGCTCACGATGCCGAGGACGCCGTGCAGGAACTGTTCGCCAAACTCGTGGCGCAGGGCCAGCACGAACGTGCGGCAGCCATCCTCGACCATGGCGAGCAGGCGGCGTTCCTCTTTGCACGGATGCGCACCCATCTCATCAAGCGCTGGCAGCACCGCATGCGGCAGCGGCGAGGTGGTGGCGTGGTTTGTTTCTCCCTGAGCGATGAAAATGGCGTGGACATCGACATCGCCGACGTCCATGCGGCCCCGGACTGCGAACTCGACCGCGGCTGGGCCCGAGGCGTGATCGACCGTGCCTTGAACTGCATGAGCGTGGAACTGCATGCGCAGGGGCGGGGCGATGTCTGGGGCTGTCTGGAGGAGAACATGATCGAAGGAACACGTACCAGACGCCCGCAAAGCGGGGCGCTACGCACGGCGCTGCATCGTGCGAGAAAGCGGCTGCGGGTCATTCTCAGCGAGCAGTTGCGCGGGATTCGCGAGGAAGATGCCCGCTCCACCCTGCATCTGGCCCTGACGTGAACGAAATGCACGGGGAAGTGTCTCTGAAAGGGCCTTCAAACAGATACTTTCAGAATTGACGCCTGTTTGCTGGCTCTGGTAGTCTAGCCGCCCCGTTTGCCCCATCATGGTTTTGTGCTCCTTCCGCCTTTCAGGCCTACATCTCTTCATCGCCAGCCTGTTTGCCATGGCCACGGCTGCGTTTGCGGCACCGCCCGCTGCCCCGACAAATTTCGCCGCCTCGATGACCTACAAAACCTCCGCCACGATGGCTTGGAGGTTTAGTTGGACAGACAACTCCACGGATGAGGATGGTTTTCGACTTTTCTACCGCTATGGCGGGCCGTCTGGAGTTCAGGGTGTTTATGGCGATCTGCCCGTGTCAGCCGACATCAAGGCGGCGACAGGCCCGCTCTCGATCACGGTGGATTTTCCCTCAAACGGTTTTGGCACGGGCTGGTACGTCGAGTGGTATGTTGCAGCTTACAAATCCTCCCCCGCAGAACAGAGCAGCACCTCAAACTCGGCGACCTACAGCTCCTGGCCTGGCCCGCAGGCACCCACGCTGACCGCCCCGAGCAATCTTGCTGCGACGGCCATTGGTGACGGGGTGTTTCGCATCACTTACAACGACAATTCCAACAGCGAGCAGTACTTCCAGCTCGATTATAAAAAGACCGCTGACAGCACCTGGCTTTCGACCGCCATCGACTTCAACCTAACGACCCAGGATGTCGGGGGCTACCAGGCACGCACCGTCAGCACAGACATGTTCCTGCCAAATTTCATCCCAGGCACCTCCTATAACTTCCGACTGCGTGCCGTGGACTGGTCCAACAATGTCAGCGCGTACACAAGCACTGTGACGGCAGCGACGCAGGCGTTCAAGGCACCGACGGGCCTGTCGGCCACACGGGTGGGCGAGAACACCTTCAACCTGGCATTCACCAACAATTCCACGGCGGAGTCCGGCTACGAGTTCCAGTTTCGCGCGGTGGGATCAGGGACATGGACGACGCTGGGCAATGTGGACGATCCTTTCTTCAACACGATCAACTCAGGCCAGTTGGAGGCCGGCATCAATTATGAGTTCCAGGTGCGTGCCTACATCCGCAGCACGAACGTCGTAACGGACACACCAACGACCTATTCATCCTTCGCCGGACCGGCCACGGGAACAACTCTCTTCAACCCGCCGACGAATCTGGTCGCCACCTCACCCAGCGAGGGGAAGGTGAATCTCACCTGGACGGACAACTCCTCCATCGAAGGCAATTACGAAGTGCAGTGGCGTGTGCTGGGCGCACCCACCTTTGAGGTCTATGGCTACTATGCGGCCAACACCGCCAGCCTGTCGAACCAGTTGATCGCCCCCGGCAAAACGCTGGAGTTTCGCGTGCGTGCCACACGGGGATCACAGGCAGAGATCACTTCCGCCTTCACCAGTACGGCGGAAGTCACCACAGCGTTCAATGCGCCAACCAATCTGGTCGCCACGGCTTCGACGACCACGCCCTACCTGATCAGCTTCACCTGGACGGACAACTCGGCGGTGGAGACGGATTACGAGCTGCAGTTCCGCAAGCAGGGCGGCACCTTCGAGACCCGCAAGATCATCTTCGCCAACTCTGGCACGGCACCGAACAGCATGAGTCTGGCGAATCTGCCGGAGTTCGATCCTGGCAGCATTTACGAATTTCAACTCCGTGCCAATTACACGCTTCTCAATGGCACCGTCTTCGCGACCTCCGCCTTTACCAGCATCTCGACGACCACGACAAAAAACGGCTTCAGCAGCAAGCCGTATGCGCCGATCACACAGGGGGTGCCGTTTTCCTACCAGATGGCAACACTGAGCCAGCAGAGCCGGACCGACTGGACGGTCGGCACGCTGCCCGCAGGCCTGGATTTCAACAGTACCACCGGGGTCATCTCAGGAACACCGACCGTGGCGGGCGCTTTCTCGGTACCCATGACGGCCAACTTCACCGGCGGCACCTCGCATGTGCTGAATCTGGATCTGCGCATTCTGCGTCCGCCAGCAGCGCCACAGATTGCCCAGGCCATCGACCCACAAACCATCGCGGCGAGTTCGAACGCGTCGATTGATCTGGCCACGAAGTTCTCGGATCTGGACACGGATGCCGCCGTGCGCATGGCCACGTCGAAGGGCAACATCGACATCATTCTCTATTCTTCGCTCACACCCGGCACCGTCACCAATTTCCTGGCCTACGACTATGCGGACACGCTGTTCCACCGTGCACCGGCGAATTTTGTGGTCCAGGGCGGCGGCTATCGAAGTTTCGATTCGCCTGACGTCTTTGAGTCCATCACACGGCAGTCCCCGATCACCAACGAGCCGGGTGTCACCAACACGGTCGGCACCGTGGCGATGGCAAAGACCGGCGACGATCCCAACAGCGCCACCAGCGAATTCTTTTTCAGCCTGGGTGACAACAGCGCCAATCTCGACAACCAGAACGGCGGGTTCACCGTGTTTGGACGTGTATCAACACCCTCGCTGAGCGGCGCTCTCACCGCGCTGGCGAACATTCCCACCAGCAGCTACAACGTGAAGCTGCGTGAAGGCGGGGTCACGCCCACCTCGACGAATTTCTCATTTACCAACATTCCCATCGATCAGACGCCGGTTCCTGCCAGCATCGACCAGACGAAGTTGATGAAAGTCACTTCGGTCACCAGCCTGCCCGTGCTGACCTACGCCATCACCAACGCGCCAAACAGTGCCGTTGCCACGGCCACTTTGAACGGCACCAGCCTGCAAATCACCGCTGTCGCACCCGGTACGACTTCGCTGGTGGTCGCAGCAACGGACGTGGATGGCAACAGCACCCCGCAGACGGTGAACATTACGGTTCCCAAATTCGCCGCCACCGTGACGCTGGCCGGTCTGGCGCAGACTTACGATGGTACGCCGCTCTCCGCCACGGCAACCACGAATCCCACCGGCCTCGCGGTCAGCTTCACCTATGACGGTTCCAGCACCGCACCGACGAACGCCGGCAGCTACGCCGTCGTCGGCACCATTGATGATGCCATCTATGAAGGCACGAACGGCGGCACGCTGGTCATTGCCAAAGCCGCTGCCACGGTCACTCCCGGCAATCTCGCACAAGCTTATGACGGCAGTCCGAAGCCGGCCTCGGCGACCACAAATCCCTCCGGCCTCACGGTCAATTTCACGTACGATGGATCGGCCACCGCGCCCACGAACGTGGGCAGTTATGCCGTGGTCGGCACGATCAGCGACACCAATTACACCGGATCGGGCAACGGCACCCTGGTCATTGCCAAGGGTACCGCCACCATCACGCTCGGCAGTCTGGCTCAGGCCTACGATGGCAGTCCAAAGCCAGCTTCAGCCACCACCACGCCCGCAGGCCTCACGGTGGACCTCACGTATGACGGCTCCGCCACCGCACCAAGCGCCTATGGCAGCTATGTGGTCGCTGCCACCATCAGTGACGCGAACTACAACGGCACGGCGGGGGGAACCCTGACTATCAGCGGCCAAACCGCCAGCAACTGGCGCTCCGAGCATTTCTCACCCGCCGAAATCACCGCAGGTCTGGCCGCTGATGATGCCGACCCTGATGGCGACGGCCTCAAAAACCTGGTTGAGTACGCCCTCGGCATGGATCCCCTGAGCCGAACGCCGGCACTAACACCGACCCTTGATGCCAATGGCCTGACCCTGACCTTTACCCGTCCCAAAGCGCTCCCTGGCGTGACTTATGCCGCCGAATCCAGCGATGGGCTGGGCGTCTGGTTTCCCGTGACCCTGGTTCTCGTCAATGATGGCGCAGTGCAGACCCTGCGCGCCAGCGATCCGCTGAGCAGCGGCAATCTCAGCCGCCGCTTCATCCGTCTGGTCTTCACTCCGATCGCACCGTAGTCCGCATTTTCCACACCACTGGCGAAGCGAACGGGTGGGATTTTGCAAGACGATGCCGTGACTGAGCATTGCTGGAATACGGTCACGATCACAAGATGCTGCCCCTCTGACTAGGAGTGTGTGAAAGGCATCGAGCAGGTGCTCCAAGAGGTCGGCAGGAACCAAGCACAAAAAAACCGTGTCACGGATGACACGGCTTTTGAGAAGGGATTCCTTGGAACTCAAGCGCGGCGACGGCGAAATAGAAGGCCCGTCAGGCCGATCAGGCCGAGCATGGCGCGTGAGGGTTCCGGCACCACACTGAAGGTTGCCTCGAAATTGGCAGCACCAGCGTTGTTGAACTCCGGATTGCCGGTGTTGACCCCGTTAGTGTTGATCTGCGAGAACACCTCCAGCGTATAGTTTCCGTTCGCGAGGCCGGAAAGCAGGTTGCCCGGCGTGTAGAAGGCGGTGCCGTTCGAGCCAGCCACGTCTGATCCCCACTGCTGGTCACCACCGCCGCCGATGTTGAGCTGAAAGGCGTAGCTGAACGGAGTGAACGCTCCTGACTCTGTGCCCTGCCAGATGCGATACTGCAACTGCATCCCCGTCACGTCTGAACTGTTGTTTTTGAAGCTCTTGCCCTGGCCGCCGAGACTCAGCGTGCTTCCGGTGCCGGGGTTGAATGTCCCAAGATCGCTGCCTTGGAAGTCAGGATTCCCGGTGGACGCACCGATGTCGTAATAGGTCTGGGAGCCGGTGTTGATGATGACGAATTGATCAAATAATCCGGTCGCTGCAAAGCCGGAAAAGGGCAGCGAGAGAGCAGCAAACAAAAAGAGTTGGGCGGACTTCATGACTGAATTAACGGTTGGAATTTCGGGCGGATTATGAGGATTTCTCGTTTCCGAGTCAATTAGTCAATTGGCTAGCAGACCGGTCGGGCAGGATTCAGGCGTTTCACGGGAGGCTGTTCGCCGTCACCCGCGCTTGATAGAATTTTTGGGTTCCGGAGGGATTTTGATCGGTAAAAGTCAGGCTGCCGCCCGTTCCAGGGCGGTTTTTGGCCTCCGTTTCGTTTTCCAGCGTCCAGGAAACGAGGTCGGGGCTGGAGTAGACATGATAAAATCGTCCCAACACCGTGGGGAAGGCCAGGATGACCGTGTTTTCAGATTGAGTGGCGCTGGTGATGGCGAAGGTGGACGTGCGATCCAGCGGGCTGGTGCCGGCGGTGGACTCGTTTTCGTTGCTCATGCCATCACCATCGTGATCCCCCGTGGGTGAGAGGAGCAAAACGGGTGTGGTCTGGCTGGAAGGGTTGGGGTTGCCGCTGTCGGATGAACTTGGAGCAGAACTCACCTCCGCGCTGCTGACGGCCGAGAGCGTGGCGTAGTAGGTGGTGCCGGTGGTGCCGGTGAAGGTGTAGCTGGTGGTGCTTCCGGTTACGCTGGCGTTGTTCACGACGTTGCTCCCGCCAGGCGTATTGCCGATGCTGATGCGCCACTCGGTAATGTTGTCATGCGCACTGGCATTGCTGGTCCAGGTGAAGGCGCCCTGCGTGCCGATCTGATAATAGGTGGCGTTTGGTGCGCTCGCGGGCGGCGGTGTGACATCGACGACCTTCAAATACTGCGCCAGTTCGCCGTCATTGGTGATGGCATTGCTTGTGCCGCCGTCGAGGCTGACGAAGACCCCGTTGCTGTAAATATCGGCTCCGCTGCGAGGAGAAGCCCAGATGTTCGCGCCTGCATTGCTGCTGGCGAGATTGCGGATGTTGTACTGCCGTGCGGCCGAGTTTTGCAGGCCCAGCAGCGACCAGAGTGGATCGCCGACACCCCCACACAGATCAAAAGTGTCAGACGCCACACCATGCGCCGCTCCGTGGACGAACAAGTTCGCAAAACAGATCACCACGTCTTTGAACGCGGGGGAAGCACCGGCCTGCTCGTATTTGGCGATGGCAAAGACGTTGTTGTTTGGCGTCGTGCCATTCGGCCGTTTGTCGAGGTAGTATTGGTTGATGCTCTTGATTGCCGGACTGTTGAGCCGCGCCCAGTTCACCCGTCCATACCACTGCGCCATGCCGGTGTTGTTCGGCGGCGGCAGCGTCCAAAACTGCGCGCGATTCCACTTTTTGAAGTGCGGAATGCGTTTGCCGAAGTTCAGCTCGTGATCCGTCTCAAAGCCGTCGTAGTGAAAGGTGCCGCCGTTGGTGTTGTAGTTTTGAATGCCCTGCTCCTGGCCGTAAAAAGTCATCGGCAGGCCCGGAACGGCCGCCAGGGCGGCATAACGCGTGGCATTCAGCCAGGCGTCGTTATCAGGCAGGACTTCATCGTGGCCGGTGATGTTCAGCAGGATGGCTCCGGTGCGGTAGTTGCTGCGGCGGGACTCCAGGGCGCTCTGGATCACCCCTTCCTCATTCACATGGCTGGCGGTGAAGTTGAAAACGAGGCTTTCATTGAGGATGTCGAATACGCGGTTGCTGCGGTAGCCCGGCTGTTCGCCATCCAGCGTCTCCGCCATGAAAACAAAATTCCACTTTGCGCTGCGGGTGCGGTTGATGATGTATTCCCACAGTGGATTCGGCAGCCCTTGGCCAAAGTCGCAGCGCAGCGAGTCGATGCCCTTGTTGTCGGCGGCAAGGCGTGCGGCGTAGCTGCCAGTGGTGGAATTGGCAAGCGAGTGTCCCGTCTGCTGCAGCCAGTAGATCGGGTAGTGGCCGAGATAGCGCCATAGTTTGATCACCTCGGGACTCAGGCTGTTCCAGTCCATGACATCGTCCTCATTTTTATGCGGCTCGGAACCGGCGGTGTAGGTGTCGAAGCGCCACTGCGCGGAGTAGCGGCCGTAGTAAAGCTCGGTGACATCACTCCACTTGCCAAAGTCGTTGCGATCGGGCGCGACGGCCTTGTCCTTGTCGCTCAAACTCGTGAAGTAGGTTGCCGGCTGGCCGTAATCGCCCGTGCGCGAGTACCAGTTCACTGGAATCGCATTCGTCGTGCTGCCGGTGAAACCGAGATCGACTCCGCCTTGCCCGTAAACCGCATCCCAGGCTGTGTGATTCGCCACAAAGTCGAGCATGACATTGATCGTTCCCACGCTGCCACCGTAGTCGTCCGCCTTCGTCACGAACGACTGAAACTCACTCATCGCCGAGGCCTCCGTGCCCGCAGTGCCGAGGTAGGGGCTCACGGCGAAGAAATTTTTCGTCGCATACGGACTTCCCGGCGAATACGGCGAGGACGTGGCCGGATCGTTCTCCACACCGAGACCGCCCGTCGGATGGATCGGCTGGAACCACAGGCAGTTCGCTTGAATCGTATTGAAGTAATCGAGGTTCACCGGATCGATGCCGTCGGAGTCGCCATCCGCTGCACCGAGCATGTCGAGGAAAGTGCTGCGTCCGGCCTCACTCGCGGCGGTGGCTTCGATCGTGAGCGGATTGACCTCATAGAGCGTCATTTCGAGTGTCTTCTTCGGACTGACGACCACGGCATGATCACGGTCGCCATAGTAGAACCACGGGCCGGTGGGCGCGAAGCGGTAGCGCACGGTGGCACGATACGCGCCGGTCTTCGTCACCGGAATCGCGGCATTCCAGGTGCTGCCGCTGCTGTTCGTCATCGCATGGGCCTTGTAGTAGTGTGTTTCATTCTGCCCGCAGAGATCACGCGGCGGCGACAGGATGCCATCCGGCACGCCATCGCTGTTGTTGTCCTGCTCGGCCTTGTCACGGCGGTTCAAATTCGTCACCACTTCCACTTCCGTCGGCGGAGTTCCGGCGTTGAAGGTGGCACTGACATTCAGCGGGAAGGTCTCGCCTGCGATTTCGTCGATGAAAAACTTCGTCGTCTGATACGGCCCGCTGGTGTTGTTCACGCTGAAGTCTGTCATGCGGTTCACGCCGCTGATGGTGTAGTTGGCACCGGCATTGTTGTTCCAGGCAAGCGACAGCGCATCCGTGGCGAACCCGCTGTGAAACTTGTCCGGCGTCGCGGTGCTGGTGAGCACATACCAGGCGTAGTTTTTCCCGTCCTTGATGTCCGGGATCGTCGCTGTGGCCGTGTTGCCCGCCACGGTGGCCTGAATGACCTGCGAGTAGGTCCAGCCCGAGTCCGTGTAGCGCACATAGACTTTCTCTTCGACCGCAGGCGTGCCGCTGAGGTTGATGGTGATCAATCCGCTCGTTGCATTCCGTGACACGCCGGTGATGGCGACCGGCGCGGCGCTCAGTTCCATCACGCTGATGAAGGTATTCGCCAAACCGGGGTCTTTGACCGTGAAAACGTACCGTTTGCCATTCGTCACACCGCCGGAGAGCTTCGCCGCGCTGTCGCCGACCGGCTGGTAATACAGGATGGCGAGTTCATTCTTCGGGAAGATCAGATTGCCGCCGTAATCCTGATCCCAGTTGTTCCCAGTGACCATTTTGAAGTTGTAGTCGCTGATGGCGGTGCCGGCGGTCCATTGAAAGCGGAACCATTCCGTGCTGCCATCCGGCCCGGTAAATTTCGTCGAATCAGTCGTGCCGAGATCCCATCCTTGCCCGTCACCCGGAAAATCCACCTCGTTGGCATTCCAGGCGAACGCGGAGGTGGCAAACAAGAGAACTGGAAGAATTCTCTTCATGGGTTCACAAGACGCACTTCGACGCGGTAGAAGCGGGAGGCGGGAGGCGTGGGGTCGGTGATCGTGATGGGTGAGCCGGTGCCGAGGAGGTCGGCGGTCAGCGGGTTCCAGGACGTGAGGTTGTCGGAATAGAACACGCGGTAGAGGCGGTCGGGAATAGTGGTGAAGGTCAGTTCGAAGCCGCCGACGACTTTGGCGGGCACGGGCTGGTAGCGGTCTCCGGCGCGGGGATTGTTACCGAGGATGAACTCCTGCAGGTTGGTGTAGGCGTCGCCGTCGGGATTGCCGCTGTCGCCGTTGATACCGCCGGAGTCGCCGGCATTGAGGTTGTTGGCGGTTTCCCAGGCATCGGGGAGGGCGTCGCCATCGGTGGACTCGCTGAGCGTGGGGCCGGTTTCGAGACCGAACTCGAACACGTCGCCGTCGGTGATGGTGAGCTCGATCTGCTGCGTCTGCGCCTGATTGCGCATGTTGAGCGTGTCGAAGGTGATGACGGGATCGTCATCAATGGCATCGCCGTTGTAGGTGGCGCTTGGCCAACTGGGGATGCTGGTGCGGATGTAGGCGCGCACGACGGCATCGGGCGCGTTGTTGGTGAGGCTGACGATGCCACCGAGGCTGGAGACGCTGCCGAGATAGGTCTGGCCGCTGGTGAGCAGATTGGCAAGATGCGGGCTGAGGCCGTGGCGTTGATACAAGGTGGTCACGCCGCCGGTGAGAGCGAATACGGCACGCAGACTGTTGCCACGCGCCGCGAGCGTGATGGTTTTGGCGATCTTGCCGTCGCTGCTGGTGAAGGTGAAGCCGTTTGTCGCGGTGGTCACGCTGTAGAGATTGTTGACGTAAGCGAGTGCGTCAGGCACGCCGGTGGCGAACCAGTCCTTGAAGCCGCTGGTGCGGTAGCTGCCGGGTTGCGTGCCGCTGACATTCACGTTGCCTTCCTCCTCGGTTTCAAAGCCGGCGTAGCTGTGCGGATTGCCCACGACCTGCATCACCTTGCCATTGACGAGATCGCGCACGAACGCGCAGGTCATGCGGCCGCCGATGCGCTCGAACATGGCAAACACGCGGTCGTTAAAGAGCAGATACTCGTCCTCGCCATCGAGATCGGCATCCTCGGCGGCGGTGCTGACGCTGTTCGCGAGTGTGGCCGCGCTGGCGGCCCACTGGCTGACACGCTGATACACCTTGGCCCAGCGGAACTGGCTCTGCGCGGCCTTGGAGAAGCCGGCGAGGTTGTTGAAGCTGGTATCGGGATAGATGTAGTCGCCGGTGCTGAACTTGGCGAGGTTGGCGCTGGGTTGATCGTGAAATGCCGTGAGCCACATGGCGCTGTGGAAGGCACCGCGGGCCAGACGGCCAAACGACGGATCGCTGATGCCGAGCGTGGTGGCGGCGGTCCAGGCCGTGTCCACGAGGCCGGACACGCCGACCTGGCCGAAGGCTGCGGGCAGCGGCACGCCGGGCCGGATGTTGAAAATCTTGCCGTTCAGGCTCTCCTCGCGCCCCGCCTGGCCGAAGTACCAGTTGTCATAGTTTTCCTGCGTGGCGAAGTGAACGAAGTCCTTCGACACGATGGGCAGCGTGGGCGCGTTGCGCTCGACGAAGGGCCACACATCCGGCGTGCCGTTGCGATTCGAGTCCACCTCACCGGCGGCGATGGCCTCCGGCGTGGTGATTTGAATCCACGGCCGGCTGGCCATCCACGCGATGTTCACGTCGTAGCCGTCCGCGCTCGTCTTGGTGGTGAAATCGCTCCAATCGCTGCCGAGGATGACGACCTGATCCTGCGTGGCGCTGCGCGCCTTGCGGTTCAACAGCTCGCGCAGGGAGGTGTTGAGGCCGCCATCGGTGTTCTGGAAGCGGAACTGGCTGGGCTGGTCGCTGATGGCGAAAACCTTGACGCCGTGGATGCGGTTGAGGCGGTAGCCATCGTTGCCTAGAGCGCTGCTGCGGCCAAACCACTTCTCGAAATGCCGCGCCTGCTCGGCGTAGCTGAAGCTGAAGCCAGAGGCGGCGAAATCGCTGTAGGTTTCGTCTCGCAGCACTTGTTCCGGTGGATACACCGTGACGGGCGTGGCGTGGTAAAGATCTGCCATCGGCGTGTTGGCATCGGTGAAATTTGTTTGCGTGTAACTGAGCGGGAAGTAGGAGGCGATGTGATCGCCATAGGTGGTGCCAACGAAATGCACAACGCCGCCGCCGACGAGCGCGTCGAGACGCGCATTGAAAGCAGGGCCATCACGCCACGGTTTGCTCACGGCGGGATCGACCTTGGCCCACTGAATGGCACTGCCGAGCGTCGGCGTGAGATGCAGGGCCATGGGGACGCCGTAGGCCTCATGCACATCGAGCGGCCGATACCACCCTGCCCCGGCACCGTTGTTGATGAGCGCCTGAACTTCGCTGCCGGCGAGCAGCGGACGTGATTCGTGAATGAGGCTGGCGACTTTGACACGCTTGAAGCGATCATTGCTGCCACCGGGGCCAAACCAGGCCTTCAACACGCTGCCCGCACCGGCGAGGGTGCTTTGATCGCGCCAGTAGTCGCTGGCAATGTTGTCATCGTAGATGCTGTCACGGATGTCACCGCGCCCGGCGATGTCGCTGCCGTCTTTGGTGGTATAGACCTGGAAGTTGAGCGTGGAGGCATCACCGAGCCAGCCGGCATCCATGAGAGCCTGGCGGCTGATGCTGAACTCGACGGCGTCGAGCTTGCTGTTGAACCAGGATTTTTTGAAGCCGTTCGCATCCGCCTGCGTGCGGCGCACGACGCCGAAGTCGGTGGGGTTCTCGTCGAAGGCGGTCGAATGGCCCGACAACGGCGTGTCCACATACACCGCACCGCTGTCCGTGGCGTAACAGGCCACCACGGCCTCCCATTTCATGTTGGTACGTGTGTCGATGCCATCCGGCAGCGCGGACTCGCCGTTGGCAGGGCTGTTGAAGTCGATCACGACGTAGATGTCGAGATTGGCATCCTCCGCGAAGGCGGCGAGATCCTGCACATCGACGCGGAAGTAGAAGTTGCCGTCACCACCGGCTCCGGTGCTGCCGCCATCGTGCGCGTAGAAGGCCACGAGGTCGCGGCTGCTGTCAAAGCCGTCGTAAGCGCGATACAAGTCGCTGCCCTGGTTGTTGGTGCCGTCGCCGTTGTATTCGTCGAGGGCGATGAGATCGCCGATGGCCCAGTCGGTGAATTCGCGGTTGTTGCTCACACCACCGGCCACCACCGGCGTCTGCGGGCCGATGACGATCTGTCCCGGCGGCGGTGGCGTCACGATGTTGTTCTCGCGCGGACTCGTGCCGTTGGTGATCTCCTGCAAATTGGAGAAGCCATCGAGATCGGGATCGCCATTGGGGCCGTTCACGGCGAGCGCCGTGACGCCGCGAAAGCTCAGCGTGCCGTTGTCGAGCGGATCGAGGTTGTAGCGGGCTTCCCAGCCGTCCGTGAGGCCGTCGGCATCGGTGTCGGCCTTGAGCGGATCGCTTTCGCTCCATTCTTCGGGTGATTCCCAGATGCGGTTGGTGTTGGTGTCGCCAGCGATGCTGCCGTTGAAGTCCTTGTCCTCGCCGTTGCCATCCACCGCGCCATCGCCGTCGGTGTCGGCGTTGTTGGGATCGGTTTCGGTCCAGATTTCGCCGGGATTGCGGACGCCATCAGGCCAGGTGCGTGCCAGCGAAGGATTGGCGTTCGTGGCGAGCGATTCACCATCGCCCTGCAACCAGCCATCGCGGTTTGCATCTTCGACACCGTCTTTGATGCCGTCATTGTCGGTGTCAGGATCATCGGGACTGGTGACGCTGCCGCGCAGTTGTTTCGCCCGATCACCGCCTTCGCTCAGCGTGTTGACGCCGGGCACGTTGTTGAGGTTGTCGATGGTGTTGTAGAACGGCGGATCTAGGTCGCCGATGAAGTTTAAGATGCCGTCGCCATTCGTGTCCACGCCGGGAATGGTGCCGAAGTCGTATTTGAGATCGAGATCGGCATCGGTCCAGGTTTCGCTGGCTTCACCCGCATCATGCACGCCGTTGTTGTTCGTGTCCGTCCAGTCGAAGAGACCGTTTCCGGCTCCGATGACGGTGGGGGAACCGTAACCAGTGTCAGAAAAGGTCTCACCGATGATGGTCGGGCCGCGCCAGCCGACTTCGAGCGCATCGGGCAGGCCGTCGCCATCGGAGTCGGGGTTGTGGGGATCACTTTTGCCGAAGGCGTGGTAGATGTGGATTTCGCCATTGGTCCAGGTCTCAGGATTCGGCTTCGGCGAGACCAGATAACCATTCGGCAGCGGCGTGGCGGTGGCTTCATCGCCATCGAGCAGGCCGTCGTCATCGTCATCGGGATCGGTCGCGCTGGCGGGTGTCACTTGCCGAAAAAAAACGCGCGCGTTGCGGGTATCGTGATTTTCGCCGCCGGGAGCGAAGACGGTGGCGGTGAAGCGGAACTCGCCCTGCGTCATGTTTTGCCAGGTGAAGTCCCAGAACTTGGTGTTGCCCTCCGTGGTGACCACCGACTCACCGGCGATGTCCATGGGGCCGTTGTTGATGGTGAGCGTGACGCTGGTGGCATCCGCTGCGGTGGCGACGCGGATGGTGTAGCGGCGCTGATCAGCCGTGGGCGCGGCGACATCCGGCAGGATGATGTCAAACGGCTTACCATCGCTGTCGAGATCCGGCGGCGTGTCGATGCTGATGCGCGGGACCTGCGACGGCATGAAGCGCACCAGGCGTGTGGTGGAGATGTCGGGCGTGGGTGTCGGACGGTCGTGCGTGACTTCGATCTTGTGCAGGTAGTCGGGCTGATCGTTGTAGAGATTCGGCAGCGTGAAGGCGAGGGCGTGGCAGTCGTCCGTTTCGTTGAGGTTGATGGTGTAAGCATCACGCGAATAGGCGGTGAGCACGCCGCCGTCGTCATTGGAACCAATGCGGATGGTGAAGCGGTCGCGGAGCTGCGTGGTGGTGAGGCCGTCGGCCAGCGACTTGGTGAAATAGACTTTCATCACATAACCGTCGCCCACGAGGTCACCATGATTCTGCGGGTAGGCGATGAACATGCGGATGTCCGGCCCGGCGGTGGTCACGGTGCGCTGCAACGTGGTGAAATGACCGGCGACGTCGCTGAGCGCGAAGTCCTTGTAGGCGGCGCTGCTGAGTTCACGCAGGCGCACCTGGATCGTGGCGCTGCCGGTGGCGGGAATGTTGGTGTAGTTGAGCCGCCATTCCTTTTGGTAGACCGGATTGAGCGCCTGGAAGCTGAGCGAGGGCGTGACTTCGGTGGCCTTGACCCAGGAGGTGGCCAGCGTGGCATCCCAGGTGCCGTCTTCGTCCAAATCGACAAAGGCTTCCCCGGCATCGCGTACGCCATCACGGTCGCTGTCGGTGAACGGTTCATAGCCGCCACCGTTGCCGCTCAAAGAACGCGTGATGCCGTCGTCGTTGGTCGCATCGCCGTCGGTGATGTTGTACCAGACTTCGGTGACGCTGGAGTCGGTGCGGACGACGCCACCGTACTCGCTGCCGCCCACCGTGTCGCCGTTGGTCTCTGGAAAACGGATTTCACCGAGCGGGCGCTGCGCATCGAAGTAGAACGACTGCGTGAAGGTGTTGTAGATGCTGGCCTGGCCGCCGCGATTGAGGAAAGCCCGCGCACGGATGACGTGCATGCCTTCGCTCAGGCCGGTCTGCTCCGCGCCATAGTCCGCATGCGGGCGGATCACGGTGGTGGTGAGATCACGCACGCTGGTTTCAAAGGTGGTCAGCATCTTCTGCTTCCGCGTGACGGCGTCCGCATTGCCGGGCCACCAGGAGGGAGCGGCGTCTTTGTAGATGCCGATTTTGTATTTGGATGTGGTGTTGAAATCGACCGGCAAAGGCACGGCGCTCCACCAGTCGCTCGCGCCGCCGTCGTCGTTGTGCCGGTAAATCATCTCGGCGACCTTCGTGGTGCCATAAGCCCTGCCGCCAGCGCCCTCGGGATTGCTGCCGTCGTTGGTGTAATAGAGGAACATCTTGTAGCCGGCTCCAACGCTGTTGGCCTTCGCCCACATCTCGTTGTTGGCGGCGTCGTATTGATTGCGTGCCGGGGTGATGTTGCCGACCGGCGCCGCAGGATCGTGGTAGAGGAAGGCGGCGGTGTCGGCGTCGATGAACTTGGCGGTGGTGCCATTCACAACGGTGCTGGTGGTGAAGGTTTCCGCGCCTGCGGAGCCGGTGGCGTTGCGTGCGGTATCTTTGGCAGCGAACAGCTCGGGATGAATGCGGCTGACGAATGCTGGCTGCTCGTAGCCATGAAAGGTGTCCGTGCTCACCGCCGGCGGATTGTCGCGTGAATCGCCGCCCGCGTGATTGATCGCGTTCAAATTGATGCCGCCGTCGAGTTTGAGCAGGATGTTTGCCGCCGAGCCGTCTGTGCGGGCGATGAAGCGCACGGCGGTGCCGTCGGTGATGCGCGGAATTTCCGCGCTGTAAGTGTAGTCGGTCAGATTCGTGTCTGGGAGCAGCACGGGACGCGAGGCTTCGGGCAGCGTGCCGCCGCTGAAGGCTTTGTCGCCATTCGAGCCGTCTTTGCGATTCACGGTGACGGTGACGGCGGTCACACCGTTTTGCGTGATGGTGATGGGACGACCACCGAAGTTTTTCCACAGCTCGGACGGGTCGGGATTCTTCCAGGAGAAAAGGAAGTAGCCACCGGCGGGCACCACCGTGCCACCCAGCTCCTCCTTGAACTTGTAGAAGCCGCCGCCATACCACGAGTAGTTGTACAAATAGGCTCCGGCGGGAAAGGCGCTGCCAAGACTGCCGCGCGCCTGACCGCTGGCATAGTTGTCATTGAGCATGACGAGCAGCGTGACACCGTTCTCATCGCTCATGGAAGGGTTCTCGCGCTTGTCGATGCGCTCCCACGCAACAAAGTCGCCATCGCTCCAGCGACCAACTTGATAACCGCGCGCGAACTGATCATGCACATAGAGCAGGTTGGGCACACGGCCATCGGCCCATTGGCCAAGGAAGGAAGTGTTGGCATGCCGTGGGAAGGCGCCGCCGCTTTCACCGAGAGTTTCGGCCTGATAGTTGCCATCGGTGTAAAGCAGGCCGAGGCCCTGGCGCAGGAAGTAGAAGGCGTGCTGCAACTCGCGACGTGCGGCGTAATCGTTGTCATGGCTCTGCGCGTGCATCACGCCCACATCCGCGCCGAAACCGCCGGAACCGGGCGCATCGAAGCCTTCGAGACCGCTGGAGGGATTGCCGAGTTTGCCGTTGAGCTGCTCGCGCAACACGTTGTCCACCAAACGCATGCCGGAGTCGATGTAAGGGCCGTAGGCGGGCGGTTCGCCGAGATGTTCGCCAAACAGCATGGCATCATCGCGGCCCGTTTCGGTGTTGAAGACGCTGTCGCGATGATTCGTGTCGCTGAAGCCGCGCGAGATGTTGAACTGGCGCTGCACCTGACCGGTGTAGCCGTAATCGCTCGAATCTTTGTCCGCACCGAAGGTCGCGCCGAAAAAATCGGAGCGCACATGCTTCACGGCGTCGAGCCGCAGACCGTCGCCTTTCGTGCGGTCGATGAGCCAGCGCGCGGCGCGGTTGAGGTAGTCTTCCACACGCTCGGAGTAGAAGGACGGATTCGCCTGGAGCAGCTCGGTGGTGATGCCGTTGCCGGGACCAAAGCCGACATACGTGCCGTTGGGCAGGTAGCAGTAGTGTTCCGGCCGCGCCAGATCGCGGATGAACTTGATCTTGAGCGCCGTGCTGCCTTCGCTGCTGCCGAAATTCTGATTCGTGTCCCCCGGCTCCTGCGCGATGTCGATGAGATCGGCGAGACCGAGGTTCTGCACCTGCCAGGCATCATTCCACGAGCGCGTGTTGTCCCACTTGCGGTAGAAGCCGTCCTGCGTCTTGCGCAGATGAAAATCTTCCGGCACGAGGCCTGGATACAGATCCACCGGCGTCGTTTCATTGTAGCCCGGCACGTCGAACGCGCGGTGGTTCATGATGTTGTCGAAGTAGATGCGGATGCCGAAGCGGTGCGCGGTTTCGACGAGGCGAATCAGCTCCGCCTCCGTGCCGTAACGCGTTTTGATCGAGCCGCGCTGGTTTTTGGAACCCAGATCGAACGGATCCCACATGTCATAGCCGACGGAGAGGCCGCCCGAGCCTTTGGTCGGCGGCGGCAGCCACAGCGCGGAGTAACCCGCCTCGGCCAGCTCGGGCATCTTGTTGGTGATCTCCACCCAGCTCGTGTTGAAGTACTGCAGCATCGTTTCCGCGCGCAGCGACGGCGTCAGCACGCACAGCAGCGCCAGGAACCGGCAGAAACGATGGAGAGAGATGATCATGGTGGAAAGCTTCATGGCCGCACGACGCGAACACGTACGAAGCGGCGCGGTTCGCCCGGTGTGAGCGTGATGGTGGCGCGCATGGGCTGGAGCTGGCCGTTGGCGGCCCCATCGACAGCAGTGGTGATGCCGGTGGTGCTCCAGGTGTTGCCTTGCAGGTCGGTGCTGGATTCGACGATGAACTGAACATCCAGGGCGCCGGTGTAGGTCTGATAGTTGAGGATCATTTGCGTGGGGGTGACTTGATTCAAGAGAGTGGGGCTGGTGTTGGTGCCCTTGGGTGCGGTGCCGAGGGCGTATTCGAGCAGGTTGGGCAGACCATCGCCGTCGAAGTCGGCAGTTTCGCCGCTGAGGGCGGGATTGGCCTGCTCGGCAGGGGTGAACTGGCTGGTGAACCAGGTGTCGTACGGCACGATGCTGGTGGCGAAGGCGTGGTGCGTGGGCGCGGATCGTTCGCTGGTCGTGGTGCCGCT
Organism: Prosthecobacter sp.; assembly: GCF_034366625.1. Taxonomy (NCBI): domain Bacteria; kingdom Pseudomonadati; phylum Verrucomicrobiota; class Verrucomicrobiia; order Verrucomicrobiales; family Verrucomicrobiaceae; genus Prosthecobacter; species Prosthecobacter sp. The sequence goes on from NZ_JAXMIH010000006.1 coordinate 728,085, forward strand.
GCTGTCCTGGTGGCGGGCACGGAGCTGATAAGCGGTGCTGCCGAGGAGCGTGGTGCGGGCCGCGTGGCTGTTTTCAAAAGCTCCGTCAGCGAGCGTGAGGTCGAGACGTTGCGCGCCGGTGCGATTGAGCGCGCTCCACACACGCTCGATGGTGCCGGTGGTGGTCCAGATTTCCCAATCGGTGGCGGCATGCGTTTGTGCGGAGTCGAGATCGACAAAGGCACCGGTTTGCAGCGCCAAAGTGGCGGGGCTGACGAGTCCGGCACCGGTGGGCAGCGTGATGTCCGGCGTGCGCGGGCGGCGATTCGAGCCAAGCAGCGGCGCATAGAGCCGGGAGGCGGGAATGAGCTGCTCAACGCGGCTGGCGCTGCTCCAGAGCAGTTTCGCGACAGCATCGCCGCCGAGTTCGAGGAAGTGGACTTCGATGTCGTAGAACTGACCGGCGTTGAGGGTGATGGTGCCGGTGGTCTGGCCGGTGAAGGCACCGAAGTTGTCGATGATGAGCTGGCCGTTGACGAACACGCGCGTGCCGTCATCGCTGTCGGTCTTGAAGGTGTAGGTCTCGGTGAACTCAGGTTTCACGCGGCCACGCCAGCGCGCGCAGAAGTTGTCGGTGCTGATCGCGCCATCGGGGCTGCCGCCGCCCCAGGAGAAATTGATGTCGTAGTCGGTGCGCGTGAAGGGCGTGGTGCCCTGGAAGGTCTGCGTGTTCGAGTAATACTCTGCCGCGAGGCCGTGCGCGGCGTCCATCGGGCTGGCGACGAAGTATTTCCAGTCGCTCCACGCGCTCCACTCGCTGTTTGCATCGGCGCTGCTGTCCTTGTGGCGGATGCGGATGCGGTACTTGGTGTCGTTGATGAGCGTGGTGCGGCCGGAGTGGCTGTTTTCAAAGGTGCCGGCGCTGAGCGTGACGTTGGTGAGCTGAGCACCGCTGCGATTCAGCGCGCTCCAGGCGCGCACGGAGCTGTCTTCATCCGTCCAGATTTCCCAATCGGTGCCGGCATGCGTGTGACCGGCGTCTTCGTCTTCAAAGGCACCGCCGAGCATCGGCACGGCGGAACTGCTCTGCGGTGCGCCGTTGGTGGAAGGCGTGATGAGCGCGGGCACACGCGGACGGTGATTGGCTCCGGGTGCGATGGCATACAGGCGCAGCGCGGGAACGACCTGCTCGGCCTGGCTGGCGCTGGACCACATGAGCTTCGCCATAGCGCCGAAGGCTCCTTCAAAGTACTGCATTTCGAGATCGTAATACTGACCGGCGATCAAGGTGATGGTGCCGCTGTGACGGGTGGGGCCTTGGAACTGCCATTTGTCGATGAGAAGCTGGCCGTTCACCCACAAACGTGCGCCATCGTCGGTCTCGCTGGTGAAGGTGTAGGTCTCGGTGAACTGCGGTTTCACGCGCGCACGCCAGCGCACGCAGAAATTGTCCGCGCCCACGCCGCTGAACGGCTCGCCGCCGCCGTAGTTGAAGTCGATGTTCGTGTCCGTGCGTGAGAGCGGCGTGCCGGTGAGGCGGAAGGTGGCGTTGTTCGGATAATACTCGCCGAGAACGCCGCGCGGATCATCCGGCGGTGTGGTGGTGAAGCTGCGCACGGCCTGCGGGCTCCATTCCGTGGCGGCATCGGCGCTGCTGTCCCGATGACGCACGCGGAGCTGATAGGTCGTGTCATTGGCGAGCTGCGTCTGGCCGGTGAGCACGCCTTCAAAGGTGCCGCCGGGGAGCTGACGATAAAGCAAGGCGCCGCCGGTTTGATTCAGCGCACTCCACACACGCTCGATGGTGCCGGTGGTGCTCCAGATTTCCCAATCGGTGGCGGCATGTGTCTGCGCGGCATCCACATCCTGGAAGGCGGCGGTTTGCATCACCATCGTGATCGGATCGACGAGTTCGCCATCATTGGCGGGAATAATGATGTCCGGCTGGCGCGGGCGATGATTGGCACCGGCGGTGGGATTGAACAGGCGATCACCAGGCACGAGTTCCTCCGGCTGACTGGCGCTGGACCACGACAGGCGTGCCACGGCGGCACCAAAGCCCTCAAAGTAGTTCATCTCGATGTCATAAACCTGTCCGGCGGTCAGCGTGATGGTGCCGGTGTAGGCGGGATTGGCGCCTTGATTGACCCAGCGGTCGATGACGAGCTGGCCGTTGATCCACAGGCGTGTACCGTCATCGGTGGCCGTCTTGAAGGTGTAAACTTCGCTGTACTGCGGCTTGATGCGTCCGCGCCAGCGGGCGCTGAACAAATCATTCGGAATACCGGTCATGGGAGCGCCGCCAGCCCAGTCGAACTGGATGTTGGCGTCGTTGCGTGTCACCGGCGTGCCGCTCATCGCCAGATTCGGCCAGTATTCGGCGCTGAGGCCCAGCGGACCATCAGGACTGACGGTGATTTGATTGAAGGAGCTGAAACCGACCGCGCCCGTGCTGTCGGTGGCCTTGGCCATGACCTGATGCACGCCGGTAGGCACGCTGTTCCAGGTGAAGGCAAACGGCTCGGTGAAATCTTCGCCCACTTCGGTGAAGCCATCGAAGAACTCGACCTTGGTGATCGTCGCTCCGCCGTTCGTCGTGAAGGCAGTGGCGGTGAATTCAACGGTGCTGTTGAGGTAGTTCGTCGATTGATGCAGCGGCGCGGTCATGGCAACGCTCACCGCACCCTGCACGCCAGTGATGTCGATGTAGCAGAGCTTCGTGTTGGTTCCGCCCGCGCCTTGCGCGAGTGACAGTGTGCCATCGCTGATGGTGACAGTGCTGGTGGCTTCGATGTAGCGGCTGGTGGTGCTCGGCGTGCCGGTGAGGATCACATTGCCTTCGGCGGTGACGACATGGTTGCTGTCAGTCGTGGTCGGATCACCGGCGACGAGATGGACGCTGTAAGTGCCGTTGGGCAGCTCGATCTGCCACGAACGCGGCGCGGGCGCATCCGTGTGCTTCATGTGATTGAGTGTGTCGTAGCGCTGATCGGGAGAGGCGGCGTTGTTGCGGTCGCGGGCGAAGGCGGTGTTATCGACATCCCAGCCGTAGCTGAAGCCGTTGTCGCGCAGGCCGTAAATCGAGCCGGTGTCGGCGATGTAACCTTCCGGCACCGGTGCGGAGGCGGTTTGGAAGTTCACATGCAATTCGAGGGGCAGGCCGTTGGCGAGCACGCTGACGTTGTCGAACAAGGCGGTGGCGGTCTGCGCATTGTTGTGCGCTGAAAGGGCGAGGCCGATGTAGATGCTCTGATTCATCGGCAGCACGATGGAACCGACCTGCTGCCACGCGCCATTGCTCGCGGCGATGAAGCCGGTGATCACATCACCCTGACGACGGATGCGCACGAAGTAGGGCGCGAACTCGTTCGGCCCGTCCGTGTGCGCGGTCGCGCCATCGGTGGCGGTGCGGTATTGCAACTGCGAACCCTGGCCGCTGGTGAGCAGCATGAGCGCGTTTTTGGCACCGGCACCGAGGCTGTCGCGAATCATCACACCTGCCTTCGTGTAAGGATCGGTCGGCGTGATGGATTGCACACGCGCGATGATCTCGCCGTCGCCGTTGAGCGTTTGATACGCGAAGTGGAAGGCGTCGGCGTTGTTCCAGATGTCATCACCGCTGCCGGACATGATGAAGGTGTCGTTCAGCGTCGCGTAAGTGGCATCACCGGCGAAGCCAACACTGCCGACATCGGCGTGAAGCCACGGCGACGGCAGCGGATCGGCCGGCGGCTGCGAAACTTCGGCGATCCACTGCTCCAGCATGGCGATGGCGTCTTGATCGACGACATTTTTGGCCAGCGGCGGCATTTTGAAGTGCTCGGTGGCGGTGGCCATGCGCAGGTACATGATCGAACGCTCCACGCTCTGCGGCGCGATGACCTTGGCGTTGTTCACGCCGAGATTTTGCTGCACGATGCCGTTCACGATGCTGGCGGAGCCGAGCGGCGTTTCGTAGCGCGCATCCCAGAACGCATGCACGCCGCCGGGGCGATGGCAGTGCGAGCAGTTGGAGTCGAGGTAGCCGCGCATGCGCTGCTCGGCCGAAGCGGTGTTGTCGGAGAGCGCGGCGAACTTGTCGTAGTTCGGGATGTCGCCTTCCACGAGCGGCGTGGTGAAGTAACCGGCGTGGTTCATGGCCCGGAGCTGGTTGTCCGTGATGCCGCTGGCGAGGTAGTGGTAGTTGCTGTTGGATTGAGGGGTGTTCATGCCCAGCACGCCGCCTGAAACCTGCGTGTGGCAGGCGAGACAGTCCTGGCGGCCCGGGAAATACCACGGCTGCGTGCGGTTGATGTTGAAGTGGAAGCGCGCGGTCGAGGTGGCGGCGTTGCTGTGACCGGTGACGGCCATGCCGAAGTAAACCGTGCCCGGCAGTGCCAGCGTGTGCGTGGCGTAGAGCGTCCAGTTCTTGCCGTCTTTCGCATGCCAGGCGGTGAAGACATCGCCCTGACGCTTCAGGCGCAGCCACGCATTCGGGTAGCGCACTTGCGGCTGCGGTGTGGCGGGATAGATCGCCGCAGAGCCACCGCCGGTCGTGTCACGATACTGGAACTCGTAGCCACCGGTGTTGTTGTTGCGCGCTTCATTGGTGGGGAACATCAGCGCCATGACATTGCGTGAGTTCGCGGCGAGGGATTCGCGCACCATGAGGCCGGCCTTGGTATAAAGATCAACGCGGTCGAGCGATTCCATGCGCGTGGCGATGTCGAAGTCGCCGGTCTTTTGCGAATGCACGAAGCGAAACTGGTCGCTGACGCCAAAGATGTCCGCGCCGCCACCGGAGACAGCGTAACCGCCATTGAACGGCGTGGTACTGCCCGCCACGCCGGGACTGCCGATGTCCGTGCTGCTCAGCGTGCCGAGATCGACGCTGCCGATGATCGGAATGTCCTCCGTGATGCCGCTGGTGATCAAATCCGCGTCGGAATTGTCCGGCCGCCACTTGTAGGTCATGCCATAGACGTAACCGGCGTTGTCACGCACGAGGACGCGTGTTTCGAGGCGTTGTGCGACGGCAGGGTCGTTGTCATTGGTCGGCAGATCGAAGTGTTTGATGAACACCGAGCCTTCCGGGAAGCTCCACTCGCCTGCGGGCGTGAAATTGATCGTCTGCCCGGTGGGAATGCCGAACCAGCGGTACTTGTAAGCGCGGTCGCTCCACAACGGATTCACCGTTTTGAACTCGTTGTAGCCGGTGACGGGCTGGAGCGGGTTGTTGTTGCCGAAACTCGCTGGCGAGAGCAAGCCGGTCGCGGAAAGCGTCTGCGGCAGCGACGGCGGCGGTGCGCCGGTGCGCTGGAGTTTGTAGATGCGGCCGCTGTTCACGTCGCTGGACATCTGCGTCATGTACAGCTCGCCATCCGCATCCACGCCGAAGCTGGAGACGCCGACGTAGTTGCCGCCGGAGACCGGGCCGACGCCGTTCGGAAACGTGGTCAAACCGACCTTGCCGGGCGGCATGGTGCTTTCATCGAGATACCAGATCGAGCCGCTGACGTTGTCGGCGAAGATATACTTGCCGCCGAGGTCGCTGGCGAACTCGCTGCCGCGATACACATTGCCGCCGATGACCGCACCGCCTTCCGCGTGCGAGTAGTGGATGATGGGCCGCTTGTTGGTGCCGATGTAGGGCTGCGTGAGATCGCCCTGCAGGCCTTCGATCTTGTCCCACTGGAAATTCAGCGCGGATTCGTTCGGCTCAATGACATCAATCTCCTCCCAGTTGCCCAAACCCACGTCACCGATGAAGATGCGCTTGGAGACGGGGTCGATCGTCATGCGGTGCGGACTGCGCAGTCCGATGCAGAAGAATTCTTCGAGCGCATTGGCTTGCCCGACGAACGGGTTGTCGAGCGGGATGTAGTAGTTCTGCGTCACCGTGCCCGCCGGCTGCGGTGTGCGGGTGATCGGCTTGCTGATGGCACCGCCGCGCTGATCCACATCAATGCGCAGCACGCCGCTGAACAGACCGCGGTCGATGCGCTGCGTGTTCAGCGTCGATTGCGCGTCGTCGCCATTCGTGAGGTAGAGGAAACCGTTGTCCGGGTGGAAAAACAGGCCGCTGCCGTTGTGCCACACACTGCCGGCCACCTGGTCGATGAGGATCGTTTCGCTCGCTGGATCAATCGTGCCATCCACATTCACCGTGAAGCGCGCGAGGCGGTCGCGGCAGGGTTTGAAGGTGTTCGGGCGTGTCGTGGGACTGCCGGTGACGGTGCCCGGCGTGACCCAGGTGTAGTAAAGGAAGACGTAGCGGTTGTTCGAGGGCTCCGAGCCGAAGTTCGGATGAAACGCGATGTTCATCAGCCCGGAATCGTCCCAGCCCTGGCATTGATTCGAGATGTCGAGCATCAGCACCTTCTGCGCGTTGGTGGCCGCCGCATCCTTCGGGAACGAATAGATCTTCCCCTCACGCTCCCACGCGACGAGGCGGCGTTGATTGGACGCTTGCCCCGGCAGTTCGCAAACGCCGAGGGCGTTGTAGAGCGTCACATTTGGAAACGCCGGCGTGACGGACCAGTTACCGGAGAAGGTCGGCGCATTGGTGGGCAGCGCGCCGTTGTTGAACGCCGTGAACGACGGACGCGAAGGGATGCCGTATTGAGCAAAGGAGGTGCCAGTCAGAAGAATGGCGGGCACGAGCAGCCGGAGCCATTTCAAGAAATACAAAATCACGGTCCGAAATACGGTTGGGGTTTAGGGCGGTCAGGAGGCTCCCAAAAAACTGCCTTCGAAGCAAGCTTTTACCTGGGTGGAGGCGGGGCGAGATCATGCCCTCCCGCAGAACGGAAGTCATTTAGTCAAATGAACATTTCGCAGCCCGGCCGGGACAGGTATGATGGAGCGCATGTTCAACGGGCTGAGACTCTCTCTGGCGCTGGCGTTTGCAGGCCTGCCCTTCGTCATGGCCGCGGAGCCGCTGGCAACCGTGGGGGAGGTGCGCAGGCTGGCGCCGGAAACGGCGGAGCGCAGACCACCCGTGCGCGTGGAAGCAGTGGTGACCTGCTACCACAAGGACTGGGGCGTGCTCTTCGTACACGACGGTAAAGATGGCATCTGCGTCGGCATCGCCGAGCAGGACCGCCCGGCGCAGCCGTATGCACCCGGCATGCGGCTGAGTATTGAGGGAGTCGCCGGGCCGGGTGAATTCCTGCCGGTGATCCTGCCGTCACGGATCGACGTGAGCGGCAGCGGTGCGTTGCCGGAGTTTGAAAAGGTGACTGCGGAGAGGCTTTTCCTGCCCGGGCTGGACTGCCATCCGGTGGAGGTGGCGGCGGTCGTAAAGGGCACTTGGTTTGGCGATCAAAGCCTGGTGGTGGAGCTGCAGATCCAGGGCTGGTCGGTCAAAGCGGTGCTGCCACAGCATCAACCGCAGTCGCAACTGCCCTGGCAGCTCGTGGAACGCCGGGTGCGGGTGCGCGGCATCGCGGGCACGCATTTCAACGACCAGCGGCAGATGTCCGGGCGCCTGCTGTTCGTGCAGGGGCTCGAATCCTTTGTGCTCGATGAAGCGGCAGAGTCGGTGGCGGAAGCACCGCTGATGCCGGTGGACGGGCTGTTGCGCGTGGATTCGCCGCTGCGCCAGCGGGTGCGGGTGCGAGGCGTCGTCACGCATGGCGTGGCCGGACGCGGCCTGTACCTGCGAGGCGAAGGCGGCGGTTTGTTTGTGCAGACGGCGCAGCCGGTCTCCATTCAGACCGGGGATGAAGTGGAGGCGGAGGGCTATGCCGCCGTCACGGCATTTCGACCGAGCCTGAGTGCGATCAATGTGACAAAGACCGGCACGGCGGCGGCCTTGCCCGAACCGGTGATTTTTCATGCGGCGAACACCCGCCATAGCCGCGAGCAGTGTGAACTGGTGACGCTGGAGGCGAACTACTTGGAAACGATGCATGGCCGTGAAGGCATCAGCCTGATGTGCAGTGCGGACGGGCAGGTGTTTGAAGCGCTGCTGGCGGCGACAGACCCGCTGGCGGAGGCACTGCTGCCCGGCATGAAACTGCGACTCACGGGCATTTGTGAATTCAGCTCCACACGCCCGCTGGTCATTCCCCGCAACGCCACCGGCTTCCGCATCCAGCTTCGTTCGCCGGCGGATGTGGTGGTTCTTGCCCGGCCGCCGTGGTGGGATGGGCGCCGTGCGTTGTGGGCGCTCGGGATTCTGGCCGTCGTGGCGTTGGTGATCGGTGCCTGGGCGGTGGTGTTGCAGATGCTGGTGCGCAAGCAATCCTCCGTGATCCGGCAGCAGGCCCAGCAGCAGGCCACGCTGGAGGAGCGCCAGCGCATCGCCCGTGATCTGCATGACACGCTGGAGCAGGAACTCGTGGGCGTGACGATGCTGCTGGACAGCACCGCGATGAAGCTCAACGGCAGCCATCCGCAGGCCAGCGAACCGCTCGGGCTCGCCCGCCGGCTGCTGCGGCGTGTGCGTGAGGAATCACGCAGCACGATTCGTGAAATGCGCAGCGTGACGCTGGAGCAGCGCGGCTTGCACGCCGCCCTCGATGAACTGCTGCGCCCGCTGGCGACGGTGAGCGGCGCTGCCTTCAACGTCGAAGTCGTCGGCCAGCCGGTCCGGCTTTCGGGAACGCTGGAAACGCATCTTCTCCGCCTGGCCCAGGAGGCCGTGGCGAACGCCGCACATCATGCGGCGGCCCAAAAAATCGACCTCCGGCTCGAATACGCCGACGGGCAGGTGCATTTGGCGGTGCGGGATGATGGCAGGGGGTTTGAACCGTCCAGCGCCGCGGCGGCGGCCGGGCACTTCGGCCTCAGCGGCATGCGGGAACGTGCGGAAAAAATCGCCGGGCAGTTGCGCATCGTCAGCCAGCCCGGCGCAGGCACCACCGTTTCAGTTCAGGCCCCCGTCGTGGCCTTCCAGTCCTCCTCCCCGGCATGAGCGCAAGCCCTCCCATCCGTGTTCTCATTGTGGACGACCATTTCGCCACCCGGCTCGGTCTGGCGGTGCCGATCAACAGCGAAGCAGGCATGACCGTCGTCGCCGAGGCCAGCACCGGGGCGCGAGCCATCGAACTCTACCGCGAGCACCGCCCGGATGTGCTGCTCATGGACTACCGGCTGCCCGATCAGACCGGGGTGACGACGCTGGAGGCCCTGCGTGTCGAGTTTCCGCACATCCGGGCCTTGATCCTGTCCGTGTTCGACGGTGAGGAGGACATTTACCGCGCCGTGCAGGCCGGGGCCAGAGGCTACCTCACCAAAGCCGCCGAATGCGAGGAGGTGCTGCGCGCCATCCGCTGCATCGCCGCTGGAGAAACGTATTTCCCCGCCGAGATCGCCGCCAAACTGCATGCGCGTGAGCAGCGCAAGCCGCTGACGCCGCGTGAGCTGGAAATCCTCAAACTGCTCGTCAAAGGCCACTCCACCAAGGAGATCGTCGATCTGCTCCACATGAGCATGGGCACCATCCGCCTGCACATCAGCCTCATTTTGGAGAAGCTGGAGGCCTTCGACCGCACCCGCGCCGTCGCCATCGCCATCGAGCGCGGCATCGTCCACGTTGGGGAATAGGTCGATGCTGGATGCGAGGGGTGGGTCAGAGGATGCCCCCGTCAACACAGCGCCGATGCTGCCACAGCACGCCGCGTTGCCAAGTCGGAAACCAGGCTGCTTGCGTTCTGCTCGATTTGAGAACATGAGGAGCGTGACATCATCAGATCAGTCGCATGCCTACCAAAGTTGTTTCCGAAGCCGGTCAGCACACGCGTACGCCGGTGTCTCGGAAGAGTGATCAGGGACAAGTGCTCCGAGGCGGGCAAGGCATTGGCATGTTGAGTTAGAGTAGGTTTTCTTTTCTCCGTCAACCGCATGGTTCGTGCGGCGAGCGAAGGCAGTCTCCAGTGTGGAAACGCGGACTGCCAGGCCTTGCCTTGTGGCTTTGCCAAGGAGGGTTCGGGACCGAGATGCTGGCCTGGTTTCATTTTCTCAAATGGGTTGGCACGGCCAATGCCATTGGTTTGGCTTGTACGTCTCATTCTGGCGGTTGAGGTTGGGGGCAGGATGCCCCCACTCCTTGAAGTTTCGATGCGGCGGGTGCGATAATCGTAGTCGTAGCTGTGCTCGCTGCCGTCGGGCATGGTGACAGCGGTGAGGCGGTCCTGCGCATCCCAGGAATACTCCGTGTTTAAAGTTTCAGGTTGAGAGTTTAAAGTTGTGACGTTTTGGGCGATGCGGTTGCCAGCATCGTCGTAGGTCAGTGTGGCTTCACGGAACGTCGTGCCGCTCGGGTAGTCGCTGTGCGTCCAGCCGATGAGCTGGTTGGCGCTGTTGTAGGTGTAGGCCCAGTGGCCCACGTCGTTCTCCCCGGCCTCGGTGCTGCTGGCAGCAGCGGCGAGACGCGTCACCGTCTTGGTGGCCCGGTTGTTGGCGGTGTCGTAGCTGTATTCCGTCCGGCTCTGCTCCACGGCGGGCGCGCTGTCCGTGGTGCGCGTGAAGATCGCCTCGCCGGTGAGCCGGTTGTTGCCGTCGTAGCTCATCACCGTGCTGCGGATGCCGCCTTGGCGCGTGACTTCCCCCGGCCACAGTTCGTGCTGCTGCGTCACGTTGCCCAGCAGGTCGTGCTCCCAGCCGAACTCCGCCAGCACGTCGGCCTCGCTCATCGTCTGCGTGCGGAACAACGTGCGGTTCTTCAGCCGGCCCAGCGCGTCGTAGCTGTTGTTGCTCACCTGGCCGTTGCCAGCGACGAGCACCACGGCGCGTCCGCCCAGGTCGTAGCCGTAACGCGTCACCCGTCCGCCCTCCACGATGGCCTCGGGCCGGTTGCCACGGGCCATGACGTGGTAATAAGCCCCGGCGGATTGAATGCGGATGCTGCGTGGCATGCCGCGCTTTTAACCCTGAGACAGCTATTTTGTCAACTTTTTGCACACTGACCCCGTTTTCCGACGTAGGAGGAACCTGGCCTGATTTCAAATCTTTAAATATACTGGCACGATCAGTTCTATTGGTTGGCTTGCGGGTTCTTTTGGCGTGGGTTCATTTTTCTTCTTTTCGCGGCTTCATGTGTGCGAATATCCAAAGATCCTTGTTGATCCTCTCCTGCAACTCATCGGCGGTCACAAACCACTTTGGCATCGTGAATATCTGAATGCAGCCCGGATGCTTGAAAAGTGCTTCCTTTTGCTCAGTCTCATTTGGAACGGTCTTGTAGCGAGACACCCCGACAACTTCACCGTCACTGTTGAACTGGAGAAGCCCATGTTGTGGAGCAAAACGCCGATGTGCTTCCTTGTAGTCAAGGTTTGTAATAAGTTCGAACGCTTGATTAATTGTCATAATCATTTAAATCCGAGTTCCGCTTTGCTGACTTGATCAGTTTTGGAACGGATACGCTCAACATTTTTGACCAGCTCCTTTTCCATTCGTGACCATTGCCCTGTACCAGGGGCGAGAGCTTTTGGAATATCATCCATCACTTGAATGATACTGTCTGCTTTTCTCATTTCTCCATAAATATGCTTATAAAGTTCCTTTCCGCGCAAAGGAGTGTCGATCACCCTGGCACCAACCTTCTGCGCTATTGGGCGAAGCACTTCAGGAACTCCTCGTCCTAACAAAAGAACGTCTTTAGCAGGGCCGTTTGCCGCTACTTGCAGCGGAGCACGGGCACGACTCAATCCGCCGGTCATCATCATCGCCGAAAGCTCAATTGACCACCGAGCTGCTGTGCCTGCCGCCTGAACTGTCGGATGATTAGCAGCATCTCCCCACGCGCTCATGTGATCCTGTGGGTTCCATCTTTCGTTTTTGACAAAGTTCTCCCTTGCCGTCGAGGTGGGCTGGGTAATTCCGTACTTCCCGGCAGGTTCCCAACCGCTGCTGTTAGGTTTGCCCTGAGGGCCGTTGAACCATGAGAACTTATCATCACCCCAGTCGGTGTAATGATTCGCCAGAACTTCGGTCTTCCCATTCGCACCTGTCCTGGTCAGAGGCTCGCCTTTCTCATCTGCCTCTAGCCTGGTAACTCCCCTCTCACCCTTTTTGGGGTAGTAGCCCTTCTTTTCGGCCAATCCATCCGGATCAAACGCCGTCCAAGGGTTCTGTTTCACATAGGCATACAGATTGGGGCCATCCACAAAACCCGCCGGATCACGGCTGAGCCACACGCCCGTCTCGATGTCGCGGTAGCGGAACCCTTCATTCAACAACCCCGTCGGGTCTTCGTCCTTCGAGTTCGCACGCTGCTTGTCCTGGTTGGTGCCGGTTTCCTTCGTGCGCTTGCCGTAGGCTTCGTAGCTGGCGGTCCAGGTGAGCGTGGCGGCTTGATCGGCCTGCGCGACGATGTCGCCTCGGCCATTGCTCAATGAATACTTCGTCGTGCCACCTCGGAGCGAGTAGAGCATGCCGCCCACGCCGCCGCCCATGTCGGGACCGCGCGTGTATTCCACCGTCGGAGAGTTCGCAGTGCTCGGCGTGCTGCTGGCGCTGTCCCATTCCGCGAGGCTCAGGCCACCGGCGAACAAGATGGCGGTTGAACTTGGGGGTGAGACACCCCCGCTCCTTGTGGTGCTGAGCCTGCGCGTGCGGTAGTCGTACTTGTAGGCGTGAACCGCGCCGTCCGGCATGGTGACGGACGCGAGACGATCTTGGGCATCCCAAGCGTAGAGCGTGGACTGTGCGTTGCCGTTCTCGCTGACGCTTTGCGCGATGCGGTTGCCGGCGGCGTCGTAGGTCAAGGCGGCGGTCTTCACGGGGCTGTTGGCCACGAGCTTCTCCCAGTTCGTGAGCTGGTTGGCGGCGTTGTAGGCGTAGCTCCACACTCCCGGTTCCGTGCCGCCGGTGACTTGTTTCGTGCTGCGGTTGTTGGCGTTGTCGTAGGCATAGGCCGTCGCGGTCACTCCGACGGTCGGATCATCGATCGTTTCGTTCGTCAGACGGTTGTTCGCGTCGTAGGCCATGCTGGTGGTGCGCACTCCGGGGCGAGTCACCTCGCCGGGCCATGTCTCGCTCTGACTCATCACATTGCCAAGCAAATCGTGCGTCCAGGCAAACTGCGCGAGCTCATCCCCCGCTGCCATCGCCTCGGTGCGGAACAGCGTGCGCTGCTTGAGCCTGCCGAGTTCATCATACGTGTTGCGGCTGGTCTGGCCGTTGCCTGCTTTCAGGATCACCGCACGTCCGCCGAGATCGTAGCCGTAGCTCGTGCTGCGGCCGCCTTCGTTGATCGTCATGGGGCGGTTGAAGGCATCGTAAGTCGTCGTCACCATGCGGCCGGTGCCGTAGCTGGCGCTGACACGATTCCCCACGATGTCATAGCTGTAAGTGTGCGTGATGCCGCGTGAGGTCTCGCTGAGCACGCGGCCCAGTTCGTCGTAGGTGTAGGTGACGTTCGCGGTGGGGTTGGCCGGTTCGGTGACGCCGAGCAGCCGGCCCGACACGTCGTACTGATGCTGGCGGGTGAGGCCGGGCGCGTTGGTGGCTGTCACACGGTCGCGATTGTCATAGGTGTAGGTCGTGGTGATGCCGCGCGGCGAGGTTTGCGAGAGCTTCTGCACCGCGTTGTAAGTGAACGTCGTCGTGTCGCCGTTGGCGAAGGTTTGCGACTTGAGCCGGTTGAACCCGTCGTACACAAACGTCGTCTCCTGATTGAGGCCGTCCTTCACGCTGGTGCGGTTCCCCGCCTCATCATACACGAAGGTGTTCGTGATGCCGAAGGCGTCGGTGGTGGTGATGAGGCGACCGAGAATGTTGTAGGTGTTGGTCACGGTCTGGCCGAGCGGGTTGGTCACGCTCAAGGCGAGACCGCCCGCGTCGAACTTCGTGACCGTCGTCGGCCGCACAGAGGACTGTGCGGACCACACTGCTGGCGCTTCGACCAGCCAGTTTCGTCCGGCGCGGTCGTAGTGCTTCGTCGTCACGTTGCCTTGTGGATCGGTGACCGTGAGCACCTGGCCGAGCGCATCATACGTCGTCTGCGTGCTGGGCCGCACGGTGGCTCCGGCCAGCGCATCCCACACTGGCGGCGCATAGGCGGCCACCGCGCGGTTGCGCTCATCATACTGCGTGTCCGTCACGCGGCCCAGCGGGTCGGTCACGCGCACGGCGTTGCCCGCCGCGTCGTACTGCATCTGCGTGATGGCGCTCACGCCATTGACCGGCGGCGCGATGGTCCGCACCGCTCTCCCCGCCGCATCAAACTCCGTCTGCGTCAGGTTCCCCGCCTCATCCACCACCTTCCACGGCTTGCCATGATGCGTGTAATCCGTGCTCACCTGCGTGCCGTCCGGGTGCGTCACCCGCTGCACCTGCCCGAACACATCGTACACCGTCAGCGTGTGCCGCCCCAGCGCATCGGTCACCCGCGTGGGCCGACCTGCCGCATCGTAGAGCGTGCTCGTCGTCGCCGTGATGCCGCCCGCGCTCACCGTCTGCGCCGTGGTGCGGTACATCTTGTCGTAGGTCAGCGTGGTGATCACGTTGCGCGGCGCGGTGATCTGCGTCGGCTTGAACCCGCTGCTGTCAAACACGCTGCCGCCGGAGTTAGGACCGGAGTAGTCAAAACTGGTCAGGAGGTTCCCGTCAAGCGTCGCGGTCAAGCGTCCCGCCGGATCATACGTGTGCGTCGTGACCTTCCCGCGCGCATCCGTCTGCGTGACCACCTGCCCGCGCAGGTTGTAGGTCGTGGTGCTGACGATGTCACCGTTGTAGCTCACGCTGCTGCCGTTGACACTGGCGTTGGTATAGCCCGCATTGGCAGTGCCGTTGTCATTGAGATCGACGGTCGTCTTCACGCGACGGTTCATCGCGTCGTATTCGTGGAAGGTGCGCACGTTGTTCTCGTTCGTCTCGCGGATCAGATTGCCATGCGCGTCATAGGCCAGGTCTTTGTGCGAATTGCCAGGATGAGTCACGCGGGTCAGGCGGTGGTGCGCGTCATAGCTGAACAGGGTCAGGTTGCCACGCGGGTCCGTCACGCTGGCCTTGCCACCGGCCAGATTGCTCACCGTGACGGTGCTGGCCAGACCGGCGGCGGTCTGCACCGTCTCCGTCACCTCCAACCAGCCGTTGAGCCCCCCTACTTCATAAGTCGTCACCGTCGGTGGCGCGGTGTCATTCGCCGAGGCATCCACGGTGGCCTTCGTCATGAAGCCTTTGAAGGTGGCATCGTTGTACTCAAAGGTGGACTGCCGTTCGATGACGCCGCCCGCGCCACGCACCGTCTCGGCCAGTTTGAGGCCGGTGAGGGGCTGGAGGGTGTACTCTGTGATCACCCCGGTCTGGTCGGTCATGGAGCTCATCACCCGCGTGCCAGGGTCATACGTAAAATCCTTGAAGTTCCCCAGCGCGTCGGTTTCACGGATCGGATCGTCCAGATTGGCCGTGTCGTAGGTGAAGGAGGTGGTGTTCCCGCTCACATCCTTGGCAGAGGCCAGTGCCATGCCCGCCGCCGGGCTGAAGGTGTAGGTCTCCGTGCCGGCCGCGGCGGTGATGTCCATGCGCGTGAAGCTCAGCGTGCTGTCCCGGTAAAACGCCGGAACGTTCTCGGGCGGGTCGATGAACTGCACAAACGGCTCGGTGAAGTGGTAGAGCGTCTGCCCCGCCGGGCTGTTCACCGTGGTCAGGGAGTAGGGCGTGCCGGTCATGAACCGCTGGATGGTGGCCTCGCGCACGATGTCAATCTGCGTCACCCCGCCGTCCGGCAGCGTGACGGTGGCCACCAGGCGCGGCTGGCCGCCACGAACGAACACGGTTTCAATATCATCTTTGATTTGCACATACTTCACCAGCTCGTTGCTGCGGTAGGTAAAGGCATACGCACGGCCCAGCTCGTCGGTGATGCGGTTCACCGCCGCATGCCACGCCGCCGAACCGGGGTAGTCACGTTCCAGGCTGTAGCCGTAGCCCACCGCCGTGCCCGTGCCTCCGCCAGGGGCCACGCGGGTGACGGCGCTGAGCACCGGCAAGTCCGCCAGTCCATTCTCCCCGCCCATCAGCGTGTAGCTGTAGCGGATCACGTCCCCGCCAGGACCGGCGACCTCGGTGATCCGGTTATGCGTGGTGTCCTGCAGGATGTTCACCTCACGGCCCGGCCTGGCGGGATCGTAAATGCGGTCAGGAATGAGTTTCTGCTGGCCGGGGTATGAATAAAGCAGTTGGTTCTCCAGCCGGTCAGTGACCTGGGTGAGCCGGAAATACTGCGTCAGGTCTTGAGCACCGGCCCCGGCCTTCGTCACGCAGTAATCGTAGCGGCAGCGGGTGCCAAAGGTCTTGATGTAAATGAAGGTACCGCCAAAACGTGGATCAGCGCCCTGGTAGTACAACTGGTTCCAGCGGGACTTGATGTCCCCCGTGGCGCTTGCGGAGGCGCGCCAGTAGGAGCCGAGGCCGACCTTGACCAGATCAAAGGAGTGTGAAGCGCCCTGCTCATCCGTCACGGTGGCACGGGTGCCATTGCTTTCCAGTTTCAGCGTGGCGCACAGGTTGGTGGTCCAGCCCGCGCCGAACGGCCGGTCCATGCGCCGTCGGAAATTCTCCGCAAAAGTGCCGGTCGTTTCGTAGAAAGTGTCATCCGTGCAGTCGCGGCGCACCAGCAGCGGCAGCAGAGAGCTGTCCACGCTGGCGTACACATCGGAGACGCCGTGGCGCAGCTCACCGGTATAGGCGTCAATGTAGGTCTCCTCCGGCACCTCGCCGCTTTCATCCTTCGCCTGGGGCTTGCCATCCGACAGCGGGCTGCCGTTAAGGCCGACTTTGCGGTAACGCGATCCCGCGCCGTCGGTCGTGTTCACCTCATGGAATTCATCCTCTTCCGTGGTGGGCTGGCCCGGACCGGTGGGCCTGTCATTTTCATCAGAGTTGCCTGTCTCTGGATCATCTGGCATCGGGGCCACTCTAATGCTCACCGTCACAGGCTTGCTGGCCACTGCGGTCTCCGAGTCAGTCAAAACCACATGGCCGGTGAAATGGAGAGTTTCTGCGTCGGGGTCATCACTGTCAGTCCAGGTCAGCACGGTTTGCGACCCTTCCGCAGGCTGCAAGGTGGCTGTGGGTTGTTTGCCGGATTCGTGCTCGTCCCAGAGGACGCTCCAATGATAGCCACCCGCCCCGCCGCTGGCGGAATACTCCCCCACGATTTCCAAGGGCGGCGGCGGCGGCGGCTTCACCACCAAGGTCAGCGCAGCACTGGCGTTCGCCGGTGGCTCGGCGTGGTCCTGCACGCTGACAGACACGGTGTAAGTGCCTGGCTCGGCAGGCAGCGTGCCGCTGAGCGTGCCGTCCATGTTGACCACCAGCCCCGCCCCGCCAACGGAGAATTGATAGGGCTGCACACCGTTGGCCGCGCCCACGACAGCCTCATAAGGTGCGTAGTCAGTACCTGCCACGCCTTCGGGCAAGGAGAGGGTCGTGATCGTCAGGGGCGGCGGTGGTGGCGGCGCTTCCAGCACGAGGCTGAGCTGTTTCTCCGCCGTTTGCCCCGCATCATCGGTCACCTCCACCGTGAAGGTGTACATGCCGCCCGTCGGCAAAAGGCCGGACGGCAGCAGGGTGACGCCACCGACGAAGGTCAGCATCCCGTTGCCCTGCAAGACGTAGCCGGCGGGAAGGCCGGAATCCCCCTCGCGTTCGACCACGCCGAAAGCGTAGGGCACGGTGCCGTTCCGGGCGGTGATGACCGCGCTGTAAGGCGTGCCTGACACCCCACCCAGAGGCAGCGTCTCGGTGACGATCTCCAGTTCGGTGAACGTCACGCTGAACGTCCCCGTCGTGCTTTGAAACATGCTGTCGGTGGCCTGCACGGCAAGCGTGTGGCTGCCTGCGGTCACCGGCGTGCCGCTGAGAACTCCGGTGGCAGAGTCCAGGCCCAGCCCCGCAGGCAATCCTGCCTGGCCGGAGGCCATGCTGTACGTATAAGGGCCGGTGCCCCCGCTGGCCGTGAACGTCGCCGTGTACTCCACGCCCACCTTGCCCTCAGGCACATCGCCTGACAGGCTCAAAGGCGGCGTGGTGTCCGGCTGCACGGTGATGCTCAGCTCCTGCGTGGCGCTCTGACTGTTTTGATCCGTGACCTGCACCATGAAAGTGCTGGTGCCCGCCAGGCTGGGCGTGCCGCTGATGCTGCCGCTGTTCGGGTTCAGGATCAAGCCGTCGGGCAGTCCGCCGACGATGCTGAAGGTGAAAGGCGGCGCGTTGCCTACCACCTCGATCGTGGCACTGTAATTCGTCTCCATTGCGGCATCCGGCAGTACGGTGGTGGTGATTTGCGGCGGCGGGTCATCATTGACCGTCGGATCACGGCCCTGCTGGTATTCGAGCAGATTCACCAGGCTGTCGCCGTCGGAGTTGCTCTGCGCGTCACTGGCAACCCGTAAATCCAGATGATGGCGGTACTCCCAGACATCGGGCATGCCGTCGCCATCATAATCATCACCTGCCACACGTTGCGGCAGCGGCACCAGCTCTGGCGCGGCATTGAGCGCCACGACGAAGGCCTGCAGACCGTCAGGCACGGCATTCTGGTCCGCATCCGCCTGCGTCTCCCAGGCTGGATTGGCGGTCATGTTCCTGAGCCAGGCCCACTCCTGCAAATCATGCACACTGGTGCTGCGCGACCACGCGCTGCCGGGATTGAGACCGAGGGTGATCTCCTCAAAGTTCATCAGCCCGTCATTGTCAAAGTCCTGCACCGCGTCGTCAAAGCTGCTGCTGCTCAACATCCCCGGATACGCCGCGCTCCATGCGTCCTCCAGCACGTCGAGGATGCCGTCCTGGTCGTTGTCGTATTGGTCGAAGTGGGCGATGAAGCTCCAGCCATTTCGATAAGCCTGCAGGTTGCTGTAACCGTCGCTGTCAAAGTCCACGAGCGCATCCTCCGTGGTGTCCGCGCCCATCGCGTAGCCGAGCTGCACATACCACTGCTCGATGCGGTCGGGAATCTGGTCGCCGTCCGTGTCGGTCTGATCGACCATGTAGTAGTCCGTGTAGAGCTGACCGGAGTTGGTCTTCTCCAACAACGGGTTGGTGTGCCAGGTCAACAGTTCCTCATAATCCGTCAACCCGTCATTGTCGCTGTCCGGCTGGTCGGGATCGGTGCCGTGCTGCGTGTTTTCCACGTAGTTGCTCAGCCCGTCGTCGTCGTTGTCAGCGTTGTTCTCAGCGTCGTCGGGCCAGGCATCAGCGCCGTCGGGGATGGTGTCGCCGTCACGATCATCGTCGATGCTGCCGGGATACTCGCTGCCGTTGTAGCTGAAATGCGGCGCGCCGTTCCAAGGATCCCACATCCAGTAGTCGGCGACGTCAGGCACACCGTCGCCGTCCACATCGCTCCAGGCACCGGTGTATTCGACGCCGTTGTACCAGTAGCCGCCGTTGGGCGTGGCATCCAGAGGATCGGGAATGCCGTCGTTGTCCACATCGCTCCAGATGCCGGCATACTCGGTGCCATTGTACCAGTAGCCACCGTTGGGCGTGGCGTCATGCGCGTCAGGAATGCCGTCATTGTCCTGGTCCATCCATTCACCGACATACTCCACCCCGTTGTACCAATACGAACTGCCACCGGTGGGGGTGGCATCGAAGGCGTCAGGCGTGCCGTCGCCATCCTGGTCCACCCACGCGCCGTAGTATTCCGTGCCGTTCCACCAGTAGCTGCCGTTGGGGCTGGCATCTGCGGGGTCGGGGACGCCGTCGCCATCCTGGTCGTTCCAGCCGCCGGAATATTCGCTGCCGTTGTACCAATAGCTCCCCGCCACCGTCGGCCACGGATCAAACGAGTCAGGCACGCCGTCCCCATCCTGATCCGCCCACGCACCACCATACTCGATCCCGTTGTACCAATAGCTGCCGTCCGGGAACGAGTCTGCTGGATCAGGCACTCCATCGTTGTCACGATCACTCCAAGTCCCGCCATACTCCTGGGTGCCATACCAAAAGCTGCCATACGGAAAGGCGTCGTTCTGATCTGGCGTGCCGTCCCCATCGCTGTCCAGCGTGCCGGTGGGATACCAGTTCCCGCCGATGATTACACCCGGATCGCTCTCTGGTGGCGGCACGTAGCCGTTGTTCGGGTCATCCATGTAGCCGCTGTCATTCCAGTTAAGGACGCCATCGCCATCGCGGTCCATGTTCAGCGGATCACCGTCCTCAAAGTTTTTGAGGCCGTCCCCGTCTGCGTCGCTGTAAGTGAAGAAGCTCCCAGCAGCGAGGTTGTTGTAGTTCACCACCGGGGTGTAGCCCTGAAGCTGCTGATAAAAGCGGTCGAAGTCCGAATAACCCGAACCGTTGGTACTCCAGTTCCAAGGGTCATAGGGCAGCGGCTGCGCGGCGCTCAACGCATCCTGTGAATACTGATACTCCACAATGTCCCCCAGGCCGTCCCGGTCGCTGTCCATCGTGTAAGGATCGGAACTCCAGCCCGGTGTCAGCACCTCTTCCGCATTCGTCAGGCCATCGGTGTCAGAGTCCTGCTGCCACCAGGAATCGCCCTCGGGCGGGTTGGCCACCTCCTCTTTCACGCCATCATTGTTGCTGTCCGTCCAGTAGGAGTTCGCCTGCGGCACCGGCTGTAGAATCAAAGAGGCGATGAGGTAACCGTGCAGCAGCCAGGCACGACGGGAGAAGCGGCGGAACGAGTTCATGGCGGTCAGAGAAGCGGTTGACTGAATTATCCGTGAATTACTGATCCTGTTTAGCAGGTGCTCCAAGCCTTGTGAACACCCATGATGTGTTCCCCGGTGATTTTTTCGACAGACCTATCGGCCAAGCCGCCTGGGCACGACCTCCAGCACAGCCGCATTTTTCCATTTTCCCCAGTGAAATCACGTTTCAGCAACGCACCGTCCATGACAATCAGACACTCTCTCTATAATAGAGATGCCTATGCTTGTTAGTATTGGATTGCCCGCATGCCACTGCCGCTCACTTGGGATTCAAGTTCACTGACGTATGATTCGTCAGGTCTCATCTGGGATGGCACGGCACCCACACCCAACCCACACACCACCATGGACAATCGCATCTCCGCCACTCTCAGCCCCACCGACAAGGCCACCATCCTGACCAAAGTCGGCGAAATCCAGGCCCTGCTGCCCTTCCTGCTCAACCTCACCACCGACGAAAAAAGCGCCCTGCCCAAGATGAGCGCCATCCGCGACGGCATGGACGAGGTCTTCGCCCAGGAAATGGCCGCCCATCCCGAACTCGTGCCCGGCTTCGTGGACATGACCGAACTGGCCAAGGACCGCGCCTTGCGCACGCCGCTGCGCGATCTTCACCAGCAGATCTGCGCCCTGTGCGAAGGCATCGAAGACACCCTCACCGCCGCTGGCGTGGACACCTACATGGCCTACCTGAGCTTCTATAACAACGTCAAGCAGGCGGCCAAACGCAACGTCCCCGGTGCCAATACCGTGCATGAGAACCTCAAGCGCTTCTTCCCCCGTGGCGGTGGCAGCACCCCCACTCCTCCAGCGCCACCAACTCCTTAAATCACTGAAAAACAGCGACTTGAGCACTAAAACGTCCGGCCTCCGAGGTCGGATGTCGGAGCAAAAAGGTCGGCCATCGCACCTCCAAGCCCGGCATTCGGCCCTCCGAGGTCGGCCCTCCAACCCTCATCGGTCGGATGCCGGACTCCGAACTCGGGCACCGAACCCAAAAGCTCGGATGACACACCGCACCGCTCGGAACGCGCCCCCAGGAGGTTCGACGGCGGAGCAAAACGGTTAGATCTCCGACCGCAAAGCTCCGCCAGCCGACCTCCGAAGTGCGTCCTCCAGACAACCTCAACCCCAAGACGGCTTCGCCAGGCCACCCTTCCAGCCATGCCCTTCGATCCCACCCTCCCCGCCAACAACAGCGCCCTCGTCTCCGCCGAGATGCGTGCCCAGCTCAACGGTCTCAAAGATCTCATCGACGCGCTCCAGACGATCAACGCCGCCATCGTCGATGGCACCAACACGCTGCCGACGGGCAGTCCGGCTCAGGTGACCCTCGAGGTGACCGACGGCACTCTGCACTTCACCTTTGCCATCCCCACCGGCCCGCAGGGTGAGACGGGCAGCAGCGGCAGCGATGGCGGCCAGGGTCAGCAGGGAATCCAGGGTGAGCCAGGCCTGCCGGGCGCTCCCGGTGAGGTATCGCTCCAGCAACTCACCGAGGCCATCTCCACCACCAGCAGCAACAGCAACAACGTGGCCACCCTGGGAATGACGGTGAGCGATCCGTCGACGCAGGCGGAGGTGCAGCAGATTGCGAACAAGATCGATGAGCTGATCGTGATGCTGCGGCGGTAGCAAAGCGAGGGACGCAGCTTAGCGGAAGATGCCACGCTTCGGCGGAGCGGGCGCCTCCTGCTGCTTTTTCAGTTCTTCGGCCCGCAGCTTTTCCGCAGTGTTCTTGTACCAGAGCGGGCCGTTGACTTTGAAGTTGTAAATCAGGTCACGGAAGTCGTTGCGCATCTGCTGGTCGTTCATGAGGGCGCCCAGCAGACCTTTGCTTGATGAGATGTTGGCAGCGGCCACGGCGAAGCTGTCGGCGGCTTTTTTGATGGATTGCAGCGATTCATCGGCCGTGGTCATGACCTTGTCGGCCTTGGCGATGGCGGGATCGAGCTTGTCGAACATGGGGCCGAGCTTTTTGCTGGATTCCTCGATGTTTTTCGAGGCGGTTTTGAAGCTGGCGGCGGCGTCTTTGAGTTCGGCCAGCGCGGTTTTGAGGGTCAGGGCGTTTTCGTCGCCGAGGACTTTTTCATCGACCCGTTTGAGCGTGCTGTGCAGGTGTTCCATGCCTTCTTGGAAGTTCTGAATGGTGGTGTCGGAGAGCGCGCCTTTGTTGACCTTGCTCATGGCCTCCTTGATGTCCTTGAGGGCGATTTTAACTTCATCGAGCACGACATCGACTTTTTCGCCGACGGCTTTGGCGGTGCTTTGCAGGTCGTTGAGACCGCCGGCTTTTTCGCCTTCGATGACCTTGTCGTAATCGTGGGGCAGGAAGACATCGGTCTCTTTGCCGCTGGGCTTGATTTCGACGAGAGCATCGCCCATGAGGCCGGCGGAGCCGATGCCGAAGGTGGCGTCGGCGGGGATCAAGACATCTTTGAAGAGCTCAATATCGATGATGACGCCGGTGAAGGTGCTGTTGAGCGCCGGCTTCTTGTCCACTTTGCCGACGCGTGAGCCGCCGAGAAACACGGGGGAGCCTTCCTTGATGCCGGAGGCGTTCGCGAAGGCGACTTTGAGGTGGTAGGTGTCCTTGAACACTTCGCGCACGCGGCCGAACTGGAGGATGAGGCCGCCGAGCAGGAGCAGCCCGACGAACAGGAAGAGTCCGACGAGCATTTCGGTTTTTTTGTCGCTGTCGATCATGAGAAGGGGAGGTTTGGGGTGAAAAACGTGTGCTTAGCCGGTCACATCGGAATGGCCGTTGACGAAATTTTGCACAATGGGGTCGGGTGAGGCGCGCAGCTCGTCGGGCGTGCCGAGAAAGTGAATTTTGCCGCGGTAGAGCATGGCCACGCGGTTGGCGATCTTGAAGATGCTGCGCATGTCGTGCGTGACGATGATCGAGGTGACGTTGTAGCGGCGCTGCATGCGCAGGATCATCTGGTCGATGATGTCGGAGCCGATGGGGTCGAGGCCGGAGTTCGGCTCGTCGTAGAGAATGCACTCGCTGCGGCAGATGATGGCGCGGGCGATGCCGGTGCGCTTGCGCATGCCGCCGGAGAGGCTGGTGGGGTATTTGTCCAGATGCTCCTCGAGATCAACGGCCTCCAGCGCCTCGAACACACGGCGCTTGATCTCCGCCTTGTCGCGCACGCCGCTTTCCCACAGCGGAAAGGCGACATTTTCCTCCACGGTCATGCGGTCAAAGAGCGCCGCGCCCTGGAACAGCATGCTGACCTTCTGGCGGATGGGGGCCATTTCGCGCTCGCCCAGGCGGTTCACATGCATGCCGGCCACAAAGACATCGCCCGCATCCGGTCGTATGAGGCCAATGATGTGCTTCATCGTCACCGTCTTGCCCTCACCGCTGGGGCCGATGATGCAGAGTGTCTCGCCGTGATAGAGCTTGAGGTCGATACCGCTGAGAATCTCCTGTTTGCCAAAGCGTTTGTGGAGATCCCGCAGTTCGATGAACACCTCGGCAGCGCCGTTTGGAGCTGCGGGTGGGTTCGTGCTGGCGGTGGGTGTTGCAGCCATGGCTAGACGCTCCCGATCGGAAAGACGTAGTTGAGCAGGATGGAGAGGAAGAAATTGACGATGAGCAGCACGAGCGAGGAGATGACCACCGCGCGCGTGGTTCCCAAACCGACACCGACGGCACCATTTTCCGCCGCCAGACCCTGATGGCAGGAGATCAGGGTGATGAGCATGCCGAAGACGAAGCCTTTGATCATGCCGATGGAAAGATCTTCCATGTTTGTGTGGTCGAGCATGTGGGTGAGATACCACGAGGAAGGCATGTCATAGCCGAAGCTGGTGACCATGTAGGATGCGATGAGGCCAAAGGAGATGCTTTCCGCCACGAGAAAGGGCATGGAAATCATCATGGCCAAGAAGCGCGGGAGCACGAGGTAATCGACCGGGTGCACGCCCATGACGCGCAGCGCATCGACCTGCTCCGTCACCTTCATCGTGCCGATGTCCGCCGCCATCGCCGCGCCGACACGACCCGCGACCATCAAACCGGCAAGCACGGGGCCGAGTTCACGGCACAAGGCCACGGAAACAACGGCACCCACGGTGGTTTCAAAGCCGAACTCTTTGAATTTGGCGTAGCTTTGGAAGGTGAAAACGGCTCCTGTGAACGCCCCAGTCACAATGACGACCGCCTGTGACCCGTAACCGATGGCGACGATTTGTTGTGCCACGAGTTTGAGCCGCCACACCCTTGAACGCACAGCGATCAGCAACTCGCCCATCAATGCAGTGAGTTGTCCGAGATAGACCAGAAAATGAAGAAAAGTGCGACCCGGAAGGGTCAGCAGGCCGGAGGGAAAATCCATCACGGTTCATCATGGCATGTTGTGGCATGAAGGCAAATCACGGAACCGTTGACTGGAAAATGAAAAGCCCCGTCCAGAATTCACTCCAGACAGGGCAATATTGATGGCCAGCAATCCAATGAGATTGACGCTACTGCGGCGGAACGCGGAAGAGCTTGCCAGTGTAGGGGCATTTGACTTCCATGCCGACGGGCAGGCCGGTGACATCCACAAGCTGATGCTTCGCTGCAAACGGGCTGTTCACGAAACCAGGACGCCCTGCGATAGGCGAGCCATAGGGCAGTTCGACAGCAGGGCTGGAGGCAGGAGCAACCGAGGGCGGAGTCGATGGAGTGGGTTTGTTCATCGCAGCGACATTGCTGTTCGGTGCGACTGGCGCGGTACGAGGCCGCTCAGGGGCGGTGGGAGTCCTGGGGGTGGAAGAAGCCAGGCTGGAGGAGGCGGTGACACTGCCCGGCACAAGGAAGGGGCGTTGTGTGTAAGGACAGACCACTTTAGAACCGGCTGACATGCCACGAACATCGACGAGGCGCGGAGGATTAGTGAACGGAGTGCGCACATAGCCAGGAAGATCGGGCACCGCTTGAGCGACAGGCATCGTGGAGGCATTAAGCATCGACGGAGGCGGAGTGGAAGGACGCTCTGGACCAACCAAGGCTGTCGTCGGTGTTTGCAAAGGCGTGGTGTTCTGAGCAAGCATCTTTGATCCTCCGGTGACTCCCAGAGGACGGCTGTCACCCGATAAATAAGTGATCAGTCCGCGGGTTTGAATTTCCTGCCATGCTTGACGTGGAGGAACGGCACAGGAAGCCAGCATCAGAGCCGCAACGCTGGCTGTTGTGAGACGAACCGAAGGATGGAATGCTTGGAACATAGGCTTGAACATGCGGTTAATTTTTGAATTAGCATTCTCATTTTAACGATCTTTTTAAATTATGCAACAACAACGATGGTGATGCCAGGTGAGAATATTCAACTAATCCATAAAATTCATAACATTAGACTAGCCTTGTTTGTTTGTTTGAGATGCGCTCTTACTCGTCATGCAATGGCGCATCATCACTGTTGGAAAACCCGGTCATTTGTGGGTTAGGGAAGCTGTGGGCATGTATTGGAAGAGGCTGCAGCACTATGCTCGGTTTGAGCATGTGGTGATCAAGGAGGCGCCGCAAGACCGGGTTGAGCAGCAGATACAAGCTTACTGTGATGGGGATCTCTGCATCATTCTCGATGAGCGTGGCAGGCAATTACGTAGCGTTGAAATGGCAAAGTGGATCGAGAACGAAGAAATCTCCGGTCGCAAACGCATCTGTCTGGTCATTGGGGGGGCGGAAGGTCACTCGCAACACTTCCGCACCAGTGCGCAAGTGTGCTGGTCACTGTCCACATTGACCATGCAGCATGACATTGCTTTCATTGTGCTGGTTGAGCAGATTTATCGTGCTTACAGCATCATGCGCGGGGAGCCTTACCATCGGGAGTGATTTCAGAAAGCTTCTGAGTTGATGAAGCTTGCCTCTCGGTGCATTTATTGCTGAACTGAGTCGCAATTCTTTGTATTTTCGCCTTGTCGAGAACTTGAGAGGAGCTTATTTTTAAATTTTCCGAACTAATCTCCCCATGTCTTCTTCAGTATTAAGAAACGTCATTCAGCCCAAGGCGCAGACTTCGCCTTTGGAGAAAATGCGTGAAGAGGCCAAGGAGCAACGCACAGGACCCTCGGTCTCCGCGTTTGGGTTCTCCAACGCTCAGGAGTCACACAAACACGAATCTGAGGACATGGAGCTCGTGCTCGGCGTTTTGGTGGAGAACGCCCCGGTTGCCATGGCCATGTTTGACCGTGCAATGCGGTACATGCTTGCCAACCGCCAGTGGATCAACGAATTCGGCCTGCAGCAAGTGCAGCCCCTCGTTGGCAGGAGTCAGTATGAAATTTTTCCGGGCCTGCATCCTGGCTGGAGACAGGTTTATGAGCGTGCATTGCAAGGGCACATCGTGCGTAGCGAGCACGATTCTCTCAGCGGGCCGGATGGCCGTCATCTTGTCTATCGCTGGGAGGTTCGTCCTTGGCGCAGGAAGCGTGATGCCTCTGTTGGTGGCTTGATGGTCACGTGTGAGAAATTCAGCTCTCCACAGGCTGCTTCTGCAGATGAATCAAAAGCCGGCTCTTTCCCTGAAAACAAAGAATCCACCCAGCCTGCAAAGAAAACGCCGGAACCCTTGGATTGTGCCCTGCCAATGCTGGTGCTGGACGCTCAGGGCACGATTCTGCATGCCAACGTTGCTGCTGCGCATCTTACCTTGGACAAGGGTATTCAGGAAGGCACCACCTGCTTCTGGGAAGTCTTTGGCGAAGGGCGTGACTTCAGCGCGCTGCGCCAGCAAACGCTCGAATCACTCGCCAGTGTGGCGGCGGCGAAAGAAAATGTCCCGGGCTGTGTCATCACGCAGTCCGGTTCCTCCCCAGATCATCAAAAGCCTTCGCGCTGGCTGGTTTCAGCGCTGGCACGCAAAGGCTCGGACGAATCTCCGTGCCAGTTCATGCTGATGGCACTTCCGCCGCAGGCGACGTCAGAAACGGTGACGCGCGTCACGTTCCAAATGCCCGTGCAGCCACCTACTGCCGCTCCCGCAATGGCATCTGAGGATGCCGCCGCCATACAGCGCATGGAAAACGAGCTTTTGCGTTCCCGGCAGGAACTGCGCACTCTCGCTGAGGCACAGCACACTTTTGGCAATCGCGAGGCGCGCCTGCGCAGCTACCTCGAGGGCGTTCCTTGTGGCGTTTTCGTGCTTGATGAGCGTGGCTCTCCGGTGTTTCAAAACGAACGTTTGGCCAGGCTGTTGGGGCGGCCGCTCGAGAAAGATCAAACCGTTGAAAACTGGCTGGCGCACGCCTGCCCCACGGAGGAACATCGCGAGCAGGTCACGCTCGCTTGGCGTGAAAGTGTCTGGAGGCGCCAGCTCACGCGCACCGTTTCACTGGCCACCGCGGACGGTCTCCTTAAAGAACTCGAGTTTCACCCCATCGCACTCCCCGGCGGCGGCATGCTCGTCAGCATCCAGGACACCACCGAACACACGCGCCATGAGGAGCAGCTCCGCAGCATGGAGGCCAAGCTCCGCACGCTGTTGCAGGGCAGCCCCATTGCAATCGTTCTCACTGACAAGGCCGGCGTCATCTTTGAAGTCAATCAGCATGCCGAATCGCTGCTCGGACAGGCCAAGTCCGAACTGCGCCGCTATCCGCTCGACGCCTGGCTTGATCCCGACAGCGCCACCGCACGGCGCGATGCCCTGCGTGCCTTGCAAAACAGCGGCAGGCAAGCCGAGGCGCTCGGTGTTCGCATCAAACGTGTCGATGGCACTTTCTCGCGTGCCATCCTGCACCTTGCCACTGTTCCAGATGCTCAGGGCGAGACACACTGCACGATTCATTACCTGCAGCAGGTCACAGAACCGGATGCTGCTGTCAGCACCCCCGTTTCAGCGGGTGCTCAAACGTCACCGACCCCTGCTGAACAAACACACGCCATCCTGCTCATTACGGATGCCAACGGCCGTGTCCGCACTTGGACCGGGCAGGCGCAGGAACTCTTCAATCTCGATGCCGCTCTCGCCATCAGCCGCCCATTGCATCAGTTCTTCCGCCCCTCTGATGCCACCGGTTTCTTTGCCGATCTTGCCCGGCAGGCCGCTGATCCGCAGAACATCGTCGAGCGTCCATTCTTCGACGCCAATGCCAAACGTGGCGAAGTGAAAATCAGCGCGCGTCTGCTTGATGACGGCGGCTTTGAGCTCACCTCTCACAGCACGTCGGAGATCAAAGCACACGTTGCTGTCACGCAGCCGTCACATGCGTTGAAAGCCGCCGTGCCGCTCGCCTTCCAGGTTGTTTCGCCATCCAGCCAGCGTTGGCCGGTGGTCGATCTCGAGCGTGAAAAACTCCTGCTCACCGAGACGCATCACCGCATCAAAAACCATCTCCAGATCATCTCCAGCCTGCTGAACATGCAGATCAATGGCGTGAGCGATCAGGATGCACGTGACGCCCTGCGCTCCAGCCAGAGCCGCGTGCGCGCCATTGCCGCCCTGCATCAGCATCTGTATCAAGTGGCGCTTGGAAAGGGTGACACCTTCAGCGACTTCACCCGTGATCTCGTCGCGCACCTGCGTGAGTGTTACGAACTGACGGCGGACCAGATCAGCGTGCGGTTGGAGATTCAGGAAGGCCCCATTCAGCAGGAATGGCTCATGCCGCTCGCCCTCACGCTCAATGAGGCGCTCTCCAACTGCTTCGAACACGCCTATCCACATGGTCGTCAGGGGCAGATCACCGCCACACTGAATTACGCTCAGGCCAGCGGTGAACTAATCATCAGTGATGATGGCATCGGCCTCCCGTCCGACTTTCATCCCGGTGAAGGCAACGGCCTCGGTCTCAAAATCCTCGCAGTTTTCGCGGATCAGATGCGCGGCCAGCTCTTCGTGCAGGGCAATCCTGATCAGGGCACCGAGATCAAGCTGCGCTTCCCCCTCGCTTCGACTGAAGGATAAACCTTCTGCGTAGTACATTCCTTTTGCGAAGTGCCGTGCCACCGTGACAATGCCGGGTGCGAATCCTGTCCACGGCCTCTTTGCGCCTCCTTGCGTTCCTGACGCTGGGCATCAGCGGCATCATCGCACAGCCCGTCACCATGCGTACCGACAGTGTGGCGAAGCTGCTCAATGAATGGTTCGTCAATGGCACTGCCGCAGGCCTCAAAGCAATCTCGTATGAAAATCGCGACGGCCAGCATTCGCCGTTAAACACCGCGCAGTATCCTCTCCTCCAGGTGTTCAAAGGCGCGGAGAATGACAAAGGCGCCGCCACACAACTTCGTCTCCAGCCCACGCTCGGCAATTGCTCCATGGCTTCCGGCGCCACGCAGCTCGGCTGCCTGCCGCGTCTCTACATGATGGACCCTGGCGGCAATCGCTTCCTCGCGCAGCAGTACCTCTCCAACAACCTCTTCATCTATCCCGAGCACCAAGATTACGACATCGGCGCCAACGGCATCGGCGCCAACGGCATCGGCGGCGGTTATGGCGATCTGCTACCATTGAACACTCCCAGCCTCCTCATCTCACAGGGTTCCTCCGGCACCGACCAGCCCTTCCTCCAGGCCCTGCTTTCCACCGCCGCTGCTTTTCGTCCAGAAACACAGAAACTGCTCATCGAGAAACGACTTCTCATGCCCACGCTCCAGTCCATTTTCCGTCGCTCGAACAAAATGATCCAGGTGCCGGAAGACTACTTCACCGGCAAGGCACATCCGCCCGTCTTCGACGGCACCCAGATCGACGAGGAAAAAATGGTGCGCATCGCGCATGACATGACGCCGGAGAAAATTCCGCCGCTCGTGCTGCTTCAGGTCATCGAGGAAAGCAAAATCGAAGCCGGCAAAAACTTCTTCGAGCTGCCCGGTCCCTATCCTTGGCAGCTCTCCGACACGCCCGTCTCCATCGCCCGCATCCTGCGTGGCAATGAAGCTGAGCACGGCATGCTCATCGGCTTCGAAAAGACCCTCAACCTCACCAAGTCTCCGCTGCAAATGCGTGCCACCGTGCTCCAAGGAGATCCGCGCTTCGTCCGCATCGAGTCCGCTCCAGGCGGCAATGTCATGCGTCTCCGCGTCCGCTGGCAGCCGCCCGTTTTCACCGCCTCCGGCATCCGCAGCCATCGCATCGACATCGGCATCTTCGCCGACAACGGCGCCAGCATCAGCGCACCCTCGATCGTGAGCTTCTACATGCTGCCCAACGAGATGCACTTCTACGACGAGCAGGGTCACGTCTCGGAAATCCACTATCAAACTCACAATCCAGACTTCGGCCTGCCCGTCGCCGATACCGATCCGCGCTGGGTGAAAGTACTGCTCGCCTTCAGTTTGAAGGACACCAACCTGCGTGGTCGTCTGCTTGATCAAATCCTCACCCCCGCCGAACGCGACGGCCTGCAGAAACACTACCTCGCTCTCAAACCGCAGATGGACGCGCTCACCGCTGCCGAACGCGACGACAAACGCAAGGAGGAAGCCGCAAAGCTCCGCACGAAGCTCGGCGAATCCATCCGCTTCGCTCTCAAAACACGCATCACGGAAAAAGCCGAACTCACCACACGCACCACCATCGAAAAAGTCCTTCACGCCATCGCCAGCTTTCACCCCTTCTACCTCGGCTCACAGCGCGAGCTGGATGCCCTCGCCTCCACCTCGTCCAAATCATCCGCCATCGCCGATGTCCGTGCCGAGCTCCATCGCCTCATCATGCAGGGCGTCCTCGTCGAACATGCCTCCGGCCAGATCGACACCATGTCACCGCCCGACAAACTCTCCCTCGGCGAACGCTACATGCTCCGCGGCCTCAATCTCACACTGCTGAGCCAGGTTCTCTTCCCCGACGTGCTCGAACGCTCCACCGCTCCCGCCTACGTCAGTCCGCGCCTCACCACCCCCAAGCCTTGGCGTGACGTCTATCGCTACGACCCAGACTCAGGGGCACTGCAAGGTTGGATTCGTTATTCCGGCGCCCGCATCGCCAATTTCGACGCCACAGGCCGCTTCCAGCCCGACGGCCCCAAAGGTAAAGCCGTCCCCGTCATCTACGCCAAAGACGCAAACGGCTCCCTCACCTGGCAGCCCCAGGCCGAGCCCACCCCCGTCGCTCCAAAGTAACGCGGTGTGATGGCCAAACACCGTCTGGATTGCAGCGAAGCAAGCTGACAAATGGAATGCACCAAAGACGCGGTAGTGACGCGCCTTCGGTGCATCATCTGGATGGTAGAGGCGGCGTAGATCTCACGGCAGAGAGCCCGGTCTGGGATCCACCGCGCTACAGGTGTTCCAGAACAGCACACGTCGCCCAGCCAGGGCTCCGCTGGCGAGCAAACCGAGCGTTTTCCCCGTGTAGGTCGTCTCGATGCGGAAGTATCCGGAGGCCGCGACGTCGTCGGCCGCTTGTTTTCCTAGAGCATTGTTGAGCCCATATCCCGGGCCAGCATGTGCGTCCACCCACAGCGATTCACCCCAGTTCACGGGGCCGTCGAAACCATGCTGGCGCAACAGCTCCAGGGTCCGCTCCGCCAGACGCCGCATCTTGCGCGGCCCGGTGACGATCTTTGGTATCATCCGGACCGCGACGACTCGCACCTTCAGGCCTGCAATGGCAAAGCCCAGCAGCAGTCCCGCCGCCGTCGCGCAGGTGCCGGTCGCCACCACCACATCGTCGGGCATGGGCAGCTCTCCCGCTTCGACAGAGCGCGCCACCTCCAGCGCTCCCTCCACGAGACTGAGAATGCCGAGCGGATGTTTGGAACCGGAAGGGATCCAGTAAGGCCGCTTGTCCCCCAGCGAGCGGAGCCGAGCGCGGAGTAATGCCAGTGGCACCGCCGCGAAACTGCCGCAGCGCAGCACGTCCATCCCGTAGCTCAGAATCAGGCGGTCGTTGAGTTCGATCTCGGGCGTCATGGGCCGGGGTGCCAGCACCGTGCGCGTCTTGAAGCCGTGCAGCCGCCCAAAAATCGCCAAGGTCAGGGATTGGTGGCTGCCATAGGGCCCCATGGTCGCGAGTCCGCTCGCGCCTCTCATGCGCGCATGGCCGAGGAAATACTCCAGGGTGCGCACCTTGCTGCCGCCATAGAGCGGATGGGCCAGGTCGTCGCGCTTGACGCGCAGTTCCGTGAGCCCCCACTTCTCTGCCAGCGTAGGCGCGCTGGTGATCGGCGTCGGCCGGACGACGAGATCCATGGGCGGTGCCAGCTTGTCGAGGTCGGGAGCCACTGTGCTCAAATGACGTGGTGGGATCATGCGGGCCGATGGTGGGTGATGGGCGTGCAAAAGACAAGGGTCATCGGTGCTAACATGGGTCGTGCGGAATTCAGCGGCATTCGTCGTTGTGGGGCCTTTGTGAAAGGCGCAAGATGGACTTGTCCATGAAAGTCACGTTCATGCTCTACGATGACCAGAAACACCTCCTGGTGGAGACTTTCGGGACGCCCATCGCGTTGCTTTGCGAATTCGTGGAGGAACTTGAAGGGGCAGAGCCCGAGTGGCTGGACATGATCCGGCGCCCCGCTTGCGTGATCGAATACAGCTTCGACGGCGAACCTTCCATGTACTCACGCGCTGATGCTCTCACCTGCGTGGGACGCTTGCGTAGTCTTGCCGTCCAGCATGGGAAGCTATGGACGAGCGATTCGCGTTGGCCTCAGTATTGGTGGGATGCCGAAGAACTCGTGGACTGGCTCGACTCGACGATTGAAACACTCGAAAGCCAGCCGCCCGAGTCACGCATCTACGCGCTGGAGCAGCATGGGTGAAGGCTTGATCGGAGTTTCAGAAGCTGCATAACTTCCGGGAGTTTCTGGCCTAGGCTCTCCTGTCATGGAAGGCGCACGCTCCATCGTTGCCCGGAAAAAGTTCTCACAGGTATTTCCAAAGGTCGAGACAGGTGCCGTATCTCCCTTTTCTTTGCCGGAAAAGCACCTGATCTGCAAGGCTGGGCCAGGATTGATATGTGGCTTGGCTTTCGTCTTGGGGAATATGTGGCGCGTTGCCGCCCTCGATGAGTTTCACGGCCTTCACCAGCATGGCTGCTCCAGTCATTGAGCATCTGTACAATAACATCAAAGCGCTATCCTCAGGGCATAGCTTCAGCCTTTCTTGTAGCAAGATGCTTCCTGAGTCGACGCGGTCATCCACCCAATGTACAGTCACACCTGTTTCTTCATCGCCAGCGACAATCGCCGCGAATATGGGACACCGTCCCCGGTGTCGAGGCAGCAATGCCGGATGAACGTTGATAACACCACGAACCGGCAACTGGATCAGGGTTGGTTTGATCAGTTGCAATAGATAGACGGAGACGATCAAGTCAGGGCGAAGATTCTGGATCTGGGCCACCGTCTCGGAGTCATTGATGTCCTCAGAAGAGATCACCGCAATCCCATGATGGGTTCCGATGTCAGACAGGGAGCCAACCGACGGCTTGTGCCTTGTCAGGCCCTTTGTCGCGAGCACGAGCCGATCCAAAAGCGATCTGAGTACGAGATGTGCGATATAGCGGAAGCCGGACTGCCGCCACAAGTGCCAAAGGAATTGGGGCAGATTCTTGCCCTTGAACCGGCACGTTGACCTCACAATGCCGACCACCTGCCCTGGTAGTTCCCGGACCATCGTTGCAATCATAAGATTCGAGAGCAGGCTCTCCGACGTGAGGATGACGATACGTAAGGGCGGTGGTCCGTCTTGTGCTGGTACCGGTTGCTCTGAGGAGACACATGGAGCGGTGGATCTTTCTTGTTTTGTGGCCACGCGAGCAAGGTTCGACGGATTGGTTCGACTTTTTGACCTTATCTCGGATCGGGGAAGAGATCGAGCAGGTTCATAAGCCACGAGTCTTGAACTGGCGGCCATCAGATCAAACTCGCTTGAACTCCACAAGACAAATCGTGGTGATGTCTCGGCCGGAGTGCCGTGCCTCATCGACGGTGTGGGCCGGAGGGAAGTGGATGGCCCGGCATCAGCCCGGACGAATCGCTGAGAGACGAAATGGAATGGATCGTTCTCACGGACCATCTTCCGTATCTCCTGTTTCCAACCTCTCCCAACCATGACTCGCCTCTTCTCTCGATTAGCATTCTTCGCATTCGCTCTCGTCTCGTTTTCCATGGCGGCTGGTGCCGAGGGTGAAAAGAAGACGCTGAACGTGCTCTTCATCGGCAACAGCTTCACGGCCCGGCACAACCTCTCCACTGTGGTCAAAGCGATGGCGGAGGCGGGCCAGCCGGGGCTCACGTTCAACCGCACGGACGTCATTTATGGTGGTCGCACGTTGAAGGATCACTGGCGGCTTGGCACGCAGAACATCGTCAAGCAATCGACGCTCACCGAGGCTGAGGAGAAAGCCACGATCGCTGCGCTCGAGAAAGCCGCTGCGGACAACCCAAAGGATGCCTATGCCCCAAACGCTCTCGCACGTCATCGTGCATTGCTCCCGAAGATCGAAGCCAATCGCCAGCCCTGGGATGTCGTGGTGCTCCAGTCCTATCGCGATGATGTGGAAGGTGATCCGACGCTCTATGCCGAGTATGCGCCGAAATTCGCCGAGCTGGCGAAGGCTCAAGGTGCCCGCGTGATCCTGTATGAGACCACGCCCACGACTCAAAACGACAAGCCGCTGACCGTCGCGCCCGATTCCGCGCCGATCCTCGCCAAGGAGCGCGCCATCGCCGCCGTGGCGAAGAAAATCGATGCCGCCGTCGCTCCGATGGCGCTCGTGGCGCATCGCTGCCAGACCCAGCGGCCGGATCTCACGCTGCGCTTCGTCAATGACGCGCATCTGAACCAGACCATGGCCTACCTCACCGCCTGCACGCTTTACGCCGCGCTCTTCGAGAAAAGCCCCATTGGTCTGCCCATGGATTCCATCACGGACACCCGCACTTTCGAAGGCACAAGGAAAGACAAGACCAAGGACCGCGACGGCAACCCCATCACCCGCAAGTTCTCCGCTGAAGACCGTGCCGACCTTCAGCGCATCGCCTGGGAAGGCTGGTCGGAGTTTCAGAAGTTGCGGTGATGGTTCTGCCGGGTTGCTGCCGTACTTGGCTCCCATGGGTCCGCTGCCGTATTGCGTTAGGAGGGAGACCATGAACTGGGCGCGAGGCGCTCTCTTCATGGGCTTGTGCGGCGTCGTGACGTTGCATGGAGCCGATGCGATGCCGCAGCCTCCGCCGCCGGACGACGACGGGGCGATTCCGCAATCCGTGAAGGACGAGCACTTTGAAGAACTCCTCACAAACTCGCCGTTCACTCGCACCTTGGGCGTTTTCGATTCGATCATCCTCACGGGTGTCGCGCGCACCGAGAACGATGTCCTTGCCACCCTGCTCGACACCAAGACCATGGAGTCTCATGTGGTCTCCAAAACGGCCAATTTTCAGGGATGGCAATTGGTCGGTGTCGGAGGCAATCCAGCCGAGATTCACACATGGTCGGCAAAAATCCAAGTCGCAGGAGGGCAGGTCATCACCGTCCGCTACCAGCAGCCGCCAAAAAAAATCGTCCGGGCAAAATCAGGCGGTGGCGGTTCCAGTGGCAGTGCGGGCGGAAACTCCCCGCCTTTGAGCTCGGCCCAGATGGACGAGGCGAAAAACGCCGCCGTGAACTACAAGGAAGGCTTCAACGCGGACGGCTACCC
Source organism: Prosthecobacter sp. (assembly GCF_034366625.1). Taxonomy (NCBI): domain Bacteria; kingdom Pseudomonadati; phylum Verrucomicrobiota; class Verrucomicrobiia; order Verrucomicrobiales; family Verrucomicrobiaceae; genus Prosthecobacter; species Prosthecobacter sp. Next base: position 764,266 of record NZ_JAXMIH010000006.1, read on the forward strand.
CCGCCAGCCGCCGCCGGAGATGGTGGCCAAACTCTCGCGTCTCAGCGTCTCGCAGCGCGAGGACATCAACAAACAAATGTTCGGCCTGCGCAACCAGGGCCTCGGCCTGGACGAACGGCGCAAGATTTATGAGAACTTGGTGGACCGTTCGACACAGGGAAGACGTTGATGCCTTCCTCGTCGATCACGCGGACGCCTCGGCGAGGTGCGTGGCTTTCTCGGCCATCGCCAGTGAGTCACGGGCGTTTCGTTCCGTCAATTGGCGCACATGCGTGCGGTCCCGCAGCCAGGCGAGCTGGTCGGTGAAGCGCGCGCGCAGCAGCTCACAGTAGCGGCGCATCTTGTCGTCGCCCAATCCGTGGCGCAGCTCGATTTGCTGGTAGAAGTCGAGTTCTTTGAACCGGCCACGTGCAGCGCGATCACTGCCTCCATAGGTCTTCAGCACATCGAGACTCGCGCCGGGAAACAGCTCCAGCAGCGTGCGCGTCTGCTCCTCGTTCACCGCGGCACGGATGCGCGCGCGCACCGGCACCCATTCCTCCAGCGTCACATCGCCGTGCTCAAAGAGAAGACGAAACTCCTGCCGGTCCATCCGTGATGGCTGCGTGAAACTGTGATGAAAATTCACCAGCGCGCCGCTCGCATGGCGCACGGTGCACTGCACCTGCTCTTCGATGCCCAAGCCAGGCCGCAGCACACGCTGCGCGGCCACCACCTCGCCCTGGCCCAGCCAGCCTTCGAAGAGGTCGAAGAAATGCACACCATGCTCGATGAAGATGCCACCGCTCATCGCACGGTCCCAGAACCAGTGCTCGGATCGCAGACCCTCGTCACTCGCGTAGTTTTCGAAATAGCCGTGCAGGCACTCGCCGAGCACGCGCGACTCGACCAGCCGCCGGACGGATTCAAACAGCGGATTGTAGCGCTGCATCAGATTGGCGATGCAGAGGAGATCCTTGGCTTGTGCCAGCGCCACGAGTTCATCGGCTTGTGCCACCGTCAAGGCGAGCGGCTTCTCGCAGATGACATGTTTGCCCGCCTTCAGAGCCGCCAGCGCCTGCGGGTAATGGAGGAACGGCGGCGTCGCGATGTAAACCAAATCGACCTCCGGGCTTGCGAGCAGCGCGTCCACCTCCACCAAATCGGGCACGCCAAAGCGCCGCGCCACGGCCAGTGCCGCCTCGCGATGCGTCCCGGCGATCCCCGCAAGCTGCACTCCCGGGATCTGAAGAAATTGCTGGAGAGCGAACAGGCCGAAGCCTCCTGCGCCAATGGCACCGATGCGAAGCGTGTTCATAGTTTGGACACGTCGTCGCCGCTCATCCCACAAGCAAGACCAGAAGGGCAGGAGTTTGATGGCCTTCACCGACGCTCTTCCTCCCGATGATCCGAACAGCCCCATGACTGTTGCCTCGTGGATGCATTCCAAACACTAAATGCCAGGCGTCTTTTCCCGAAACGCAGCCCGCAAGCCGGCGGCCGCCTCCGCCACAGCGTGCTGACCTTGCGCTAGGGCTCCGCTGAGTCCAAAGAAGCCGTGAATCATTCCATCATAGCGCTTCAGGGTGACCGATACGCCCGCATCGCGAAGCTGTGACGCGTAAGCCTCGCCCTCATCGCGCAGCGGGTCGAATTCAGCCGTGATCACGAGTGCCGGTGGCAGGCCTCCAAGGTTGGGGGACCGCAGCGGTGAAGCCTTGGGTGAGCTGCCATCGGATTCACTGCGCAGGTAGTGCCCCCAGAACCAGGCCATCAGGTTCTTCGTCAGGAGATAGCCGTCCGCGTTCTCGCGGTAGCTCGGCGTGTTGAAACCGTAGTTCGTGACGGGATAGATGAGGAGTTGATAGCAAAGCCGGGGACCACCCTCGTCACGCGCCTGCTGCGCCACCACCGCCGAGAGTGTGCCGCCCGCGCTGTCGCCGCCGACCGCGATCCGCGACGCATCGCCATGAAAGGTGGGCGCATTTGCGGCCACCCATTGCAGCGCTGCATAGCAATCGTCCAGCGCCGCCGGGAACTTGTGCTCGGGCGCGAGCCGGTAATCAACGGACACCACGGCGCACCCGGCCGCATTCGTGAGCTTGCGGCAGATGGGATCATACGCCGCCAGGTCGCCGACCACCCAGCCGCCGCCGTGCAGGTGAACGAGGACCGGAAACGGGCCCGATCCCTTGGGGGTGTAGATCCGCAGCGGGATCGGCCCCCCGGGTCCGGGAATCGTTCGATCGATGACCTCGCCGACCGCCTCGGGCTCCCCGCTCCCGCCAAACAACTGGCGATAGATGGCGCGCACCTGATCCACCGGAAGTTGTTCGAGTGGCGGTGCGCCTAAGGCAGCGAGCTGGGCAAGAAAGGCCTGCGCCTGGGGATCGAGTGGCATGATGGGTGCTTGGTGATGATTCGCGTGTCGTTGGTCCGAGGCTTGTGCCCTCGCCCCGTTTTCCTGACATGGAAAGACCGCATTGCCGTTGTCCTTTCGGCGCTGCATTCGGTCAGGGCGGTTTCGAGCGCCTCACCTCTTCGCCTGCCATTTTAGCCGACCTTCGCCAAAGCGCCGGACAGGACCGTGTAGCACTGCTTCGCGGCGGCGATGGGTTCATAGCCGGGCTTGTTGAAGATCTGTCCGCTAACCTCCACCACGACGGGGCCATGGTAGCCGTGCTTTTTGAGCGCGGTGAAGTACTTCACATAATCGGTGCGCCCTTCACCGGGCAGCAGGAACTGGAACTTCCCTGGCTCGCCCACCGAGTCTTTGACGTGAATGAACTTCGTGCGCGACAGCAGCAGCTTCATGCTTTCTTCCATGTCGATGCCTTGCAGCTCAAAATGGCTGTAGTCGTAAGCCACTTGGATGGCCGGTGACTTCACCTGCTCCAGCAGCCAGAGCAGGCGCTCCGGCGAGTTCACCGCGCTGCCCACATGGGCTTTGATGGCGATCGTGGTCTGCGCCTTTTCCGCCGTCTCGGCCCAGGATTGCAGACGCTCGGCCATGCCGGACTTCTGCTGCTCCCAGGTCGCCGGTTTGCCACCGAGCACCGTCTCGATGATGGCAGGCCGGTCTGCATTCATCTCGCGCGCCAGTTGCGCCGCATCGGTGATGCTTTGCAGGGCCTGGACATGAGCCTTGTCATCGGCGGTGAGGCTGAGGTTCACCATCAGGCATGGCAGGTCCAGCTTGAGCGCACGGAGCTGCTGCGCCGCCTCGGTGCGTGCTGCCGTCGTGAAGACCTTGGGTTCGGTGGGAAAACCTGCATTCAAAGCGAACTCGACATTGGCATAGCCGATCTCGGCACAGGTTTTCAGAGCCTCGCTCAAAGACAGCGTCTTCATGCCATACAAGCTGAAGCCGAGGCTGACCCCGCCAGGCGCTGCCGCCCACGCGAGATGTGGCAGGGTGGCAAATCCCAGAGCAGTGTGAAGAAAATGGCGACGTGATTGCATGAGTGTTGGGAGTGGGTGGGTGAGCTGGGCTGATAAAGTAGCAGGCACTGGATTCCTTGCACGGGGAAGTCGGGTACTCACGCTCCCCTACTCCACAATGGCGTGTGCGATTGGAGTCCGCTGGATGCTGCGACAAACCGCGGCTGGCGGCGGCCATCCAGGCGGTCAAAGAGCATGTAGCAGCCGGGGAAACGACTGAGGACGAACTTGCTGTAATCAGGCCGGTCCGAGATCGCCAGATCTCCGGCCAGCAACAGTTCTCCCAGCTTGCGCAGGTTGGTGGAGAACAGGTCAGGAATCGAAACTTCGATCATCCACATCTGGTCGGGGCAGATTTTGGCGAGATCGTCCACCGTTGCTGGATCTTCGGTGTGGTGCTCCCAATCCTGCATTTCCCTCACATGCTGGCAGTAGGCTTCTCGTGTGACCGGCACCGTCCGCAGGATGAGTTCCTTGTTCTTCACGGTGCGATGCAGGCGGTTCACCCATGGGTTGGCCGATTCGTCCAACTGCCGCAGCAAGGAATAGAAATACCGGCTTGCCGCCACCTCCGCCACAAATCCGGGTGCCGCGTAACCGCGTGGATAAAGAGCAACAACGTAGTCGGCCTGTTTGGCAGGCAGGTAATCTTTGGCGACACAGAGATTCGAGCCAAAGTTGTCATCGTGAATCAGGAAGCTGCTCATCCACGCAGAGCTGGGCAGGTAGCGGATGTCTTTCCCGATCTTGAAATAGGCCCCGTCGCCACGGGCGGACCAGGTGTCTTCATTGAAGGTATGCCCAAGGAGCGGCACGATGTGACCGCAACCCGGTGCTCGTGGTCCGCTGGTGGTAAAGGCTAGCAGAGCACCGCAGCCGCTCTCGATGCCGCTGTACAAGATCTTCTGGTAAGGCAGGCGACTGCGCCATTTCTCACGACCGGAGAGGTTCGGGTAGTAGATGGCGAAGTGCGGAATCCCGAGCCCATCGAGCACGTCCTGAATCTGATCCGTCGTCAACCCTTCACCCGGCTTGGCCACCGGAGAGACCGCTGCAGCGAGCTGATTGATGCGGCGGAAGGTCAGGTCTGGATCATCCAAAAAGGCGCTGCAAATGCTGCGCAGAGCCACTTGGGCGCAGGCTTTGTTCAGACCGTTCTGCTGGCAGTAAAGTACGCCTGGAATCTCAAACTTCCTGCCCGCGATCTTCACCGGCACGGCCCTGGCACAGGTGGCGAAGCTGTGTGGGTGCTCGTAGGCACGGATCACAGACTCAAACACATGCCAGCCCTGCCTTCCGCCCACTTGATCGAGCTTCAGGATGGCCCAACCCATGCAGTCTTGATCGCAAAGCGCCGCCAACTCGGCTTTGCGGGTAAAAGAAGTCCGCCAGAAGGAAAGCCGCACCAGTCCGGCCATCTGGTAGTCCGGGAAAAGGCTGCGCAGTTCGGCGTTCTCATCAGCCACCGAGCCTTGGGCGGCCACCTTTTCCATCACCAGTGTTTTTGCTCCACGGGACCGAGCCTGGGAGAAAAGTCGCCGGATCGGTGCCGACCCGGAGAACTCGCGATCCACAAAGTCGAAGTTCGAAAAGGGACGATCCACCCCTTCGATCTGCGTGGAAAGCGCCTGAGCGAGTCTGGACATGGCATCCAGGGACCGTTAGCGCACCTTCATCCCCATCTTGCGGGTGGACTTCTGGGCGGCGGAGACCAGACGCATGAATTCAGACACCTCCTTGGTTCCCACCATCTTGGAAACCGTCACCACACTTGCCTTGGCACCATGCCGGGACGCGATCCTGTCGGCAATCGCTGGGCTGGAGAGAAGCATTGATTTAGGGGAGGGTGCAGCCATGTGAAGCAGAGTACGCGACCGGACAGGTCGATTGCAACGCCAAATTTGAGCGATGCTAAAATTGTGGAACTCCTGGCGATGCGACGAGGAACGGGGAAGCAGCGCCTCGGGGGCTTGTTCGATGAAGACTCCGAAATCCCTCTCGCCGAGATGGACTTCCCGGCGGCATGGCGGACGCATCCACTGCGGGTTTGAGTGTATTTGTCAGACAGTTGATACCTTACTTCATTTCCCAGCATTTCCTTCCTTGAGCTGGCTGTTGTCACCAAACAGCATCAGCTCGAGTGACTTGGCATCAGGAACCTTCCGCGACTCAATCAACTTCACAAGAACCTCTCGCAATATCATAACAGACCTCAGAAGGTCGTCTGGTTCAGCATGAGCATTCGCGTGTGCGGCACCACTTCGGGCTCCATACAGTTTTTTACATTCAGCAAATAGCTCATGACGTGCGACGCCAGCTGGCTTCAGAAAAGCAGCTACATATGCCGACACTTTAAACGTGAGTTCATGCTGGATATTAAACAATGATTCCAGAGCGGCCCAGATCGAGATCATCGCCATGCCACGATGCATTACAAATTGCACATCACTAAGAACCTCGAGAGCTGTCTTTAACTTTGGATTCTTATGCAGGAATGCCAGAGTAGTACTTAGTTCATGACTCAACCAACCAAGGTCATCTGCCGTGACCTTTTCTTTCCCTGCTATGGCTAAAGGGAAGAATCTTGGAAGCGCCTCCAACGCATGGAACACGGCATTATCGTCTTGCTTCGCTTCGCTGAGATCGTGAGTGGAGATCAGCGGTGCTACAATGTCGGGTTTTACCGAAAGTCTTAAAAGACCGACCATAATCTGAGAAAGGTCTTCTTGTGTGAAGCGGAGGTCGCGAATTTTAGTCGGCATAACCAGCTCAGCCATAATGTCGTATGCATAACCGCTTTGAGTTGCCTTCCATGGCGCGGGGTGGTGGCCTTTGGGTGGTGCTGGAGCGAAGGCAACCATTCCGTGCGACATCAAATGCGCATAAGTCTTCCTGAGATAAAAACCACAGCCTAGATCGATTTCATCACAGTCTAATTCAAGATTGGCAAGTCCCAGAAAAACAGTGTCCATAGTTAATAGTAACAGGTTGCTCACCCAAACAAACTCATCTGCCCGGCGTCGGCATCGCTCACTGCTTTCTTCCGCGTCTTCGCAGGCACGCTCGTCGGCACCGGCACTTCTTTGACACTCTCGGCGGGCTGGTGGCCGGATTCGAGTTGTTGGAGGACTTCCTTGGCGCGGGCGATGACGTTTTCGGGGAGGCCGGCGAGTCGGGCGACCTGGATGCCGTAGCTTTTTTCGGCGCAGCCGGGGAGGATCTTGCGGAGGAAGATGATCTGCTGGTTCCACTCCTTCACGGCGACGTTGTAGTTCTTCACGGCGCTGCGGCTTTGCGCGAGGGCGGTGATCTCGTGGTAGTGGGTGGCGAAGAGGCAGCGGGCACCGATGTGGTCGTGCAGGTGCTCGGCGACGCTCCAGGCGATGCTGAGACCGTCGAAGGTGCTCGTGCCGCGGCCGATCTCGTCGAGGATGACCAATGAGCGCTCGGTGGCGTTGTTGAGGATGAGCGAGGTCTCGTTCATCTCGACCATGAAGGTGCTCTGGCCGCGTGCGATGTCGTCGCTGGCGCCGATGCGGGTGAAGATGCGATCGACGAGGCCGATCTCGGCGCTGGCGGCGGGGAGGAAGCTGCCAATTTGCGCCATGAGCGTGAGCAGCGCGGTCTGGCGCAAATACGTGCTCTTACCGGCCATGTTCGGCCCGGTGATGAGGATGAGGCGGCTTTCCTCCGGCTCCAAGGTGACGTCGTTCGGCACGAAGCGCTCGCCGCTCGTCAGGTTTTGATCGAGCACGGGATGGCGGCCGTCGCGGATGAAGAGATTGCGCGTCTCGTTGAGGACGGGGCGGGTGTAATTGAAGAGCCGCGCGGTTTCGGCGAGCGAGCAAAGCGAATCGAGGATGGCGATGGCTTCGGCGGTTTCCTGGATGTGCGCGAGGTGCTCCAAGACGCGGCTGCGCAGCTCGATGAACTGCTCGTACTCGAGCGCCTTGCTGCGCTCCTCGCTGCCGAGGATTTTGTCCTCCATGCGCTTCAACTCGTCGGTGATGTAGCGCTCGCCGTTGACGGTGGTCTGCTTGCGGTGGTAGTCGGTGGGCACGCTGCCGACGTTGGCCTTGGTGATCTCGATGAAGTAACCGAAGACGGCGTTGTATTTGATCTTGAGGCTCTTGATACCGGTGCGCTCGATCTCGCGGTTTTGCAGGTCGGCGATCCACTGGCGGCCGAGCGTGGAGGCGGCGCGGAGTTCATCGAGCGCGGGGAGATAGCCCTCGCGGAAGACGCCGCCTTCTTTGATCTGCATGGGCGGCTCATCGCAGATGGCGCGTTGGATTTCCTGGCAGATGGGGGTGAGGTCGTGGAGGCGTGTTGTCAGGTGGTCTGACATGGCTGACCGGGTTGACCATTCTGACAGGAGTGTTTTCAGCGAAGGCACGACCTCCAGTGAGACGGCCAAAGCCTGCAAATCGCGGCCATTGCCGCTGCCTTGGCTGAGGCGGGAGCTGGTGCGTTCCAGATCGCGGACTTCTTTGAGGAGGGTGCGGATTTGGCCGAGCAAAATCGGCTCGTCGAGCAGCGCGGCGATCATGTCCTGGCGCTGAGTGAGCAATTCCAGATCACGCAGCGGATGCAGCACCCAATGGCGCATTTTGCGCGCACCCATCGGCGTGCAGGTGCGGTCGAGCGCGCTCAAAAGTGTGTGCTGCGTGCCGCCGCGCGCGGTGACGAGCTCGAGGTGGCTCTGGCTGGCGGCGTCGATGAGGACGCAGTCGTTCGTCTGGCCGACGCGGAGGCGCTGGATGTGATCGACACTGCGGCGGAGCTGGAATTGCAGATATTGCAGGATGCAGCCGGCGGCGCAGATGGCGGCGTTCATGCCGGTGCAGCCGAAACCGTCGAGCGACTGCACTTTGAAATGCTGCGTGAGGCTGTGCTGCGCCTGGTCGAGCAGGAAGAGGTAGCTTTCGATGGGTTGCGCGCTGCTCGGACTACCGAGAGCGTCGATCACGTCGCGCTGATCATCACTGAAGAGCAACTCGCTCGCTTGAAGTCGCTCAAGCTCATCGGCAAGCTCGGTGGTGTCCTTGAACTCGCCCACTTCGAACTCACCGGTGGTGTGATCGACATAAGCGAGGCCGAGTTTCTTGCCCGAACGAAATACTGCAGCGAGGTAGTTCGGGCGGTTCGAGTCGAGGAGGTTGAGGTCATTGATCGTGCCCGCGCTGAGGATCTGCGAAACGGCTCGCTCGACGATTTTTCCAGGTGTTGGTTCGGTGGTCTGCTCGGCGATGGCGACACGCTTGCCGCCTTTGATCAGCTTTGCGATGTAGCCCTGCGACGAATGATGCGGCACCCCGCACATGGGCACGCCGTTACGCTTCGTGAGGGCGACATTGAGGATGGGCGAGGCGACCTTCGCATCCTCGAAGAACAGCTCATAAAAGTCGCCCAGGCGGAAGAACAGCAGCACGTCCTCCGGCAGCTCGCGCCGGATGGCGAGGTACTGCTTCATCATGGGAGTGGTGGCTGCGTCGGACATGGAAGGCGTGATGGTCAAGAGGGGCGAGGGAGTGGTCAAGAAATGACGAATGACGAATTCAGAATGACGAATGGCTGAGGTGACGTTGAAGCGGCATGACCACACGCCGTCGATTTTTGCAAGCCTGTGCCGCTGCGGCGTTGCCGGGAGTGGTTTCGCATGCCGCAGGAGGCGCGAAGCCGTTTTCATTCATCCTGCTGGGCGATTTGCACTACGACAGCCTGGAGCATCATGATTTGAAGTGGTTGCAGGAAAATCACGGCGGTGATCTGAGCCAGATCCAGAATTACTCGCGGCTGACGGCGGAGTTGATGCCGGGAATGTTTGCGGCTGTGAAGCAGCGCATCGCTGCGCTGCGGGAATCGTCCGCGCCACCGGCGTTTGTGCTGCAGGTGGGCGATTTGGTGCAGGGTTTGTGTGGGAACGCGGAGCTTTCCGTGAAGCAGAACCGAGAGGCGCTGGCGTTTGTGACGCAGCAAGAACTCGGTGTGCCGTTTTTGTTCACGAAGGGCAATCATGATGTTACGGGCGACGGAGCCAAGGAGGCGTTTGATGAAGTGCTGCTGCCGTTCATGGCGAAGGAGGCGAAGCAGCTTGATGCGGCGGCTTCGAACACGAAGGCGAATCATCTGGTGACGTACGGCGAGTCGCAGTTCGCGTTCTTTGACGCGTATGACAAAGCGAGCCTGGAATGGCTCGAAGCGGTGGCGGCGAAACGCACGGTGCGGCATCTGTTTGTGATCGTCCATCCGCCGGTGGTGCCGTATGGCGCGCGGGCGACGTGGCATCTGTATGCGGGCGAGAAGTTGAAGGCGCAGCGTGAAAAACTGCTCGATGTGCTCGGACAGCAAGAGGCGATGGTGCTGGGCGGACACTTGCACAAGTTCAGTGCGCTGACGCGGGCGGCAGGCGGAAAAAGATTTTCACAGCTCGCGGTAAGCAGCGTGGTGTCGGCTTTGAATCAAGCGCCGAAGAACGAACTGCATGGCATCGCCAGCTACAACGGCGATCAGGTGAAGCTGGAACCGAAGCACTCGCCGGAGACGGTGGAGCTGAGACGCGAACTGTATGAAACCGAGCGGAAACAGGTGACGGCGTTCGAATACGCGGACACTGCGGGTTATGCGGTGGTGACTGTGAGTGAAGGGAACGTCGAAGCCGCGGTACATGCGGGATCGCAGGCCGGAGCCTTTCAAAAGGTCAAACTTTCGGTGTAAAGAAGTGCGTGCTTGATCACGGCGTCCTGTTTGCAATGATGAGCCATGACTCAAGATCATCGCGAAGCTCTGTTCGAACTGCTCACCCTCTCCATCTATGCGGACGCGCATGTTTCGCTGACCGAAGAGCGGCTGCTGGAGTCGGCCTTCATCGCGGAAGGCTGGGATTCCGAGTATCCAAAAAGTTTGTTCATCGAGGAGTCGTTTGCCAAGGCGCGGGAGGCGGCGGACAGCGATGACGCGATGTTTGATTACATCAGCGCGAAAGCGCAGTTGTTCACGACCAAGGCCTCACAGAAGGAAGTGCTCGGCGTGGTGAAAAACATCCTCGCCAGCGATGGCGAGACGCCCGAGGAGAATGAATTCTACAACCTGCTGGTGCAGGCGATGCCGAAGGTGACGAAGTGATTTTTTGTTCCCGGTTTTCTTTTCGCCGAGATGCTTTTTGAAGAGGGCAGCAGTGATTTCGACGCATCAGGGATCGCTCACCCGGAAGGGATGCGGCGCTCCCTTGAGGATGAGTTCGAGCAGGAGGACGATCCTGATTAGATAGCCTGCGTGTCGCTTGGAGGTGCTGGTTTTTTGCCACCCGAGGATGAGGCGGGTTTGCCAAGGTAGCCGGGGAGCTCGATGCCAGCGTTTCTGGCGATGTCGTGCAACGGGGGGATGGCACCGACGAGGCCGGAGACGAAATCGGCGGTGCGGGTCTTGCCGTCTTCGCCGGTGCGGCCGGAATCCCAGACGGTGAGCTTGTCGATCTTGATGCCGGAGATGGCTTTGACCTGTTCGGCGACGAGTCCGGGCAATTGTTCGGTGACCATGAGCTGCGCGGCTTTGTCGGCACCACCAGCGGCGGTGACGATGGATTGGAAGCCTTTGGCACGGGCTTCGAGCTGGGCCAGGGTGCCTGCGGCCTCGGCTTCCATGTAGGTTTTGAGACCGGCGGCCTCGCCTTCCTTGATGATGCGGATGCGTTCGGCTTCGGCTTGCGCCACGAGTTCAATGCGGCGTTTCTCGGCCTCGGCTTCGAGTTCGATGCGCTGCTTTTGCGCCTCGGCGCTGATGCGGACACGATTTTTTTCGGCTTCGGCGAGCACTTCGATCTTCCGCTTCTCGATGTCGGCCTGCACGATGATGGTGGCCATCATCGCGGCTTCTTCGCGCTTGGCACGCTGACGTTCGGCAGATTCTTCGGCGAGATAAGATTCTTGGAGCGCTTTCGCACTGGCAACCTTCTCGGCGGCGGTGCCGAGACGTTCGGCCTCGGCTTCTTTTTCGCGGCGTGAGGCGATGGAGTTGGCAATTTCGACCGCGGAAAGGTTTTCGCCGGTGACGGCTTCGGCCTGGGCTTGCGCGACGCTGATGCGTTTCTCTTTGTCAGCAAGGGCGGCACCGATGTCGCCATCGCGTTCCTGCTGGGAGACTTTGATCTTGGCGTCGTTGATGGCGCGTGCGGCGGCTTCTTTGCCGAGGGCTTCGATGTAGCCGGATTCGTCGGTGATGTCCTGGACGTTGACGTTGATGAGACGCAGGCCGACTTTTTTGAGTTCGACTTCGACGCCGTTGGAGATGTTGGCGATGAGCTTGTCGCGGTCGGCGTTGATCTCCTCAATGGGCATCGTGGCGATGACGACGCGCATCTGGCCGAAGATGATGTCCTTGGCGAGTTCTTGAATCTGCGGCTGCGTTTGGCCGAGCAGACGCTCGGCGGCGTTTTCCATCACGCCAGGCTCGGTGCTGATGCCGACGGTGAAAGTGGAGGGCGTGTTGACACGGATGTTTTGTTGCGAGAGAGCGCCACGCAGTTGGATGTCGATGGGCATCGGCGTGAGGCTCAGGTAGGCGTAGTCTTGAATGACCGGCCACACAAAGGAGGCGCCACCATGCACGCAGCGGGCGGATTTGTTGCCGCCGACCTTGCCGTAAACGACGAGGATGCGGTCGGAGGGACAACGTTTGTAGCGTGAGGCAAAGAACGCGAGCGTGGCAAAGACGAGAATGGCGGCGATGCCGGCGAGGACGGGAATCATGGCGGAGTCGAACATGGTTGTGGTTCAGGAGGTTGGTTTAACGACGAAAGTGTTGGGCGGCATGAGCGCGGTGATTTCGATGCCGCTTTGTGGCGGCAAGGCGTGATCGGCATCGGTGACAGCGCTGGCGGTGATGAGGCGGCCTTGCAGCATGACCTCGATCTGGCCGATGCCTGCGCGTAAGGCGGGAATGGTCACATACACCTGGCCGCGCAGGCCGATGGCGTTTTCGTAATGCAGCGAGCCGTCATCGCGCATCGACATGAGAAAACGCAGCGTGGCGAAGAGCAGCAGCATGAAGATCACGCCGGAAATGAGAGCGGCGAGAGCGGCGAGAGCGGTGGAGCCGGGAGACATGCCATTGCGCTGCCCCATGACGCCCGCCCAGCCGAAGCCGACGAAGAAGGCGACGAGCACACGCAGCGAGAAGATTTTCACGGCATCCGTGGTGCTGCCATCATGTGAATCGGCCCCGTGGTCGAAATCATGACCGCCACCCATGAGTGCGCCGATGAGCAGGAACACCTGGAGCACGGAGGCGAAAATGGCGACGGCCCAGTAAAGCTGCGTGCCGGAGGCGAAATCGAACCATGAGGTGTTCATGACACCAGTTGTTAGCTGGCGCACGATGTCAGGGCAAGAGCGGATGCGTTCCGCTTTTCAGTCGGGTTTGTAAGCTGCGAGTGTGGCTACAGGCCGGGTGGACGCTCGGAGGCCTTGCGCATTTTCTTTTTCTCTGGCGGCGGCGCACCGGGATCGAAGTAAACACCACCCACCACCTGCGGGAAGCCGCCACCCACCAGTAGGGAGGGTCGGTTGCCCTCCTGATCGCGGTAGTAGCCTCGTTTGAAGATTTTGCCGTCCGGGTTCACGATGGCGTGGCAGTAAACATGAGGCTGGGCCATGAAAAAGACATGCAGCTTGTTTTTGGGGTCGATGCTGATCTGTGGCTGAGTGGCCATGTTGACCGAGCCAAGAAGGAACGTGGCGATGTAGGCGCCACTGCGGTCATCGGTGAGGCGGCAGTAGAGCTGCAGTGTGTTGAGTTCGCGAAACAGGATGACTTGGTAGCGCCGTGCGCGACCTGCGTTGGGGAAACCTTCCGGCACGCCAAACGGCTGGTCGAACATGTTTGGCTTCGAGTCGGTGATGGTCATGCGCGCCCTGTTGGACACGTAGAACTGCCCGCTGATGGGATGCAGCACGTTGGCGATCATGTTGTAGGTGCCGAGGTCGGCGGTGGAATAGCCGCCTGAAATTTCGACGGTGTGCTTCATGGTGCCACCCGCCCTCATGGTGATGGGCTTTTCCGAACCAATGGTGACGGGCGAGAGCCTACGACCTTCCGCCTCGGTGATTTCAAAATGCAGCCAGTCACGCGCGCCATGACCACCAACGATCACGTCGGCGCCGGAACGATTGATGATGGTGATCTCGGCCACGACCGGCTCTCCCGTGAGAAACTGGTTTTTCAGCAGTGTGAGATTGGTGACGTACTGCGCATGGGCGGCGGCGGAGAGCAGGCAGAAGGTCAGCAGCAAAAGGATGCGGTTCATAAGCTTCAAGGATTCGGTTTGGCGGGGGCGGTGCTGGAGGCGGTGCGGAATCCCCGGGCGAGTGTAGCCTCGTTTGCGGATTCTGGAAAGAGGCGGTCGGTGAGCAGGTGGTCATTGCTCTTCAGGCCAAAGTGGCCGCCACGCACGACCGGCACTGTGATGTCGATGTAATCAGGATGCGCAGGCCATTCGCCATCCTGGGTCTCACCAGCGGTCCATTCACTGACGTTGCCCGCCATGTCACACACGCCATAATGACTGACGTCTTGAGTGACACGGGTGATCGGAGCCCAGAGGTTGTAGCCGTCAACCCTTCCTCCCCTCGCTTTGGGGGCGGCATTGTAGTCGTCACCGAGATTGGCGGCGTTATCGCGTGCTTCATTGCCCCAGGGATAGCGCAGGCTTTTCTCCCCATTCCAACGCGCAGCTTTTTCCCATTCCTGCTCGGTGGGCAGACGCTGGCCCTTCCATTTGGCAAACGCATACGCGTCCCACCAGTCCACCTGGCTGACAGGAGTGTTCAGCGTGATGCTTTCGCCGTTGAAGGTGGTGCCTGACTTCGCCGCAGCATAATATTGGCTCCACTTCGCGGGTTCGTGGCCGGTTTTCGTCTTCGGTTGCCGCGGATGATCATGGACTCCCGGCACGGCGGTCTTCAGCGCCTGCAAAAACTCGGCATACTGGCCGATGGTGACTTCATGCTTGCTGATCCAGAACTCCGGGAGTTTGACTTCTTCTTCGTTATTCTGGTATTTGAACGTTCCTGCGGGGATGCGCACCAGTTCAACGGGCAGCGCCGTGGTGTTCGAGCCGTTCATGAAGGCACCCAAGGCGGCCACGATGACGAGGATGAGGATGATCGTCATCCAGACCCACCACGGTTTCTGACCATCCGCGTTCATCGGCAGAGTCTCTGCTTCGATCTTGCGCACGATGCTACGCTCGCGCATGTCATCACGCACATCATCGAGGGCGTTGAACAGCCCTTTCCAGTCATGATTCGCCTCCGCGAGCGACTGCAGCAGGCCGCGCGCCTTGCCGTCCGAGGCAATCGGGCGCAGCAGGTCCAGAAACGCGCGCACGTCCGCTTTCGCATCGCGTTTGTCATCCACCGCAGGCCGGAAGATGTTTACGATGCTCGCCTGATGCTCGGCATCGATGTAAATGTCGCGCGGGGCAAGGCTGCGGTGATGGTAGCCACGTTCGGTGGCAAATTGCATCGCCTCCGCCACACCATGCAGCACCTCGGCCAGACGCCGCTCGCTGAGGGCTTCATCCGTCAGCTCGATCTCGGCCAGGCTGCGCCCGCGGGGCAGCTCGCGGGAGTAGAACAGCCAGCCGTTTGCCTCGCCCGCCTCATACAGCGGGGCGATGCGCGGATGCATCAGCGAGGCCTTCACCCGTTCGCGTTCCTTGAATTTGGCGACGACTAGCGGCTGCTTCAACTGCTCCGGCTTCAACAGCACCAGCGCCACCGGACGCTGCACGGCGACCTGCAACGCACGGTAGGTCTCGGCCTCTTTTTCGACGTAGAGCCGCTCGAGCACCTGATAATTGCCCAGAACGGTGCCGGGCTGCATCACCGGCGCGGGATCATCCGACTCCACGGTTTGCGTCATGAGGGAACGGACGCGATCCAGCAGCTTTTCGGGTGTGTAGGGTGCGTCTTTGAGCACCAGCCCGTCGGCGATTTGAGCTTCAAAACCGGTCAGGTCATAGCGTGTGGTGAACAGCACGCGTGCCTGTGGAAAGCGTGCCCGTGCCGTGTCGCGCAGCGTGAAGCCGGTCTCCTGCGTGGGAAAGATGGCCTCGGTCACGAGCACATCGAGCGAGTCAGCCTTCGAGATCCACGCCGTGGCGAGCGCTGGATCGGAGAAATCAACGATGGTGAAGCCAGGGAGGTTCTCCCTCAGCCAGATGGTGCGTGTGCCGCGCAGTGCGGCGTTGGAATCAACAAACAGAAGAGTCATGCGTGCGGTGTCGGGTGGCGATCATCTCCCCACGGGCGGGAGGAGCGGATTGGCACCGGCAGGAGCAGAGCCCGGTGCGGATCCGAACTCCAGGAGATCGCGGGGCTCGGCGGCCACATCCTGGAGTTTGTTGTTATGGTACAGGCGCAGCATGTAGCCGTAATACGAACGGCGGCCATGCTGCTGGACTTCAGCGGCGGAGAGTGCGGGCAGGTGATACACGACATCCAGCGTCTCCTCGCCGGTGCCGCTCCAGTCCACCGGGGCGGACTGCCACGTTTCGACGGGTTCAGGCGCGATGGTCTGCGCTACTTTCGTGCCATTGATTCGGTCGAAGAAAAATACTTCCAGATTCACCGCCTTGCCGTCGATGGGATGATTGCCGGCCCGAACGATGGGCACACGCAGCACATAGCGCTCACCCGTGTTCACGGTGAAATCACGGGCCACCTGGCAGGCACCGAGACGCAGAAACTTCTCACTCTCCATGCCAGGCACGCCCGGCATGGCAGGTGCCGCCACGGCGGCCGAGCCCGCGCCGAGCCGACGAGAGGCGAGTTCAAAATAGCTGCCCGCCTTCGTCGTGCCCAGCAGTTGGATGCGTCTCCAGGAATCCGTCGCCTTGTCCGTGATGCCCATCTGCTCGTAGGTCTGCGCCATCTCGGCGATGATTGCCGGATGATCGGGATTGAGCTGGTCGGCGCGCTTCAACAGCTCCAGCGCGCCCTGCATATCGCTCATGCCGCGAATTTCCTTCGCGGAGGTGACAACGTAATTCACATCACGCAGCAGTTCGGCGGCAGCATCAGGCTTCGGCGCTGATGGAGGCGGCATAGTCGATGAAAAGGCGGGAGGAGCTGCGGGCGTTGTCGCCGGAGGTGCGGCTGGCTTCGGCGCTGGAGCCACTGGCGCGACGGGAGCGGATCTGACCGGAGGAAGGACTGGAGCGGAAGGCGCTGGCATCGGCGTGTCCGTTCTCTGGAACGAACCGATCGGCGGTGGTGCGCTGGAAATGGGGGCAGCCACAATCGGAGCCGGTGCAGGCATCAGCGATCCCGGCAATGGTGGGGCGGTCGAACTCGGCGGAGCGGCGATCTGACCGATCTCCGGCACCACGCTCGATGTAGGAGCCGACAGTGATGAAGAAATCATGGCCGGAGCGGATCCTGACACCATGGGCCCTTTGGCAGTGAGCAGCTTCACGGCGATTCCCATTTGCACCACTGCCAGCACGCACAGCGTTCCCCAAGCCATCGCCGAAGAACGATCGCGGTCTGGAGTGAGAATGGTGGAAGGGGGAGTCACAGGTTGCTGAAAAAGACGGTCATGGTACGATTTAGGCCTCCTAGTGTCAATGCTTCAGGGTTCTTCGTTCAAAATGCCGGAAGGGCACACCCTGCCGTTGTTCGTTCATGCCTTGGAAACGTCACCACATCACCGCCGGTGTGAATTTTCCTTCACACCCGCCGAAATCGCGGCGCAACTGTGCCATCGCGAGGGTTTCGTCTGGATGGATTCCTCCCTGCCCACCCCCGGTGCCATCTCCGTTCTCACCGCCGAACCCGTGGCGATTTTGCAGGGCCACATCGACCACGATTGGGAAAAAGTGCGCGCCGCCCTGCGCACGCCCCGCGCTTCCGCCGGTGGTTTGTACGGCTGGGTCGGCTACGACGGCCATTTCGTCTTCGGCATTTACCCGCACGGCCTCATTTACGATCACGACACCGCGCAGTGGTTCGAGTTCGGCCATTTCAGCTTTCAGCTTTCCACTTTCAGCCCCCCCCCCTCTTCCCAACTTCACTTTGAACCCCAAGTTACCCGCGACGACTTCATCCGCAGCGTCCAGCGCGCGCAGGACTACATCGCCGCTGGAGACATCTACCAAGTCAACCTCTCCTACCCTTGGCAAGCCGTTTGGCCGCAGAATGCCGATGCTTTGGCGCTCTATTTGAAGTTGCGCTCCGTCTCCCCTGCCCCGCATGCCGCCTTCATGCAACTGGCCGGAACCACCGTGCTCTCGGCTTCTCCCGAGTTGTTCCTCAACATGGACGGTTCGCGCATCGCCACCCGTCCCATCAAAGGCACGCGCCCTCGTTTCGTCGGCGATCCCGCCCGCGACAGCGCCGCCGTGCGCGAGCTCACCGCCTCCGCCAAAGAACGCGCCGAGCTGCTCATGATCACCGACCTCGAGCGCAACGACCTCGGCCAGGTCTGCGAATTCGGCAGCGTCGCCGTGCCCGAGCTGTGGCGGGTGGAAAGCTTCGCGCAGGTGTTTCACCTCGTCTCCACCGTCACCGGCACGCTCCGGCCGCATGTCGATCACGTCGATGCCTTCCGCGCCTGCTTCCCCGGCGGCAGCATCACCGGCGCGCCGAAAAAACGCGCCACCGAGATCATCGCCGAGCTCGAACCGCATCCCCGTGGCCTCTACACCGGCGCCATCGGCTGGTTCGGCTTCGACGGCCGCAGCCAATGGAACATCGCCATCCGCACCGCCGTGCAAAAGGATGACGCAATCACCTTCCACGTCGGCTCCGGCATCGTCGCCGACTCCGTGCCGTTGAGCGAGTACGAGGAGACTCTGCACAAGGCGGCGGGCATTCTGGCGGCAGCTTCGTGATAAGCATGTGTTTGCCCGCCGTTTGTTCACCCCTCATGAAGCGCCTCACCTTTCTCGCCCTGGCCCTCACCGGCCTCTTTTCCACGATGATCCATGCCGCCGATGACACGCGCGTCTATGAACTGCGGATCTACACCTGCAACGAAGGCAAACTCGAAGCGTTGCTGGCCCGCTTCCGTGACCACACCTGCAAATTGTTTGAAAAGCACGGCATCGGCAACGTCGGTTACTGGGTGCCGGTGGATGAGGAGAACGGCTCCAAAACCACGCTGATCTATGTGCTCGAACACAAGAGCCGCGATGCGGCCAAGGCGAGCTTCAAGGCCTTCGGCGCGGACCCCGAGTGGAAAGCCGCCGCGAAGGCGAGCGAGGCGAACGGCAAGATCGTCGCCAAGATCGAGTCCATCTTCATGTCGCCGACGGAGTACTCGCCACCGCTCGCCATCGCCAAAGGGGACAAGCCGCGCGTGTTTGAACTGCGCACCTACACGACGCCCGAAGGCAAGCTGAACGACCTGCACGCCCGTTTCAGCAACCACACGATGAAGCTCTTCAGCAAGCACGGCATGAGCCACCTCGCCTACTGGGTGCCGACCGATGCGGACAAAGGCGCGGGCACGAAGCTGATCTACATCCTCTCCCACGCCAGCAAGGAAGCCGGCATCGCCTCCTTCACCGCGTTCCGGGCTGATCCTGACTGGATCAAAGCCAAGGGCGAGAGCGAAAAGAACGGCCCGCTCACCATCCAGCCGCAGGCCGAAGGCGTGAAGAGCGTCTATATGAAAGCGACGGACTTCTCGCCGATCCAGTAGGCTCGTAATCGGGCCATTCCTGGCCCGTGGATGCCGTGCCGGGGGGCAGGAATGCCCCCGTTACCCACCTGCCCCACTGCGGTAAACCGGGCCATCCCAGGCAGCCATCCTCTGAATTCCGTGCCTTCCGCGTGTTCCGTAGGCTCTCCATCTCTGGAAGGCCGCAACACCTTCCCTCACGCGCCCGTATGCTGCGGGCCATGATTTCCCTCCGCACGCTTTGCCTCGCCCTGTTTGCCACGTCACTTCAAGCCGCCACCCCGACGTTTGAATGGGTCGCCGCTGGCGGCGGAGCGAAGAGCGACAAGACGCGCGCCGTGACCTTTGATCGCGAAGGAAACGTCTTCCTCGCCGGTGAAACGACCGATGACGGCACGTTTGGCGATGTGAAGCGCACCGGACTCGGCGGGTCAGATTTCTTCGTCGCGAAGGTGTCCAAAGAGGGCCGCTTCCTCTGGGTGCGCAGCCTTGGCGGCAGTCTGGTGGATCGCGGTTACGGCGTGGCGACGGATGCGGCGGGCAATGCCTACGTCACTGGCCATTACCAAAGCACCGATGCGCAGGCGAATGGCCAGGCGCTGTCGAACGCGGGCGATTACGACATCTTCGTGGCCAAATACGATCCCGCTGGCACGCTGCTGTGGATCAAAACCGCTGGCGGCAAGGGCTATGACTACGGTCACGGCATCGTAGTCGATTCCAAGGGCGACATCGTCGTCACCGGCGCGGTGGCGGGCGAGGCGAAATTTGGCGACGTCACCGTGAACGCGGGCAGCACCACGCGACCGATCTTCTGCGCCAAATACGATGCCGCAGGCACGCTGAAGTGGGTGAAGACCACCGGCGGCAAATTCTCCGGCAGCGGTCATGGCCTCGGGGTCGATGGCAAAGACGCTATTTATATAGGTGGCAGCGGCGGCGGAACTGGGAGCATCGGTTCCGTGGTTCTCGAAGTCGCCAAAGGCCAGGCGGGCGTCGTTTTGAAGCTCACGTCCGAAGGCGAAGGCGTCTGGGCTGCCACCTTGCCCGGCGTGCCGAGCGCGGGCTTCCACGAGATCACCGTCGATAACGCCGGGCGCACCTGGGGTGCAGGCATGTTCAAAGGCGTGCTCAACAACGGCCCGAAGACCACCGGCGACAAAGACAGCGACGGCGTCCTGGCGCACTTCAGCCCCGAGGGCAAACTCGTCTGGAACCACGTCATTCAAGGCCCGGCCACCGATTACTGCCTCGGTGTCGCCACCGACAACACGGGCCGCTGCTTCGTCACCGGCGAGTTTTCCCAGACGGCCACCTTCGCCGGACAGACGCTCACATCCCAAGGAGCCACGGACATCTACACCGCCGCGTTTGACGAGAAAGGCAGCCTCGAATGGCTCGTCCCCAGCGGCGGAATCAAGGGCGACAACGCTTACACCATGGCCTGGCACCCCTCCGGGAAGCTAATTATTTCGGGGGCTTGTGTCGCACCTGCGTCATTCGGCGGCCAGACCATGACCTCGCCCGGCGGCGCGGAGGCCTACGGGGCGATTCTCCGCCTAAAGTGACTGCATGGCGCTGAATTCGGTTCTGGAGGCCGCAAAAATGAGGTTTGAGGGCGGTTTGGGCCGGGAAAACCCGCGTTGACAGGTCCGTCAACCTCGGGACCATGCGCGCCCCTCCGCCAGGGCCAACCACCCCGGCAGAGCGCGACCCAAACAACCCAACTACGTTTTGATCCGAACCACCCTCCTGTGCCTCGCTGCCTTGTGCGCCTCCGCTTTCGCGGAAGAAGTTAAAAGCTCAACCACAACCCCAGCTGGCACTCCAGGCCAGGTCATTGCAGGCGTCAGAACCACCGCCTACACCCACGACGAAAGCGATCACATCGAGTACGGAGCCCGCACCGCCGTGGGCACGCTCCTCAAGCACGGCCAGATCCGCAGCGCCGCCGCCGACTGGTCCATCTACCCCGTGGGCACCGTGTTCCAGATCCAGGGCGATCCCTCTCTCTATGTCGTGGATGACTACGGTTCCGCCCTCGTTGGCACCAAGACCATCGACCTCTACAAGCCGAGTTTCAGCGCCATGAACAAGTGGGGCACGCGCCGCGTGACCATCCAGGTCATCAAATGGGGCTCGTTTGCCAAAAGCCTCGCCATCCTGAAACCGCGGGTCAAAGCGGCCTCCCACGTGCGCAAGATGGTGGCCAGCATCGAAGCGCGCCCGGCCTGATCCTTCCCCCCAAAACCTGAATCCAGGTTCAGCCACGGAGCCGCCTCGTCGGTTTCGTGGCTTGTTTGTTTGGGGCTGCGAAGAGAGCCCGGCCTAAGCCAGCACGCTGTCCGGCACGCGGGCAACGATGCGGCCTTCGGCATCACGCACCAGGATCTTCCCATGGATGATCTCGGGCGGGTTGCTGATGCCCTTCGCGTAGTCTGCGGCCAGATCCTTGCTGCAGCCCAGTGACTGGCGGATGCGAACGGCGAGTGTTTCAAGGTCAATGTCGGTCATGTGGACATTCCATAACGCCATCTGGCGGCAAAGTCGCGGCAAGAATCACGGCGGCATAGAAAACTCCGCGCATGTTTTCGCTCGCCATGCCTGACCAGGCCTTTCTATGATCGGCGGAATTCCATGGAAACGCCGCTCTCACCCCTCGACTTCGCCCGCCGCGCCCGCCGACTTTACCCCGACCGGGAGGCCGTGGTGGATGGCGACCGCCGCTTCACCTACCGCGAGTTCTTCGAGCGCTGCGACCGCTGGTCCGCCGCGCTGCAAAAGCTCGGTGTGCAGCCCGGCGAACGCATCGCCACGATCTCACCGAACACCCACGCGCATCTGGAGGCGTTCTATGCTGTGCCGCAGATCGGCGCGGTGATTGTCCCGATCAATTTTCGTCTCACCGCCGCCGACTTCGCCTACATCCTGAACCACAGCGGATCCCGCGTCGTCTGCGTGCATGCCGATTACCTCGACGCCGTCGATTCCATCCGTGATCAAGTGCCCGGCGTGGAGCACTTCATTGCCTTCAGCGGCTCCAAACCCGGCTGGATCGACTACGAGTCCACGCTCGCCGCTTCCGCGCCCGATTTCACGCCTGCCGAGGTCGTCGAGACGGAGATGATCGCTCTCAATTACACCAGCGGCACCACGGCGAATCCGAAAGGCGTCATGGTCACGCATCGCAACACCGCCCTGAACATCATGGGCCATCTTATGCACACACGCATCACGGCGGCGGACCGTTACCTGTGGGTGCTGCCCATGTTTCACGCGAATGGCTGGTGCTTCGTCTGGACCATCACTGCCGTCGGTGGTCGCCACGTCTGCATCCCGAAGGCCGATCCACGCCTGATCTTCGAAGCCATCATGCGTGAAGGCGTCACGCTGCTCTGCGCTGCTCCCACGGTGCTCATCGGCATCGCCAGTGCATCGGAAGAAATTCGCAAAAACGCCCCGCGCGGCGTCCGCGTCTTCACCGCTGGCGCACCGCCCGCCGCAGCTACCATCGAGCGCGTCGAAGGCGAACTCGGCTGGGAAATCGCCCACATTTACGGCCTCACCGAGGTCTCGCCGATCGTCACCATCAGCGAATCGCGCCCCGAACATGCGCAACTCACGCCGCAGGCGCGCGCCATCATCAAAGCCCGCCAGGGCGTCGAATACCTCGGCAACGCCGAAGTCCGCGTCGTCGATGATGAAGGCAAAGAAGTCGCCCAAGACGGTACCGCGATGGGCGAGATCATCATTCGCGGCAACGCCGTGATGAAAGGCTACTACAACGACCCCGCCGCCACCGCGAAGGCCATTCGCAATGGCTGGTTCTACAGCGGCGATGCCGCCGTCGTGCATCCCGACGGTTACATCGAAATCCGCGACCGCTGGAAGGACATCATCATCAGCGGCGGCGAAAACATCTCTTCTGTCGAGGTTGAGGGCGTGCTGTTGCGCCATCCCGCCGTGCAGGAATCCGCCGTCGTCGGCCTGCCGCACGAAAAGTGGGGCGAAACCCCGCAGGCCTTCATCGTCCTCAAACCCGGCGCCGACACCACACCCGAAGCACTCCGCTTGTTCTGCCGTGATCACCTCGCGCACTTCAAAGTGCCGCATGGCTTCGAGTTCCTCGCCGAATTGCCGAAGACAGCGACCGGGAAGATTCAGAAGTATGTCCTGCGCGGCGGGCGGGCGAACATCACGAAGCAGTGAGCCGGAGGAGCGCGAGTATGGCGAAGCCTACTTGCCACTTTTGTCGTGACGCGTGAAGCGCAGGAAAGCCAGGCGAGTTACGAAACTCGCGCTCCGTCTCAATGCACCGTGCCACCGCGCACCGCGATCTTCTCCCGCGCCTGCTCCACCGGCACCTTGCGCGGCGTATTCGCCGCCACGCCTTGCGGCCGAGCCCAACGGATGCCATTCGCGATCACCCGCTGCACGTCCGGCATGTGGTAGATCGGATAAACCTCATGCCCCGGACTAAAGTAAAAGATGCGCCCGCTGCCGCGCGTCCAGGTGGCACCGCTGCGGAAGACTTCGCCGCCTTGAAACCACGACACAAAGATCAGCTCGTCTGGCGTCGGGATGCCAAACGGCTCGCCATACATCTCCGATTGCTCGATCTCGATGCAGTCGCCGATGCCCGCAGCGATGGGATGCCCCGGATGCACCACCCACACCCGCTCCCGCTCGCCCGCTTCGCGCCAGCACAGTGCGCAGCTCGATCCCATGAGCCGCTTGAAGACCTTCGACCAGTGCCCGGAGTGCAAAACGATCAATCCCATGCCCGCCAGCACCCGCTGCTGCACCCGCGTCACCGTTTCATCCAGCACCGCATCATGCGCCGCATGTCCCCACCACAGTAGCACGTCCGTTTCATCGAGAACCGCCTGTGACACACCCTGCTCCGGCTCATCGAGCGTCGCTGTGCGGATGACAAAGTCCGCATGGACACCCAATGCTTCCGCCAGTGCTGCATGAATGCCCTTGGGATAAATGGCGGCGACGGCAGGGTTCTGACGTTCGTGAACAAATTCGTTCCAGATGGTGACGCGGATGGGAGAGCTGGGCATGGCGGACTATTTCTTCACGATTTCAAACTTCTGCACGCGATGGTTGTAAGTATCGACGATGAACAACTCGCCACGGCTGTTGATCGCGACACCGTGTGGCGCGGAGAACTGGCCGGGCTCGGTGCCCTGTGTCTCGCTGAGTCCGCCAAGAAACTGGCCATCGCGTGTGAAGCATTGCACACGACCACTCACCGCTGTGATCCACAAGCGATCTTCATGATCGAAACAGATGCCGATGGGGCCGATGAGATTCGCTTTGAACGCGGTGAACTTGCCGCCAAAAGCACCGGGCTTGTCCTCCAGCGTGCCCCAGGCCAGCAGCGGCTTGCCATCCGGTGAAAACTTCTGCACGCGTCCCACACTGGCCTCCGTGGTAAACACATCGCCCGCGCTGTCGATGGCGACAAACTGCGGCCCACCCACGCGTGATTTCGGATTCGTGTTCCCGCCGAACTGCCCCGGCTGCACGCCATACTCGCCCCACTTGCGCAGGAATTTGCCCTCACGATCAAACACCTGCACACGCCGGTTCGTCTGGTCCGCCACGAACACCTCGCCTTCTTTACTGATCGCGATGCCGCCCACCATGTCGAACTGCCCGTCGTCTTTGCCGCTCATGCCCCATTCGCGGATGAACTCGCCCTGCTCCGAATACACGCTCATGCGGTCCGGCGTCTTGTCCTTCGACAACCGCGCCACCGGAAAGTGCCCGATGTAGAGTTTGCCGCCATCGACCGCAATCCCGCCCGGATTCGGCAGCACCGCGAAATGCGCGAGCAGCTTCCCTCCCGCATCAAACTTCTGCACCCGGTTGTTGTAGTGATCCGTCACAAAAACCTCATCCGCCGCATTGATCGCGATCCCGATGGGGATGTGGAAGTCACCGGGCGTTTCGCCTTCCTTACCCCAAGTCGTGACAAACTTTGCCACGATTGGTTTCGGTTCATCCGCGACCACCAGCGGCCCAAACAGGCCGCCAAGCAGCATCAAGATGACTAATCGGTTCATATTAGCGATATATTGGCTACGAGACACAACGCCACCGTCGCTACCAGCATTGCACACGGCGTTGAATGCGAGCCGGAGGCCCGCAAGAAATTAGCCGGTGGTGAAACCACCGGATCCACGGGCAAACACCCCACGTTTTCATCCGCTGCGCCCTGGAAGGGCGCGAGAAGCCCTCAAATACCCACCGCTCTCCTCTCACCACAAATACCGCTCGTCATACTCGACCATTCCCCGCTTCAACATCGCCACATACTCCTCTTGAAACGTCTTAACGCGATGGTGCTCCTCCTGGTCCAACACATACGCCCTCACCGATTCCAAATCCCGCGCTGCAAACGTGAACGCTCCATAGCCCTCCTGCCACGCGAACCCGGCCAGCCGCAGTTCCTCGTGAATCCAGCGGGACGATTCGCTTTTAATCTCACGCATCACATCCGCCAGACAATGCGTCGCCCGCAAACCCGCCGCGACATGCACATGATCGCCCGTTCCGCCCACCGCATGCGCGATCCCGTTCATGTTCCGAATCGTGCCGCCGATGTATTCGTGAACGCGTTGGCGGTGCGTCGGTGAGAGCCATTGTTCCCGATTTTTCGTACTGAACACGAGATGGTAGTGCAACGAGAGGTGCGTCGAGGCCATGGAGAACGCTTCTCGCGCTCCTGCCGGAGCGCAACGCAGAAAATCGGGGTGGGTGGTTCGACCGGTCCGGTGGTTCTCGGTCGCTGCGCTCCTTCACCACCGGCTAATCTCTCTCATGCCTCCGGCATGAGAACCGAGACCGGGGTGGTCATCATGGCTTCGTCCAGCGCCAATCCCGTTCCGCGAGCCTGAGGCTCGCAAGATGTTAGCCGGTGGTGAAGCAAAACCGCGAAGCGGTGCAGCGAGAACCACCGGACCTCGTGCCCACAACACCCCGCACATCCAGATCGCGCCCTGGATGGGCGCGAGAAGCGTTCGGGAATCCCACGAGATGAAATACATGTTAGACCACCGCCCGTTTCTCGCGCTCCTGCCGGAGCGCGGGGCAAATCGCCTGGGGTGGGTTTTTCGGGTCCGGTGGTTCCCGATGGCTTCGCCATCTCCACCACCGGCTAATCTCTTTCGAGCCTCCGGCTCGGGGTATTTGAGTTGGCGATTGCCTCAATTGCTCATTCGGACAAAACTGTTTATCAATGAGTGCATCAGGCCAGCTTACTGTGTACGGAACAAGCTTCGCTCTTCGCAAGGCAACCATTAGCGCATGGATGAATGATCCATACTGGGTTCGAGAATTTGCGCCAGATCACCCACTGACACCGAAATGGTCTCTGGAATTGTTTTTTGAGCAGGGCGTGATTGGGGAAGACCAGTATGAGCCGCACGTCTATCACCATTCGCTGCCGTTGACGCTTCGGAGCTGGCGACAGCTTGCGGACTTTGCCTGTGAATGGAACGAACCTACGGACGAGAGCGGCAAGCCAAAGGGTGGATTCTATCTTTGGCAACACGGCAGCATCATTGAAGGGCGTCTGAGTTTCCACAGAGTTGGAGGCACCTGTTTTCGAGTGGAGTGGAGCGGTGTTTGCGAAACGTTGATCGACGATTCAGCACAGAGCGCGTCACCTTTCAACCTGACTGCTGAAACAGAGTTCACAGGCGTCACTATGGCTGCCAGTGACAGTGAATCCGAATCGGACGTGCAGGAACGATTCGCTTTGTGTTTCGAAGCTTCAGATTTCCTGCGCGGCGAAGATGTATGGCAAGGCAGCTATGACTCAGGCATGGGGGTGCGCCAGATTCTCTTCAAGCCGCGTCTATAAGTGCCTGCTTCAGTGCTTCACCGAGCACCCCGGCCCGACGGTCTGGAAGAAGTCATTCCCCTTGTCGTCGATGAGGATGAACGCCGGGAAATCTTCGACTTCGATCTTCCAGATCGCCTCCATGCCGAGTTCGGCGAACTCGACGACTTCGACCTTCTTGATGTTCTCTTTGGCGAGGATGGCCGCAGGGCCACCGATGCTGCCGAGGTAGAAGCCGCCGTGCTTCTTGCAGGCGTCGGTGACCTGCTGGCCGCGATTTCCCTTGGCGATCATGATCATGCTGCCGCCGTGGCTTTGGAAGAGATCGACGTAGCTGTCCATGCGGCCTGCCGTGGTGGGGCCGAAGCTGCCGCTGGGCATGCCGGCGGGCGTTTTGGCGGGGCCGGCGTAATAGACGGGGTGGTTCTTGAAGTAATCGGGCAGCGGCTTGCCGGCATCGAGCATCTCCTTGAGCTTCGCGTGCGCGATGTCGCGGGCGACGATGATGGGGCCGTTGATGAGGAGGCGCGTGGTAGTGGGATACTTGCTCAGCTCGGCGCGGATCTCGGCCATGGGGCGGTTCGTATCGATGCGCACGGCGTTGGTGTCTTTGCGGTGGCGCAGCTCCTCAGGAATGTATTGCAGCGGGTTGGTTTCGAGTTTCTCGATGAAGACTCCGTCACGCGTGATCTTGCCCTTGGCCTGACGGTCGGCGGAGCAGGAAACGCCGATGCCGATGGGCAACGAGGCACCATGACGTGGCAGGCGGATGACGCGCACATCGAGCGCGAAGTATTTTCCGCCGAACTGGGCTCCGATGCCGCACTCGCGGGCGGCTTGGAGCATTTGCGCTTCGAGTTCGACATCGCGGAAGGCGCGACCGTGCTCGTTGCCGGTCGTTGGGAGGCCGTCGTAATATTTTGTGGAGGCGAGTTTGACGTGTTTCATCGTTGATTCAGCCGAGGTGCCGCCGATGACGAAAGTCAGGTGATACGGCGGGCACGCGGCGGTGCCGAGCGACACCATTTTTTCGCTCAAGAACTTCACGATGCCCTTCGGATTCAGCACAGCACGGGTCTCTTGATACAAGTAAGCCTTGTTGGCCGAACCGCCACCTTTGGCGATGAAGAGGAACTTGTACGCATCGCCATCGGTGGCGTAGAGGTCGAGCTGCGCGGGGAGATTCGTGCCCGTGTTCTTCTCCGTGAACATGTCGAGCGCCGCGTTTTGCGAGTAGCGCAGATTGTTCTCCGTGTAGGCGAGATAGACGCCCTTCGAGAGCGCGGCCTCGTCACCGCCACCGGTCCAGACCTGCTGGCCCTTTTTGCCCATGATGATGGCGGTGCCGGTGTCCTGGCAGAACGGCAGCAGGCCTGCGGAGGCCACGTCGGCGTTTTTCAGCATCGTGAGCGCCACCATGCGGTCGTTTTCGCTGGCCTCGGGGTCATCAAGGATCGCGGCGACCTGTTTGAGGTGCTTCGGGCGCAGGAAGAAATTGATGTCGTGGAAGGCCTGGTTCGCCAGCAGCGTGAGCGCTTCGGGATCGACGAAGAGCATCTCCTTATCGCCGATCTTTTCGACGCGGACGTGTTCTTTGGTCAACTGGCGGTATTCGGTGTCGTCGGTGCCGAGTTCGAGGAGTTCCTGGTAGTGAAAGGGGGGCGTGGGCATGGCTGGGGAGGTCAGTTTGAAAGCGATACAATGCTGGGCAACGAGGGAAAGCTCATTTTGAGCGTTGCGGCAATGGAGCGCGGAGGATAAACTCCAGCCATGATTCTGGAAACGTTGCCCGCCGTCCGGCAGCTCAGTTCCCGCGACAAGCGGCAACTGGCCGAGGAGCTTTGGAACTCCGCTGATGTCGAAGATGGTGAAGTCACCGTGGATGATACCGTTCTAGAACTGTTGGAGCAACGTCTTGCTGCTCATGCGGCGAACCCACAGTCAGTTTCGACCTGGGAAGAAGTGAAATCCCGAGTCTTCTCAGGTCGTGGCGCGTGAGCTTGTCTGGACCGCAGGGGCGACAGCGGATCTGCTACAGCTTTACGAGCAGGTGGGAGATCACGATCTCGCCATCAAGGTCTTGCGGCAGCCGCTGGATCATGCATTGAGCCTGTTGAATGAAAATCCTGCTCTCGGGCCACGAGTGCGCGGCACACTTCACATCCGTCGGCTGTTGGTTGGACCGAAGTTTCGATTCGGCGTGTTCTATGTTGAGGAGCCGCGTGGCATTCTGATTCATGCCTTGCTCGACATGCGACAGAGTTCAGATGTGATAAGGCGAAGGCTGGGCAGCCTGTGATTTACTCCACAAACATCGCCCGTTTCCAGATCGGCACGCAGGTTTTGATCTCCTTCAAATACCAGCGGCAGAGGTCGAAGGATTCCGCGCTGTGCTTGGTACGCACCTTGATGAGGATGCTTGGCTGCTCTGCGGCTACAAAGCCAAGGCGATGCTGGATGAAGACGCGATGTGGCCCGTGCTCGCGCTCGCCACGCTCGACGAGTTCGCGCAGCATTTTTTCCGCCATGGGCAGATAGGCACTGTAGTCGATGCCAGAGATGACTTTCCCATCCTCCATGCCACGCACGACGCCGAGGAACTGCGCTTCCGCGCCCTCGCCGGACTTGAAGACCGTTGTGGCGGGCTGGATGGGTTCTTCGTTCAGGATGAAGACAGGCGTCATGAGATCAGGATAAACAGCAGGATGGCCGATGGCTCATAAAAGTTGTCTGTCAGCACCCATTTCTGATAGCGTTGGTTTTCTCCCAGCCATGAAAAGTTTCCTTTTCGCCTTCCTCGCGGCTTCCAGCCTCCACGCCGCCACCCAGATCACTTGGAAACGCCAACAGCTCCACGGCGATTTTTACTCCGAAGGTGCCGCCATCGGCGACATCAATGGCGACGGCAAACCCGACGTCGTCGCAGGTCCGTTCTGGTGGGAAGGCCCCGCGTTTGAAAAGAAGCACGCCTACTACGAGCCGAAGATTTTCAGCATCAACGGCTACTCGGACAACTTCTTCGCCTACGTCCATGATTTCGACGCCGACCAGAAGAACGATATCCTCATCCTCGGCTTCCCCGGCAAGGAAGCGCGGCTCTACCTCAATTCCGGCACGCACGACGACAAGCCCTGGCCCATGCACATCGTCGCCGATGTCGTCGATAACGAATCGCCCGTCTTCACTGACATCACCGGCGACGGCAAACCGGAGATCGTGTGCAGCACCGGCGGCAGCTTCGGCTGGTTCGCCCCGACTTGGGATAAGCCGGCCCAGAAGTGGCCCTTTGTTTCTGCCACAGAAGACATGAAGGTGGCCAAGTTCACCCACGGCCTCGGCGTTGGCGATGTGAATGGCGATGGGAAGATGGACTTGCTCGAAGCGCGGCGGTGGTGGGAGAATACCGGAGTCATCACGAAAAGCGGCAGAGCAGCAGCCAATTTCATCCAGCACAACTTCGCCGCCGGAGTCGGTGGTGGCGCGCAGATGTTCGCCTATGACTTCGATGGCAACGGCACGAACGACGTCTTCACCGCCCTCGCGGCACATCGCTATGGTGTGGCGGTTTTCCTTCAAACCAAGAACCCAGAACCAGGAACCGCGAACTGGCAGCGCATCATGCTCGCCAGCGAGCAGCCGCAGGACAACGACTACGGCATCGTCTTCTCCCAACCCCACGCCGCTTATCTCGCCGACATCGACGGCGACGGCGTCAAGGACATCGTCACCGGCAAGCGCTACTGGGCGCACAACGGCCACGATCCCGACGAGCGCGGCCACCGCGTCATCTATTGGTATCAAACGAAGCGCGATGGCAAAGGCGGCGTCGATTTCGTCCCGCATCTTGTCGATGCCGAGAGCGGCGTCGGCGTCGATGTGCAAGTCGGCGATGTGAACGGGGACAAGCTCCCCGACATCGTCGTTGGCAACAAAGCGGGCGTGTTCATCCTCACACAGGAGCGAAAGGACACGACGGCAGAACTCACGCCGAAGAAAATGTACGGTCCCGCGCTCAAGCCGCAGAAGGATTACGCCAAAGGCCAGTCGCCACAGGATGCGCTGAAGTCCATGCAGCTCCCCGGCGGTTTCAAAGCCGAGCTGATCGCCGCCGAGCCGGATCTCGTGCAGCCGATGGCCTTCACATTCGATGAGCGCGGCCGCATCTGGGTCGTCGAGGGTAACAGCTATCCGAAGCCCCGCGAAGTCGGCGCGGGCCAGGACCGCATCAAGATCCTCGAAGACCAAGACGGCGACGGCATCTTCGAGACAAAGAAAATCTTCTGCGAAGGCCTCAACCTCGTCAGCGGCATCGAACTCGGCTTCGGTGGTGTGTGGGTGGGTGCCGCGCCGTATTTGATGTTCATTCCACGGGATGGGGACAAGCCGGTTGGCTTGGTCAAGGAGTCAAAGGGTCAAGAGGTCAAGGATGCCTCGAAGCACGCCCTGACCCCTTCCTTGACCCACTTGACTGCCTTGACTCAGGTTCCGGGCCTCAACTTCACCGCCTACGCCCTCCTCGATGGCTGGGGCAGCCAGGACACTCACGAAACCCTCAACAGCTTCATCTGGGGCCCGGACGGCTGGCTGTATGGCTGCCACGGCGTCTTCACGCACAGCAAGGTCGGCAAGCCGGGCACGCCGGACGAGCAGCGTCAGCCGATCAATGCCGGCATCTGGCGTTACCATCCCGTGCGGCATGAGTTTGAAATCTTCGCGCACGGCACCAGCAATCCGTGGGGACTCGATTACGACCAGCATGGCGAGTGGTTCGTCACCGCCTGCGTCATCCCGCATCTCTACCACATCGTCCCCGGCGGACGTTACCAGCGCCAGGCTGGTCAGCACTTCAATGCGCACACCTACGAGGACATCAAGACCATCGCCGACCACGCGCACTACGCAGGCAATCCGCGCCCCGATGTCAGCTTCGACAAGGCCACCGGGGCGGGCGTCATGAACAACGACACGAACGCCCTCGGTGGCGGCCACGCGCACTGCGGCCTCGCCATTTATCAGAGCAGCCTTTTCCCGCCGACGTATCGCAACCAGCTCCTTTTCGGCAATCTCCACGGCCACCGCCTCGTCGCGAATTACACCGATGTGAAGGGCAGCAGCTACATCGGCAAACACGCCGCCGACTTCCTGCGGTCGAACGACATGCACTTCATCCCCGTCACGCAAAA
The DNA here is from genome assembly GCF_034366625.1 of Prosthecobacter sp. Lineage (NCBI taxonomy): Bacteria > Pseudomonadati > Verrucomicrobiota > Verrucomicrobiia > Verrucomicrobiales > Verrucomicrobiaceae > Prosthecobacter > Prosthecobacter sp. The sequence continues at coordinate 796,411 of NZ_JAXMIH010000006.1, forward strand.
AGTCGGCCCCGATGGCGCTTTGTATGTCAGCGACTGGAGCGACCAGCAAATCTGCCACCGCGGCAGCAACGCCGTCGGAAACTGGGACCGCAGCAACGGGCGCATCTATCGCATCAGCTACGACGGCTGGAAGCCATGGAAGGGCGATCTCGCGAAGGAAAGCGACGAAGCGCTCGCCAAACTCGCCGTGCAGACGGAGCACGAGTGGGAGTCACGCATGGCGCGGCGGGTGCTGATGGAGAGTTCTGTCGGAAAGTCGCAGAAGTTTGACCAACTGGAAGAGAGCTGGGGCAAGCATTTCGATTCTAACAAGCTATCCGAGGCCGAGAAGCTGAGGGGATTCTGGCTAACGCATTCAGTTCATAGTGCTGCCCGCATCGGTTCCGAAACGAGACTCTCCTGGTCGGTGTCACCAAACATGAGCTCCGAAGATCGACGAGCAGCATCTGTTCGGTTTAGTTTTCAGGCAGACGAGGCTGTCGCTGCTTTGAAAGGCGATGAGTGGCTTGACCAGTTGCATCCGTTTGTTGAGGTCGCCAAGGCCGACACTTCCCCCATCGTCCGCCGCGAGCTTGCCTCCGCGCTCCAGCGCATCCCACAGGATCAACGCAAAGACCTCGCCACCGCCCTCCTCAAACACGGCGAGGACAAGGACGACCCGATGATCCCGCTGCTCATCTGGTATGGCATCGAGCCACTGGTGGCGGCGGACCCGGGGGTGGGGATGCAGCTCGCGAAGGTGTCGAAGCTAGAAAAAGTCACCGGGTTCATCTACCGCCGCCTATCCTCCGATGATGCGGGCCGCGCCGCGATCCTGACCGAACTCGCAAAGGAGCCTGATGCCGCGAAGCGCGAACCCGTGCTCACCATGATCGTCACCGCCGCACGAGGCAGCGGAAAGCTCACCATGCCGCCGAACTGGCCGGAGATCGCCGCGAAGCTCCGGGGCACTGTAGTTCCGCCTTTAGGCGGTTCTGGGGACGCCCCGAAGCCGGCTAAAGCCGGGACTACGGAACAGCTTGTGAGCGAACTCAGTGCTCTGTTCGGCGATGCGGAGGCACTGCAAGCCTTCCGCAGCCAGCTCGTCTCCGCCACGCTCGACACTCCCGCACGCGAGAAAGCACTTTCGGTTCTTCTCCAGTCTCAAGACAACGCCACCGCGAAGCTCCTCCAGCAAATCGTCTCCACCCAAGACGCCCCGTCGTCACTCCGCCGCAAAGCCATTCAATCCCTCGCCTCACTCCAAGACTCCAACACTCCCGCGCTCCTTACCTCGGCGCTGCCGAAGCTCTCTGCGAACGAACTCCCCGACGCCATCAACACGCTCGCCTCGACGAAAGAAGGCGCGACAGCGCTCTTGAAAGCCGTGGAGGCCAAAACGGTGCCTGCGACGACCTTGTCACCATTTTTGGTGCGCCAGCTCACCGCGTTCGATGACGTGGAGATCAACGCCTTGATCAAATCCGCCTGGGGCGATGTGAACGCGCCGAAGGCCGACCTTGGTGAGCGCATGAAAAAGTTCCGCGCCCTGCTCACGCCTGCGGCTTTGGCCAAAGGCGATCTCGCGAAGGGCAAGATGCTCTACACCGCCACCTGCGGTCAATGCCACAAGCTCTTTGGCGAAGGCCAGAACGTCGGCCCCGACATCACGGGCAGCAATCGCGCTGATTTGAATTACCTGCTCGAAAACGTGCTCGATCCGAACGCGGTGATCGGGAAGGACTACCAGCTCAACCTTTTCACCATGCACGACGGCCGGGTGATGGGCGGCGTGATCAAGGAGGAGAACACGGCGACGGTGAAGGTCGCGATGATGGGCGGCATCGAGTTTGTGTTGCCGAAGACCGACGTGAAGAAGCGTGAGGTGTCCAAGATGAGCACGATGCCGGAAGGCTTGTTTGATGCGCTACAGCCCGAGATGGTGGTCGATCTGGTGAAGTATCTCCAAAGCGGTTCTGTAGTCCCGGCTTTAGCCGGTCAGAAGCCGCCTAAAGGCGGGACTACAATACCCGGAGCGCTCGAAGGGGAGTCGCTCAAAATCATTTCCAAAACGGGCGGCAACACGCGCATCCAAGGCATGGGAGGTTTTGGCAATCGTTGGAGCGGCGGTGCGCAGCTTTGGTGGGTGGGTGGCAAGCCGGACCAGAAGCTCACGCTGGCCATCCCGGTCAAAGAAGCTGGCAAATACCAGCTTCGTGCCGTGCTCACGATGGCCCGCGACTACGGCGTGACGAGCATCACCCTCGATGGCAAACCTGTGGCCTCATCCTTCGATGGTTACAACGCCGACAAAGTCATTCTCACCGATGAACTCGACTGGGGCACGCATGAACTCATCCCGGGTGATCATGTCCTCACCTTCACCCTCGCCCCACCGAATCCCGCCGCCGCGCCGGGGAACATGGTGGGGATTGATTATGTGAAGCTGGAGAAGAAATAGGCCGCGCTTGCGCTGTCTGAATTTTTTTGGCACACTTCGGCATGAACATCACACTCAATCCTGTCTTGGATTCCTTCGTCTCGCGCGGAGTTCGCGAAGGACTCTTTGCCAGTGTGGATGCGGCGATTGAAGAAGGGCTGGAACTCTTGCTGAGGCAAAACAAGCTCCGGAGTTCGTTCACCGCCAAGAATGAGGCTGATTTGCTGGACAAACTCGATGCAGGGCTGGCCTCGCTTGATGCGGGCAAAGGCATTCCTGCCACGCAGGCTTTTGCGACGTTGCGCAACCAAGGCCGCTGAACCATGGCCGAGGCGATCATCTCCCCGGAGGCGCTTCAGGACATGGCGGACATCCACCATTACATCGCGATGGACAATCCGGTGGCGGCTGATCGTGTCGTGCAGGCATTCGAGGAAAACGCCGCTTTGCTGGCGGCACAGCCAGATCTCGGTCAACACAAGCCACGACTGCGCGACTTGCGCCTGTGGGTGATCACGGAGTTCCCCAATTACCTGATGTTTTATCGCCAGCGAGAAGGGCAGATCGAAATCGTGCGTGTTCTGCATGGAGCCCAGGATTTGCAGACGATTTTGGAGTGAGATGAGCTCATGAAAGACCTTCAAAGCACCAAGGCCATGTGGCTCAAAGGCGGGTTGTTTCTCGTCATCGGCCTGATGTCGGCGGCGATCCTGCTCGTCGAGAACTGGAACTGGCGCACGGCACTGCTGCTGGCGCTGTGCGTATGGGGCTTTTGCCGCGCCTACTACTTTGCGTTTTATGTGATCGAGCGCTGGGTGGACCCGCAGTTCAAGTTCAGCGGTCTGGGGAGCTTTTTGGTTTACCTGTGGCGGTCACGAAGGTGATCGGGATTGGAGAAACTTGCCGTGAGTCCCCTTTGGGATGAAATGCACGCATGACCGCCGCTTTTACCCCCAAACTCGATTCGGCGTGAAGTACGTCTCTTTGCACGAAGCCAGCGGTTATGGCATCACGGCACGGCGCAACATCACGGGCTTGGTGAAGCACGGCGCGCCGGTGACCTGGACGCCGATGATGCCCGGCCGGCGCTGGTGGCAGGGTTATGAACCTTTCTGCGGCACTTTGGTCGGCGATCCTGAACTGGATCCTGTTTGCAACCGGCGGGTGGATTATGACACGGTGGTGGTTCATACCGTGCCGGAGTTTTATCCCGACTGGATTCGCCGGGAGCCCGACAAACGCATTCTGGGCTGCACTGTTTGGGAAACCGATGTGATCCCAGACCATTGGAAAGACCTGCTGAATTCGGTGCATGGCCTGATCGTCCCCTGCCAGTGGAACAGGGAGGTGTTTGAGAAATGCGGTGTGCGAGTTCCCGTCCATGTGGTCCCGCATCTGTATGACGAGCGGCCGATGCCGGCCCGTATGGAATGCCACGACATTCCGCAGGAAGATTATGTGTTTTACACCATCGGCGAGTGGGCGCCGCGCAAAACGATCTGGCTCACGGTGCGCGCCTTTTGCGAGGCCTTCACGGCGGACGACAAGGTGACTCTGGTCGTCAAAACCAACCGGCACGATCACACGCAGAGTTTCTGGCGCCCTTTTCCGCGTTCGACTGCCCGGGCGCTGGAGCAGGTGTTGCGAGACTATCCGAACCCGCCGCGCATCAAGCTGCTGCCGGAGCCGCTGAGTGATGACGACATGCTCCTTCTGCATGCCCGAGGTGACTGCTACGTGTCTCTATGTCGAAGTGAAGGCTGGGGGATGGGCGCTTTTGACGCCGCCCGTTTTGGCAAGCCGGTCATCATGACGGGTTATGGCGGCCAGTTGGATTTTCTGCCGCCGGATCTGGCCCGCCTCATTCGATATCGGCTGATTCCCGCCGAGGCAGGCGCGAGATGGCGTTCATACACCCGCGACCAACAGTGGGCCGATCCAGATGTGAGCCATGCCTCCCAGGAAATGCGGCGGGCCTATGAATCACCTGATGTGGCGGCGGAGCAGGGCCGGAAACTGCGCGAGTTTGTGCTGTCGCGGTTTCAGAACAGTCGCTCGATGGAAAAACTCGTCGCCATTCTGCGCGGAGAAGGCTAGTCGTTGCGCTTTGCCGCGTGATCCCCAAGATTTTCCATTTTGTCTTCGGCTTGAAGAAGCAGCGCGAGCCGTTTCACCTCGCCTTTTATCTGTGTCTGGAGTCGTGCTTCCAGGTGAACCGGCCGGACGAAGTACGCCTTTATTACCAGCACGAGCCATACGGCCGTTACTGGGACATGATCAAACCCAGACTCACCTTGGTGAAAGTGGAGCCGCCGCGTCGCATCCTCGATTTTCGTTACCGGCAATGGTTTGCGGACCGGTATCGTTACGCGCATCTCTCCGACTTTGTCCGGGTCGAGAAGCTGCTGGAAACAGGCGGCGTGTACGCGGACATGGACACGTTGTTTGTGAATCCAATCCCGGAACGGCTCTACCAGCAGCGCTTTGTGCTGGGACGTGAGAACGATGTGCCCTGCGAGCGCACCGGCGTCATGCGCTCCTCGCTGTGCAACGCCTTCATCATGGCCGAGCGTGAGGCGGAGTTCGGCCGCGTCTGGCTGGAAAAAATGAATGCCGCGTTCGATGGCTCCTGGTCGAATCATTCCTGCCAGTTGCCCCATCAGTTGAGCGAGGCGATGCCACACCTCCTGCATGTGGAACGCCAGGAGTCATTCTACAAGTTTCAATGGTCGCGCGAGGATCTGCGGCGCCTGTTTGAGGAATGCCACGCCGCTGACCTGGGCGACGTGCTTAGCATTCATTTGTGGAGCCATCTGTGGTGGCGGCGTCTGCGCCTGGATTATTCCCGCTTCCATGCCGGGAAGCTGACGGAGGAGTACGTCCGCACCGCCAACACCACCTATGCTGTGGCGGCGCGGCGTTTTCTGCCGGAGGGCGGCGCGGAGCCGTCTCGAACACGCAAGCTTTGGAGCGGACTTCTTCGGTCTTTTTCCAAGACCGGCTGACTTTCTTCAAACCACCGCCAGCGCCTCGTCAAAGCGCGCGATCAAGTTCGCTGTGTCTTCCAGGCCTGCGGACACGCGAATGAGCCAGCGGCTGACGCCGCAGGATTCGGTCCAGTCGAGTTCGTCGAAGTGCGCGAGCAGCGTGTAAGGGCAGGCGAGCGTGAAGTTCGTGCCGAGGCTGGGGCCTTTGCACACGCGCAGGGCGTCGTAGAACTTCGGGCTCGTTTGCTCCGGATTTTTCAGCGTGAAGGAGAACAGGCAGCCGTGACCACCATTCTCACGGCGGATGAACTCGTAGCCGCGTCCGCCTTCGTTCGCCGCATGCCAGACGCGATCCACCTTGGGATGCGAGCGCAGATGCTCGGCCAGCGCCTTCGCATTGCGGCTCATAGTGGCGGCACGTTGAGCGAAGTCGCGGCTGTTGAGTTCGAGCGCCACGGCATCTCCGCGCCACAACTCATGATCGGCGTGTGCGGTCAAAAACGCGGAGAAGGCGGCGTGATGCGGTGATTTGCGGTTCAGGACAACGCTGCCGGCCAGAACATCGCCCACGCCGGAAAAACTCTTCGTCAGGCTCGTCGTCACCACATCGGCGACGCGATGCGCATTGACATGCGCGACGGTGGAGATGGTGTCATCGACGATGATGGGAACTCCTGGTTGCGCGGAGGCGCGAATCGTGAGCAGGCGCTCGAAATCGACGCAGCGGAGCAGCGGATTGCTCGGCGCTTCGCAGAAGATGCCAGCCAGCGGCTCGCGTTGAAGCAGATCGCGCAGGTCGTCATACTCGCTGTCCTTGATCAGCGGCAGGAAATGCGCGCCGCTGCCGAAAAGCTGCTGGAGTTTGAGCACATCGACATAGGGGAAGTCGAGCTGTGCGGTTTTGCGGCCCGGAAACAGATGCGTGAGCATGCGATGCACCGCAAAATTCGCCGCCATGCCGGAAGGGAAGAGAAACACGTCCTCCGGTTGCTGCCCGGCGAGCTGAGCGATGCGCTGTTTGATCGTGAGGTTGGCAGCTTTGCCTTCGGCTTCGGTCACACTGCTCGATTTCGATCCCAAAGCCTCGCAGGCCTGCCGTGTGCTGACGCACTCACCGCAGAAACGCCAAAATTTGCGGGCGTTGACGTAGCTATCCGCAGGAAACACGGCGACACCGAGTTGATGCGCGGTCCATTCGACCACGCGGCCGGTTTTGATGAACTGCACGCAGCGCTCCGCATGCACGACACGCGGAAAGACAAGGCAGCGCTCGCCCGCGGCGGCGAATTCCTTTTCCGCCGCTTCAAACAGCCGTGTGATCGCTGGCGGGCAGCAGAAGCGCGGGTAGCCGGATTTGAATTTCGAAACGATCTCCTGATCGCCTTCCTCATAGCCGATCACATGTTTCCACAACGGCAGGCACACGGACACGCCGAGTTCGTGATCAGGGATCGCCTTGCCGAGGTCTTCGGCGTTGCAGAGAGGGTGTTTGAGGAGGTCAGACATTAAGAAAAGGGGCGTGTCCTTACTTCGCCGCCAAAGCCCGGTCAATGTCCGCCCACAAGTCTTCGACGTGCTCGATGCCCACGGAGAAGCGCACCAAACCATCGGTGACGCCGGCAGCTTCGCGGGTTTCCTTGGGAATCGAAGCATGGGTCATGCTGGCGGGATGAGCGACCAGGCTTTCGATGCCGCCGAGGCTTTCGGCCTGCGTGAAGAGGCGCAGACGGCGGATGAAGGCGAGGGTGTCGCCGTAGCTCAGGCCGAAATCAGCCAGCAGCATGCCGCTGCCGGCTTTCATCTGCTTCTTGGCGAGCTTGTGCTGTGGATGGCTGGGCAGGAAGGGATACTTCACGCTTTTGACGCCTTTGCGGGTTTCGAGGCGTTTGGCGAGTTCGAGAGCGTTTGAGGAGTGACGCTCCATGCGCACGGCCTCGGTTTTGGCACCCCGTGAGACGAGCCAGGCATCGAACGGACTGGGCTGCAAACCGATCGCCTTCTGCGCGAAGATCATCTTCTCCTGCCACTCGTCGGAGTTCGTGCAAACAGCGCCGCCCAGGCTGTCGCTATGGCCGTTGGTGTATTTCGTCGTGCTGAGGAGTGAGAGATCGGCGCCGAGATCGAGCGGCTGCTGGAGCAGGCTGGAGGCAAAGGTGTTGTCCACGGCAACGATGCTGCCGACGCTGTGCGCGGCGGTGCTGAGGGCCTTGATGTCGAGGATTTTCAGCAGCGGATTGGTGGGTGACTCCAGCCAGACCAGCGCGGGCTTCAGTTGCGCGATGAGATCGTAGTTCTCGGGGTTGGCGAGGTTGGCGTATTTGATCGTGACGCCGAAACGACGCAGCACCTTTTCAAAGATGCGGTAGGTGCAGCCGTAGATCTGCTGCTCGGAGAGGATCACATCCCCCGCTTTGAGAGAAAACAGAATGGCGGAAATGGCGCTGATGCCGCTGGCGAAGACGGTGCAGTGCTTCGCGTTTTCCAGACTGGCGAGCGTGGCCTGCAGGTTGCGGAAGTTCGGATTGCCGGAGCGCGTGTAGTCAAAACCGGTCGGATTGCCGGTCTCGAACGTCGAGGTCATGTAGATCGGCGGGATGACCGAGCCGGTCTCGCTGCGGTAGTCCTGGCCGACGTGGATCGCGCGTGTTTCAAAGCGTGCGTCGGAGGGAAGGGTCGGGTCTTCTTTCATCGCTTGATGATGGACACGCAGATTTGGCTTTGCAAGGCCCTGCGCTCATGCTTTATGAATCAAATCCGCTCTTTCATGTCCGATCCCACTGCTCCTCGAAAATTCCGTCGTGTTCTCCTCAAACTCAGCGGTGAAGCACTGAGACAACCAGGCAGTACCGACAACATCTCCCCGCCCATCGTCGAAGATATGGCGGCGCAGATCAAAGCGGCGCATCAAACCGGCCTCGAAATCGCCGTCGTCGTCGGTGGTGGAAATTTCTGGCGCGGCGTGACGGCCAGCAACAAAGGCATGGAGCGTGCCACGGCGGATTACATGGGCATGCTGGCCACGGTGATGAATTCACTGGCCTTGCAGAGCATGCTGGAGGCCATGGATGTGCCGTCGCGGGTGCAAAGCGCGATCAAGATGGACAACGTGGCCGAGCCCTTCGTGCGCCGCAAAGCCATGCGCCATCTGGAACTTGGCCGCGTGGTGATCTTCGCCGCCGGCACGGGCAATCCGTTCTTCTCCACCGACACCACCGCCGCGCTGCGCGCCAGCGAGATCAACGCCGAGATCGTGCTGAAAGCGACCAAGGTGGACGGTATTTACGATTCCGATCCCGCCAAGAACCCGAACGCGGTGAAGTTTGACCGCGTCAGCTTCCACGAATGCCTGACACGCCAGCTCAAGGTGATGGACTCCACGGCGTTTTCCCTCTGCATGGAAAACAACATGCCCATCGGCGTGTTCAGCATGAACGAGCCGGACAACATCCGCCGCGCACTCGTCGGCGAGTACATCGGCACGATGGTTGATGCGAAGGGCTGAATCCCGAGTTCAAATCTGAATTTTCCAATCCCAAGACTATGGACCCTGAAATGACCATGCTGGAGGCCGATGAGGCCATGACGAAGGCCGTCGAGCACGCCATCCACGAATTTGCCACCGTGCGCACCGGCAAGGCCAACCCCACGCTGGTCGAAAACATGGATGTGCATGTGATGAGCTACGGCAGCCACATGAAGCTGAAGCAGCTCGCGATGATCACCACGCCGGACGCGCGGCTGATCCGCATCGAGCCGTTTGATCCCAGCACTTTGCAGGACATCGACCGCGCGATCCGCGAATCACGCCTCGGTCTCAATGGCTCCATCGAAGGCAAGGTCATCCGTCTGCCAATTCCCTCCCTTTCGCAGGAACGCCGCGAACAGATGGTGAAGATGTGCAAGACCCTCGGCGAAGACGCCCGCGTGCGGGTGCGCTCGGCGCGGCGCGATGCACTCGAAGCCATCAAGAAGGGTGAGAAAGACGGCAGCATCACCGAAGATGATCTCCATCGCATGGAGAAGGAGATTCAAACCATGACCGACAAGAAGATAGCCGAAATCGACCAGCATGTGGTGTCGAAGGAGAAGGAAATTCTGACGGTCTGAAAGTAACGACGTGTTTTCCGCAAGCGACTACCTCGACCTCACGCACACGAAGCATGGCATCCTGTTCCCGGATGACTCGCCCGTGTGGACGGCATTGACGCGGATCGAGTCCTATCTGGAGTTCCGGTTGCAGCGTGAGATCCGGGTCCAGGTGCCGCCGGGGGCGTTCATCGGCGAGGATGTGTTTATTGATGAAGGCACCACACTCGAACCCGGTGCGGTAATCAAAGGTCCGGCCTGGATTGGGCGGAACTGCCAGATCCGTGCCGGCTGCTACATTCGCGAGAACGTGATCGTCGGCGACGGCTGCGTGCTGGGAAACTCGTGCGAGTTCAAGAACTGCGTGGTCTTCGACGGCTGTGAGATTCCGCACTACAACTATGTGGGCGACTCGATCCTCGGTCACAAGGCGCATCTGGCCGCCGGCGTGATCCTTTCCAACGTGCGGCTGGACCGGATGGAGGTCACCGTGAAGACGGACACCGACACAATCCCCACCGGCTTGCGGAAATTTGGCGCGATCATCGGCGATTACGCGGAAATCGGCTGCAACAGCGTGATCAGCCCCGGCAGCATCATCGGGCGGCGCAGCATCGTGTATCCGTTGACGCATTTCAGCGGCGTGCTTGATGCGGACCTTCTGTTGAAGACGCGGCAGACGCAGCAGGTGGTGAAGCGGAAGAAGTAACGGCCAGGGTTTGAATACATCCCGGGCTGAGGCGTCAGAGCAGCATCTCCACGTTCATGAAAGCCCGGCTCCGCTCCCTTTTTGTCGTCACGGTCTTGGTTTCGTTCGCCAGTTGTGACAAGTCCACACCGCCCGCTGCCAGCATGGCTCCAGCGCCTGTCCCAAACACGGCGGAGACGGAAATCCAGCTCGCCGAAGCACGGGATGCCTTGCAGCGGCAGGCCTTGGAGATCGATACGAAGACAGCGCTGATGGAAAAGCAGCTCGCCGAGATGGAACAGGCGCTCAAGGACCGTGAAAACGCCGAGCTGCGCGTTTCGCTCGACGCTTTGAAGAAGCAGAACGACGACCTGCGAGTGCAGGCGGATGCGGCACGGCGTCAGAGCAATGTGATCACGCAGCGCATCGACACCACCACGCCGCGTGTGAGTGTGCCGCCGCAGATTTCCGCCCCGCGTGATTACTCGCTCTTTTATGAACGTCTCGCGCCTTATGGCCGCTGGATGGATGTGGGCGGCTACGGCTACTGCTGGATGCCCACCATCACCACGGCACGCTGGCGGCCATATGTGGATGGCTGCTGGGTGTGGTCATCGCTGGGCTGGACATGGCAGTCGAACGAGCCTTTCGGCTGGGCGGTGTATCATTATGGCCGCTGGGTGAATCTGTCGCGCCACGGCTGGGTCTGGGTGCCGGGCAGCGAATGGGCGCCGGGCTGGGTCTCCTGGCGTCAGAGCCGCGACTACGTCGGCTGGGCACCGCTGCCGCCGGAAACCGGTGCCTGCCGTGAAGTGTACCGCGATTGCGATTCACAGTACAACCTCGGCCCGTCGAGCTACACCTTCATCACCACGAATCATTTCGTGCAGCCGAGCTACACCACGGTTTGCGCCCCGGTGACGTACAACACGACGATTTTTCAGAGCAGTGTGAACGTAACGCAGATCGTGCGTTGCGACGACCACTCTCGCCGCAACGTCTTCAAGCATCATGGCGGCCCGCCACGGGCGCAGATGGAGCAAGTTTGCGCGCGTCCTGTGCCGCAGGTGCAGGTGAATGCCGTTCAGGCGGGTCAACTGTCACGGCCACGTCCTGGACATCGCCAGCATGAAGCCGTGATTGCACCAGTCATCGTCGAACTCCCGGCCGTGAAAGCTGGCGCATTGCCCGCGAGGCCGAAAATGGCTGATCGCATCGAAAAGCCGAAGGTGGTCAGCGGATTCGATGGCGTGCCGCAAAACGCGGCGGCGGAGATTCGTGAAACGATTGCCGAGGACAAAGCGACCGCCGTGGTGCAGCAGCCCGTGATCGTGACAACACCCGCCGTCATCCCGAGGCCTGCGGCAGAAAGTCACCCCAAACGGCATCGCGACCCTGCGGAGACCGCCCCGGTGCTCGAAACCGTGCGTCCTGCCATCGCCGTGAATAACCAAGCGCCTGCGGAAACCGTTTCAGCTCCCGTGGTCATGCCCCAGGCCACAGAAAAGACGACACCTGCGGTTGTGATCGAAACCAAACCGTCCGCAGCCCCTGAAGCCGCTCCATCTGCGGTGATGCCAGCCGTTTCCAGCAGTCCACCTGAAACCAAGATCGTGGAGAGTGGCGTTTCGGCCCCTGCCCTGCCTCAAACCGCCCCCATGGCTGTTCCTGCGGTCGAGCCGATGAAAACGGAGTCGCCCGTGACTGCCGCGGTTCCCGTTCCAGAGCCGGAAAAAGCACCACAGGTACCTGTGGCAGAAGTTCCGGCCGCCATGCCTCCTACGCAGGGGGTGGCAACACCGCAGCCGGTGGAAGTGGCCGTTACGCAGCAAGCAGCCGCCGAAAAGATGACCGCTGAGCAGGCTGCCATCGCCAATGCGGCCGCTGCGGCCGAGAAAATCCGGGTGCTCGTCGCTGAACAGCAAGCTCAAGCCAGCGCCATGCAGCAACGTCCGCAACAGGAGGCCCAGGAACGCCTGCTTGCCGAAAAAATAGCCGCTGAGCAGGCAACTGCCGCCGCTGAAGCCGAAAAAACCCGCATGCAGGCTGCCACTGCCCAGCAACAGGAGGCGCTCGCCGCCCAACAGCGCATGGCCGCCGAACAGACCGCTGCTGAGAACGAAAAAGTACGTCAACAGGCCCAGGCCGCTGCGATGCAACAGCAGCAGGAACAACTTGCCGCGCAGCAGCGTATGGCTGCGGAACAGGCCGCTGCCGCCGCCATGCAGCGCCAGCAGGAGGAAGCGGCACGCCGTGTCGCCGAGGAGCAACAGATGCGCGCCCAACAAGAAGCCGAACGTCGAGCCCAGGAGATGGCGCAGCGCCAGGCGGAAGAAGCCGCCAGGCGTGCGCAGGAGGCTGAGATGCGCCGTGCCCAGGAAATGGCCCAGCGTCAGGCTGAGGAGCAGGCACGCCGTGCCGCTGAAGAACAGATGCGCGCCCAGCAAGAGGCCGCGCAACGCGCTGCCCAAGAGATGGCTCAACGTCAGGCCGAGGAAGCCGCCCGTCGTGCCCAGGAAGAAGCCCAGCGTGCCGCTGCTGAAGCCGCGCAACGCGCTGCGGAAGAGGCCGCACGCCGCGCAGCCGAAGAAGCCGCGCGCAATCAGCCGCAGCCAGCGCCTCCAGGTCAGTAACCTTGGTGAACTTTCGCGCGGATCACACCCGCAGCATGTCCTTCACCACCTGCCAGTAGAGGAAGACACAGCCGCGCCAGGAGTAGCGGAATTCGCCGTTGCCGGTGGGTTCGATGACGCCGGCGGTGATGTTGTGGTCGATCTGCACGCTCATGTCGCGTTCGATGTAGGCGTGCAGGAATTCGGTGTCCTGGAGTGCGAGGTCTTCGAGGCGGATGCCCTCGTGTTGGAGAAAGGCCTCATGCCGTTCCAGCAGATCCTCGAACGAGGCGGCGTGCGTGAAGCGGTTCAGCCGCTGCTTGGGCGAGTGCTTCATCGTGGCGGCGAAGGGATAGTTCGTCGTCGTGAAGGTGATGCCGCTGCTGGCCCGCGAGGTGAGGCTGACATACGAAAATCCAAAGTCGCCCTGCAGGGCAAGCGCGATGGCGGCCTGGGTGCGTTTTCCCTCATGGTAGAACAGGCGCATGAAGTGATCCGTCTGGCTCCATTGCCAGCCGGTGTCGCCGACTTCGGTGAATCCGGCATCTTCGGCCTCGCTGCTGAGGTCGCCGAGTTCGGGGAACACCTCGCGGGAAGGCGGGAAGCGGTGCTTGATCTCGCTTTTGATGGGGAAGCGCAACCGGCGCACACGGAAGATGATTTCCAGCCACGGCAGCATGAACCAGGCTGCGATAAAGATGCCGCCGCCGGCATGCGTGCCGGTCAGGTAGTAGCCGCTGAGATACGAGGCTCCCAGCAGCGCGAGCCAGCCCAGCTTCTGGATGAACCGGTTGTCGAACGACCGGCACGCGATGGCAAAGACGATGGCCGCCGCGACATACAGAATCTGCTGGAGTGTGGTGTCCATGAAGACCGCAGGGTTGAGTGCGGGGATTGAGGCTAAGGGAAAATTTCCGGCAAATCAACCCGGCATGTGACGGCCCGCCCGCACTTCAAATAAAAAGGCCGGACACACCTCCCGATGCGCCCGGCCCTCTGGACCAACTTAACCACTAAAATGTCTGTATGATGACCTCACGCCGTCGTCAGAAATTGATCTGCGCCTGGATGCCGAGGTAACTGTAATCCACATCGCGGTAGCGCGGGCCTGCCACCGTCGGATTGTCCGTGGTGTTGGTGCGCGAGCCGCGTGCGTACATCAGGGTCAGCTCCAGTTCGGGATAGGGAATGTATTCCAGGCCGATGGCGATCTCATCGACGTTGTTTTTCGGCGCGTTGGCGGCGAATTTGCGGGCGCCGTCAAAATGCTGCCAGCGCACAAACGGAAGCAGCTCCGCTTGATTGGCGAAGACATGGCGATAAACCGCCTGCACAAAGCCGCCGCTCAGAGCCGCACTGCTGATGGTGCGCAGATCGTCGCTGAGCTGCGGGCCCTCGCCCCAAGTCCATTCGGCCTCCAGACCGAAGGGCTGCGGATAAAGAATGGCATTGATCGCCACGCGGCTGTCGCGAACGCCACCGCCACCGATGACGTTCGGCGTAACTGCCACCCCCGCAGGGGTGAAAGTCCCAGCGGTAGTTGGCACATAACGTCCGCTGTAATAGCTGGCACCGACTTCGAGGATCTGACCGTTGTCGAACTCGAACGGATAGGCCAGGCGGGCGATGTAGTGCATGTCGCCATTGCGGTCGGCGTTGTTGATGCCTTGGCCGCTGTACACGCCCACGTTCAACACTCCATAGTCGCCGGAACCGCGCAGACCCGCTTTCACGAGATCCTTGTAGCGGTTGCGGATGTGATAAGGCGCCCAGATGAAGTAAGCGCCGAGGTCGCGCTCACCCTCCACGGCGGAGTTCAGCGCGTCCGGGCGCTCCAGCGCGTAGCGATTCTGCGAGGATTGCAGGTTCGAGAAGCCGTACGGCACCTTCGAGAGACCCAGGCGCACGCGGAACTCACGGGCGGGGTCAAGGGACACGTCTGCGTACACATCACGGGCCTGCAGGGCGTTCACGCCGCCAACACCAGCCATGAAGTCGGTTTGCAGGTAAAGGTAGAGATGGTCGGTCACATCACCACTGAGCACGAGACGCCCGCGACGAATGCCAAGGCTTTGAGTGTCGCTGACGAAGGGATCGTTCGGCTGAACGACGCCCGGATTGTCTCCATCACCGATGAGGCCGATGAAGCGGGTCTGCACATACCCGCGCAGCTTGATGCGCTCATACCACTTGTCGGAGAGCAGGGCGTCGAGGTCCGTCTTGCTCATCGTGGAGGGGGAGGTGTTGTCGCTGACGCGCGAGATTTCCTCCACCTGGCCCTTGGTGCTCAAGAGGGTGGATTCGAGATTTTCGACCTTCGACTCCGCCTGGGTCAGGCGCTTTTCCAGTGCCGGAGCAGGAGTGGAAGCCTTCGGCGCTCCCTTTTCCTCATCCTTCATCGTCTGAATAAGCAGATCGTATTCATCGGCGGTGATCGAGCCCTTCTGCTTCAGGATGTAGAACAATTTCTCCATCGCCGGGCTGGCGGCCAGCGGCAGGGAGGGTGGCAGGGCTATGGTGACCGCCGTGATGAGGGCGAGCAATCGGGCGAAAGCGCTGTGAGGTTTGGTCTTGAACATGGGATGTGTCAGCTTGGTAAGATTGAGCGTTCTTCCGTCACACAGTCGGTGTGACGGCGGGCGCTTCTTAACCGAGCGGCGCCACTGCTGACGAGAGGTGCTGTGTTACATTTCCGTCACCGATTGAGACTTGGCCAGCCTGCCTATTGTGACGATTTCTTCACACGAGGCGTTTTGACCATCGGCAGTGTTCGGACACCCTCGCCGTGCCACATTACGGCATTCATCCAGAGCATACCCATCCATGAAACTCGCCCTCTCCGTCCTTTTCATCACCCTTGCCTCGGCTTTGACCTCCCAAGCCCAGACCACGCTCCGCATCCGTGGTTCCGACACGCTGGGTGCCAAGCTTGTCCCCGCCCTCGCTGAAGGCTTCAAGAAGCAGGGCGGCAAAGTCAGCTTCGACATCGCCGCCGAAGGCTCCTCCACCGCTTTCACCAATCTCGCCGCTGGCACCGCCGAAATCGGCATGTCCTCCCGCAAGATCAAGGCCGACGAGCGCACCCTCTGCCGCAGCAAGGGCATCGACATCAACGAAATCGAGATCGCCTGGGACATGATCACCGTCGTGGTGAACAAGAATAACCCCGTCGCCGACCTCAAAAAGAAGCAGGTCATGCAGATCTTTGCCGGTGACATCAAAGATTGGAGCGAGGTCGGCGGCACCCCCGGCCCGATCTCCGTGTACACCCGCAACACCTCCTCCGGCACCTACAAAGACTTCATGACCATGGCCATGAAGGGCCGCGAATACGGCTCCAACAGCCAGAAAATGGCCGGCAACGAGCAGATCGTCTCCGAAGTGGCCTCCAACACCAACGGCATCGGATACATTGGCTATGCCTACGCAGGCTCCAAGGGCATCAAAGTCGTCTCCATCGACGGCGCTTCGCCCAATCCGGCTGCGGTGAAGAGCTACGTCCTCGCCCGCCCCACCTTCCTTTACACCGGCGGCGAGCCCTCCGGCACCGTCAAGGAGTTCATCGACTTCTGCCGCAGCCCCGCCGGTGCCGCCATTATCACCAAGGCAGGCTTCGTGCTCGTCAATTGAGTGTGCGAATCGTTGGTTGACCCTTCTTAAAATCCGGCGATGGAGAAAATGGCTTCTCTTCGCCGGATTCTTGTTTAGAGGGCTGAAATAACCTGCATGGACAGTTCTGAGTCACCCTCTCGGCCCCCGCTGCGCACCCTGCTCGTCAGGAACCGCAAACGCACCGTGCTGGGGATGGACCCTCAACAGGTCATCAAGTATTTCTTCGGCTTGAACGCCAGCACCGCCGTCATCGTGCTGGTGCTCATCATGCTCTTCCTCTTGCGCGAGGGCATCGACTTCCTGCCTACCTACCGCACCGAACTCGTCACTTACCGACGCGCCGGGCTGGAATTCTGCGACATCATCGACAAACCGCTCAAAGAGCACCAGTCGCTCTCCAGCAGTCTGCGCCAGTCGGTGAGCGGTTCGCTCGACACCCTCGGCAAAACCGCCCGCGACCGCCGTGACACCGCCTTTTTGCTCAGAAACCAGGCCGAGGAAAAAGCCACGCAGCAACGCGAAACACTCGAACAAGCCTTGGAGCAAACACCACCGCCAGCGGCTGACAAACTCGACATCCTTCGCCGCGAGCAGCAAAAAGCCGCCGCAGATGCCGCTGCATCACTGGTTTACCCCGATCTCTTCACCGCAGCGGAGAAACAACAGCTTCAGACCGAGTTCGCCGCGCTGACTCCCGAAGTCACCGATCTCCCGCCCTTCCTGCAAACCCTCGCCGCCGCATTTACCGCCAAAGATCGCGAGGCCCGCACGAAATTCGAAGGGCTCGTCACCGCCCAGGAGGAATTCGAAGAGGCACCCGAAGGTCTTCAAGAAGTGCTCGATGAACTCAAGGAGCACGCCAAGGAGACCAAGAAGGCGGCTGACGCGTTCCACGCTCTCGAAACCAACCGCCAGCGCCTCCTCAAAGCCGCCGCCAAGGCCAAGGATGCGGATAAAAAAGCCAAACTCACCAAAGAGGCCGAAGCGTCCGTCGCCGAACCGGTGAATCTCGAAGAGCGTACCAAAGAACTCACCGCCCGTGCCGGAGAATTGCGCGAGCAGCTCGAAAACTACGTCAAAGACGCCGAAAAAGCCTCTGCTTCGCTGCCGCAGGAAGCCGGAACGCCCGCCGCCACCGCCATGCTCGCCGATGTGCGCGCCAAACTGCCCGTGCATGTGAAGGAAATGCGCGATGCGGCGCTGCAACTTGATCAGTGGCGCTCCGACAAACCCGTTTCGATGATCAGCGTCATCGGCGCGTTCTTCTTCGGCTCGAAATGGATCACCAACAGCTCCTGGCAGGATTTCTTCGGCTTCGTGCCGCTGCTCACCGGCTCTCTCGTCATCGCGCTCATCGCCATCCTCATCGCCACGCCGATCAGCGTCATCGCCGCGATCTACACGAACCAGTTCGCCTCCGAACGCGAAAAAGAGATCATCAAGCCGATCATCGAGTTCATTCAGGCTATTCCATCGGTTGTGCTGGGCTTCATCGGCATCTCCCTCGTGGGGAATTTAATCAAGGACTTCAGCGAGGTGAGCTGGCTGCAATGGGTGCCCGGCTTCCCGATCCAGGAACGCCTGAATATGTTCAACGCGGGCTGCCTGCTCGCCTTCATGGCCGTGCCCACGATGTTCAGCCTCTCCGAAGACGCACTGAATAATGTCCCACGCGCCTACATCGACGCTTCGGATGCTCTCGGAGCCACGAAACTGCAAACCGTCTTCCGCGTGATCGTCCCCGCGGGCATCTCCGGCATTCTCTCCGCCATCCTGCTCGGTCTCGGCCGTGTGATTGGTGAAACGATGGTCGTGTTGCTCGTCGCGGGCAACCGCATCGCCATTCCCGACTTCAGCGCCGGTCCCGGCGTCATCTTCCAGCCCGCGCACACGCTCACCGGCATCATCGCGCAGGAACTGGGCGAGGTTTCACGCGGCAGTTCACATTGGCAGGCGCTATTCATGGTCGGCATCGTGCTGTTTGCCATCTCGCTGCTCGTCAACTGGTGCGCCCGTGCCGTGGCCCGCCGCTTCGAACCCCACAAGGCATGAACCCCGTCCCCACCGCCGAAAATCCCTTCGCTGGCGACAACTCCGGCATCCAGAAGCGCGAGACCGCCGCGCGCTGGGCCTTGCGCGTGGGCAGCTACATCGTGGTGATCATCACGCTGGCGATCATGCTGCACATCTTCATCAAAGGCGCGCCCGTCACGTTCCAGTCGAAGTGGCCCTTCGTGAACACGCAGTTCCTCACCGAGCTGCCGTCCCAGCTTCACGTCATCGAGGACAAGCAGGGCAACCACTACGAGACCGGTGTGAACGGTGCCGACGCCATCAAGAAGCAGCTCGGCGACAACTTCCGCTCCGAAAAAACCATCGCCTACTCCGGCGGCGGCATCCTGGGGCCGATTGTCGGCACCGCGCTGCTCGTCATCGTCAGTGTCAGCGTCGCTTTGTTCCTCGGCGTCGCCTGCGCGATCTATCTGAGTGAGTATGCGAAGCACGGCAAATTCCTCGAACTCGTGCGCCTGGCCATTTTGAACCTCGCAGGCGTTCCCTCGGTCGTGTTCGGCCTCTTCGGCCTCGGTGCCTTCGTTTTGACCGCGCCGGTGTTTGTCGATGTGCCTGCGGATCGTTCCGTCTTCGCCATTCCACTCGGTTTCACCACGCTCAGCTTCGAAGGCTGGGACACCTGCGTGCTGTCCGGCGGTTTCACGCTCGCCTTCGTCATTCTGCCCGTCATCATCACCGCCAGCGAGCAGTGCCTTCAAGCGGTGCCGCAAGGATTTCGCGAAACGTCGATGGCCCTCGGTGCCACGCGCTGGCAGACGATTCGCTACAGCGTGCTGCCCTTCGCCACGCCCGGCATTTTGACCTCCAGCATCCTCGGCATCGCCCGTGCGGCCGGTGAGACCGCGCCGATCATGTTCACCGCCGCGCTGGCCTTCAAAGACAAGCTGCCGTGGCAGAAAGATCTGCCGCCGCTGCCTGCTGACGCGTCCATCTTCGCGCATTGGGAGCAGAGCGTGTCGCGCTTCCTCGGCATCTTCACCGAGTCCGTTCAAGCGCTGCCGTATCACATCTACACCCTCGCCGCCAAGATTCCGCAGAACGAGTACTCCGAGCGCGCGCAATACGGCTCCGTCTTCGTCTTCCTCGTTCTCGTTGCCTCCCTGGCCGCCAGCTCGGTACTGCTGCGCAAACGTCTGCGGGCCAAGTACCGCTGGTAAACGCTTCTCCTCTCATGTCCGCCGATTCCACCGCTCAGACCACGCCACCACCTGTTGTCCAGGTGCGTGACATGGATTTTTGCTACGGCACGAGTCCGGCGCTCTTTGACATCAACCTGAAGGTCAAATACCACCGCGTCACCGCGCTCATCGGCCCGTCCGGCTGTGGCAAAAGCACGCTGCTGCGCTGCATCAACCGCATGAACGACCGCGTGCCCAGCGCTCGCGTCACGAAGGGCGAGGTGCTGGTGAAAGGCAAAAACATCCACGACGCAGATGTCGATCTCACGCAATTGCGCAAGCAGGTCGGCATGGTCTTTCAGAAGTCGAATCCGTTCCCCAAGAGCATCTACGAGAACGTCGCTTACGGCCTGCGCATCCACGGCGAGAAGAACAAAAACGTGCTCGATGAGGCCGTCGAACGCTCGCTGCGTCACGCCGCGCTGTGGGAAGAATTGAAGGATCGCCTCAGCGCCAACGCCCTCGCCCTCTCCGGAGGCCAGCAGCAGCGCCTATGCATCGCCCGCGCCATCGCCACGCTGCCGGATGTCCTGCTGATGGACGAGCCCTGCTCCGCGCTCGATCCCATCTCGACGCTGAAAATCGAGGAGCTGATGCACCAGCTCGCCAGCGAGTTCACCGTCGTCATCGTCACACACAACATGCAGCAGGCCGTGCGTGTGTCCGATTACACCGCCTTCCTCCACCTCGGCAAGCTCGTCGAGTTCGCCCCCACCGAGGAACTCTTCACCAATCCCCGCGAAAAGCTGACGGAGGCCTATCTCCGCGGCACCTTCAGTTGAAATGGCCGCCGCAACTCCAGCCCCAAGCACCGAAGAGCCGCTCATCCAGGTGGAGAAGTTCAACTATGCTTATGGCGACCACCAAGTGCTATTCGACGTCGATTTGAACATGCACAGCAAAGACGTGATGGCGCTCATCGGCCCGTCCGGCTGCGGCAAGAGCACGTTGATCCGTTCGATCAATCGCATCAACGACCTCGTCGAGTCCGCCCGCGTCGTCAGTGGCAGCATCAAGATCGACGGCGTCGATTTGTATGCGCCCAACGTCGATGTCATCAACTTGCGCCGCAACGTGGGCATGGTGTTCCAGAAGTACAATCCCTTCCCGCGCTCCATCTTCGAAAACGCCGTCTATGGCCTGCGTGTCGCCGGCATCAAGGATCGCCACGACCTCGAAGAAGCCGCCGAACGCAGCCTCAAGTCCGCCGCGCTGTGGGATGAGGTCAAAGACCGTCTCCATGAGATGGCCACCGGCCTTTCCGGCGGCCAGCAGCAGCGTTTGTGCATCGCCCGCGCCATCGCCTTGCAGCCGCGCATCCTGCTCATGGACGAGCCCTGCGCCGCGCTCGACCCCATCGCCACCGCGCGCATTGAGGAGCTGATCCTGCAACTGCGCGGCCAGTACACTTTCGTCATCGTCACGCACAACATGGAGCAGGCCAAGCGCATCGCCGACCGCACCGCGTTCTTTTACAAAGGCAAGCTGATCGAGGAGGACGATACGATGACGATCTTCCATCATCCCAACGATCCTCTGACCGAGGCATACATCACCGGGCGGTTGACTTGATCGGATAGTCCCAGCCTTTGGGGGCTGGAGCGGTTGAAAAAGTCGTTTTATGCCCCACCTTGGGCGCCCATGAACCTCCGCCCGCTCATCTTCCTCGCCCTTTCCGCCGTCGCTGCCCACGCTGGCGTGGAAGTGGACATGGATGAATTTGGGAAAAGCCTTGGTGGCTGGAAGAAAGAGGACGGCAAGGCGGCGGAGTACAAGTTTTCCGAAAGCGACTACCGCACCTACAAGCCGGAGATCACCAAGTCACCTGACGGCGGCATTTTCATCTCCATGCGTGTCGATCATGTGCGCGGCATGTTCTCGGCGGACGATCACGCGAGCCTGGAAATGAACTTCGCCCCCGACGGAGCACTGCTCTCCGCGCAGGCCTACATTTCGATCCAGGACCGCCGCATCAGCAGCGACATGTTTCGCAGTGCTGGCAAGTCCGCGGCCAATGCCGCCGGTCAGGTGGTGAACGGCCTCGCTGAAAAGGCCGCCAAGCTCGGCAGCGAGGTGTTTGCCAGTCTTGCGGGCAAACTGCTGCGCGAAAACGTCACCGAGCCGGGCCGCGTCGCCTTCCCCGCCGCGTTGCGTCACAACTACAACATGCTCTATCCCTGCGTGCAGGTGGTGAAGGATCCGCTCAAGGCCTTGCCGGTCGAAGAGGCTGTTGGCGCGGTCGCAACGGCACCGGTCAAAGTTCCGCAAACCGAACCGGCCAAGAAAGCTGCTCCTGAAGGCATGATCGAAGTCCGCACCTTTGGCGAAGCGCCGAAGGAAGAGCCGAAAAAGGAAGCTGAACCGGCCAAACCATGAGCCAGCGGTTGCTCATCGATGTCGGCAACGGTCGCACCAAATTCGGGCTCGCCACGCGTGACGCCATCCTCGACCGCCGCGAACATGCCACACGCGAGCTTTCGCCCGATGCCGTGCGCGAAGTCACCCGTGGCTGGGAATTCGAAAGCGCCGTGATTTGCAGTGTCGTGCCGAAGACCGTGCCAGCGTTTCGTGAGGTGTTTGGCGAAAATCTCCTCGAACTGCGCTACGGCACGCCGCTGGGCATCGGCATTCGCTATCCGAAGCCCGACAGCATCGGTCCTGACCGCCTCGCGAATGCCGTGGCGCTCGCGCAGATGCACGGCGCCCCCGGCATCGTCATCGACTTCGGCACCGCCGTGACTTTCGACATCCTGAGCGCGGACAAGTTCTACATCGGCGGTGTCATCGCCCCCGGCTTGCGTCTGATGACGGATTACCTCCACGAACGCACCGCGTTGCTGCCGCGCGTCGATTTGCACGAGCCTGCCAGCGTCATCGGCCAGTCCACCGAGGCCGCGATCCTCGCTGGAGCTGCCTTTGGCTACCGTGGCATGGTCAAAGGCATCCTGGAGGCCCTGAAAAAGGAACTCGGCGGCAAGAACACCCATGTCGTCGCCACCGGCGGCGATGCGGAGTGGATCATCTCCGGGATGAGCGAACGCATCGTTGTGGACCCTGATTTGACCTTGCACGGACTGCGTTTGGTGGGCAATCTCCGCGCCCCGCTCTGAGGCGGGTTGTTATGGCTGACTCTGCAAAAACCTCCATCGGCATCGACTTCGGCGGCACCTCCGTGAAACTCGGCGTGTGCCGGGGCGATGAACTTCTCGTCACCGACGAACCCATCCCCACCGCCCAGTTCCACGGCCCGGCCGCGCTCATCGGCGAGATGGCCGCCCGCGTCGCGAAGCTGCAACAGAAATACCCGGACATCTGCGCCATCGGCGTCGGCGTGCCGGGCCTCGTTGATTTCGATCACGGCTTCGTGCATGAGCTGACGAACGTCCCCGGCTGGAAGCACGTGCCGCTCAAGGCCATCCTCAGCGAAAAGACCGGTCTTCCGGTGCTCGTCGAAAACGACGCCAACGCGATGGCCTATGCCGAGTTTCGTTACGGTGCCGCACGCGGCCTCAAAAACGTCATTGGCCTCACCATGGGCACCGGCATCGGTGGTGGTGTCGTGCTGGACGGCAAGATGTTCCGCGGCAGCGGCTTCGTGGCGGGCGAGATCGGCCAGATGAGCATTCATTTCGACGGTAAGCCCGGTCATTACGGCAATCTGGGTGCCTTGGAAAAATACACCGGCAACCAGCAGATCGCCGAGCACGCCGTGCAGCGCTACGCCGAGGCGGGCATCGAAAAAGATATCGCTGACTGCACACCGAAGAAGATCGCCGATGCTGCGCAGGCCGGTGATGACATCGCGCGTCAAATCTGGGGCGAAGTGGCCGACTGGCTCGGCACCGCCATCGCCAGCATCGCCTGGCTGCTCAATCCCGATGCCTTCGTCATCGGCGGCGGCGTCGCGCAGGCAGGTGATCTGATCTTTGGGCCGCTCAAACGCAAAGTGCAGAGCATGCTCAGCACCGTGGTCTGGGAGCGCCTGCAAATCTTGCCCGCCCGCTTCAGCAATGAGGCCGGCATCATCGGTAATGCCGCGCTGGCGGCGGACGCGGTTTGATAGATAGGGCGGGCTGTCCTCAGCCCACCGTCAGATGGCTCTTGCGGAGCAAGAGCCCTACCCACCTCACTTCTTCTTCGGCTCCCAGTCCTGGGCCTTGATGATGGCTTCGAGATCAGCCTTCGCTTTCAAATTGTCGGGGATGAACTTGAACTGCGTCAGGTAACGCAGCGCTTTCGTCACCTGCATGATCTCGCCTTTCTTGGATTCGATCTTGTCCGCCGCCGTGTTCTTCATGTCGGTGACAAAAGCACCGAGCATCAGTGTGGCGGTGTGGTTCGCATCTTCGTTCGGCTCGTAGCAGAGCGATTCGAAGAGGCGGAGCATCTTCGCATTGCCTTCGAGCTTCGTGGCGTCCTCACGGATGCCTTTGGCGATCTCGGCACGCTTCGCAGCGGTAGCTTCCTCGCTCATGCGACTGGCTTCGCCGCCTTCGACAGCACGTTTCGGAAGCGGGCGATACCAGATGTTGCGGAAGCGCACGGGATTGCCGTGGTCCTGGATTTTGAGCGGGCCTTGGTCTGGAAATGCCCTGGGTTTGGAGCGCTTCATGTGCCCGCCACCGCCTTCGAGCGGCGTGTGGTCCTGCGTGAGCACGCCATTCACGAACACCGTGATGTAACCGGGATCGATTTCCTTGCCGTCTTTGAAGATCGGGCGGCGGAAGACGATGTCGTAGGTCTGCCACTCGCCGGGAGCACGCAGCGGGTTCGCCAGCGGCGGATTGATGCCGTAGATGGATGACGCCATGCCGTCGGGGTAGCTGGGGTTGTTGTAATTGTCGAGCACCTGCACCTCGACCTGGCCCATGAGAAACACGCCGCTGTTGCCACGGCCCTGGCTGTTGCCTTCGACCTTGTTTGGCGCGCTCCACTCGATGTGAAGCTGGCAGTCGGAGAATTCTTCCTTCGTGCGGATGTAGCCGCTGCCTGGCACGCATTGCAGCACGTTGTCTTTGACGACCCACTTCGTCGGTTCGCCATTCTTGTCCGAGATCCATTTCTCGATCTCCTCCGGCTTCCCGCCGAACAGGATGACCGCGTCCGAAGGCGGCGTACCCGGCACTTCCTGCGAACTGAACGTCCCGGGCTCCACACGCATCGGCTGCGGCCGGTTCATGTCATGAATCGCCCACGGATGCGTGGCGTCCGGTGGATCGCCGTAAAAGCCGCCCTCTGCGAGCACGGCGGTGGTGAAAAGAGAAAAAGCGAGCGTGGGGAGTGCGGAGCGTTTCATGGTGAGCGAGTGATACGCAGAGTGTTGCTGCGGGCAATGTGTCATTCGTGCTTTCACCTCACCCAAACTTCCCGCTCACTCGCATCCATCTCGGCTTCCCACGCTTTCAGCTTGGCTTTGAGGTCTGCGAGGATGTCGGGGTGCTGGTAGCCGAGGTTCACGCGCTCGCTGATGTCGGCTTCGAGGTCGAAGAGGAGGTCCATGGTGTTGCCGTCGTTGATGTACTTCCATTTTCCGTGACGGATCGCCTTCTGTTTGCGATTCGAGCGGTCAATGCGCCAGAAGAAGGTGCGTTCGACGGGTTGGGCATCGCCGGTGAGGAGCGGGATGAGATTGATGCCATCGAGCCGCTTTTCCGAAGGTGTTTTGGCTCCGGCAAGTTCAGTGAAGGTTGCGTGGAGGTCCATGGTGATGGCCATTTGTGCAGTGACCTTGCCTTTGGGCAGTTTCGCGGGCCAGCGCATCACGCAGGGCACGCGGATGCCGCCTTCCCAGACGGTGGCCTTATGATGGAAGAGAGGCAGATTGCGGCTGTAGCGCTCGCCGCCGTTGTCGCTGGAAAAAACGACGAGCGTGTTGTCGGCGAGGCCGTGTTTTTCGAGTTCGGCGAGCATCTGGCCAACGCCGAGGTCGATGCGCTCGACCATGGCCTTGTAAATGGCGCGGCTGCCGTGGTGCATGCTTTCTTTGGTCACCATCGGTGTCTCGGGCGCGTCAGGGGCTTCGAACGGCGCGTGAACGGCTAGATGAGGCACATACATGAAGAAGGGTGCGGCTTTGTGATCTCGGATGAACTTCACGGCGCGTTCGTTGATGAGATCGGTGAAGTAGCCATCGCGCTTCACGGGCTCCAAGCCATCGCGCAGGGCGTAGGTGCCGTCGTAGTAGGTGTGCTTGTAGTAGTCCGCGTGGCCGAGCAGTTCGCCGAAATACTCATCGAAGCCGCGTTTGGTCGGATTGTACTCGTCTTTGAAGCCGAGATGCCATTTGCCGAAGGCCCCGGTGGTATAACCGGCCGCTTTGAACTTCTGCGCAATGGTGATTTCCGTCAAAGGCAGGCCGAGGGCGTGAATGTCGGGCTCGGGCACCCATGCGCCCTTCACGCGGCGGAACTGCTCCACCTGATAACCGAACGCGAACTCGAGCCCACATCGCTGCTGCCAGCGTCCAGTCATGAAGCCGGTGCGCGTGGGCGTGCAGACGGGCGCGTTCGCGTAAAAGTCAGTGAACTTCACGCCTTCCGTCGCGAGACGGTCGATGTTCGGGGTCGAGATGTCCGTGCAGCCCATGCAGCCGAGATCGCCATAGCCGAAGTCATCCGCGAGGATGAAGATGATGTTGGGCGGTGCTGCGGCGAACAGCGACGAACCGAGGGCGAGGAGAACAAGAGTGAAGAAACGCATGGCGTGCATGGGAACGCAAAACGTGACCTGCGCTTGCATCCAATGGTCACGAGACTGGGGTGCCCCCGAGGACGTAGTTGAATTGCATGTCCCGGAACTCATCGTTGACTCAACTGAATCAAGTGACACCTCTTAAACAGATATGAAACTTGAGTTGAGTAAGCGCAGCATCTGCATTCCAGAGGGAAAATTAAGCTGGGTGCAGAAAATGGAATGGACAAATCCTATCAATGACAACTTCAGGCTCGCAGTCTTTGATGTCGCCACGGGAGATGAAGCCCAGACGACACATTCGTTTTCTGCGGTTCGATTTGTGAGTGGACCAGATGTTGGCAAGGTCATTATTTATACAAAGCAAGGCGGGAGGCCTTCCTACATGAGCGCGGACCTTGCTGCGAAGCTCGTGGCCGATGAAGCATGTGAAGGGCGTTGGCGATTCCGCCAGTGAAGCTCCAGTGCCCGGGACAGGACTCGAACCTGCACTTGTTGCCAAACCAGATCCTAAGTCTGGCGCGTCTACCAATTCCGCCACCCGGGCGAGGGGCTGCTGCGTGGGCATGATTCCGTGTCTGGGCAATCGCTGCAAATGATTTCATGTGAAGGGCTTGCAGTTAGGCAATTGAACGAGGTAAGCATGCGGCATGCCTTCGAGACCCAGCTTGCCATCATCATCAGCCTTTTGGATACTCTGTTCTGGTTATCGCGACGCAGGTGACTCGACTTTGGAAAAGATTCACTCTTCTGGTTATGTGGGGTTTGCTGTCATGCCCTGCGTTTTCCTATTCTTTCGCAGCATCGAACTGGCTCTCAAGGTTGTTCTGGTTCATCACAATGTCTCCGAGCATGAAATCACCCGCGTGCTGGGTCACAAAATCTCGGCGCTGCTTTCGCGTGTGGAGTCATTTACTGCTCTTAGTAGCATCGGGATTGGCTCAGAGGACAAGGTGCTTCTGGATCGCTTTTCGGACGATTATGCCTACAAGTCTTTCGAATACTCAGACGACTGGTGGCACAATCCTCATCTCGAAAGCCTTCAGAGTCTTGCCCATCGCGTAGGTGATGCTGTTCGCTTCTATGGGCGCGCTAAGCCGAGCGACATTAGTTAGCCAAATGAATTATCGGTGCGCAGCAGCCTGGAGGCGATCCAGCCGGTGAGGAGGACGGTGAGCAGCGGGGCGAGGCCGATTTTCAAGTTTGCGCCGATCCAGGGCAGCCAGCCGCCTGTGTGGGTGGTGAGGGCGCTGAAGTATTTCAAGCCGAAGACCCAGCCGCCGTGCAGGCCGATGCCGGCCCACAACGCGCCGGTCTGCAGGCGCACCTGCGCGAGTACCCAGCCGACGGCGAAGAGCGTGGCGAATTCGGCGAGGAGGAACTGCACGTTCCCGAAGCCGACGGCGATTTGCTTGAGCACGAGAAAACCGCTGCTCCAGGTGACGGCGGCATCGTCGATCTGCCAGCCCTCGGGGGGCTTGAGGAAGTGGACGAGGGCGAAGACAAACGTGCCGGCGATCAAGGCGGAGCGCGTGGACATGGTGCGGAGCAGCAGGCCGAGCAGCAGACCTCGGAAGAAAAACTCTTCGATGATGCTAGCGCCGAGCGCGGCGGTGATAGGCTCGCCGAATTTGAACCAGCGCGGCTGCGGATGGAGTTGATACGCGCCCATTTTGAAGAAAACGAAGCCAAGCACGAGGAGCAGGCCGCTGGCGAGTGCGAAGCCAAGCGCCCAGTGTTTGATGCCTGTGCTGATCGGCTTCCATGTCGGCAGCAGCGAGCGATCCAGCCGCACCCAGCGCAGGAAGGGCCAGATGAGCACGATGGCGCAAACGAGCACGGCGCGGTTGAAGTAGCGCGTGAAATGGGCGCGCTCGATTTCCTTCAGCAGCCAGGTGGCGAGGCCGGTGTCGCGCAACGAGGACGCGGAAAGCCAGGCGCGGCCTGCTTTGCCAAGATGAAACAGCGGCACGGCCAGCAGCGCACCGCCAATCATGACGGCGAGCAGGTACAACAGGAGTTTCGGCAGGGCAGAGGAACTGCCGGGGCTGGCGGCTTGCATGGGGGCGATACTAGCGCATCCTACACGCTCTCAATGACCAAAAACCAAATCCACGAATGGCACGAACGTCTGGAAGACGGCCGCAAGCAGTACATCCGTGCGTACTGGGATTCCCGCGAATGGCTGTTTCGGGTCGCGCACCCGGACGGTGAGATGTGGATGCCACTGGAGAACCCGGAACCGGAGCGATGGCTGGAGCTGCGTGATCTGCTGTTCCGCAAGTATCAGCGCAAGAAATTGCCGTGGAAGTATGTGGAGCAGCTCGACAAGAAGCTGGAAGGCATGGGGCTCAAGCCGGATGGCACCAAGTTGGGTGACGAATAAGGCCTCGTGGCGGCTTATTGGGCCGAGACGTTCGTTTTGATCTCCGCAGTGACTCCACCGCCGTGAGCCGCGCCGAAACGCATGCCGACATGAACTTCAGGAAAGCGGAAGCGACGGCCTGCGCGCGCCCCCCTTCTGCGTGATGCGAAACCGAGCACGGCAGCGATGATGGCACCGCAGGCGAGCGTGATGAGAATGGCGAGCGCGAAACGCTTTTCACGCCGCTGAATCCAGAGCGATTGCTTGAGCCGCACGCTCTCCATGACACGCAGCCGGTCGATCCATGAGCGGGTGGCGAGCGCGAGGCGCTCGTCGAGCGTGAGCTTGGCATCGGTGAGGATGCGGCGCGTGTCCTGCATGATCTCGACGAGTTCGGCGGATGGATAACGTTGCCAAAAATCGGGGGCGAAGGACATGGCGCTGCTGTTGCTGGCCCGATCATAGGCCATGAGCACGGCGGGGCGCTCCGCGCTCCATTCGCGACGCGTGATCTGAGCCTGACGCCGGACGGTGATGCCCGCCGGGGTGAAACTGGAGGCGGTGATCCAGGCGTCGCATTTCAAATCCTCACGGAACAGCTTCAGTTCATAGGCGAGCTGGCGGTGGGTTTCTTCAGTTAGCGCCCGGGTGTCGTCCTGGATGCCATCAGCGGGGGCGGCGGCATGAGCGATGCCCCCTGCAGCCCAAATCAGCCAGAAACCAGCCCATGCCGGGAGAAGCAGGCGTTGGTTGAGGCGGGAAACGGGTCGCATGGTCGGGACAGTCTGTCTCAGACCGGGCCTGTGGGCAACTTTTCGGGAAACTGCCTTTATATAATGCAAAATGATGAGGGACTGAGGTGGCTTGTGAAATTTTTCACAAAATCGCCTTGCCGCTCTTTGGGCAGCGTAGATAGATAGTCTTCACGCCCGAGACCAGACCCCTGCTTTTCATGCCCACCGTCACCCGAGAATACGAGGCCCCGGATACCGCCGCCAAGGCAGCCCGGCAGCTCGAAACCGTGGAGGAAGCCACGACGGACATCGTGGGGGAGAAATTGGTGCTCAACATGGGGCCCAGCCATCCGGCCACCCACGGGGTGCTGCGGTTGATCCTGGAGCTGGACGGCGAAATCATCACCAAAGCTGATCCAGACGTCGGCTTCCTGCATCGTGGTGACGAAAAGATCGCCGAGAACATGCACTACAACCAGTTCGTGCCTTACACGGACCGGCTGGATTATCTGGCGCCACTGGCGAACAACGTGGCGTACGCGCTCGCGGTTGAGAAACTCATGGGCTGGGAAGTTCCGGCACGTGGCCGGGCGATTCGTGTGATCTGCTGTGAACTGGCCCGCATCTCCGCGCATATGCTCGGTGTCGGAGTGTTTGCGATGGATGTCGGGGCGATGACGGTGTTCCTCTACACCTTCACCGAGCGCGAAAAGGTCTACAATCTTTGCGAGCAGCTCACAGGAGCGCGCTTTACCACCAGCTACACGCGTGTGGGCGGCCAGATCCGCGACCTGCCGAACGGCTTTGTCGGTGCGGTGAGGCAGTTCCTCGGCGAACTGGAACCTGTGATCGACGAGATCGACAAGCTGCTCTCCCGCAATCGCATCTTCATGGAGCGGACGCAGGACATCGGGGTGATTTCCAAAGAAGACGCCATCGGCTATGGCCTCACGGGTCCGAATCTGCGTGGTTCTGGCGTTGATCATGACATCCGCAAGGCGAAGCCTTATCTGGATTACGACAAGTACGAGTTTGATGTCCCGGTGGGAACGAAGGGGGACTGCTATGACCGCTACCTCGTGCGCATGGAGGAGATGAGGCAAAGCGTTCGCATCCTGAAACAGGTGTTCGCCAGTTTGCCTGAAGGTCCGATCAACGTGGCAGACGCCAAAGGGCTGCTGCCCAAGAAAGAAAAAGTGCTGATGAAGATGGAGGAGTTGATCCACCACTTCATTCTCGCCACCCAGGGCATTGATGCGCCCGCTGGAGAAGTTTATTTTGCCGCCGAGAACCCCAAGGGCGAGCTCGGCTTCTACATCAACAGCACTGGTGGCGGCGTGCCGCATCGTCTGAAAATTCGCGCTCCCTCCTTCCTGAACCTCAGCATCATTTCCAAACTGATTCCCGGCCACATGCTCAGCGACATTCCCGCCGTGCTGGGCAGCCTGGACTTCGTCATGGGCGAGTGTGACCGCTGATTTAACCCAACCTTTTCATCCGAGACACGCACGCATGGCCTTTGAAGTTCCAGCCGAGTTGGAAAAACGCATGGACGAGGCGATCTCGCATTATCCTGTCTCAAAACGCAGTGCTGTGCTGCCACTGCTACATCTGGTGCAGGAGCACTTTCGTTTCATCGGCGATGAGGCGGTGACCTGGGTGGCCGCCAAGCTGGGCTTGGAGCCGATTCAAGTGCTCGAAGTAGTGACTTTCTATCCGGGCTTCCGCCAAGCCGCTCCTGGCAAGTTTCACATCCGCGTCTGCCGCACGCTTTCGTGCGCGATGGCTGGCAGCTACGAACTGATGGATGCGCTCTGCAAGGCCGGGAACATGGACCGCTCCCACACTGACCATCACCATCCCATCGCAGTCAGCCCCGATGGCAAGTACAGCATCGAGTTTGCCGAATGTCTTGCGAGCTGCGGTTTTGGTCCCGTGTGCATGGTTGAGGACGACTTTTATGAGAAGGTCGATCCGGCGACAGCGGGGACGTTATTGGCAAAGTACGCCTGATCCCGGAAAACAAAAGCGCAGCGGTCATTCCCGCTGCGCTCAAGATTCGATTCAAAGCCGGCTGTTACTTCGATCTCCAGGACACCACATCGTCCTTCGTCTGGGGCACGAGATCCTTACCATAGCTATAAACGGCAACTTCCGTGGGCAGTTTTTGAGGAGGCGGGCTGGTCGGATTTTGCGCGATGGTGGGGTCGGAGCTGTTTAAATCGGGATTCATCACCTGTTTGTCGCCATTGGTGTCGAGCAGCACATAATAAGGCGACCCCCAAAGATCGACCAGTTTGTAAGGTGGCTGCTGGTTGACGAGACCAAATTTGCCGTTCTTGGCGATCGGGAGATCAATGAACTTGATGTCCTTGGGGTTGAGGCTGGTGGAACCTGAATCATCCGAGGAAGAAGTGCTCATCAACGCGCTGACGAGACCGGTATTCTCATCTGTGGGCAAGGCTTGAATATCCTCGCCGTCGGAT
This sequence comes from Prosthecobacter sp., assembly GCF_034366625.1. Classification (NCBI taxonomy): domain Bacteria; kingdom Pseudomonadati; phylum Verrucomicrobiota; class Verrucomicrobiia; order Verrucomicrobiales; family Verrucomicrobiaceae; genus Prosthecobacter; species Prosthecobacter sp. The sequence goes on from NZ_JAXMIH010000006.1 coordinate 828,341, forward strand.
GCGCTGCTGAGCATGCTGGAATTGACCGGATAACGGTTGTATTCGACCTGGTAGCTTGAAATGGCAATGCGCAGGTCTTTGATGACAGTCTGCACCTGCAGCTTTCGCGCATCTTCCATCATCTTCGATGCTTGAGACATCACCAGGCCGGCCAGGATGCCGATGATGGTGATCACCACCAGCAGTTCGATGAGTGTGAATCCCTGGCGCGCCGCAGGGTTGAAACGGGGTTTGATTTTCATATTCTTCGGTTGGGTGTGTGTTTGAAAAGGCAGGAGTCGACGCCTCTGAGCGAACGTCTCGGACTTCATGCGCTTCGATTAAATCGCTTTTGAATCTACGCGTCAATACTTGTCATGCGCATGCGAGAACTTCATGCGTTGTGGCACGGCGTGCATGGAATGCAGATGTGCAAAAGACCGCCAAGGCATGTTCATCGGCGCGGGCCTTCTGAACTTTTGATTGTCAACTAATGCTTGCATCATATGTTCAATCGCTATAAATCCGCGCCTCAATCCACACAGACACACACAACAACCACGATTCGCATCAGACGATCCGCAACATCTATGGCAAAGACAGCATCCAAGGGCAGCGCAGATAAAAAGAAGTACGTTTATTTTTTCGGAGCGGGAAAAGCAGACGGTGATGGTTCCATGAAGGCATTGCTGGGTGGCAAGGGTGCCAACCTCGCAGAGATGAGCCGCATTGGTCTTCCGGTGCCTCCCGGGTTCACCATCAGCACCGATGTGTGCACCTACTTTTATCAAAACAAGAAGACCTACCCTGCTGCTCTCCAGACGCAGATGGAAAACGCCGTCAAGGGCATGGAGAAAATCATGGGTTACAAGTTTGGAGATGCCAAAGGTTTCCCGCTGCTTGTTGCTGTTCGCTCCGGTGCGCGTGATTCGATGCCCGGCATGATGGACACGATCCTCAATCTGGGCCTGAACGACCAGACGGTTCTTTCGCTCGTCGCCGCCACCAACAACGAACGCTTTGCCTGGGACTGCTACCGCCGTTTCGTCCAGATGTACGGCGACGTGGTGCTCGGCGTGCAGAAACTCGAAGGCGAAGATCATGAGCCGTTTGAAACGGTCATCGAGAAGTTCAAGCACGAAACATATCACAAGGACATCATCGACAGCGATCTTACCGCCGCCGACCAGCAGGAACTGGTGAAGCGCTTCAAGGCGCTCGTCAAAGAGCGTACCGGCAAAGTGTTCCCCTCCGACCCATGGGAACAGCTCCGTGGTGCCGCCGGTGCCGTCTTTGGAAGCTGGATGAATGACCGCGCGATCGTTTACCGCCGCAAATACAACATCCCGGCTGAATGGGGCACGGCTGTGAACGTGCAGGCGATGGTCTTCGGCAACACAGGCAACACCTCCGGTTCCGGCGTGGCCTTCACGCGCAACCCGGCCAACGGTGTCAACGAATTCTACGGTGAGTTCCTCATCAATGCCCAGGGTGAGGATGTCGTCGCCGGGGTGCGCACACCTGAGCCCGTCATTCAACTCGCGAAGGAGATGCCAAAATCCTACGCGGAGTTGCTCCTGGTTCGTCAGAAGCTCGAGAAGCACTTCAAGGATGTGCAGGACGTTGAGTTCACCATTCAGGAAGGCAAGCTGTTCATGCTGCAGACCCGCAATGGCAAACGCACCGCCGCTGCCGCGCTGAAGTTCTCCATGGACATGGTGAAGGAAAAGCTCATCGACTGGGAAACCGCCATCCTGCGCAATCCTGCCGATCAACTCGACCAGTTGCTGGCCCCGATCTTTGATGTCGCCGACGTCAAGAGGGCGAAAGCCATTGCCTCCGGTCTGCCCGCCGGCCCGGGTGCCGCCTCCGGCAAAATTTACCTCAATGCGGATCGTGCCGTCATCGCCGAGCAAAATGGCGAAAAGGTGCTTCTCGTCCGCAACGAGACCAGCCCTGAGGATCTTCGCGGCATGATTGCTGCTGAAGGCATTCTGACTGCTCGTGGTGGTGTCTCCTCACACGCGGCCCTCGTTGCCCGCCAGATGGGCAAAGTCTGCATCTGTGGTGCTGCCGCCCTCGAAATCGACTACGACAAGAAAACCGTCACAGTTGCCGGACAAACCTTCAAGGAGGGTGATTTCCTCTCCATCGATGGCACCAGTGGCATCGTTTATGGCGGACAGCTCAAGACTGCGCCGTCTGAAATCATCACCGGCATGATCCATGGTGATAAAGCGGCCCAAGCCACCGAGAAGTTCAAGAGCTTCCAGCAGTTGATGGTATGGTGTGGCAAAGCCACGCGCCTTCAGGTGCGCACGAATGCCGACAATCCAGAACAGACTCAGAACGCCATCGCGTTCGGCGCGCAGGGCATTGGCCTTACCCGCACAGAGCACATGTTCTTCGAAGGAGACCGTATCGACGCTGTGCGTGAAATGATTCTGGCCGACAACGTGGCGGACCGCAAAAAAGCGCTCGCGAAGCTGCTTCCATACCAGCGTGAAGATTTCACTGGCATCTTTACCGCGCTCAAAGGACTGCCCGCCACCATTCGTCTGCTTGACCCGCCGCTTCACGAGTTTGTTCCTCATGAAGAAAAGGCGCAGGCCGAGCTGGCGAAGAAAATGGGCGTCTCGGTTGAGAAAGTCGCCGCACGTGTCCAAGCCCTTCACGAGTTCAACCCGATGCTTGGTCATCGTGGCTGCCGCCTGGGCATCGCTTATCCCGAGATCACCGAAATGCAGGCTCGCGCCATCTTTGAAGCCGCCGCAGATGTGGCGAAGAAGAAGATCAAGGTGAAGCCCGAGGTGATGATTCCGCTCGTCGGCTTCAAGAAAGAACTCGACCTTCAGGTCGAAATCGTGCATAAAGTGGCAAAAGAAGTGATGAGCGAGAAAAAAGTGAAGCTCGATTATCTGGTCGGCACCATGATTGAGGTGCCGCGTGGAGCACTCACGGCTGATGAGATCGCCGAGACGGCGGAGTTCTTCAGCTTCGGCACCAACGACCTCACTCAAACAGCGCTCGGCATCAGCCGTGATGACATGGGCAGCTTCCTGATGCCCTACACCGAGAACGAAATCTTCAAGAAGAACCCCTTTGCCACGCTGGATCAGACCGGTGTCGGACAGCTCATCCAGATCGCCATTGAAAAAGGCCGCAAGACCAAGCCTGACATCAAGCTCGGCATCTGCGGCGAGCACGGTGGTGATCCTGACAGCGTCAAATTCTGCCACCGTGTGGGTCTCACATATGTGAGTTGCAGTCCTTTCCGAGTTCCCGTCGCACGCCTTGCCGCCGCGCAGGCTGCGATTGAAGAAAAACGCGCCGCCGCCAAGGCCGCCGCAGGAAAAAATGTCCGTGGAGGCAAGCCTGCCTCTGCGGCAAAACAAAACAACGCAACCAACAACAAACAGAGGATAAACACCATGGCTAAGAAAGCTGCAAAGAAAGCCGCCAAGAAGGCTCCCGCCAAGAAAGCCGCCAAAAAGGCCGCCAAGAAGAAGAAGTAACGCGTTGACCTCCTTGTGAGGTCAATGTGGCGGAGCAATTCGCCATCAAAAGCCCTGTGGGGATCACTCCTCACAGGGCTTTCTGGTTTAAAGCGCCTCCCCTCGCAGGGACACCGCATTTCAGTCGCTGCACATGGGCGGGAAATCCTGAGCCGCCCGAACGGACCCTACCGCCGTACATTCTCATCATAGATGGAACCCGGAGGTGGTTGTGAGAGGTAGGTGCCACCTGCGGAGATCGCATCATTTCGAGTGGCTTGGGCATTGCCGAACTGCTCGTTGACGGCACGGATGCTGCCCATCCCGGCGGACCCGCTCTGTCCAGTGACCTGCCCAAAATTTTGATTTGAGGGACGATAGAATGATTCCCCCTGCGTGGATCCCGGATTGAGTGCCACCGGCGCGTCTGGTGTGGGCACCCCGTCCGCCTTGCGTTCGGACTCGGCGAGGAAATGTTTATTCCATGCGGCGTCGTTCACTTGCTCGGCGACCTTGGCGTCGAGTTTGCCTTTTCGTTCTTCATACTCCGCCTTGCTGATAGCACCGCTGGCACGCTGTCGTTCGATGGCATCATACTCGCCTTGGTATCTGGCATGGACCACCTTTTCATAGGCGGTCAGTTCCGCGAGAGTCGGCGTACTGTCCATCGTGGACGAGGCACAGGAGGCGAGCAGTCCGGAGAGCATGGCTGCTGCTAGAATGGTTGAAACGATCTTCATGGCTGTAGATTATGACAACAGTCGCCCCTTTTCAATTCAAAGACCGTTGCATCCTGCGCCCTCCCTCCCACCCTATGACAGACATCGCCGCCGTTTTGGACCCCTATGCATCATCTTTACGAAGCCGAAGGCGAACGCCAGCTTAGCATGATTGCACCCGAGGAATGGCACCAACGCTGGATCGGCAGTTCTCGTCTCAATACTGACAGACGCTGGCAGATTAAAAAAACCGTCTCCAGCTTCAACATCCGTAATCAGGGGCACCCCATCGTCACAAGCTGATGCAAACCACTTTCTCAGACATCGGCATGCGTCTCGCGGGCCCCAGTGGCATCCAGGAGCTCATGGATGACTGCGGGGCCGCGCTCACCACACATCCAGACATGCGCATGCTCGGCGGGGGCCAGCCTGCGGCGATTCCCCAGGTGCAGCAGCTCTGGCGCGAACGCATGCAAGCGATGCTCGACGACGGCAGCATCGACCGCACGCTGCTCAACTACGACCCGCCCGGCGGCAATCCCATCTTCCGCGAAGCCTTCGCCGCCTTCCTTCAGCGTGAATGCGGTTGGAATGTCACGCAGGAGAACATCGCCGTGATGCCCAGCAGTCAGAGCGCGTTCTTTCTGCTGTTCAATCTCCTCGCAGGCCAGACCGGCTCTTCCAAACGCCGCATTCTCTTTCCGCTGCTGCCCGAATACATCGGTTACGCCAATCAGTCACTCACCGAAGGCCAGTTCACCGCCTGCCTGCCGCGCATCGTTGAAACCGCGCCGCACGAAATCAAATACCACGTCGATTTCGATCGCCTGCGCATCACGCCAGACGTCGCCGCCATGTGCGTGAGCTGTCCCACGAATCCCACCGGCAATGTCCTCACCCAAAACGAGTTCGACAGCCTCCATGCTCTCAGCGAAGCGCACGGGATCCCGCTCATCCTCGACAACGCCTACGGCCACCCGTTCCCCGGCGTCATCCACAACGGCTTCCAGCCGAAGTGGCAGCCCGGAATGATCTTCAGTATCAGCATGAGCAAGGTTGGCCTCCCCGGTGTGCGCACCGCCATGATCGTTGCCGATCCGCACATCGTGAAGGCTTTGTCGAACATGAACGCCATCGTCTCCCTCGCGAATGGCAATCTCGGTCAGGCGCTCCTCATGCCGCTGCTCAAAGACGACACGCTCATCAAGCTCGGCCCCGAAATCATCCGCCCCTTCTACCGCGATCGCTCCGACTTCGCCAAATCTGTTCTCGCCAACGCACTCGGTGACCGCGTCCCTTGGGCTTTGCATGCGCAGGAAGGCGCCTTCTTCCTCTGGCTTTGGATCAACGGTCTGCCCATCACCGCCGCCGAGCTGTATCGGCGGCTCAAAGAGCGCAAAGTGCTCGTCATCCCCGGCCACTACTTCGCCTACGGTATCGACCAAGAGTGGCGTCATCCGCACGAATGTCTGCGCCTTACCTACTCGCAGCCGCAGCACATCGTCCGCGAAGGCCTTGAAATCATCGCCGATGAAATCATCCGCAGCTTCTGAGCCGTTCTCGGCTTTCATGGCCCGGGCACTGTTCGATCCCGAACGCGGCTACTACACGCGCCATATTCGCACCGTCGGCAGAAGCGGCGATTTTGCCACATCCTCCACGCTCTCGCCTAGCCTCGGCAGCGCTATCGCGGCCTGGTTCAAATCCGAATCGCGAATTCAGCCGCACATCCGCCACATCATCGAAATCGGAGCAGGTGATGGATCACTCATGGCCTCCTTTCGCCAATCCCTCGGTTGGTGGAAACGTCGCCCCTACACCTTCCACATCGTCGAAACCTCGACCGTGCTCCGCGAACAGCAGCAGAAGCGTCTTGGAGGCAAAATCCACTGGCACAACGATCTCGAATCCGCTCTCGACCAAGCTCAGGGTCACGCCTTCATCTACCACAACGAGTTGCTCGACGCCTTTCCCGCCACGCTCGTGCAGTGGAACGCTGCGGAACAGCGCTGGCTCGAAGTCTGGGTGCCCGAAGCCCTTCATCAGCACCATCTCGACGCAGCGTTCTTCAGCGTCCTTCGTCATGCCACATTCAAAGACGGGCAGCGTTGTGAATTCCACCCCAGCATCAGAAACTGGCTTCGCCGCTGGACGCCGCATTGGAAAAGCGGAGCCATGCTCACCATCGACTACGGTGATGATTTCCCCCGTCTCTACCATCGTCGGCCACACGGCACGCTGCGTGCTTATCTCCTCCATCAAAGACTCACCGGAACCGATATCTATGCCAATCCCGGCCGCCAGGACATCACCGCCGACATCAACTTCACCGACTACGCCGCCTGGCTGCGCGAACTCGGCCTCGAACAAGCCTCCCGGCAAACCCTCGCCGAATTTCTCCGCCCACACGCGCCCCCAGCACAGCTCCTCGACCCTGACGGTGCCGGAAGCGCTTTCAAATGCCTCGTGCATCGCCGCCTGGCATGCGCATCATGATTCAACCGCATGAATTCCGCCACCGACCGCCCCGGCACGCTTGAGAAAGCGCTCAAGATCAATCTCGCACACACCATCTACGGCACCTTCGCCGAGATCGGTGCCGGACAGGAGATCGCCAACTGGTTCTTCCGTGCCGGTGGAGCCTCAGGCACCGTCGCCAAGACCATGTCCGCCTACGACATGATCATCAGCGACGAGATCTACGGCAAATGCAGCCGTTACGTCTCGCGCAAGCGCATGTGCGACATGTTGGAGCACGAATACCCGATGCTCATCCAGCGGTTGAACGCGAAGCGTTGCACCACCACCACCTTCTTCACGCTCGCCGACACCGTGCGCGCAAAGTCCTATCGTGACACCAAAGAAGAGTGCCATGGCTGGATCGGCCTCCGCTTTCAAACCGTACCCGGCGGTCCCAGCAACGACATTCAGATGCATGTGCGGCTCCTGGATGACTCGAACGCGCGTCAGTCCGATGCGCTCGGCAAACTTGGCGTCAATCTCCTCTACGCCGCCTTCCATCTGCGCGATGACCTGCCCGCCTTCCTCCAAAGCCTGCTCGATGACCTCACCCGCAAACGCGTCGAGATCGACATGATCGACTTCAGTGGCCCCGCCTTTACCGCGCATGAGTATCAGGACCGCCTCGTCGCGTTGAAACTCGTGCGCCTCGGCCTGGCTGATGCCGCCTTGTTCGGTGCCAACGGCGAAATCTGGCAGGCCTCCGATGTCCTGTGGAAAAAACCCGTCTTCCTCAAACGCGGCAGCTTCGATCCTATCACCAAGCTCAATCTCGACATGATCGAGCGCGGCCAAGCCGCCTTTCAGGCCGACTTCGGCGATGAAGCCCGCGACAACATCGAGATCCTCGAGATCACCATGCACAACCTCCTCGCCAGTGGAGCGGAAGTGCCGGACAGCGATTTCCTCGCTCGTGCCGACATCCTTCAGGCGCTCGGCAAAAACGTGCTCATCTCCAAATACCCCGAATTTCACCGCGTCAGCAGCTACCTCGCCCGCCACACGCAGTGCCCCATCGGCATCGTGCTCGGCCTGCCCTTGTTCCAAGAATTGTTCAACGAACGCTGGTGTACCGACCTCGAAGGCGGCCTGCTCGAAGCCTTTGGCCGCCTCTTCAAAAACCAGGTTCGCGTTTATGTCTATCCCATGGGCAATCCCATGACCGGCCAGATCCTTGGTGTGAACGACGCCCGCGTCACCCCCGAGCAGAAGCATCTCCTGCGCTATCTCATCCAAACCCAATGCGTGCGCCCGTTGGAAGAGCCCAATCACGACTTCCTGTTCCATACCAGCGCCGAAGTCCGCAACATGATCCACTCACGCGATTCCCAGTGGCAATCCCTCGTCCCCGACATCGTCCTCAAGCAAGGTCCGTGGAAGGAAATTGCAGAGCCCGCGATGTAACGGCTTCGTTCTTGACGATTTGCATGCTCTGCGGCCAAGCTGCCCGCATGGAAGACACCCTCGCCAGCGATCTCGACCTGATCACGATCACGCAACTTAGGCAGGTCGCGAATCAAACGCCGCAGCCTTACCGGCTGCACTTGCAGATCGAATCGCGCCTGGAGAAGACCACGAGTTCCGGCAGCCCGTTTTTCGAGGTCAAACTCGTCGATGGCGGCGATTCATTCGTCTGGCGCGTTTTTGACAATAACCCGCTGTTTCACGAAGCGGCCAAACTCACGCGCAACACCTTCATCCAGCTCGCCGGGCAGTGGGTGGACGGCAAGTACGGCCTCGAACCACGTCAGGTGCAATTGCGGCCGCTTTCGGGGGACGAAACAAGCACCTTGCTGCTCGGCGATCCTGATCTCGCCACACGCCAACAGGCGGATTACGCCGACATCGTGGCCTTCATCGAGTCCATTCGCGATCCACGGTTGCTGAAGCTCTGCTCGGCGTTTCTGGAGCGTCACGGAGAGCGTTTCCGCCGCACCGGTGCTGCGCGCCGGAACCACCACGCACGCCGTGGTGGCTTGGTGGAGCATGTGGCGCAAATGATGCGCTGTGCGATGGCGATTGCGGGGGTTTATCCGAACTTGAATCGCGATTTGATGATCGCTGGCGTGTTGTTTCACGATTGCGGCAAGCTTTGGGAGAATGCGTATGCCGAATCCGGCTTCACCATGCCCTACAACCTCACCGCCGAGATGCTCGGCCACATTCCGCTCGGTCTGGAGCTGGTGAACAAGATGTGGCGGGACATGCTGGACACACCAGCGGCGGCGGAATGGACCACGCTCGAACCCGCGTCCGAAACTGTGCGTCTGCACCTGTTGCACCTCATCGCCGCGCATCACGGAACCCATGAGTTCGGCTCCCCTGTGCTTCCCAAGACGCCCGAGGCGATTGCGCTGCATCACGTCGATAACATCGACGCCAAGCTCGAAATGTTCCGCCGTGCCTATGAAGGCGGCAAAGAACTGGCCCCCGGCATCATCGAGAAATTTGTGCCGTGGCCCGTGAACATCATCGCGCCGCTGCCACCGGTGCATCTGCCGATGCCGGAGTGAAATCGCCGGCTCGGATGAGTGAATGAAGTGATCCAGGAGGGGCCATATCTATTTTCTTCCACCCCTTCGGGAAGGTTTCTTCGCTTTTAATTGCTCCCTCGCCTTCTTCGGCAAAGCATCGAGTACGAGCTGATACGAATGCTCGACCAACTCGCGCACGAGCTTCGGTGGCAGGCTGCCATCGAGCACGACGGTGTTCCAGTGGCGCTTGTTCATGTGCCAGCCGGGTTTGATGGCCTTGTGTTCGTCGCGCAGTTCGATGGCGCGTTCGGGATCGCACTTGAGATTGATGCGTGCGGGATAATCCTCCGGCACGGTGACGGCAAACATCTTGCCGCCGACTTTGTACACCAGCGCCTCGGGTCCAAAGGGCGTCGTTTCCTCCGCGCCGGGCAGACTGAGGCAATGGGCGATGACATCGGGCAGGTCCATGATGCGATGACCTAACATCCGCCCTGCCTTCCGATCAACAGTCTTGCCCCAACTTCGCCGTTCCGATAGTCTCGCGCCATGAATGCCAAATTGAGCCGCCGGTCGTTTCTTCGTTCCACCGCATCATTGGCGGCTCTCACCGCAGCGCCGCGACCGTTGTTTGCCGCACCTGCAGCACCGGAGTCGGTCGTGAAGCTGCTCTATGAATCCCTGAAGCCGGAGCAGAGGAAGGAAGTCTGCTTTGCGTGGGATTATGTGGACCCAAAGCGCGGCCTGCTGCGCACGCGCCTGGAAAACAACTGGCGCATCACCAAGCCGGCGATCAAGAGCGAGTTCTTCACCGCTGATCAGCAGGCGATGATCCGTACCATCTTCGAGGGCATCACGGCACCCGAATGGCACGAACGTTTCGACAAGCAGCTCGATGACGACATCGGCGGCTTCGGCAACAAGCAGGGCATCGCGATCTTCGGCGAACCGGGCAGCGGCAAGTTTGAGTTCGTGCTAAGCAGCCGGCACATGACGCTGCGTTGTGATGGCGACAGCTCCGAGCATGTGGCCTTTGGCGGCCCGATTCTCTATGCGCACGAAGGCGATGCGCTCTACGAGAAACCGAATCACCCGCACAACGTCTTCTGGCATCAGGCACTGGAGGCCAACAAGCTCTACCATGTGCTCGACGCGAAGCATCAGGCGCTCGCGCTCGTCACGCAGGGTATGCCGACCGAGGAACTCGTGGGATTCAAAGGCAAGGACGGCGGATTCCCCGGCTGTCCCGTGTCCGAGTTCGCTGCTGATCAGAAAGCGGAACTCCAGCGCATCCTCAACCACCTGCTGGAGCCGTTTCGCAAATCAGACCAAGACGAGGCGATGAAATGCCTCACCGCGCAGGGTGGACTCGATCATTGCAGTCTCGCGTTTTACAAAGAGGGCGATCTCGGCGACGACGGTGTTTATGACAACTGGCGCATCGAAGGCCCGTCATTCGTCTGGTACTTCCGCGGTCGCCCACACGTGCATGTGTGGGTGAATGTGGCCGATGATGCGTCGGTGAAGCTAAACTCGTATCAGAACTCCATCATGTGAGAACTGCGAGCCTCATTCGGCCTGTCCCCAGACTCGCGGTGTTTTGAAATCCGCGGCCTTTGGCGCGCTTTTCGGCGGAACTGCCTGCGCGGCCAGTTCGTTTAGCTTCGCGCGTAGTTCAGCGGCTTTTTCGGTATTTGAAGATGCAAGGTTCGTCTTCTCGTGCGGATCGGTGGCAAGATTGAAGAGTTCCACGTTCGCAGCTTTGACTGCGGTTTTCTTTTTACCCTTCTTCGCCTTCGCTTCGCCGCCTTCTTCGCTGTCGGTGATGTTGCCGCCCATCACGAGTTTCCAGTCGCCCATGCGGATGGCACCGTTGTTCGGTGTGGTGTTCAGCAGGATGAACTCGTGCGGTGAAGCCGCCCCTTGCGTGATCGCCGGCCAGGCATCACGACCATCGAGCGGGAGTTTTTGTTCCAGCGATGCGCCGGCGAGTTTCAGCAGCGTGGGATACCAGTCCACCATGTGCAGCGCGGCGGTGACCTTGCTTTCGGGTTTGATCACACCGTCCCAGGTCGCGAAGGCCACGACGCGTGTGCCACCTTCGTAAAGCGTGCCTTTGCCGACACGCAGCGGGCCGTTGTCGGTGATCTGGCCGGGGCTGGGGCCGCCGTTGTCGCTGGAAAAGATGAAGAGCGTGTTCTTGCGCAGGCCTGCCTCATCAATCGCCGCCACGATCTGCCCCACGGCCTCGTCCATCGCGGCGAGCATGCCCGCGTATTTCTGGCGGTTGCCTTTGAGCTGAGCATACGGCTTCAAATACTCGTCCGGCACCTGATAAGGGCCATGCACAGCATTGAAGGGCACATAGAGAAACAGCGGCTTCTTCGCATCGCGTTCACGAATCAACCGCACCGATTCCTTCGCGATGAGATGGGTCGAGTAGCCCTCGTCGCGATTCTCCTTGTCATCGCGATGCCAGTCGAAGCCGTCGTCGCGGATGTGCGTGAAGTAATCGAGCGCACCGTTGTAGTGGCCGTATTGATGATCAAAGCCGCGCTGCGTTGGCAGATAATCCGGCTTGAAGGTGCCGAGATGCCATTTGCCAACGATGGCGGTTTGATAACCAGCCTCCTTCAGCGCTTGTGGCAGCGTACGCTCTTCCAATGGCAACCCGTACTCTGCCCAGGGCCGCACCACGCCGACTTGCAAGCCGTGGCGCATCGGGTAACGCCCGGTCATCAACGCCGCACGCGTCGGTGAGCACACGGGCTGCACGTAGAATTGATCGAGAATCGCACCCGCCTTCGCGAGTTTGTCGAGATGCGGCGTTTGAATGTCCTTCCCGCCCATGAAACCGCAGTCCGCACGTCCGAGATCGTCCGCGAGCAGGAAGACGATGTTGGGTCGCCCCGCATCAGAGGCAAAGGCGGAGGCGGCGAATAAAAGCGAGAGCAGCACGGTTTTCATGGCCGCGCTGAAACGATCAGGACATCACCCGACTTGCGATTAACTCACACCAGCATCAGCGCCGGATTTTCCAGCAGCTTGCGCATTTCGGCGAGGAAGGTGGCCGCGACGGCACCATCGACGACACGGTGATCGCCGCTGAGGCCGACCCACATGCGCTGACCGGCGACGACCTGGCCTTTGTCATTCACGACGGCGGCCTTGCGGATGCTGCCGATGGCCACAATCGCGGCCTGAGGCGGATTGATGATGGCGGCGAACTGGTCGATGCCATACGCGCCGAGATTGGAGACAGTGATGGTGCCGCCAGCGAAGTCGTCGGGGCTGAGTTTTTTGTTCTTGGCCTTGCCGGCGAGGTCTTTGACGCTCTGGCTGATTTCGAGCAGCGTTTTCTTCTCCGCCTGCTTGATGACGGGCGTGACGAGACCATCGTCGATGGCGATGGCGACGCTGAGTCCGACGGATTTGAATTTCACGATGGCATCGCCATCCCAAGCGGCATTGATGGCGGGCTGGGCTTGCGCGGCACGCACGACGGCCTTGAGGATGAAATCGTTGACGGTGTACTTCACGCCGCCGGTTTTTTCATTGGCGGCGTTGAGGTGTGCACGGAACTCCATGAGCGGCGCGGCATCGACTTCCATCTGGAGGTAGAAATGCGGGATCTGCGTCTTCGACGCGAGCAGGCGCTCGGCGATGATGTTGCGCATGCTGCTGGTGGGCACGCGTTCGTCATCGGGGCCGATGACGGGGCGAATCGCCGGTGTGGCAGCAACACGAGCGCTGGAACCGCCGGCTGGTGCGTTCTCCACGTCTTCGCGGACGATGCGTCCGCCAGGGCCGGTGCCGATGAGGGCGTTGAGATCGATACCGCGTTCAGCGGCGATTTTTTTGGCAAGCGGGGAGGCTTTGACGCGAAGGTTGGCGTTTCCAGACGCAGCGCGGCTCTTGTGCTGCGGCGCAAGAGGCAGGCGCGGACCTACGCTGGCGGCCTTGGTGGCGGAAGCGGCGGGTTTTTTCTCCGCAGCGGGTGCTGGAGCCGCGGCGGCCTGGGCTTTGGCGATGAGTTCGTCGAGGTTGGCTGGTGCAGATTCGTCTTCTTCGAGAATGACGGCGAGCGGCGCACCAAGCGGAACTTTGCCGCCGGGCAGCGCGATGAACTTGTGCAGCACGCCTTCAAACGGGCTGGCGTATTCCATGGTGGCCTTGTCGGTCTCGATGTCGGCGATGGCTTTGCCGACGGTGACTTTGTCCCCTTCCTTGACGGTCCATTTGGCGAGGGTGCCCTCGGTCATGGTGTCACTGAGCTTGGGCATTTCGATGAATTTGGGCATGGCGAAATCAGGATTGAAAGTTGGAAGTGCGAAGGAGGCGGATCAGAGAATGCTCAAGGCTTTGGCGACGACGACATCGGCCGTCGGAATCTGCAGTGCTTCGAGCGGCGGACTGTAGATGGCGGGCGAATCGAGACTGCACACGCGCTGCACGGGGGCGTCGAGTTCGTCGAAGATGCGCTCCTGAATCATGTAGGCGATCTGGGCACCGATGCCGCAGTAGGGCTTGTTTTCTTCGACGTAGATGGCGCGGTGCGTTTTCGCGACGGATTCGAGGATGGTGTCTTCATCCAGCGGGCGGATGCTGCGGAGATCAACGACTTCGGCGCTGATGCCGTGTTCTTCTTCGAGGATGCGTGCGGCTTCGAGGCAAGTGATGACGGCGCGACCGTGGGCGATGAGGGAGATGTCGGTGCCTTCGCGTTTCACGTCGGCGAGGCCGAGTGGCACAAAGAGTTCGCCACCGGGGAGTTCGTCATTGGAAGGCACATCCCACTCGGCACCATAGAGGATGGTGCTCTCCATGAACATGACGGGGTCATTGTCGCGGATGGAGGCTTTCATGAGGCCCTTGGCATCGTAAGCGTTGCTGGGGCAGACGCATTTCATGCCGGGGAAGCTGGCCATGATGTTTTCCGGCGTGTGGCTGTGCGTGGCACCGACGCTGGTGCCGCCGTTGGCCGGGCCGCGGATGACGATGGGGACGTTGATCTTGCCGCCGCTCATGTAGCGGACCATCGCGCCGTTGTTCACGATTTGGTCCCAAGCAACGGTGTAGAAGCTCCAGAACATCAGTTCCATCACCGGGCGCACGCCGAGCATGGAGGCACCGATGCCCATGCCGATGAAGCCGGCCTCGCTGATGGGGGTGTCCACGAGGCGTTTGTCACCCCACTTGTCCCAGAGGCCCTGGGTGACTTTGTAAGCGCCGTTGTACTGGGCGACTTCCTCCCCCATGACCACGACCATGGGGTCGCGGGCGATTTCTTCATCGAGGGCTTCACGGATGGCGTCGCGGTAGGTGATTCGGCGGGGCATGGCAGATTTTGAGGGGGCAGTAAGTCGGGGAAGGTGGGGGCGGTGTCAAGCGGGGGGCTCGGGACGGGGAAACAGGAGCAGAAAGCGGGAAAAATGCCGTGTTCAGGCCTATTTTGTTAGGAAATATTGATATTTTTTGGAAATGATGTTGACGCGGCCCTCAAACTTTAGTTGAACGGAGGCTGCAAATTCAATGCCTGTGCCACTTTCGCCCAGTTCATCCCCCCTTTCTGGCCGTAAACTTGCTCAAAAAAGACGAGCGAAGTCCGGATCGTCTGATATTATGACGACCCCCTGCGTCATGGCCGGGGGCAAAGACTTTGCGCTTTGCATCGTATTACCCACCTAGAACGCTCAATATGGAACTCGACGGAGGCATTAAGATTTACCTGCGTGAGATCGGCAAGACTGACTTGCTGACTCCCGACCAGGAGGTCGAGCTTGCCGAACGCATCAAACGTGGCGACCCCGAAGCCCGTTCGCACATGATTCGTGCGAACCTCCGCCTCGTGGTGAAGATCGCCCAAGATTACGCCAACTACGGCCTACCACTTCTCGACCTCATTTCCGAAGGTAACATCGGCCTGATGAAGGCCGTGGAACGCTTCGACCCGAACAAGGGTGGCAAGCTTTCAACCTACGCCGCCTGGTGGATCAAACAATCCATCAAGCGCGCCCTCGCCAACCAGTCCAAGACCATCCGCCTTCCTGTCCACATGGTGGACAAGATCAGCAAGATGCGTCGTGTGGCCATGGCGATGTCCGAAGAACTCGGCCGCGAACCCACTGACGACGAACTCTCCGAAGAAATCGGCATTGATCGTGCCAAACTGAGCCAGCTCAAGGTCGCCTCCATGCGCCCTGCCTCGCTCGACGCCCCGATCAGCGACGACGACAGCACCGAGTTCGGCGAAATCGTCGGCGATGAAAACGCACAGACGCCGTTCGACCTGCTCTCGCATAAGAACATGCACAGCCAGCTCGATGGCCTGCTGACTGTTCTCGACGAACGCGAACGCAAGATCATCGACGCCCGTTTCGGCCTCGCCGGCCAGAAGCCGCGCACGCTCGAAGAAGTCGGCCAGGAATTCGGCGTGACGCGCGAACGTATTCGTCAGCTTCAAAACATCGCGCTGCGCAAGCTGCGCCGTGCCCTTCAGAAAAAGGAAGACCCGATTCCGAAGGCGTTGCGCAATGCCGGTGGCAAGAAGAAGCGCAAAAAAGCCGCCGCCGAAGCTGTCGAGGATTAAAAATCCCATCAATTACGAAGCCGGAGTCTTGCGACTCCGGCTTTTTTATTGAGCTGCGGCAGGCGCTGGCAACGCAAAGTAGCCCTGTTCCTGCGGAACAGGGAGTCCTTGTTGCACCGCAACAAGGCTACTTTGCCACCGGCAGAAACTGCACCGCATCTGCAATGACCACCTTGTCCGGCTCTGTGCCTTCGTTCGACACCCGCACCCAACCGGCACGGCCTGCTTCAAATCGAAACGTGCCAAGTGTGCGGAACAGCCGCCCATGCTCCGGCTCCTGCTGCTGATTAATCACCACCTTCGTATCGCCATCAGCATGATGGATGGTCACCGGAGTCTTCGTGGAGCGTCTCACGTTGTAACAATGTGCGAGGCGAACCTCATACCAGCCTGCTTTTGGCAACTCCGGTGTGAAGGTCACGTACTTCGCCCCTTTGCCCGCTTTCATGTCATGCAGGTAACCCAGCCCGACATACGGCGGCGTGTGCGTGGAATACTGCCACTCGCCCACCAGCTGCGCCGCCGTTTCATCCACCACAATGCCCGGCAGCGAAGCCGGATCAGTCACAATGAACTTCACCATCTCCGGCCGGTCCACTTCGCCCGGTCGATGGATGTTTGGAACGGCTTTGGGATGCGGCTTGAGCACCTCGGAGGCCATATGTTGAGTGGTGGAGCGAACTGAGCCGTCTTCGTTGTAGTGAGTCCAAGTCCCTACTTGCTCGCCATTGAGATAACGGCCTTGATACATGATGCGGCCTGATGGGAAATAACCGGCGTTTTCTCCAAATACACCAGAAGGTCCGTAGTGCTGGACGTACGCCGTCTTTCCGTTGGAGTGAAAGGCGGTGAAATCTCCCTCATACTTGCCACTGACGTAGTGGATTTCGTGGCTTCTTTGACCGTTAACGAAATAGGTGGTCCAGACACCGGTAAATCCCGACTTTGGTGCAACCCAGATGTGACGCAAGCGCTCCACAAGGCTCGCCTTGAAGACAGTCTCGATAGCACCCGAGCGTAGGAACGTGCAGGACATCTGCCACAAATCGTCAAGGCGGTAAGATTCGTTCGATGATTGACCGCTTCCGTTGCCTTCCTCAGCTGTTGCGTTGAATGGGGCAAGAAGCTCAAGAACTTTTTCTTTTGTGATGCCGGGCCGCATTTTAGCGAGCAGTGGCTCCCAGCGGGTGCGCGCAGGCGGTTTATAGCTCTCTCTCAGAATTTTCGCTGCATCGTCCCTGACTTGCTGGGAAGACGAGCCAAGGTCGTCTCGTGGTGAGGCAGCTACAACTTGTGTCACGATACAGAGCAGAAAGGACAACAGAATTTGAGGGTTCATGAGGGTATTTGGATCAAAGGCGTAAACACATCTCACTTCGCCGCCTTCTCGTTCAGCAGATACCCCAGCAGATCGATGAACGTCGCTTCATCGAGTGTCTGACCAAACGTCGGCGGCATGAGGGAGATGGGGGTGACCGAGGTCTTGGCGATGTCCTTCTTGGCGATGCGGTGCTCTTTGCCGGTGGCGTCGGCGAGGAGGTGGATTTGACCGAGCTCGGCTTTGAGGAATCCGCCAAAGATGCTGCCGTCGTTCATCGTGAGCGTATGGAGGTGGAAGTGGGCATCGACGTTGCGATTGGGGTCGAGGATGTCCTCGCATAGCCGTGCCGCTCCTCTCGCGCCGATGCCATCGAGCTGCGGGCCGATCAAACCACCCTGACCACCGATTTGATGACAGACGGCACAGGTCATCGTGAAAACATTCTTCCCGACCGTCATGTCCGGTTTTGCTTTCGCAAAAGCCGCCACGCGTTGAGCGATGAGTGCATCGAGTTGCTTGCGCTGCTCTGGCGAGACAGGCAACGGCGGTGTTGCGGGACGTGGCGGCATATACACGGCGAGTTTCTCGCGAAGGGCGGCCGGGGCGCTGTGTTGGAGCATGACGGCGAGGGTTTTGAGGTTCTCGCGGGTGGTGTCGGCGCTTTGGAAATCGTTCACGCTGACCACGGCGGGCTCGATGCGGGTGATGCCGAGCCAAGCGTAGGCTTTGCCATCGTCGCCGTCGATGATTTCGAGGCGGACGGACTTTCCGGCGTGCGCGGCGAGGTCGAATTCGGTGAATTTGGCGGTGTCGTTGCGCGGCGGGAAGGCGCGGGCGAGTTCGCGGCCAGTCTCGGCATCGATGACGCGTACGAGGTTTTTTTCGTGTGCCTCAGCCTTCGGGAAGCCGCGATGGCCGTTGATCCAGAGCGTGAGTTTGGCGGGCGCGGGGAAAGTTTGAGATTTCAGCGTGCCCGTGCGGCTTTCCTCATCGCCACCGCCTTTGATGATGCTTTGCAGGACAGTGGTTTCGGTGTCGTCAGCGAGCTTGCGCGGCTGGAGGGACCATTTCGCGCCGCCAAGTGTGGTCCAGGCGGGTGTGGGTTGTTTGGCGGTGGAATCGAGAAGCTGCGTGGCGAGTTCTTGCGCCCAGGCGAGGAGCCCGGGCGGTGGGGACATACTGCGCTCGCTGAGGCCGTCGTGGAGAGCTTGAACGAGGGGCAGTGGAGTGTTGGAGTGTTGGAGGGATGATTGCTTGGCGGTAGCAATGGCTTGAGTGAGCAGCGAGGAATCACCATTGCGGGCGATGTGAGCGAGGATGGTGGGCGTGATGGGAGCGCCGCTTTGCAAACGCTGGAACAGAAAAGCGGATGCCTCCGCAGTGGGCACAGCAATGGCGATGTCGGCGATTTGATCGTGAGCGGCGGTGTCGATTTGGCCGAAGGCGCCGGGGAGCTGGAGATGATCGCGAACGGCGATTCGATAGGCGAGCGTGAGACTGGTGTCATCTGCTGGCGTCTTCTGCGCAGCTTCGATCAGCGAGGGCAGGGCGTCCAGATTGGCTTGGTCCTGAAGCTTGGCGAGGAGGACACGTTGAACAAAGGGCGATGGGTTTT
Organism: Prosthecobacter sp.; assembly: GCF_034366625.1. Lineage (NCBI taxonomy): Bacteria > Pseudomonadati > Verrucomicrobiota > Verrucomicrobiia > Verrucomicrobiales > Verrucomicrobiaceae > Prosthecobacter > Prosthecobacter sp. The sequence goes on from NZ_JAXMIH010000006.1 coordinate 847,052, forward strand.
GCACAGCGGAACGCCAATCGGTGATGTCGACCTGCGGCGGTGGCTGGCGTTTGGAGATGCCAGAGGTTTTGACGATGCGCCAGATCCTCCCGCGCTCTTTGTCACGTCCTGGATGCTCCAGTGGCACTTCGTAGTGGCCGATGATCTTGTTGTAGAAGTCGGCGATGTAGAGGGCGTTGTCGGGACCGAGTTGGAGATCGACGGGGCGGAACCAAGGGTCGTCGCTGGTGAGGAAGTCGGGCTGTTCGTTGGCCTTCGGCGTGGAGCCGATGAAGGTGACGTGGTCGTGGTTCACCTTCGAGGTGACGACGTTGCCGACGAAGGTGTGGTCGTCCCATTCCGGCCCCCACACGCCGCCGTCGATGTAAACGATGCCGCAGATGCCGGTGCTACCGTGCGTGTGCTGGCACATCACCGGTGCGAATCCGAGACCATCGTGCGGTTTGCCGAAACTCGGATAATGCGCACCGCGAATGAGCTGGTAGATGGGCGAGCTGTGGCAGTCGGCGCTATAAAGATTGCCGTAGCGGTCCCAGGCGAGGCCGAAGGGATTGACCTGGCCGTGCGTCCAGGCTTCGACGCGTGAGCCGTCGGGTTTAAAACGGAAGACGTTGCCGCTGTGCAGTTCGAGGGTGCTGCCGTCTTTGGCTTTGAACTGCGAGGTGTTGTTAAACCCATGCGTCGCATACACCCAGCCATCGAGGCCGAGGCGGAAGCTGCTGCACATGCCGTGCGTGTCTTTTTCGTAGCCGAGCGGGCCGAAGAGGATCTCGCGGTGGTCGGCGATGTCATCGCCGTTGGTGTCGGCGAAGTACCAGATGTTCGGAATGCTCCAGGCGATGCAACCGGCTTTGTGCTCGGGCTTGTGCCAAGGGAGGACGCCGGTCGGGATGTTCAGTTCGTTGGCGAAGTCGGTGACTTTGTCGGCGTGGCCGTCGCCGTCGGTGTCTTCGAGGATCTTGATCGCATCGCGGCTGCCTTTGACGTGCGTGCCTTGCGGATCGGACCAGCGGCCTTTGTCGGCAGCGTAAGGATACTCGACGGTGGAGGAGACCCACAAGCGTCCACGAGCATCGAAGGCCATGTTGATCGGCTTGTTGATCTGCGGCTCGCTGGCGAAGAGCTGGACCTCAAAGCCGGGTGGGACGTGGAGCTTGGTTTGTTCTTCCGCAGGGGTTAGCGCTTCCGTTTCACGCACGAGCCGCGTGTCAGCGGCATGCAAGGCGGCGTTGAGACCTAAAACGAGGAGAGCGGCGCGTGAAAACGACATGAGCGCATTACAGCTCAAACGACCGCCTTCGTTCAAGCCGCGTTTCGCGTTGGAACCGCACAAGCTCCATTTTCACAGGCCAACTCGGTCACTTGGACCCGCAGCGCATCATCGCTGCGCAAACGCAGCAGGTGCGAGAGGCTGATGCGGTTGGTGGAGATCCAATGCACCACGCGGCGGGCGATCTGCTGCATGCCGGGGCTGGCAAGCCGCAGCGACCACTCGCGATACTCGCGCAAGGCCCACAGGCACGTCACCCAGGCTCCCGCGCCCTGCCAGAGTGAGCCGTCATCACCCATGACGACGATTTCCTGGTCGACACGAAGGTTCGTGAGATCGGGGCAGCGATTCCGCGCCTGCTCGGAGTCGTAGGGCATGAAATCGAGGCGAACGTAAGCAGGCTGGTCGAGCATCCAGCGCCGAAAGCGCGAGCAGAGGCCGCAACGAGCGTCGTAGAAGATGGTGAGCGTGTTCATGACACAGTTCTAGACTTGGGTTGGTCCATCCGAGCGCGGACATAAGCGGCGACGGTGCCGGTAATAGCTGCTCCGAAAGCAAACGCGCTGTAAACGGACCAAGCCGCCTCATCCAAGGGAACCTGCGAGTTCGCTATCAACATCAAGCCGCCGACATACAAGAAGGCTGATGCCAAGCCTGTCAAAGCAGCGGTTTTTGGGCGTCTTAGTTTTGAAGTGTCTCGAACGATCAAATCCACGGGCAAAAAAATGATGATCCATGCTCCCGTGATACTCAGCCCCGTGAGTGCGAGAAAAATCAATGTCACGTCCAACCTGTAAGCCTCAAAAAGAGGCTCCCCTCGAAAGAGCATAACCACTCCGTAAGCAATCCACATCGCGATGTTGCACGCGATCCAGCCGCACAACATCGCGAGGAATGACAGCTTCAGTTTGCGCAGGAAGGTTTTCACAGTGTGTCGAGGATGTCGTGAGCTTTGCTGACGCGATGCATCGGCGGAATCGGCGGCGGCAGGTTGGCGAGCGTGGCGCGACGGCGCATCTTGGTGAAGACGTAGAGGTTGAAGAAGTGCATCCCGCCGAGCACCAGCAGCACGACGCCCATTTTGCCGCTGAGCGCCTCGAAGACGCCGCGCGCGCCGGCGATTTCATCCGCCGTTTTGAGATACAGCGACACGAAGCCGATGTTCATGAGGTAGAAGCCGACGAGCAGCAGGTGATTGACGCTGTCGGCGAGGTCCGTGTTCCCGTGGAAGCAATCGACGAGGAAGATCCGGCCGTTTTTGTGGAGTGTTCGTGCCACCCAGATGGTCAGGGTGACGGCGAGCACGAGGTAGAGAGTGTAGGTGATGACGGTTTCGTTCATGGTGGTGTATGGGTTGAGTTGAGGATTGGAATGGTTTTATCACCCCAGCACGGCTTTCAAATAAATCACGGCGAACGCGGAGTAGCTGAGGAAGACGATCCAATGAATCGCTGTGCGATCCGCGATGCCGCGCCAGTGAACCGAGCTATAGTGCGTCCATTGCATCACACAGCGCAGGCCCCAGAAGATGCCGACACCTGTGGAGAACCAGCGGAGAAACTCGTGTGTGCCGCCTGCGATGTCGGGAGCGAACCGCCAAGTCAGCGTGCCGAGAATGAGAAGCGTGATGGAGATGAACCAGCCGTGGATTTGAAACACCTCGCGCACGAGCAGCGGCATGTTCGAGATGGCCTCTTTCCAGTCGAGCATTCGCGCGAGAAAGAAACCGAGCACGGCAATAATGATCTGTCCGGCGGCGGCGAATTGGAGGGCGAGGATGAGTGTGTCGGTGTTCATGGTGTGGCGAAATTTTGCAAGGCGGTTTGCATTGTTGGGAATCGAAACTCGAATCCGCCTTCGACAGTTTTTGCTTTCAGGCATGGTCCAAGAGAGGTTTGATCGCCGCGAAGATGTAAACCACGGCCTGGGCGATGAAGGCGATGGTCAGCGTGTGGTAGCCAATCTTGCGAGCAGTGCTGACCAGAAGACGGCGATGAACGCTGCCAGCGACCGGGCAACCGGCTCGCCCGCAGCCATCGCCTTCGCATGCAGCAGGGTGAGCATGCCGAGGCCAGCAATGGTCAGCACAATGAACGCGCCATAGACCCAGAACAACGTGCGCAGGAACGGCGGCAGAGAAGCGAGGTTGGCTTTCCAGTTGAGCGCCTTTGGCACCATGAAACTGGCGATCAGGATACCGAAGTGTCCGAGTCCAGCGAGAGTGAGCAGGGTTTCGAGGTTCATGGCGTGGCTCCAATAGTTTTCAAAAAGGGCAGGATCACCTGATGGATGAAGGGCGGGTGAAACAGCAGACCCACGGGCGCGATGAGGAAAGCGAAGGCCCACAACCGGCAGATGATGCCCTGCCGCAGACGAAGGCGACGGCTCAGTTCGATGCCGAGCGCTTGCAGGAGAAAGTAAGCAGTCGGTCCGCCCCAGCCTGCACCTACGGGCAGCGAGATTACAGCCTCATGCAGCAGGCCGGAGATCAGAAAGACCAGCCAGTGTGCTCCTTTCGCGTTCCATCGTGCAGCAACAGGCCGGAAGACGAGCAGGTTCATCGCATCACGGAAGGCGGTGTTCCATCTTCGTCCCCAGAAGTCGGCTAGTGACCCAGCGACGATGGGACTCTTCATGAGCGGCTCAGTGGCGCGGCCCATTTTCATCCAAAACGCTGTGACGATGTGAAAGCAGCCGAAATGCAGCATGAACACGAGGCCCGCCATGCCGACCCAGGCCGCCACCATGGGCGTCTTTGCCAGCCATGGAACTGCGATCCACAGAAGCGTCGCACCGAAGATGAGATTGACCAAGCCGGCGAAGGCGAGACGACGTGCATCACTTGGAGATGCCGCACACCTGCGCAGAAAGCCGGTGAGGTTGAGCGTTGGGCAAAACAGCAGCCAGGCAGTGATCTCTGAAGCGGGTGCGGAAGCCTTGGTCTTCACCAGCGTCAGCGCTTTGAGAGCGAAATAAAGGCATGCGGCCAGCAACCACATGACCAGCCATGAGGGGCAAGAGAGTGCGGCTTCTTTCATGGCGTGTTGGGTTTGAGGGGAAGGAGTTCTGGCCGTGCTGGTAGATCGGCGGGCAGTTTGAGATGGGTGATCAAGCCGCAGAAGTTCAGCACACGCAGCGCCCACCAGCCGGGATCGTGCTGCGCTTGCTTGATGCCGAGTCTCGCGGAGTCGGGAAAGGCGTGATGGTTGTTGTGCCAGCACTCTCCCATCGTGATCAAACCGAGGTGCGGCAGGTTGTAGCCCTGCACCGCGTGGCCTTCGAGGTGCCAGTCACGCTCGCCGTGGTTATGCGCGAAGTAGCCGATCAACCAGTGACCGATGAGCGAGACGACGATGCGCACCGAGATGCCCCACACCACCCAGCCGATGCCACCGAGCAGGTAAAACACGACCGCATACGGAAGCTGCTGCAGCATCCAGGTGCGTTGCAGGAAGCGGTAAAAGCGATCCTCGCGCACCTCGCGCTCGATCTCAAAGACCGGCGGGTGTTTGAGCTGCATCTCGCAGTGCAATTGCCACAGCGCATCGCGCCAGACGGGACGCTGGTCGATGAAGAACGGATGGCAGGCGCGATGCCGCTGCGCCCAGTCGCGGATGTCGTGCATGTGGAGCATGCGAAACGAGCCGCCCATGCCGACGACGATGCCGAGATGCACGAGCAGGTATTCCAGCCAGCGCGGACAGGCGAAGCTGCGGTGAATCAGCAGACGGTGTAGGCCGATGGTGTGGCCCAGGCAAAGCGTGAGCACCGTGAAGGCGAGCGACAGGCCGACTGCTCCCGGGCTGATTGTCCACCAGCCGCCGATGATCGCGATGAGCATGTGCGAGGTGAACCACAGCGACTTCACCGGACTCCACACGACCACACCCTCAAGCGGATTCGTCAGCGCCGAAGCCGGGCGCATGCGGCGGACTTCGAGTGGCGTGTCATTCATAGTAGCGCGTTGGTTTATTCTGAATTTTCAGTATTTAATGAAACATATGAGTATGAAAAGATCAGCCTAGGAGGCGCATGGCCCACTGAAGGGCGGAGGCGTGTTTCATGGAGATCACGGTGTCGCCGACTTTGACCCCGAAGCTGAGGAACTCGTCGAGATCCTTCATCTGCTGGTGGAAGTCGCGGCCAGGGCCAGCGGCCTCGTCCTTCGTCTGGGCGGCGCAATCGCGCAGCAGGCGGATGGCGGGCTCGATCTCGCGGCGTTTGCGCTCCTTCGAGATGGTGATGAAAATCTTCCACACATCCTTCTCCGCCTCGAAGTACTCCTTGCGGTCGCCCTTGTGGGTGATGATGCGCACGAGATTCCAGCCGACGAGATCCTTGAGGTTGGTGTGGGCGTTGCCGCGGCTGATTTGCAGCTTCTCCATGACCTCGTCCGTGCACATTGGCTCCGGGGCGGTCATGAGCAGGGCGTGGATCTGCGCCATCGTTCGATTGATGCCCCACTGCGTGCCGAGCGAACCCCACTGGGCCACGAATTCCTCGCGTGCCTTTTCCCAGGGTGGTAGTTCCTTGCTCACAGTTTCACTAAAAACTGAAAACAACGAAAGACAAGCTGGGATTCCTGTTTTCTCGCGTTCACGGACTCAAGCGCACCTTCACCCACACGCCGCCCTCTTTGCGGTAGCGGATGCGGTCATGCAGACGGCTCACGCGGCCCTGCCAGAACTCGACTTCGTCCGGCAGCAGCGTATAACCACCCCAATGTGGCGGGCAGGGCACCTGGCCTTCGGGATACTTCGCCTTCAACTCGGCATCGCGCTGCTCCAGCCACTCGCGGCCGGGGATCACGACGCTTTGATCCGACACCCAGGCACCGATTTGATGCCCGTAGGGCCGACTGGCGAAATATTGCTGGGCATCGGCGTGATCGAGCTTCGAAATCACGCCTTTGATGCAGACCTGATGATGGCGATCCGTCCACAGGAAGCAGGCGGCGGCGCGCGCATCGGCGGCGATCTCCTTGCCTTTCCGGCTCTCGTAGTTCGTGTAGAAATGAAAGCCGCGCTCGTCGATGCCCTTCAAAAGCACCGTTCGCACCGTGGGCGTGCCATCGAGACCGTTCGTGGCCAGGCTCATCGCGTTCGGCTCTGGCAGGTTGTGCGCGAGGGCGTCATTGATCCAATGCGTGAACAGCTCCACCGGATCGGCCGGGGCGCTGTGCTCGTCGAGTTCGCCCTGGTCGTAACTCACGCGCAGGTCGGGCAGGTTCGGTTTGTCAGTGGGATTCATTCGGGTTACAAGAAACGTGTGCCGCGCGGCCTCCGCTACGCCAGCTTTGGCCTTTTACGCCCTCTTTTGTCCCATGTCATCCCCGGTCACCGGAGTCATCCACGATCTCGAACGCATCCTGCTCACACCGGATCAAATCCATGCCCGTGTGCGCGAGATGGCGGTGCGTTTGAATGCGGAGCTGGCAGGCAAGGTCGTCACCGTCGTGGCGCTGATGGACGGCGCGTTGTTCTTCGTGGCGGATCTGCTGCGCCAACTCGAACTGCCCGTGCGCATGTTCACGCTCAGCGCCAGCAGTTATCACGGCGGCACTGCCACCACCGGCGAAGTGAAGGTGAACTGGCCGCTCGACCTCGATTTCCACGACCAGGACGTGCTCCTGCTCGATGACATCCTCGACACCGGCCTCACGCTCAGCGTGATTTCCGAACGCATCCTCGCCCAACAGCCCGCCTCGCTGCGCACCTGCGTCCTGCTCAGCAAACGCCGCCAGCGCCTGCGAGAGGTGGCGCTCGACGACGCCGGTTTCGAGATCGACGACGAGTTCGTCGTCGGCTACGGCATGGACTACCAGGGCCGCTTCCGCAATCTGCCCTGCATCGGCATTCTTAATCCCAACAAGCCGTCATGAAGCTGCGCGTGCTTTTCTTCTCCGTCCTGCGCGACATCACCGGCAGCGATGAGATCGTGCTCGAACTGCCCGCAGGCAGCACGATGGGCGATCTGATGCTTCAAATCGAATCCCGCTGGCCCAAGCTGCGCGACTGGCAAAACAGCCTGCTCCTCGCCCTCGATCAGACCTATGTGAAGCGCGATGCGCTGCTGCACGATGGCGGCGAAGTCGCCATCATGCCGCCGGTGCAGGGCGGGTAAGATCCCCCTGCGCGACACATTCCGACCGGCTACCCTTTCTTCATGCCGGTGCGGTTCAGCGTTTCAGCAGTGCTCGATATGCGTTGCGGGCGAGCATGAGATGGGTCTTCACATGCTCCAAGTCGCCGGGCGGGATTTGATCGCGGCGTTTGAGGTCGGCTTCGAGGCGGTCGATCCATTTGAGGAAGTATTCGGCCTCGGCGCGGGCATCGGCCGGGTGGTCTTTGATTGCGAGATAAACGGGATTGGTGTGTGCGCGAATGCCGTAGTGGCTGGGCCAGCGATTCACCACAGGACCGGCGGTGCGCAGGGCAATCCAGCCGCTGCGCTCGATGGGAAGTTCGGCGTCGATGGCGGCGGTGAGTTTGTCCTCGGCCAGCGTGCCGTTCGCGATGACATTGCCATCCAGTACGATTTCGAGCTTTTCGAGCGGGAATTGCGAGCGCACACGGCCCTTAACGCGAATTTTGCCGGGTGAGTCGAGCGTGAGTGTGTCTCCGATGGCCTTGTCGTTGACGGTGAGTTCGATCATCGGGCCGTTGCTGATGAAGGAGCGCCCGGCACGCAGACCAGCGACCCACTTTTCATAGGTCAGGCCATCGGGCACATGCACATAGACGCGGCCCCAGCCGGGTGGCGAAGAGGGAACGCGATTGAGGAACACGTCAGTGCCAGCAGCCGCAGGAAGATGGAAGCCGCAGTTCAGCAGGCGATACCACAACGGCAGCGACGGGTCATAAACCCAGCCCATGACATCGAGCATGTCGATGGTGCCGCTCACCACATCGACGGGCAGGCCTTTGGCGGCATAAGCGGCGGCGTAGGAGTCGAGCATGTTGCTGGCGGGATGCGTGTAGCTGGCGGTGCCGCCCTGCGAATGCGCACGCTGGGCGATCTGCGCATTTGTCGGCACATCCCAGGGATTCGTGGTGCTTTTGAAGCCGGTGAAGACCGGTTCCACCAGCGAATGCAGATGAAACAGCGTCATGTGCCCCCACATCGTGCTCCGAAACTCCTCGTTCCACCACAGCAGCGTGCGCGGCGTGGAGAGTGCATCGAGACGACCGCGAAAATACTCGCGATCAAACACAGCATCGCTGTCCGAGTTCGCGGCGACGAGATTGGCGACGTTCAGATCCTCTCCCTCACATTGATCCAAGATGGTGCGCGGCGAGTTGTACCATGAACCGTAGCCGTAGTTGGCGTGGATGTGGTTTTCGCCGCTGAACCAGCCTTCTGCGGCCGCGTGCGTCCAGCGCTCGAGTTCGAGCCGCGCCGTGCCTTCAACTCCCTCCTTCACCTCGATGGCGAGCTGCTTCATGCGATACTCCGGGCCGCGAAAGGCGAGCAGTTCATACTTGCCCACGGGCAGATAGAGCGTCGCTGAATCGCGGCAGTAAAAATGACCGACACCTGCGGTGTGGCGGTGCATCGCGCCCACGGGAAAGTGAAACTTCCCGCCCTCCTGCCGCACGGACACACGCGCGACGGCCGGGTTGTCACTCGATTTGTCCACGATGCGGAGTTGCAGCGGACTCATGGGTTCGCCGAAGTTGATGCTCTCGATGGAAAGCGTGCGACGATCGCCGGTTTTCAGATCGTAGCGCACGAGCGCGGTCGCGCCTTCCGCGTTGTCGCTGTAGATCATCACATCGCCGCTGCCGCTCACCGATGGCGCGTCCTCATCTGCCTGCCCGAAGGTGAGTTTGCGCGCGTCGCGCAGCGAATCGCTCAGCGGCACCTGCCACACGTCGTTGTGCGACACGCCGAGATCGGTGGCGAGGAAGACGCTCCCTGCATCCGCTGCCACGCACAGCCCATAAATACGCGCGGGCCATTCGCAGATCGTCTCCGGCGTGCCGCCTTCGGTCGGAAGGCGGCGCAGCAATGCCTGCGGGCCTTGATTGCCCGACTGCTCGCCTTCCGCATCGCGATGTTCGGCAAAGTAGATCCATTTGCCATCCGGCGAGAGCGCATGCACGCCGCGCAGCCGCATCGCCCACGATTCCGGCACGCCTGCGAGCGGTGTGAGCGTGCCGGTGGCCAGATCGCACCACGCGATGCCGGTTTTGGCCTCGGGGAGGTTGAATTTCCCCAGCACACGCTTCCCGTCCGGCGCGAACCACAGCGGCCCGCTGCCGCGCACGGTCTGCGGCAGCGCGATGTTCGTGCCCGTGCTCGCATCAATCACGCGCAACGTGCCGCCGCCGAAACTTGGCGCGTTGATGAAGGCGATGCGACCGCTGTCGGGCGACCACGCGGGCTCGATGTCGTAGCCCTCGCCACGGCTCAGCCGCCGCAACTGGCCGCCTCCTGCCGGCATGGTGCAGATCGTGCCATGATACGACAGCACGATGCGTTGACCATCCGGCGAGACGCGCGGATGCAGGCCGCCAAAGGCACGCCGCGCGAAGGGATCGGGATCAGGCACCGCGAAGGCCGTGTGAAGGGCCGCGAACGAGAGGAGAATCCATGCCGCTTTCATGGCGGAGGTATCGGCACGGCGTGGGTGGGGCTTTCAGGTCCGGCCCGGATACATTGGCGCGAAGGACGACGTTTGAAGCCAATGCCATGAAGACGCGCCTTCTTCTCTGCCTGCTGACCGTCGTGACGACCGCCAGCGCGGAGGAGGCCTTGGAAATCGTGAAACGCAGCCTGCCGTTCGTGAAGGAGAAGGGCGCGGCGTGGATTGCGGATCGTGGATGCGCGAGCTGCCATCAAGTTCCTTCGATGCTGTGGAGCCTGAACAGCGCCGCTCGAGCAGGGATCGACCCCGAGCGCAAGGAAACAACCGAATGGACGCCGTGGGCGGCAGACTGGCGGCATTGGAATCAGTCGAAGGACAAGGACGGCGTGGACAAGGTTTCCGCCGGCAACATCGACACGATGGTGTTCTTGCTGCTGGGCCGCGATGCCGTCGCTGATGCGAGTCAGACTTGGATCACGGGCTTTCGCGAACAGTTGCTCAAAAACCAGCAGCCCGACGGCTCCTGGAAGCCCGGCGGCCAACTGCCGCTGGCGAAGCGCCCGACTCGCGAGATGAGCGAAGTCACGACGATGTGGACGTTGCTCGCGCTGAAATCGTATGGAGCCGAGGCGATGCCGCCCGAGGTACAAAAACGTGCCGAGGACTTTCTCGCCACCGCGCAGCCGGGCAAGAGCACCGAATGGCATGCCGCGCGGCTGTTGCTGCAACCGGACGATGCAACTCGTCGCAATGACTTGCTCAAACTCCAGCATCCCGACGGCAGTTGGGGCTGGCTGGCGAGTGATCCGGGCGATGCGCTCGGCACCGGCTTCGCGATGTATGCGCTGACGCGCAGCGGACTGCCGAACACGCATGAAGCGATGCAGCGAGCCGTGGCTTTCTTGAAGTCCTCGCAGAAGCCCGACGGCTCCTGGGCCGTGCCGAGCACTCGCGCCAAAGATAAGAACAAAGTCATCGCCACTTCCACCTACTGGGGCACATCGTGGGCCACGATCGGTCTGCTGGAGACTCTGGCGGTAACGAAATGAAGAAGCGTTTGCGGCACCAAGTGTCTGCTCCATGCTCGCGGCGTCATGCCATCCACGATCTGCATCATCGGCGGCTGTAACGGCGCCGGAAAGAGCACGCTGGCGCGTGAACTGTTGCCGCGCATGGGCATCGAGCGCTTCCTGAACGCGGATTTGATCGCGAAAGGCCTCTCGCCGGTGAATCCGTCGCTGGTGGCGTTTTCAGCAGGACGGCGATTGATTGAGGAAGCGCGCAGTTTGATCGCAGCTGGCACGAGCTTTGCCATCGAATCGACTTTGAGCGGCAAAACGTATGTGAAGATGCTTCAGGAAGCGAAGGGGCGTGGTTATCACTTTGTACTGCACTATGTAATGATCGACTCGGCCGCGCAGGCGGTAGAGCGCGTGAAGCTTCGCGTGCTGACGGGCGGCCATCATGTGCCGGAGGAAGATGTGCGGCGTAGATATGAGCGCAGCGTGCGGCACTTTTTGCACGACTACCTGCCGCTTGCGGATGAATGGGGTCTGTGGGAGAATGCGGTGCCGCCAGCAGTCAAGATCGCGGACGAAACGACGCACACGATTCAACAAATCCACGACATGATCACGTCCACCAAGCTCCAGGAAGCACCGCAGACGCCGAACACCGCGATGTCAGAGATGGTGCTCGAAGCCAGCCGCGTGGCGACGGAGAAGATGCTCGATCTTTATGCGCGCATGGGCATCAAGGTGACGCCGCAGATGACGCTGGCACCAGATTCGCCAGAACCGGCGTTCAAGCCGTTCGGGCTGTGGTGATCGGCAGTGTTACGCCAGCAAATCCTTCACCACATGCCCGTGAATGTCGGTCAGGCGATAGTCGCGGCCTTGGAAGCGGTAAGTGAGGCGTTCGTGATCGAAGCCGAGCAGGTGCATGACGGTGGCCTGGAAGTCATGCACATGGACTTTGTTCTCGGCGACGCTGAAACCGAGTTCGTCGGTGCTACCGTAGTCGAAGCCAGCCTTCACGCCACCGCCTGCCATGAACAGCGTGTAGCAATCGGGATAATGGTCACGGCCGAGGATCTTGCTCGCGGCGGTGCGACCTTCGCGGAAGGGCGTGCGGCCAAATTCACCACCCCAGATGACGAGCGTGTCGTCGAGCAGGCCGCGTTGTTTGAGGTCTTTGATCAAAGCGGCCACGGGCTTGTCCGTGGCGGCCATTTTCTTTGTGAGGCCGTCGGTGATGCCGGTGTCGGCGCCGGTGCCGTGAAAATCCCAGCCCCAGTCGAACAGGTTCACAAAACGCACGCCTTTTTCGATGAGACGACGCGCCAGCAGGCAGTTGTTGGCAAAGCTCGACTCGCCCGGCTTCGCGCCATAGGCCTCGATGACGTTTTGCGGCTCCTTGGAGATGTCCATCACCTCCGGCACGCTCGTTTGCATGCGGAAGGCCAGTTCATACTGCGCGATGCGTGTGACGGTCTCGGGATGACCAAACTCCGCGACCTGCTGCTGATTGAGCGCCTGGAGAGTATCGAGCGTCTTGCGGCGCATCTCGCGGTTCATGCCCGCCGGATCGCTCACGAACAAAACCGGATCGCCCTTGCTGCGACATTGCACGCCTTGATACACGCTTGGGATGAAGCCGCTGCCCCAGCAACCCTGCCCGCCGCTGGGCTGCGTGCCGCTGGAGATGAGGCTCACAAAGCCCGGCAGGTCCTGATTCTCCGTGCCGAGGCCATATGTCGCCCACGAGCCCATCGAGGGCCGCCCCTGCCGCGCATGACCGGTGAACAGCAGCAGTTCGGCCGGCGCGTGGTTGAACTGGTCCGTCGTCATCGAGCGGATCATGCACATCTCATCGGCAATCGTGTGGAAGTTCGGGCACGCATCACTCATCCACAGGCCACCTTTGCCGTATTGTGCAAAGGTGCGCGGCGTGCCCATCAGCTTCGGCACGCCAGTGGTGAAGGCAAAACGCCGCCCTTTGAGGATCGAATCCGGGCAGTCTTGCCCGCTGCGCTTCACCAGTTCCGGCTTGTAATCAAACAGATCGAGATGCGGCGGCGCCCCCGACATGTGCAGGTAGATCACACGCTTTGCCTTCGCCGCGTGGTGCCCGTGCTTCGGGATCATCGGATTCGCCGTCGCCTCCTGCTGCATCGCATGCATGGCGATGGCACCGAGGCTGAACTGGCCCGTCGCGCCGAGGAATTGGCGACGTGTGGTGAGCTGGAGTTGGTCGTGAAGGATGGGGTTCATGGGGAAGTGCGGGTTTTGGTATTACAGATTGTGATACCAAGTTTGACGGGTGTTCAGGGATGGAATCCGATCTGTTTGCGGGGCGCTGACGGCGGCGGAGCCAGAAGGGGCATCAGCTTCTTGTAGATGTCACGCAGCGAGGCGTCGTGAATCAGCAGTGTGTTATCGATCTCGGCCAGACGTTTGAGGATCATGGCATTCGCGGCAATCTGCTCGCGGATTTCGATGAAGGCACGGATGACATAGACGCTCATGGAGTTGGCTCGGTCGCTGTTCAGCACCGAGGCGGCCATGAGGGCACCGTGTTCGGTGAAGACGCGGGGTGGTTTTCGGCGGCCACCGCGCCCCTCCGGCTTTGATATCACAGATTGTGATATCAAAAGTAGAAACTCCTCGCGACTGACAACGAAGGAGAAGTCTTCCGGAAACCGCTTCAGGTTGCGTTTGACGGCCTGGTTAAAGGCCATCGTGCTTACGCCGTAAAGCGCAGCCAAATCAGAATCCAGCACGACCCGCTGGCCGCGTACGGTGTGGATGGGGATGTCGATGGATTTTTTGGCGGCCATGGCTTCGGATTGAATCACCTCCGCATCAAAAACTCATCCAGGTTCATGACCACATTCGCCACGGCGGTCCAGGCGGCGAGTTCGGCGATGTCAGAGCCAGCTTCGGCAGGTCCAAGCGGCTCGGTGGCCATCTTCGCCGCGGCGGCGGGGTCTTTTTGATACGCGGCAAGGCTCTCGGCGTGCAGTTGCGTCAGCGCGGTGACTTCATGTGCGATGGGTTCGCGGCTGAGGCAGAGTTTGAAGAGGTGGATGAGGCGTTCCGACGTGGATTTGGCCTCACGCACAATCCGCCGCGCCATGGCCTGATGTGTTTCGATGAAGACGGGGTCGTTCAGCGTCACGAAGGCCTGCAGCGGCGTGTTCGTGCGGCTGCGGCGGATCATGCAGACCTCGCGGTTGCCGGCGTCGAAGGTGGTGAAGCTAGCGTAGGGCGAATTGCGCCGCACTTCGGTGTAGAGGCTGCGGCGGTGGGCGTCCTCGCCTTTGCTGACTTCCCAATCGTTGCTGCGGCCAAAGGCGGTGCTGAGGCCCATATTGGGTGTGACGGGACGCACGGGCACTCCGAACATTTTTTCGCTGAGCAGGCCGCTCACAGCGAGCGCTTGATCGCGCAGCAGTTCGCCGGTGGGACGGAAGCGCGGGCCGCGGGCGAGCAGGCGGTTGTCGGGATCGCGGTCGTTGAGTTCGGGCGTGGATTTGGAGCTTTGGCGATACGCCTCACTCGTGAGCATCAGCTTGAGCATGTGCTTGATGTCCCAGCCGCTGTCCATCAACTCGGCGGCGAGCCAGTCGAGCAATTCGGGATGGAAGGGCAGATCGCCCTGGCTGCCGAACTCCTCGCTGCTGCGCACGATGCCGGTGCCGAAGATGCTTTCCCACAGGCGGTTCACCGTGACGCGGGCGGTGAGCGGGTTGTCGCGGCTCACGAGCCACTGTGCCATCGTGAGTCGATTGCGCGGCGCGTTGGCGGGCAGCGGATTGAAAACGGCGGGCGTGGCCTCGCTGACCTCGGCGTCGAGAGCCTGCCAGTTGCCGCGAAGTTGGATTTTGGTGACGCGGCGCTGCTTCGGATCGAGATCGCGCATGATCGGCACGGTCAGCGGCTTGATCGCGGCGAGCTCCTTGTTTGCAGCGGCGACGCGTGTGCGCTCAGTAGCAGATTCTTTGGCGACGTTGCGCACATAGTAATCCGTGACGGCTTTTTGCTGCTCGGGTGTGCGTTTGGCCTGCGCGACGAGTGCAGCGATGATGTTCTGCGGCACCTTGGTGACCTGTTGCACGCGGGCATCGCCAGTGAAACCGAGGCGGAAGCTGCCGAGGGTGTGCTGTTTGAACTCGCTGTTGTGCGCGATGGTCACACGCAGCGTCGATCCAGGCGGCACCACAACGGGCGAAGGCGCGAGCAAGGTGAGCGCGTGCGGCTTGTCGGTGGCTCCGCCGATGCCCCAGCCTTGGTTGGTCTTGTCCTTCGACTTCAACACCGACGCTGCGGTGAATCCAGTCTGCTCATAGTCCGCAATCGCCGTGGTGAAGCTCACGGGCACGGGACCAGCGACGGCGAAAGTCTTGTCTTTGTCCGGACCGGGGGTGCTTGCACTTTTCCACACGATCTGGCGTTTGTCATCGAGCAGCACGACGTGAAAGCCATCGAGACGCTTGCCGACGCTGCCATCGGTGCGATTCCACACGACGATGCGATCAATCGCCTGCGCGGCCTTCAGATCGACTTCCCACCACGGATCGTTGTCGCTGCCGGAGGTATGCGCGACGCTGCCTTTGGCGTAGTTGCCCTCGGTGTTGCCATCATTGGCGCGTTTCGCGGCGGCATCGGTGTACAGGCTGCTCTGCGTCGCCACGCCTTTGAGCGCGATATTGTCTTTGCCGCTGAACGCCTGCACTTCAGCGAGTTGCAGCGTCTTCTTGTCGCCTGGCAGCTCGATGCGCACATAGCGCGCACTCGGCGCGGCCTTGGTGGCCGGCGGAACGACTTCGGCTTTGAGATCGGTGATGACGAAGTTGCCGAAACCGGTGGCGGGAATAGTTTCGAGCCGCAGCGCGCTGAGTTTATCGCCGGTGGCAGGGACTTCGACGGTGTAGATGTTCGTGTCGCTGTTCTTCGCGATCAAAACTGAGCCGTCGTCGCGAATGGTGGCGGCTTCATTCATCTTCGCGGTCGCTTTGACGGGCTTTGGCGTTTGCCAGCCGAGATCGCGGGCGAAGCCGGTGTCCCAAGCCGCGAGTCCGGCGAGCCATGCGGCCTCGGGTGTCGTGAATTTTTTCTCCAGCGTGTCGATCTCGTTTTTGAGGCGCTCGCGTTGTTGTTTCAGCTCCGGCGTGTCGAAGCTGTGCAGCGGCACCTCGTCTTTTTTGTCGCTGTCGGCGCTTTGGTTGAGGAAGGCGTAGAACTGGAAGTACTCGTTGATGGTGATGGGGTCGTATTTGTGCGTATGGCACTGCGCGCAGGCCATCGTGGTGCCCATCCAGACGGCGAAGGTCGTGTTCACGCGGTCGATGACCGCCGCGTTGCGGAATTCCTCGTCGTCGGTGCCGCCTTCGTTCTGCGTCATCGTGTTGCGATGAAACGCGGTGGCAATGAGCTGGTCATCCGTCGGTTTCGGCAGCAAATCGCCGGCGTTTTGCTCGATGGTGAACTGGTCGAAGGGCATGTTCGTGTTAAGCGCGCGGATCACCCAATCGCGGTAGGCCCAGATCTCACGCGGCTGATCGCTCGGGTAGCCGGAGCTGTCGGCGTAACGCGCGAGATCGAGCCACTGGCGGGCCCAGTGCTCGCCGTAGGCGGGTTTGTTGAGGTAGTGAGCGACGATCTTGTCGTGCGACTGTTTGGCTAGTGTGTTGAGTTCTTCGAGAGTCGGCGGCAGGCCGGTCAAATCGAGCGCCACGCGGCGGATCAGCGTTGCCACATCGGCTTCCGGCGAAAACTTCAGTCCTTCTTGGGTCAGTCGCTGCACGAGGAAAGCATCCACCGGATTCTTCGCACCTGCTGGCACTTGGGGGCGCACGACCTTTTCATAGCTCCAATGCTTCCCCCACTTCGCGCCTTGTTTGATCCATTCTTTGAGCAAGGCGACCTGCACGGGCGAGATCGTCTTGTGCTGCTTCGGCGGCGGCATGACCTCGTCGGGGTCTTTCGACACGATGCGCTCGATGAGGGCGCTTTTGTCGGGGTTTCCCGGCACCACGGCGATGACGCCGTCGTTGCTCTTCTTGGAGCTCGTTTCGTCATCAAGGCGCAGGCCAGCCTCGCGCTTCTTTTCATCCGGGCCGTGGCAGAAGTAACAATTCTCCGACAAAATCGGGCGGATTTCCTTGGAGAAGCTGATGGGACGCGAAGCAGGCTCCGCGAGGGCGGACGAAACGATGGCGAGAGTGATGAGTGGGCGAATCACGGAGTGTGATACGTCTGGCAAGGTTCAATCTTGAGTCGTGGCGGCATTCTCCATCAACCAAGTTGCCGCATTCGATTCACGGGCTGCCGCTGCCATCCAGGCGATACTGCAATCCGGAGTCGTTCAGGGCCAGGAACCGCATCGCTCCTTTAACTTCTGGATCGTGCATAAAGGGGGCTTTGAAGATGCGGCCCTTGAAGATGCCATGGGTCGGCGTGTAGCCTTCGCGGAGGTTTTCAATGGTGGCCTTCTCATCACCTTCGACAATGAAGTCAGCCCCAGCGGCGAGGGCGGCGGCGGCCACACCGGCGATTTCTTGGGCGTTTCGCTTGTCCCGCACATCTACAGCACCTTGACGGACACCGCCAAAAGCCATCATCGCAAGGCTGAACATGATGCCGATGATCATGATGGCCATCAGCAGCTCCACCAGGCTGAATCCAGAGGCGGACCTGCCAGACTTGGAGCCCTGATGGGGTGCGGTTTGCATGCCAAGAACCTTTGTAATGGAATTCTTGGCCGCCACAATAGTTCGACCATTCAGTTTCATGTAAACAAGTATTGGCTGTGCGTAGGAGAGTGATAGCCAAGAGATCAAGCAGCCGAAAAGGTCAAGCAGCCGTCGAGACGGTCAAAACAGCCCCGCTTAGACCCCCCTGCCCTCCTGGCAGCGCAGCCTTGACCCGCCCTTGCCACCTTGCGCCTCCGCTCCATACTCCGCGCCCTCTTTCCAGCCCATGTCCGCCGTCCCCACCGCCGCCCAGATCCGCCAGAGCTTCCTCGATTTCTTCAAATCGAAGGACCACACCATCGTCCCCAGTGACAACGTCGGCTACACCAGCCGCGACGGCGCGCGCATCTTCACGAACGCGGGCATGAACCAGTTCGTGCCCATCTTCCTCGGCGAGCGCAGCGCGGATGTGGATACCTGGCCGGGCGTGCTGCACAAAGGCCTGCCCACACGCGCGGCGGACACGCAGAAGTGCATCCGCGCCGGCGGCAAGCACAACGACCTCGAAGACGTCGGCCTCGACACCTACCACCACACGCTCTTCGAGATGCTCGGCAACTGGTCCTTCGGCGACTACTTCAAGAAGGAAGCCATCTCCTGGGCTTGGGAACTCATCATCGAGAAGTGGAAGTTCCCGCCGACACGCGTGTTCGCCACCATCTACCAGCCCGGCGCTGGCGACCCCGCCGACCGCGATCAGGAAGCCTGGGACATCTGGGCCGAGAAGTTCCGCGGCATCGGCCTCGATCCCGACATCCACATCGTCAACGGCAACAAGAAGGACAACTTCTGGATGATGGGCGACACCGGCCCCTGCGGCCCCTGCACCGAGATCCACATCGACCTCACGCCCGGCGCCCCGAACCTCGACGAAGACCGCCAGCGCGCCGGAGCCAAGCTCGTCAACGGCAGCGACGCGAGCTGCATCGAGATCTGGAACAACGTCTTCATTCAATACAACGCGAACCCCGATGGCTCGTTCGTCCCGCTGCCCGCGAAGCATGTGGACACCGGCATGGGCTTCGAGCGCGTGTGCTCCATCATCCAAGGCACGAAGAACTTCACCGACTTCGAGAACGCCAAGATCAGCAACTACGACACCGACGTCTTCAAACCCATCTTCGACGAGCTGACGAAGATGTGCGGCAAGACCTACCAAAGCACGCTGCCGAAAGCCAACGCCCAGGGCCACGTCGTGCCCGTGACCGAGCAGGAGAAAATCGACGTCGCCTTCCGCGTCATCGCCGACCACCTGCGCACGCTCAGCTTTGCCATCGCCGACGGCATCCAGCCCGGCAACTCCGACCGCAACTACACGCTGCGTCGTATCCTCCGCCGCGCCGTGAAGTATGGCCGCACGCTCGAGTTCAAAGAGCCGTTCTTCTACAAGCTCGTCGATGTCCTCGCCCAGCACATGGGCGATGTGTTCCCCGAACTGCGCACCAAGAAGGAGCAGGTCAAAGCCGTGCTCAAGCTGGAGGAGGAAGCGTTCAATCGGACGTTGGATAAGGGCATTGAAATCTTTGAAACGATCGTTGGCTGGCGTGAGTTGTTGGAGAGCGTGGCATCTGTCTGTTTGTCGCCATCCAAGGACGATGAAGAGTTTTCAAAATGGTGCGTTGGAGTGAGTCACGGCATCGAAGGCGGAGATGATGCATCCGTGCGTCATGAAGAAGGAGAGTTCTTGATTAAAGTAAGGAACATAGGTCGGTCTGTTGAATTGGCAGATGATGTTCCGGGATCGTTGGCCGCAGCTAGATCGAAGCTATCAGAGCTCGCCGTGACTGCGAAAAATCTGCAGCACATTACGTCCATTCCAGGTGCCTCAGTGTTCCAGCTTTACGACACCTTTGGCTTCCCTCTCGACCTCACTGAGCTTCTCGCCCGCGAACGCGGCCTCACCGTGGACACCAAAGGCTTCGATGAGCTGATGGAAAAACAAAAGGCGATGGCTCGCGAGGCTGGCAAGAAGAACAAGCAAGTCGTCTCCGTCAGCGAGATCGAAACCAAGGCCCCGACCAAGTTCATCGGTTACGACACGCTCGAAGCCGACGTGCGCGTGTTGGAAGTCGTCTCGATGAAGGACAAAAACGCCGTCGTGCTCGATGTCTCCACCTGCTACGCCGAGATGGGCGGACAGGTTGGCGATGCGGGTCAGTTGATCCTCGGCGCGAACACCTTCCCGATCAGCGCCACCACCAAGGTCGGCAACACCTGGCTGCACTTCCTCGAAGGCGATGAGACACCCGCCGTGGACTCCACCGTGAAGCTCGTCGTCGATGCGCCGCGTCGTCACGCTATTGAGCGTCATCACACCGTCACGCACATCCTGCATTGGGCGCTGCATGAAGTTGTGAGCAAGGACGCCACGCAGAAAGGCTCCAGCGTCACGCCTGACAAGCTCACCTTCGACTTCAACAGCGCCGCGCTCACCGCGCAGCAGCTTGCCGACATCGAGCGCCTCGTGAATGAACGCATCGTCGCCAACGACCCCGTTTCCTGGAGCGAAGTGCCCTACGTCGAAGCCAAGGCCAACAACGGCATCATGGCCCTCTTCGGCGAGAAGTATGGCGACCTCGTCCGCGTCGTGCAGATCGGCGGTCAGCCCCACAAGCTCGATGGTTGGAGCATGGAACTCTGCGGCGGCACCCACACGCGCGGCACCGGCGAGATCGGCCTCTTCCGCCTCGTCGGCGAAAGCGCCGTCGCCGCTGGCGTGCGCCGCATCGAAGCCATCGCCGGCCTCGAAGCCTACAACGCCGCCCGCGCCGATGCTGACCTCATCAAGCAACTCTGCGGCAAAGTCAGCGCCCAAGGAGCACACGACATCGAGAAGAAGCTCGAAGCCTTGCTCGAACAGCAGAAGACGCTGGAGAAGAACCTCAAAGCCGCGCAGCAACGCGAAGCCTCCGGCCGCGCCAAAGACCTCCTCAGCAAAGCCGAGAACAACGCCATCATCGTGAACCTCGGCGATGTCGATGCCGACTACGCCGTGGCCGTGAGCGATGCCTTGAAAGGCAGCTTCAACGGCATCGTCGTCCTCGCCACCACCGGCGGTGGCAACGTCGCGCTGATTGCTTCGGTCGCCAAAGACCATCAAGCCAAGGTCCAGGCCGGCAAGATCATCCAAACCATCGCCCCCATTGTCGGTGGCAAAGGCGGCGGCAAGCCCGACTTTGCACGTGGCGGTGGCAAGGATGTCTCCAAGGTCGATGCGGCTCTAGCAGAGGCCCGGAGGCTGATCGGGTAATGTAGTCCCGCCTTTAGGCGGTTCTGGGCGCGTGGTAAACGTGCGTCTCTTCCAGAACCGGCTGAAGCCGGGACTACAGAACAGCCTTGCGTCATTCGCACGTCTGAGCTGAAATCCTGGCATGTATGCGTGGCGAAAATGGACGCCTGAGATGCGCGAGGAGGTGCTGGTACGCCGGAAGTTGTTGAACCGTCCGTGGCACGGCCCGCCGCATTATACCGGACAGCAGACGAGCCAGTATCTCATCACCGGCACCTCTTACGAACACACTCCGATCCTCGGGGCCGCTCACGAGCGCATGGATGCATTCGTTCCGCTTTTACATCAGGCATTCGAAGAAGCTCATGCCGTCATCCACGCTTGGTGCATCCTTCCGAACCACTACCATGTGCTGACGACAACCTCCGATCTTCCAGCGCTTCTTGCACGACTGGAAAAACTGCATGGCAGCACCTCCTTCACCTGGAACGGCGAGGACAATGCACGAGGCCGCCAATGCTGGCATCGCGCCACTGACCGCGCGATGCGCAGTGAAGCTCATTTCTGGGCGACCGTGAACTACATCCACCACAACGCGGTGAAGCATGGTTACGTCGCCAAATGGACGGACTGGCCGTGGTCGAGTTCGCATGATTACTTGCGCGAGACGGGGCGAGATGAAGCGGCGCGTATTTGGAAGGCTTACCCGCTGGGCGACTATGGTGCCGGGTGGGATGATTGACGTTTGAGCATTGTAGTCCCGGCTTTAGCCGGCTCTGGAAAAGGGTGCGCCTTCACCACACGCCCAGAACCGCCTGAAGGCGGAACTACAGTGCCCGGAACCGGCTGAAGCCGGGACTACAGTGCGAAGAAGACGCAGCGGACACATTTCCTGCATGACAGGACACCTTGAGCATGGAGCATCCACACTTTCCCATCCCCATGCGCCGTCTCGACCAACTGCTCGCCTCCCTCGGTTACTGTTCACGTCGCGAGGCCATGGCGTTCGTCAAAGAAGGCCGGGTGAAGCTGGGTGGCGTGGTTGTGAAGCGCTCGGATCAACGCGTCGATTCAGCGCTCATCACAGTCGATGACCAGCCGCTCGAAGCGCCGGAGGGATTGCTGGCCATGCTGCACAAGCCGGTGGGTTATGCCTGCACGCACAGTCAGGATGAAGGGCCAAATATTTATGAGCTGCTTCCCGCTCACTGGCCGGATCGCAACCCTGCGGTGACGAGCGTGGGGCGACTGGACAAGGACACGAGCGGCCTGCTGCTCGTCACCGACATCGGCAGCCTCGTGCATCGTTTCACCTCGCCAAAAGCGGAGGTGGAGAAGGTCTATCTCGCCGAACTCGACCGCGAGCTCGATCCACACCTTGTGGACATCTTTGCCAAGGGCGATCTCATGCTGCGTGGCGAGGACAAGCCGTGCCTGCCCGCCAAACTCGAGATTGTTTCATCGAAAACCGCCCGTCTCACGATCACGGAAGGCCGTTATCATCAGGTGCGGCGCATGTTCGCCAGCCAGGGCTGGCATGTGGAGGAGCTGCATCGCGAACGCTTTGGTCCGTATGAACTGGGCGATCTCACCGAAGGCGAGTGGCGGATGATTCCGGTGGAACAAGCGTCACGCTGACGACGCTACTGAGCCGGCAGCGCCTGAAGAGCACCCAAGCAGCGCCCAAGTAGAAACCTTGGGCGCTGCGTCTGAGTCCATTTTCAGACGGAACCTGCATCAGTCTCGATCACGGTCATGACCGCGATGCCGCTGGCTTTTTCCCACGGAGGCACGAGTGGACGAGCCAATGTTGACGCTCGGTGAACGGAACGACGAGGAAGTGCGGTTGTTCAGAATGAACGGAGAGGAGCGGCTGCGATTTTGCCACGAACTCGAGGAGCCCGAGGAGCGTGACCAGGATCTACCATCGTTCCAGCGATTCCAATTGCTCACACCCACCGAGGAGTGGCGATGTTGATGGTGAGGGGAACTCCGAACGATGGGACGAGAGTAATAATTCGTGGCCACTCCATAAGTTCTATACGGGTAGAAGGGCCTCGAATAGTTGCTCCCGTAATAAACGGGGCGGTTGTAGGCCGGGCGGCCATAGGCGTAGCCCGGAGAGTAAACGTCGCATGACGATAACGCACACGCGGCGGCGACAGCACCGAGAGTGGTGAGAATTTTTGTTTTCATGGTGTCAGTTTTGACGAGGGGATTGGGGTTCCATTCAGAATCAACTCTCCCCCGACCACGGCTGCAGACGGAGTTGAACGTCACTCGCAGCCGTCGATGAAGGATACGCTGTCCACGTCCTCTCCGTATGTCCACCTGATCCCCTACTTCCGCCATCAGGGTTACCCTTAGAGCCCGGAAGAAGCACGGGTTCCGGGCTGTCTCGTTGAGGGCGAATGGCGCCTGATTCCCATGGAACAAACTCCGCGCTGAAGACGTTCATGAGGCCATGAAACCGTTGCTCTTTCTCCTCACACTGGTCTTTGCCACAATCTCGCTCGCGGACCGGCCCAACATCGTGCTCGTGCTGGCGGATGACCTCGGTTATGGCGATCTGGCGTGTTTTGGCGCGAAGGATGTGCAGACGCCAAACCTCGACCGTTTTGCCAGTGAAGGGCTGCGCTTCACGAGCTGCTACGCGGGTCATGCGAACTGCTCGCCCTCACGCACGGCACTCATGACGGGCCGCACGCCGACGCGCGTGGGCGTGCGCAACTGGATTCCCGAAGACTCGCCTGTGCATGTGAGGCGCAGCGAGATCACCATTGCCAAACTGCTGCAACAGTCCGGCTACACGACCTGCCACAGCGGCAAGTGGCACATGAACGGTGAATTCAACAAGCCCACGCAGCCGCAGCCGGGCGATCACGGTTTCGATCATTGGTTCTCCACGCAGAACAACGCGTATCCGAGCCATCGCAATCCCGACAACTTCGTGCGCAACGGCAAGGAGGTGGGCAAACTCGAAGGCTATGCCGCGCATCATGTGGCGGATGAGGCGCTGCGCTGGCTGGATGCACGTGACAAGGCGAAACCGTTCTTCCTCTACGTCTGCTTTCATGAGCCGCACGAACCCATCGCCTCCGATGCGAAGTACACCGCGCTTTATCCACACGACGATCCCGCCTACAGCGCGCACCACGGCAACATCACGCAGATGGACGATGCCTTTGGCCGCGTGATGAAGAAGCTCGATGAATCCGGGCTGCGTGATAACACGCTGGTGCTCTTCACCAGTGACAACGGTCCCGCGATCACCGCGCAGCACCCTTACGGCTCCTCCGGGCCATTGCGTGACAAAAAGGGGTCCATGTGGGAGGGGGGCATCCGCGTGCCGGGCATTCTGCGCTGGCCGGGCAAAACCAAACCGGGCACGACAAGCGACGAACCAATCTGCCACGTCGATTTTCTGCCGACCGCCTGCGCCATCACCGGCATCACACCACCAGGTGATCGCGTGCTCGACGGCGCCAACTGGCTGCCGGTGCTGGAAGGCGGCCAGGTGGAACGCAAAACGCCGCTCTACTGGCATTTCAACCGCGCCTCGGGTGAGCCAAAAGTTGCCATGCGCGTCGGTGATTGGAAAATCCTCGCCATGCTCGACAAAACGCCGCCGCCACGCAGCAACGACATCACCGAGCAGGAGGAACGCGATTTCAAAGAGGCGGCGCTCAAAAATTTCATGCTCTTCAACCTGCGCGCCGACATCGGCGAGAAGAACGATCTCGCCGCGAGCGAGTCCGCGAAACTCACCGAGATGAAAGCCCTGCTGGAAACCAAATACGCCGAAGTTCGAGCCGAGTCACCGATGTGGCCCGTGTGGACGTTTACCGGCAGCGAGGGGAAGAAGATCGAATGGCCGGACTATGTGAAAAAGAAGAAGGCTGCCCCGG
This sequence comes from Prosthecobacter sp., assembly GCF_034366625.1. Lineage (NCBI taxonomy): Bacteria > Pseudomonadati > Verrucomicrobiota > Verrucomicrobiia > Verrucomicrobiales > Verrucomicrobiaceae > Prosthecobacter > Prosthecobacter sp. Next base: position 871,805 of record NZ_JAXMIH010000006.1, read on the forward strand.
CAAAGAAGCAGCCTTGATCTGGATCAATGCCAGCCGTGACGACTGTGACCGTGGCCGCCGCCGTAACCACCGCTGTAGCCGCTGCGGCACACCGGCGGGGTGGGAGCGCAGTGGGAGTGCGAGCGGTAGCTGCTGTAGCCGTAACTGCGGGAAGGGTAGCTGTAGGAACGCGGATAATAGCTCGGACGATACACAGGCGAGCCGTAGGGGTTGCCCCAAGTGAGCGGATCGTCATAGACGTAGCAGGAGGACAGACCGGTGGCGAGAAGAAGCGCACCGACGGCGGTGAGGAGTTTCCGTTTCATAGGTGCGGGATTCGACGCAGCGTTTTGAAGTCTATTCAGAGAAAGTTGCACCTCCCATGAAGCGCGGCATCGTCGTGCCACGCATGTCCGCCGAATCCGTCACCCCCGCCATCCTGTTCACCCTGAGCGCCGAGGAGGCACGGATCATGGGCTGCCTGCTCGAAAAGGAGATCACGCTGCCGGATTACTACCCGATGACGCTCAATGCGCTGGTGACGGCCTGCAATCAGACGACGAACCGCGACCCCATCGTGCGCTACGACGAGCGCACGGTGCTTCGAGCGCTGGAATCGATGAAATCTCACGCCTACGTGTTTGAGGTCAATATTGTCGGCGGGCGGGCGCTGAAATACCGCCATAACCTGAAGGGCAAGCTTCCCGGTCTGGAACGTCCGCACATGGCGCTGCTGTGCATGCTGCTGCTGCGCGGCCCGCAAACCGCCGGTGAGCTGCGGCAGCGCACCGAACGGCTGCACGCCTTCTCGGACATGCCGGGCGTGGAGAACACGCTGGCCGAATTGATCGGCTACAGTGAAGGGCCGCTCGTTCAATGCATTCCCGCAGGACCCGGACAACGCGTGGCGCAGTTCATGCATCTGTTCTGCGGCGAGGTGGCCGGCACAGCCGCGACGACGATCCTGGCCCCGACTCCTGCGGCTCTGCCCGCAGAGGAATCATCCGACGTTGACTGGCGGGCGAAGATGGAAGCCGAGATCACGCTGCTAAAGGCGCAGGTGTCACGGCTGCAGACGCTGATCGGCGCGGTGAAGTGAATCGCCGGGTTATTCCAGCCGCTTCAGGCTGCCAATGCGGTACGCACCTCCGAGCAGGCGCATGTTGTCACGCTCGGCATTGAAAGTGTCGAGGTAAAGGATGTGCGGGAAGTCGTCGAGCTCGATGACGTGCCAGGTGTCCTTCGCACTCTTGAATGCTTCGGCCAGATCGTTGAGGTCGTTGATGGCCTTGCCGTTCACTTTGTTGATCACCTGGCCACCGAGCTTGTCATAACCCTGCGCACTGGGTGTGGGCAGCACCATGCTGAGGAAGACGAGCTTTTTGCGGCCTTCTTCCTCATACTTGTCAGGATGCGTGGCAATGCGGGTGAGACGCAGGATGGCTCCGCCGCGCTGTTCTTCGCCAAAGGCATCGAGATACGGACGTGACAGCTCCTGGAATAGCAAACCGCCCATGAGGACGTAGCGTGGACCTTTGTCGAACTGATACGGCAGTACAAGGTAGTCGTCCGGACTGCGACGAGCGAGCTGGCCGTTGAGCGTGACATCCTTGCCGTCACGGATGACTTTGATCTCGACTTTGTCCCCCACATACGCGCGTCCGCGCACCAGGTGGCTCGAGCTGAGGGCGCCGAACTGCGGATCTTTGTAGTCGCCGCGTGAGTCGATGGTGAAGCCGTTGATGGAAAGAAGAATGTCGCCCTTCTTCATGCCGGCTTTTTCAGCGGAGCCGCCTTTCATGACGGTGGTGATGAGAACGCCGGGGGCGTCGGGCTTGAGGCCAAGGAATTCGCGGAACTGCTCGTCCTGCGTGGCCTGCAGTTCCATGCCGAGGCCGGGAAAACCTTCATAGCTGCCGTCCGCCACGTCCTTGAGAAAGTGCTCGATGATCGGCGCGGGCAGAATGGTGGTGACCTGGTTTTTCGAGTCGTAGCTCAGCAGCAGGCCAGCGAGCTTGCCGCCTTTGACCACCGGCAGCGTAAAGCTGTTGGCTTCACTGCGGATGATGCCGTTCGCCTCATAGATGAGAAACCCGGAGCCTTCGACATTGTAGCGGCGTGTGAGCACTTTGCCGATGAGGAGCGGGCTCTCGATGAGTTCTCCCACACGCCCGGTTTGTAGAATGGAAACGGCGTCGCCGATGCGCGCGCCTACATCGACGGCCATCGGCTTGAGTCCGGCAAAGAATGTCTTCTGCTTGTCTGACACAGGCGACTCCAGCAGGGCGAGATTTGCCTCGTAATCGACCGCCACCACCTTCGCGGGCATTTTCTGGCCGCTCTCCGGCAGCTCCAGCTCGATGTAAGTCGCATCCGCCGCCATCTGGGCGGTGACGAGCACGCGATTGCCCGCCAGCACCACTCCCAGCCCACGACGGCCCGAGGGCGATTCTTTTTGCCATGGCAGATGCAGGTTATACGGCTGCGAGGTGGCGTTAACCTTCACCAAGGAGCTGTTTTGAATGACGGGCCGGGATGCCTGGCCGTCGGTGGCGGTCAACACACGTTTCTTTTTGGCAACGGTGGGCTCGGCAGGCGTCTGAGCGGGCAAAACAGCAGCGCTGAGCGCGAGAAGAAGGAAATATGAAAAGAGCTTCATGGAATCGTCGGGGCGAAAGGTTTCAGAGTCAGATCACGCGGCTATTCGTCTCCGAGATAAGAGTCTTCCAGGATGTTGTAGGTCTGCATGATGCGTGGATGCGCCGTCTGGGCGAGTTCGCGCTTGAGGACAAGCGGGCGGTTTTTCTCCAACAGGCGGATTTCGATGAACGCCGTGTCCTTTTTCTCCAGCGCGATTTTCACATCCTTGAGCGACTTGATCTTCACACCGTTGATCTCATCCACGATGCTGTGCGCATACGGACTGAGCCAGGTGTTCACCTCGTCCGGCAGCACGTTGGTTAGCACGACGGGTTCAGGGCGTTCAACGTAGAGCTTGTCGGTGAGGAAGTTGTCGAAGACGTAGTTCACCGTGCTGTCACGCATCTGGTGCGCGTCCATCAGGTTGCGGTCCAGCGGCTGGAACACGAGGCCCGCATGCACGATGTAACGCGGCCGTTGGTTATACTGCGCGCCGAGGCGGACGTAGGGATCAAAGCGTTTCAGCGTCACCGTGGCCTCCAGCTTCTTGCCGTCGCGCATGTACTTCAGCTTGATCGTGTCGCCCGCAAATTTGCGTTCGACGATTTCATTCATGTCCATCAGTTCACCTTCAAAGCGGACGAGTCCGTTGTTCATCACGGGGTTGTCGTCAATGCTCAAAATGACATCGCCAATCTTGAGCAGCTCACCCACGCTGCCAGCAGGCTCGACATCGGCAACCATCACGCCCACGCCGTCACCGTTGATGCCTAGCGCCTTGGCCTGTGCCGGGTTTTCGATGGGGAAATCACTGGCCGCGAGATCAACGTAGTGATCGTAGCGACCGTCTTCGACATCCTTGAGGAAGCGCTTGATCACGGGCACCGGAATCATGTAGCCGACATTCTGCGCCACACGACCGCTGAAGCCCTGAAAGGCCACACCGACAACTTTGCCCTCCTGCAGCACCGGCCCGCCCGAGTTGCCGGGATTGATCGCCGCATCGACCTGGATCGCGAGATGCGAATCGACGCTGGTGTGGCTGTAAGGCCGGAAGTCGATGCGCGACACGACGCCGCGTGTCACCGAGATGCGATCTCCGCCGATGGGATAGCCGATGGCGATCACTTCGGTGTTGAGCTGCGGGATGCCGCCGAAGTCCAACTGCTTGAGTTTTTCAAAATGCTTGCCGTCTTCTGCTTCAATGATCGCCAGGTCACAATCATGCGCGATGTGGATGATCTTCGCCGGATGCGGCTCAGGATCGTTCGTGGTGCGGATCAGAATGCGTGTGGCATTGCTGACGACGTGCGCATTGGTCAGAAAACGATTTTTGCCGATGAGGAAGCCCGTCCCGCTGCCACCGCTGGGCTGTCCGGCATTCCACGGTTCGCGATAATCCGGAAAAAGCACTGACACATCAATGTTCACGATGCCTTCCCAGGCCCCTGAGGCCACATCAATGACCTGATTCGCGGGAGGAGGGGCTGGCGCGGGTTGTGCGCTGGCTGCTGAGGGGAGCAGTGCGAGGGCGAGGAGAGGCAGAAGCGGTCGGATGTTCATGCAGGTGACGTGAAGCCACAAACATACGTGCGCCGCCGCTTCTAACACAAGTTTGCTGATGAAATAATCGCTACGATCACTTCTTCCCGGCCTTTTTCTTCACGTCCGCACGCTTTTTCAAGTCTGCGTCACGTTTCGCAGTCAACGCCGCCAAGCTGTTCGGATTGGCCGGATCAGTCACCATGAGGAAGTCATCCGTGCGGAACGGCGTCAGAGGCAGGCCGCCGTCGAAGGAATAGACATTGCAGACCGGGTTGTCGGCCCAAGCGTAACGCACGGCCACCGGCTTTACGACACCCTCTGCGCTCACTTCGATCTGGTTCGTGCCCTTCTTTGATCCCCCGATGATGCTGGCCTTCGCCCACACCCATTTCTGGTCTTCGCCGCAAATGGCAAAGCCTTGGACCTCGTCCTTATCGACGGTGCGCAGGCCAGAAGGAGCGTAATCGAAGGTCAGCAACGCCTTGCCGCCCTCAAACCTCGCGTCCTTCAGCTCTGGGCTGCGATACGGCAGCTTCTGGCCGTAATCGTTCACCAAGGCCCAGCGGGCGAGGCGTTCGGCCACGTCGCGCTTGTTCTTCGGATGGATGTCGTTGGCCTCACCGAGGTCGGTGATGACACACTGGCCGGTTTTCGGCAGCTTGCTCATCGTGCGCGTCTGCGCCTCGCGCAATTCGGCCCATTCGCTGTCAATCGGCGCTGCCTGCACGTCTTTGAAGTCGGCCAGTTGCACCCAGTAGAAGGGAAAATCGCCCTGCTGCCATTCCTTGCGCCAATGCTCGATCATGAAGGGGAACAGCTCGCCATACTCCTTCGCACGACTGGCGTTCGATTCGCCCTGATACCAGACCACACCCTTGATGCCGTAACCAATCGTCGGATGCAGCACGCCGGCATACAGATTGCCCGGACGATGCTGGCCGGTCATTTGATTCTGCGGTGCACGCGGTGCCTTCTCAGCAAAGGGCTTGCCTGCTTTCCACGCCTCACGCCGTGCCTGCGTCCAGGCGTCGTTTTTGGCTTTGTGATCTGCCACCTGCTTGCCGAAGGCCTCCTGAGTGAATGTTCCTTCGGTCTGCTTCCACTTCGCGATGATCGAGGCAAAGCGCGGATCCTTTTCCAGCACGTCGCGCTTCACCCACGCCTCGCAGGCGCTGCCGCCCCAGGCGTTGTCGATGAGACCGACCGGCACGCCGAGCATTTCATGCAGCACACGGCCAAAATGATAACCCACGGCGGTGAACGGCCCCACATTCGCCGGGCTGCATTCCTCCCACTGGCCTTTGAAGTCATCCTGAATCTCCTGCGTGCCGACCTGCGGCACCGAGATCAGGCGAATCTGCGGAAACTTTGCCTGTGCGATGTCCAAATCGGCATCCCAGGTACCTCCCACCGTGAAACCCATGTTCGACTGGCCGGAGCATATCCACACCTCGCCCACGAGCACGTTCTTCAATTCACGCGTGCTGCTGCCCTTGATCGTGATCGTCGCCGGTTTCGCGTTCGCTGGCACTGGATCGAGTTTCACGGTCCATTTGCCCTTCGCATCGGCCTTGGCGGTCTTCGTCTGGTCCGCAAATGTCACCGTCACCTCCATGCCAGGCGCGTCCCAGCCCCAGAGCGGATTCGCCTGCTTCTGCTGCAGCACCATGTTGTCGCCAATGATGGCCGGGAGTTTCAATTCGGCGCGGGCAGTGAGCGCAAGGCTGGCGAGGAGGAGTGTGAGTCGGGAGATCATGATCGGGCAGCCAAAACGACTGCCGAAGCCGCTTCATTGCGCGAAAATGTCCAACGAGCTACTCGCTCGAGAGGAGGCTTTCTGTGATCACTTCACCATCACCTCCGCCACCTTGCCGTTTTCAAAACGAGCATGGAAAGTGCGAAACTCGGCCCAGCCAGTGGTTTTGTCTCTGGAAGTGGTGGGACCGTGGGTGCCTTCCACCTCTACGAGGGTTTTGCCTTCGAGTGCCACCAGAGCTGCGGCATTCTTTTCCTGTTGTTTCTCCATCGCCTCCACGAGCACTTTGGCGATGTATGCCTCAGGTATCGGGCCGTCGTATTCGCCGACGGCGTAGCGCTTGGATCCATACCAACTCTCGCAGCGGACATACTTCAATCCGGCGCGGGCGCCCCAGAGTTTCGCGATGTTTTCACACATTACGCGAACATGATCCTCGCCAATGTGGACTAGAGGAGCAAAGCGCACTTCGAGTGTGTCATTCCCTGTGAATCTGGCCTGATCAAGTCCAGGCAGCTTCACCAGTTCTTCCAGAAAAGGTTGTTGCAGCTCCTCCACCTCGGCATTCTTGCGGCGTTGGCTCTCGGTCTTGGCGGCGGCGAGATTGGCCTCTTGCACCGCTTTCACACGCTGCTGCTCATCTCGTGCTGCGCGTTGTTCCGGCGTCATGCGCCATTCAATGACCTTGGATGAAACGAGGCCGATGAGAGCCAGAAGCCCAACGAGTAGAAGAACAAACTTGAAGCAGCCTTTCATGGGTACAGAGGATGAAGGGAGATAAAATTATTGCGAGCTTCCGCCTCCGCGAAAGCTGGAGTCGGCATACGAGGTCATCGGCGACTTTCCAAAATGAGACGACTGACCGAAACACCAGTTTTTGGCTCCCGCAGCATGCGATCCAGCTCGGCGTCCAGCCATTCATCCCGCGCAACCTTGTCATCGGAATCCGAATCCTGAGCCGCCTTGAGCAGCCAGCACGCTTTGCCTTGGTCGGTGATCGTGACGAGAGGCAGCATTTTCATGGCCAAATGTTACTGGCAGCGCCAAACAGCGTCAAGATGCAGTCCTTCCATGATCTTTGTGCTGCGGACCGCACCAAGCGTGTGCTAGCTTTTCGTGTGATTCGTTTCGTCCTCGCCACCGCACTTCTTCTCGTCCTCGCCGCCTGCGGGAAGTCACGACCGCGTGCGGATCTCGTGTTCATCAATGGGGCCGAGCCGGAAAGCATTGATCCGGCGATTGTGACCGACCAAGTCGGCATGCGCATCGCCTCGGCGCTCTTTGAAGGCCTGTGCCGCATCGACGAAGCGGGCAAACCGCAGCCAGGCATGGCGGAGCGCTGGGAAATGACGCCTGATCGCAAGACTTACACCTTTCATCTGCGTCCGAACGCGACTTGGAGCGATGGCCAGCCGTTCACGACCCACGACTTTATTTATTCATGGAAACGCGTGCTCAGCCCAGAGTTCGGCGCGGATTACGCCAGCCAGCTCTATGTCATCAAAAACGCCCGTGCTTTTCATGAGGGCACGCTCAAGGACTTCGCGCAGGTCGGTGTCACCGCGCTGGATGACCGCACGCTGCGCGTCGAACTCGAAAATCCCACGCCCTACTTCATCGACCTCTGCGCCTTCACCACGTTCTCGCCCGTGCCGCAGCGCATCGTCGAACAACACGGCACGGCGTGGATCAAGCCGGGCGTTTTGATCGGCAACGGCTCCTACACGCTCGAAGACTGGCTGCTGGACGACCGCATCGTGCTACGCCGCAACGAACGCTACTGGGACGCCGCGAACGTGCCCATGAAGAGCATCGATATCCTGCCGATCTCCGAGCCGAACACGGCGATCAATTACTTCCTCACCGGTCAGGCCGATCTCATCATGGACAAGGGCATGGTGCCCACCTCGCTCACCGCGAAGCTCAAGGAGCAGCCGTATTTTCACACGGGACCGTTCCTCGGCAGCTACTTCACGCGCTTCAACGTCAACCGTGCGCCGTTCACTGACCCGAAGATCCGTCTCGCCTTCTCGCTCGCGATTGATCGCAAGCGCGTCACCGAAAAAATCACCCAACTCGGCGAGCGCAACGCCTTCAGCCTCACCCCGCCCGGTGCCGGACAAAACTACCAGCCGCCGCCCGGCCCTGAGTTCAATCCCGAACGTGCGCGTGAACTCCTCGCCGCTGCCGGCTATCCCGGCGGCAAAGGCTTCCCCCGCGTCGAATACCTCTACTTTCCGAAACCAGTCGAGCGCAACATCGCCGTCGAACTGCAAGCGATGTGGCAGGAGCATCTCGGCGTCAGCGTCGATCTCGTGAAGCAGGAGTGGAAGATCTACCTTTCGTCGATGAAGGAGAAAAACTACCACCTCTGCCGCAGCAGTTGGGTGGGCGACTACAACGACCCCGGCACGTTCCTGGAGATGTTCCTCTCCACCAGCGGCAACAACCGCACCGGCTGGGCCAGCCCCAAATACGATGAGTTCATCGCCGCCGCCGCCCGCGAACCTGATCTCAATCAGCGTAACACGCTGTTCCAGCAGGCGGAGAAACTTCTCGTCACCGACGAGGCCGTCATCCTCCCCATCTACCACTACGTCGGCGTCCAGTTCTACCACGCCGACCGTCTCACTGGCGTACAACCAAACATGATCGACGATCATCCCTTCCGCTGCATGCGGTGGAAAAAGTAGCCTTGTTGCGCCGCAACAAGTTCTGAACCAGTTACAGCGCAACGAGGCTACTTCGCCACTCCCGCCACGGCGATGCCGATCTCCACCGTCGGCTCCGTCGCGTCGTTCATCGGCGGCTCGGTGGGCATGCCACTGACGGATTTGAGATCGTTGCCAACGGACCAGATCAGGCCATGGGCGAGGTTGTATTGCAGCGGAGCGCCGGTGTAGGGATCGACCGGCACATCGAGCAGGTAATTGAAGGCGCGGAGCTGTTCCAGCGTGGCGGGCAGCGTCTTCTTTTCGGCAATGCAGCGGCGCACGGCAAACAAGGTGATGATCAGATTTCCACGCGCACGCACCAACCCCAGAAACGCCGGCAGGCGCGTGTAGGGCTTCGAGCGTTGATGGAAATACACCCGGCCGGAGGAGTTCGGCTGGTAGGCACCTTCACTGGTCGGCGCGTCTTTGAGGCGCACCTCGGACGTGTGTGCGAGCGGAGCCTTCACCTCGTCCTTCAACTGCCGAAACGCGGCAGCAAAGTGCTGGAGGGTTTCATTCGGCTTGAAGAACAATCTCCCGGGCCGCTTCAACTGCACGCCGCCGGGCATGGTGTCGAGCAGCTCACCGCTCTTGGGGCCGAGAATCAGCTTCTTCTCATGCACATAGAAGGCGTTCATGGCGCCCGCCAGCATCTCGACGCCAGGCTGGCACACGTTGAACTGACGCTGAAACTGCCGCAGCGTCGATTCGGGCAGCTTCGTCTGCCGCAGCAGGTCGGCGAGCGTCTGCGCGGCAAAGGTCTGGGCTTCCAGCGAGCGTTCATAGCACGAAGGCCACGCCCAGATCTGCTCCAGCCGCCAGCCGAGCTCGGCCAGATCAATCGCCGCCGTGAACGCCCCCTCCTCCTGCATGCGGCGCGAGAGGTACGCCGCCTCTGCCTGCTTCAAACGCAGCGCCTGATGCCAGCGCGGGTCGCCGCACGGGTCCGTGATGTGCCACGCGGCATGCGCCGGATGCCAGTCGGCGTCTTCAAGCAGATCGCGCAGATTGTCGAGCGCCGCACCGTTCGACTGCACGATGCGCGCGAGCGTGGGCGTGTCCCACAGCCATGGCGGCTTGCCATACAAGGCCGTGCTCTCAAAGGGCACGATGGACTCCAGGAACTTTCGCAGCTTTTCCGGCGTCTGAATGGTCTGCGCCTGGTCCACAGGGCGCCGCAGCAGCAGATCTTCATCCGCGCCCTGAACCGGATCATCCAGATACAGCCAGACGATGAACACAAACGCGAGCAGGCCCATGCTCAGGATGACCAGGGTGGACCACGAAGCCTCGCGCTCGGCAGACGCTCGCGGCAATCGCGGTGCGTTCGCCAGCCGCAAAGGAGGAGCCACATTCGGAACAGCCGCCTCCTGGGCCGGCCTGGATGTCTGCATTGGCTGGACCACTGCTTTCGCCTTCGTTTCAGCCGCACGAGGTGGCGGAGCCTCCGCCTCATCCTCCTTCATGAGACGTCGCTTCTTCGGCGGTGGCGCATCTTCCCAGTCGTGATCCAGTTCCCATGGCGATGCCCACACGCCACCGCTCTGCCCGCTGTGCGCGGGCTTGTCAGCAGGTGTTTCTGACGGCGTGTGGGGCCGGATCATGCGGTGCAGTATGCACGCGTGAACGCGTACGGGCAATGCGCGTCATCGCCACGCCAGGAAACGATAAGCACCCAGTGGATGCGATTGAACGCTCACCCGCCATTCCTCACCGAGGCCGAGCGCCTGACGCAGTTCATCCCGGCGAAAGCCTGCACGGATGCTCACCGGCATGTCATGACGATGCACATGATTCAACTCGGCCATCTCACAAAACAACCGGCCCAGAATCGTGAAAATCCACCGTCGGGCCGGTTCTGCCGCCACTAGGAGCCGCGTGGCAGGTGAGAGGCGCGATCCCAGCACACCCAACTGCTCAGCCGTGAAATGATGCAGAAACAGGTTCGCGATCACGATTTCAGCCTCCGGCAGCGGATGGGCCAGCACATCACCGCAGGTCCAGCCTGCTGCTGCCGGCCAGTTGGCCGGCCTGGAGGCCAGATCGGCGCCATGCAGCGCTTCTTCACGGCACAAACCCAATTTCAGCACCTGCCGCGACAGAGTTCCATCACCCGCCCCCAGCTCCGTGATGCGCCAGCCTGTTTCGCCATGACGACGGAGCATGCGCGTGATCCAGCGATGATTTCCCATGATGCCATTCACCAGCACCATCTCCTCACGAGTGCGCAGCGCGTCAGGATCGTTCTGCGGCAGCAGATCCAGCAGTTCCGGCTGAAGGCAGCGGTGTTTCATGGGTGTGGCCGGTTGAGGGCGTTGTCGCACAAGTTTGGGCACAGGGCGTCCTTCCGGGTGGCGCTGTCAGGTGCGAGGATGAGCAAGGATTGAATGAGAGGCTTTACGATTCAGGCGTGTCCAAGGCCGGGTCAAACATCACGACTCAAGCAGGATCAAGGTCGGACAATCTTGCCAATCTTCGTTCACGGAGTGGCTTTTCTGAAGCTTTGTTTGCACCGTGAGTGCCTGGCAACGAACACTGGCCGCTCACAATCGCACGCATGGATGCATCCCTTGAACAACCCGTCCGAAAAGGCGGTGTCACGCGCTTTTTCGTCGAGCATCGCGGGCTCGGCTGGTTCACGATGGCCGCCGTGCTGGTATGGGGCTGGTTTGCCTTTCAAAGCCTGCCGCAGCAGGAAGATCCCACCTTTCCGACGCATGACGCGGTGCTGATCACGCTCTGGCCGGAAGCCAGTGCCGGGGACATTGAGAAAGAGGTCACCCAAAAACTCGAAGCCGCTCTCGCCAAACTGCCGACCCTCGAAAAACTTCAGTCACAATCGAAGGACAACATCTCCGTGGTGGTGATCACCTTGAAGACCGATCGCAAAGAAGTCATCGACGAGCAGTGGAAAAAGGCGCGGGAGATCCTCGCCACCGTCAAACTGCCTGAAGACTGCGAAGATCCTCGACTCGAAACCGATTACCAACTCCCCGCCACACTGCTCTTCGCCGTGCTCGGCGATGCAGCGCCCGCCGCTGCCGATTTGATCGAAAAGGAGCTCAAAACCGTGCCCAGCACTGGTCGCATCCGCCAGTTCGGCCATGCGCCGGAGGAGATTCTTTCCTTCGAAGACATGGCCGCGGTCAGTTACAGCGTTCGCACACTGCATCGCGAGCCAAACGGGCCTTTGAAGCCCTCCACCAGCGTTCTCGTCGCCGTCGAGATGAAGGCTGGAAGCATCATCCGCGACTTCAAAACCGCCGTGCTGACCAAGATCGACTCGATGAAGCTCCCCGACGGCATCCGCGTCATCACCGTCTCCGATCAACCCGCCGCCACCGCGCATCGCATCGGCGAGTTTTTACGCTGCTTCATCGAGGCCGTCATCGTCGTCGTGCTTGTGGCCTTGCTGCTCATGGACTGGCGCACCGCGCTTGTCGTCGCCGTGGCGATTCCGCTCACCATCGCGATGACGCTCGGCGGCATGGCGGCGCTGGGAGTGCCCTTGCAACAAATCTCCATCGCCGCGCTCATCATCTCGCTCGGCATGCTCGTCGATGACCCCGTTGTGGCCTCCGATGGTATCAATCGCGAACTCGCCGACGGCCAGCCACGCGGCATCGCCGCCTGGCTCGGGCCGTTCAAGCTGCGTCGTGCCATCTTCTTCGGCACGATCATCAACATCGTGGCCTTCCTGCCGCTCGCGCTGCTGCCGGGGGACATGGGCGCGTTTATCATCTCGCTGCCGATCGTCATCACGCTCGCACTCGTTTCGTCACGCATTGTGTCGATGACCTTCATTCCGCTGCTCGGCTACTACATCCTGCACGGCCAAAAAGGCTTCGACGCCGTCAGCGGCACGCATCCGCTGCATCGCCTCGTGCCCTTCTACAAATCCGCGCTGCAACTCGCCCTGCGCCGACCACTTCTCACCGTCATCGTCGCCTACGGTCTGCTTGCGGCCAGCACGGCGCTCATCCCGTATTTCGGCAAACAGTTCTTCCCTGCTGCGGAGCGCAATCAACTGCTCGTGGACATCCAGTTGCCCGAAGGCAGCGCCATCGAGCAAACGATGGCCGTCACCACTCGTGTGAGCGACTTCCTGCAAAAAGAAGACGCCATCCAGAGCGCCATCGTCGTCAGCGGCGGCGGCACTCCGATGTTCTATTACAACGTCCTGCCTCGTCAGCCTGCCGCGAACGTCGCCCAGGTGCTGGTGAACACCCGCCATGCCGAAGACGTGCCCGCGCTCATCGTCCATCTGCGCGAAGTGCTCGACCGCGAAATCAAAGACGCGCTTTGCCTCGTCAAACAGATCGAACAAGGCCCCGCGCTCGAAACCCCGATCCAAATCGAGATCAGCGGCGATGATTGGAAGACGAAGACCGCTCAAGTCGCCGCCGCGCTGCGCGAAGCCGGTGCCTACAAGGTCCACGACGACTCCAGCGTCATCACCCGCATCAACCAGCAGCGCACCGTCACCGTCAAAGCCCTCGCGCCCTTCGGCGAACTCGCCTCCCGCATCCTTCACAAGGCCCGCGAGCATTTTCCGAAGGAAGGCATCGCCTTTGGCGGCGAGGAGCGTGAATTGATCAACAGCCAGCGCGAGATGGAACATGTGCTGAAAATCTCACTCGCCCTCATCGCCCTCGCGATGGTCATCCAGTTTCGTTCCATCATGAAATCGCTCGTGGTGATGCTCACCGTGCCGCTCGGCCTCATCGGTGCCTTCACCGGTCTCGGGACGACGCACGCCTCCTTCGGTTTCATGGCCTTGATCGGCATTGTCAGTCTCGCTGGCGTGATTGTGAGCCACATCATCGTGCTTTCCGACTTCATCGAGGAAGAACGCGCCGCAGGCGTCGAACTGGAAAAGGCGCTCATGCATGCCGCGCTCGTGCGTTTGAGAGCGGTCTTGGCCACTGTGTTCGCCACCGTGTGCGGTTTGATTCCGCTGGCACTTACAGGCGGCGAACTGTGGCGTCCGCTGACCGCTGTACACATCTTCGGCCTCCTGTTTGGCACTGTGCTGACGCTGTTAGTGCTCCCCGTGCTCTACTTCCTCTTCGCGAAGTGGCGGTGGATCAAGTGAGTCGCGCCAGCGTCCTGGAGTGCGGCGGCCCTCCGCCGCTTTGGGGCGCATGCAAGCTTACGAGCTTCGGAAGAAGAATCTTCGGCAGTCAGGGGCTTCGAGGGCAGCACATTGGACTTCGTTGGCGATGTGGCCTCTCAAAAGCGCTGGAGGGCCAGCGCACTCCAAAACGCTGTCGCGCTATTCGTTGTCACCAGTCAGGATCGACTTCGAAGTCGTCGGCGACGTTGATCTTGTCGGTTTTGAAGCGCTGGATCGATTTCACCATCGCGGGGCTGGTCGATTGCTCGAACCAGGAGGCAGAGCACCACGGGTAGTCCTTGGCGACTCGCACGAGGCCATGACGCACGGCGTTTCCATGCGTGTAGTTAAGACGAGCGAAATACGAGTTCGTGTGCGTGAGCTGGGTCTCGCGAAAGTTGTGCCACACCTTGCGACCCGGCGTGCCGTCGAGCTTGTTCACCCAGCCGCTGAGTTTGACGTGCAGCATGCCGAGCATGGGTTCGAGTGTGGCAGGATCTTCCGGGGACTTGGCGACGAAGTGATAGTGGTTGGAGAAGACTGCCCAGGCTTCGAGATCCCAACCATATTTGGCGGTGACAGTCAGCAGGCCACGCTGGAGCACGTCGAGCCGCTTCGCGCCATGAAAGTGATGCGCCTTGAGGTAGGTTGCTGCCGTGACGAAGTAGGTGCCACGCTCCGTAAGCCGATGAGGCGGTGCATGCGGCCAATCGATGGTCTTGGGCATGGCCGGGAGTGTGGAGAAACACGAGTGTTGCGCAAGTCGCGAAGCGTTTTGGAGTGCGGCGGCCCTCCGCCGCTTTGGAGAGGTCTGGGAGGTGCGAATATCGGACCGATGGACTTGGGCAGTCTGGGGCTCCGATAGGGATGCTTTGAGTTTGTTTGCTTTGCGGACTCATGAAAGCGCTGGAGGGCCAGCGCACTCCAAAACGCTGTCGCGACTTCATCACACCTTCCCCAAGATCAGCGCCACATTCGCGCCGCCGAAGCCGCTGCTGTTGCTCATGACCACGCTTGGCGCTTCATCGCATCGTTCCGTGAGAATCGAGATGCCTTCACACGCGGGATCGAGCTGCTGAATCTTGGCGGAGGCGGGCATGAAGCCTTCACGCAATGCCAGGCAGCAGATGCCAGCTTCCAAAGCGCCTGCGAGGCTCAAGCCATGGCCGGTGAGGGCTTTCGTGCTGCTGACTTTAGGCTTTGCATCGCCAGTAAACACGGATTTGAGAGCGCTCAGCTCGGCGAGATCACCCGCAGTCGTCGCGGTGGCGTGGGCGTTGATGTAATTGACTGCGGAAGGTTCCAAGCTCGCGTCTTGGAGAGCGTTAGTCATGGCGCGGGCCAGACCGCTGCCAGTGGGATCAGGGGCGACAACGTCGTAGCCGTCAGAGGCCTGGCCCCAGCCTTTGACCTCGGCATAAACCGTCGCGCCGCGTGCGGCGGCGTGTTCGGCGTCTTCGAGCACGAGGACAGCACCGCCGCCGGTGATGACAAAGCCGTCGCGACTCACATCAAAGGGCCTCGGAGCTAAGGCAGGATCGCTTTGTGAGCTGAGTGCACGCAGTGAAGCGAAGGGCAGAATGTTGTATGGATGACAATCTTCTGCACCGACGACGAACATGATCTTCTGCCTACCCAGGCGGATCAAATCACAGGCGCTGCCCAAGGCGTGGGAAGACGACGCACACGCACTGCTGAAGCCGACGGAAGCACCTTTGATGGCGAAACGGGCGGTGAGGTTGAGGTGCAGTGAGTTCGGCATGCCGGTGACAACCGTCGGTGCCGAAGTGCGTGCGGGTCCGCGAGTGAGGACGGATTCAATCGCCACATGCGTCAGCCAGGCTGAACCCGCGGAAGCGCAGTAGAGGCCGGTTTGCGGAGCTGAAACGAGCGCTGGATCGAGTTTGGCATCACTGATGGCTTCTTCCATCGCGGCAACGGCATAGACCGCATTGGGAACCATCGTTCGCAGTTCGGCGCGGCTGAATTGGACTTTCGCGGGAAAGGTCCAGTCGAGTGGATCGGCGCTAGAAAAGGAGAAGCCTTTGACTGTGCCCGCCAGTTTCACGCGATCATTCGCGGCGACGAGTTCAGGCATGACCTCGATGCCGCAGCGGCTTTCGCGCAGGCTTTCGAGCACGGCGGCGCGGTTGTTGCCGATGCTGGAGATGAAGCCGAGGCCGGTGACGACGACGCGGTTCATGCGGCGAGCTTGGTGCGCAAAAAGGCCTTCAACTGACCCAGCGTGCGGATGTCATTCATCTCCTGGTTGGCCACGGTGATGCCCAGCACTTCCTCAGCGGTCATGACGACTTCGATCATGCCAAAGGAATCCATGCCGATGTCTTCAATCAATCGCGCTTCATCGGTAGCAGCCGCCACGCCTTCCGGTTTGGGATTCGCCGCGTCACGCTCCAGCACACCGAGGATGATGGCGGGCAGTTCATCCTGATTCCGCGATTCTTCAAATCGCAACGCGGCTGCCACCGTCGCGTCGCTGCAACGTTTGAGCGACTTCTCGATCTCCTGCTTTCGTTCTTCGGTGATGGGCATGGCGTTGTTTAATCGGTGCTGCCGCTGGTTCAAACCTTGTCCGCGCTGAAGACGCCGTAGCGTTGCACGCCGAGCTCATAGGCCAGCCAGATGCGGAAGAGGGTGAGGGCGAAGATGCGGTTGGGGTTTTTCGAGCTGAACAAGAAGCGGCGGTAGTGCGGCTTGGTAAACAGGCCCTTCACCGTGCGCCAGGCACACAGCGGCCAGGTGCGTTTCACTTGTTTGGCGTAGTCTTTGAACTGGTAGTTCACAAAGCCTGCGGCCTCAGTGGCGGCGCGGAATTCGCTTTCCGGCCTGACACCGGCGATTTGGGTCTCGCGCGTGATGGCGTCGATGAGATGACGTTTGGCCCAAGGACCGGGATGTTCGCAGGACATCCAAGCAGCGGCAACGAGACGGCCACCGGGTTTCATCACGCGATAGCACTCGCGGAAAAAGGTGGGCAGGTCCGGCATGTGTTCGAGACTTTCGACGGTTTGCACGACATCGAAGCGATTGTCGGGAAGCTGGTTTTCATACCAATCACGCACCATGAAGGTCGTTTTGCCAGGCACGTTGTTGTTGGCCTGCGCGTAGGCGAGCTGCACGGACGAAATGGTCATGCCGGTGACGTTTGCGCCGTAGCGCTGCGCGAGAATTTTTGCCGTGGCGCCGTAGCCGCAGCCGATGTCACAGACATCGGTGTTTTGACCCGTGTGGCCGAGTTCGGCGACCATTTTGACCAGATTCTCCGCCGCCTCGGTGTCGGTTTCCTTGCCGGTGAACCAAACGCCGTGGTGGACGTGCTCGCCCCAGATCTCGCGGTAAAATTGGTCGAGGTCGTCGTAGTGCGAAGCAGCGCCGTCGATGGTGGGGGTGTATTCGAGAGTCGTGGTCATGAATCAAACGGTGCGCGGTTTCAAACTGGCCTGCGGGACGCGGGCGAGCGTGTTGAATGGGATGGTGAGCATGGCGTAGAACGGTCCCATGCGGCGTGCGATGGGGCCCTGGCAAAGCAGGAACTTCAAAATGGCATCGCGCAGGATCGAGAGTTTTCTTCCGCGCCAGGTGCCAAGCCACATGCCCCATTCAGCGCGGAAGATGGCGGTCTTCGCGGCCTTGCGGCGGAAGCGGCTGTAAGCGGGCAGCAGCGAGCATGGATCGCCATGACTGAGCACCTCGGCGAGGAACTCCGCATCGGCAAAGCCGGTGTTCATGCCCTGGCCGCCGATGGGGCTCATGCCGTGCGCGGCATCGCCGCAGAGGATGACGCGGCCATCGTAGTAGCGGTCGCAATTGAAGCGGCGCGGTGTGAAGACGCTTTCATTGACTTGATCCGCCACCGGCACGTCGAGGCCGGTGCGCAGGCGGGTGAGTTCGCTGACGAGACCTTTCGGCGGCTGATCGAGGCGCGTGTCGGTTTGCACGATCCAGCGTCTTTGACCGCCGGGCAGCGGAAACGATTCCACAGAACCCGTGGAGGTGAAAAAGAGGTGCGCTTCTTCACCGAATCCAGTGCGGTCAATGAAGTCGCCCATGAGAAAGTGGAGGTCATAGGCATGTGCGGGCGCCTTCATGCCGATCCACTCACGCACACGGCTGCGGCTGCCGTCGCACGCGATGACGTAACGAGCGGTGAGCTCACGATCACCGTCACGCACGACGCAGTGATCGTCGGACTGCCTCACCTCGCTGACTTCGCAGCCGGTTTCGATGAATTCAGCGCCGAGATGCTTTTGCAGAATGGCAATCGTCGTCACCTGTGGGAGCGCGAGGATGAAGCGATGCTCGTCCGGGATGTCGCGGAACGTCATGCAGCCGAGCAGGCCGCTCTGGCCATGCACGAAGCAGTCCCGCACCTTCAACCCGGCATCAATGAACTCGGAAGTCAGCCCAAGCTTGTTCAAGATATGCAACGAAGGCGGCGTGATGCCGATGGCGGCGGAGTGCGGGATGGGTTGCGTGCGTTTTTCCAGCACGCGGATGCGCAGGCCCTGTTTTTTGAGCAAGCAGGCCAGCAGCAGGCCCACTGGGCCGCCACCGACGATGATCACATCAAAATCCGTCTTCATGCTCGGATCGTGGTTTTCGATTTCTTCGGCGCGGTGATCGCCGCGCCGCAGCGCTCCAGCACCGCCGTTTCCACCGTCAATCCGGGACCGAAGGCGATGGCGCAGGTCGTGGCACGGTCGGTTTCGGCCTCTTCGAGCATGCCTTTGAGCACAAACATGACCGTGGGGCTGCTCATGTTGCCGTAATCACGCAGCACGTCGCGGGACATCTCCAGCGCCTCGGCAGGCAGTTCGAGATGCTGCTCCACCTGATCGAGAATCGCCCGCCCGCCGGGATGCACGGCCCATTCGTCGATGTCGCCGATCTGCATCTCACGTTTGGCGAGGATGCCGCCGAGCATCTCACGGATGTTGCTGCCGATGAGATCAGGCACATAAGCGGAGAGCACCATGTTGAAACCGTTGTCGCCGATGTCCCAGGCCATGTGCGCCTCGCTGGACGGCACAAGCGCCGAGTGGAAGCCCTGCACGCGATAGTAAGGCCGGTCGCCTGCCGGTTTGCGCGCGCTCATGATCGCCGCCGCCGCACCATCGGCGAAGAGCGCGTTCGCCACGATGCTTTCGGGCTTGTCACTGACTTGCAGATGCAGCGAGCAAAGTTCCAGGCACATCACGAGCACCACCGCGTTTGGATTCGCCTCACAAAACTGCGCCGCCATGCGCATGGCGGGAAAAGCCGCGTAGCAGCCCATGAAGCCGATGGTGTAGCGCTCCACGCTCTCGTTCAGCCCGAGGTCGCGGATGATGTGATAATCCGGTCCTGGATTCGCAAAGCCCGTGCAGGAGGCGAAGACAATGTGCGTGATGTCTTCTTTATTGAACTGTGGGCACTCGGCGAGGGTCTTGCGGGCGAGCTTCACCGCGAGTTCGCGTGAGGCTTTGGCATAAAGCGTGTTCCGCTGGCCGGTGGTGGGCGAATTGATAGTTCCGTCAGGCAGCGTGCGGAAGAGTTCGCCGTCGTCCTTCAGGAAATCATCGCTCGCGCTGTAGCGTGTGTCGATGCCGGTGCGCTCGTAGATCATCTCGACCATGCGTTTGGCGCGCGGTTCGCTGACCCAGCCTTTCATCCGGGAACAGGCGAATTCATTGCTGTAAATGTACGGCGGTGTGTCCGTCGCGATGTGATGAATGTAAGCGGGCATGAAGATCAGTTCTGAGTGAGTGTAACGGAGGCATGAACCTTGATGCCATCCCCCACTTTGATGAATAACAGCACCGTGGGGACGCTAATGCCGCTGGCTTTCAGCGAGACGGGGAAGTCGAGATCAAAGGTGGCCTTTTTGCCGGCGAGTTTCCAGTTCGAGATCGTTCCGGTGACGTTTTGCGGCTTGCCGAGCAGATTCAGCTCAATGGGTAGTTTGGTAGGAGTGCTTGCGGCGGCAATCTCACTGAACTTTGCGTCAATCTTGCCAACGATGAGCGGATGCGCGTCCACTTGCATCGCCTTGCGCATGTTGGCATCGCGTTTCGGTTCGGCGGTGTCCATGTTTGCAGCTTTGACGGTCACTTCGGCCTTTACGCGTTGGGGTCTGTCACCATCCATGGTGACATCGGCCTTGAATGGCTCCACCGCGACCTTGCCGCCCCAGTCATGCAGCGTGGAGGTGCCGTCAAAGGAGATGCGGGCGGTGCCGCTCCATGTTTCGGCATGGAGGAAGGAGCCGAAGACAACGAGGAGAAGTAATAGCGGTGTTTTCAAAGTCGAGGGGTGGCTGAGGATGGCAACGTACACTTCTTGTTAGCATGGATAAGGCTGATTTGGGTGACAAAATCAGGACCGAAGAGCGGTCGATGGAGCTTCACCTGGATTCTCATTCCAGATGATAACGCCATTGGGCTGCTGTCGGACGAATCATTCCAGAGTTTGGCCCAGGCCGTATAAACGAAGCGTCTGACTGCGCCGCCATCTTGTGCCAAGACGATCTCCCGACTGGCGTGATCGACTTTTTGAACGACGCCGGTCATGGTGGTGCCCATCGGCCGTCGTGCGTGGGCCGCATGCGGCATCAGGGCGATGACGAGGGCCAGCATGAGAAGCTGTAGTGTGGGCGCTTTCATATCGCGGGTTGGGCGTCGGGAATCATCTGGGCATCGTCGCAGTGCGCAGGATCGCGTTGTCTTTGGGGTCGTCCGAGCAGCCAGCGATACAGCACTGGCAGCAGGAACAGTGTGAGGAAGGTGCTGCTGACGATTCCGCCGATGACGACGGTGGCGAGCGGGCGCTGGACTTCGGCGCCAGCGCCTTCGCTGATGGCCATGGGGATGAAGCCGAGGCTGGCGACCATGGCGGTCATCAAAACGGGGCGCAGACGTTGCAGGCTGCCTTCTGTGACGGCTTGCTCGGCATCGCGGCCTTCGTTGCGGAGCTGGTTGAAGCAACTGATGAGCACCACGCCATTGAGCACGGCCACGCCGCACAGCGCGATGAAGCCGATGGCGGCGCTGATGCTGAAGGGCAGGTCGCGCATCCACAGGGCAAGCACGCCGCCGGTGATGGCGAGCGGAATGCCGGTGTAGATGATAAGCGTCTGCGTGACGCTTTTGAAAGTGGCGTGGATGAGCACAAAGATGAGCACCAGCGCGAGCGGCACGACGATCATGAGCCGTGCGCGGGCTTCTTGCAGATGCTCAAACTGGCCGCCGAAATCGACGCGGTAGCCTTCGGGCATCTGGATGCTCGCGGCGATCATTTCGCGGGCCGCGTTGACGTAGGCTTCGGAATCGGTGCCACCGGCGAGATCGACATTGAGTCCGACACGACGATGACCGTCTTCACGGCCAATCGCATCGACCTGCGGCACTTCCACGAAGTCGGCGAGGCGACCGAGAGTGATGAGACCGCCGTCCTGAGTGCGCACGGGCAGCGCTTTCATGACCTCGGGGTTGTTGCGCAGGGACTCTGGCAGGCGCACGACGATGGCGCGGCGGCGATTGTTTTCGATCAACATGCCTGCGGTGTGTCCAGCCATCGCGGTGGTGATGGCGGCGTTCACTTCGGCGGCTTCGACGTTGTATTTGAGCATGGAGGCGCGGTCCACGCGGATCTCGAGCACCGGCACGCGGCCCTGGCTTTCAAACTCGGCGTTGTCCGTGCCTGCGATGCCTTCGAGGATCGTTTTGACCTCTCCGGCGATCTTTTCCATCGTGTCGTAGTCATCGCCAAAGATGCGTACGGCCAGATCGGCGCGGGAGCCTTCGAGCATCTCATTGAAACGCATCTGGATCGGCTGCGCGAAGTCGTAATCCTGCTCCGGCACCTCCTTGGCGAGTTCTTCGCGCACCAGCTCGGCCAGGCGGTCACGATTCACCGGTTTGCCGTTTTCTTGGCGCCATTCGGACTGCGGTTTGTAGAAGACGTAGAGGTCGTACTCGCCGGGAGACATCGGATCAGTCGCCACCTCGCTGGTGCCGACACGGGCGAAGGTGCGTGTGACTTCCGGCACTTTAGTTATGAGATACTGCTGTGTTTTGATGCAGCGATTCAGCGAGGTCTTGAGGCTGGTGTTGGCGGGTTGATAGACCATGGCCGTCCAGGAGCCTTCATTGAGCGTGGGCACGAATTCCTGCTTCAAACTCATGAACAGCATCACCGTGCCGATGAGCAGCACCGCGACGCCACCGACCACGCCCCAGCGCGACTTCCAGGCGATGCTCAAAGACGGCGCGTAGGCCGCCTTGACCCAGCGCATGAGAAAATTGTCCTTCTCACTGATGTTGCCTCGAAGCAGCAAGGAGCAGAGCGCGGGCATGAGCGTGAGCGCGAGAATCAAAGCGCCGCCGAGTGCCAGCATGACCGTGATGGCCATCGGGTGGAACATTTTCCCTTCGATGCCGGTGAGCGCGAGGATGGGCAGATAAACGAGCGTGATGATCAGCACGCCGAAGAACATGGGGCTGCCGACTTGCTCGCCCGCCTCACGCACGGCGTTCATGCGCTCCTTGGCGGTCAGTTTGCGTCCCAGCTCGTGCTGCTTCTCGCCGAGCACGCGGACGATGTTTTCGACCATCACGACGGCACCGTCGATGATGAGGCCGAAGTCCACGGCTCCGAGTGACATCAGATTTCCAGACACTCCGCCGAAGGTCATGCCGATGAGGGCAAACAAGAACGAAAGCGGGATGGCGAGCGCCACGATGAGCGCCGCGCGCCAGTTTCCGAGCAGGACGAGCAGCACGACGATGACGAGGATGGCTCCTTCAAAGAGATTGTGCTTCACGGTGTCGATGGTGCGGTCCACGACCTCGCTGCGGGCATACTGGATGCGGATTTCGAGGCTGGCGGGCAGCTTCTTTTGCAGCTCGCCGAGCTTTTCTTCGACGCGCTTGCTGATGATGCGGCTGTTTTCGCCGACGAGCATCATCACGGTACCGAGCACGGCTTCCTCGCCGTTTTCGACGGCGCAACCGGTGCGCACGTTGCTGCCGATGCCGACTTCCGCGAGATCCTTCACGCGCAGCGGCTCGATGCCTGCGGCGAATTTGACGGGCAGATTCGCGATGTCCTCCGCGCTTGTGACTTTGCTCACGCCACGAATCAGCACGCGGTCATTGCCACGCTCAATGACTCCGCCGCCGGCATTATCGACGTTTTGGCCGATGATCTCGGCCAGTTCGCCGAAAGTCATGCCTGCGTTCACAAGCGACTCGGGTTTGGGCAGGATGACGAGCTGGCGTTCGTAGCCGCCGCTGCTGTTCACCTCCGCGACGCCGGGCACCGTGCGCAAAAAAGGCTTCACGATGTAGTCGTGCGCCTCGCGCAGGTCCATGAGCTGACGCTCACGCGTTTGTTGGCGCTGCGGCGCGTCCTTTTTGTAGTCGAGCGTGTAATAGACGATCTCGCCCAGGCCCGTGCTGATGGGAGACATCTGCGGGCTGAGTCCGGCGGGCAGATCGACCTGCACAAGACGTTCACTCACGAGCTGGCGCGCACGAAACAGGTCAAAGCCATCGCGAAACACGAGCGTGACCTGCGAGAGGCCGGACTTGGTGAGCGAGCGAAATTCCTCCACGCCCTGAATGCCCGCGAGCGCGAGTTCCAGCGGATAGGTGACGAGTTTTTCCGTCTCCTCCGGCGCGAGGCCGGGCACGGCGGTGTTGATCTGCACCTGCGTGTTGGTGATGTCCGGCACCGCATCCACCGGGAGGTGCATGGCGGAGAAAACACCGGCTGCGAGCAGCAGCAGCGAGCCCATGATGACCAGGAAGCGGTTCCTGAGCGAGAAGTCGAGGATGGCGTTGATCATGGGTTGCTGAAATTAGGGATGCACAAGGCGGAAGAACCGGCTGCCAGTTGGACTGATGACGGAGACTTGGTTTTGCCCGCCCGTGGCGACTACAGGCAGTGTCGAGTCCACCCAGCTTCCGGGACTGAGATCAGGGCTCTCTTGCAAGACCCAGCCGGTGGCGGATGCAGGCCATGCGAAATCGAGAGTGCCAGGCGTGGTGGTCGTGATGCCGACGATGGGCACAAAGTTCGCGATGAGGGTGCGATTGGCCGACGAGGTAAAGGAGAAACTGCTGCCGCTGCTCACGATGACGCCGTTCTCAGTCCAGTTTGTGAATTGATAGCCTGTCGAAGGCGCGGCGAGCAGTGTGACCACGCCGCCTGTCGCATAACCACCGCCGCCGCTGACGCTGCCGCCAGGTGTGAAGGACGAGTCCGTCGTCACGGTGAACCCGACGGCGAAGTTCGCCAGCAGGGTGCGCTGGTTCAGAAGTGTGAAGCTATAGGCCGGTGTGGTGCTGACGATGTTGCCGGCTTCGGTCCAGTTGAGGAACACATAGCCCGGTTTCGCACTCGCAGTGGCGGTGACGCTGGTGCCGATGAGATAAGTGCTGCCACCCGCGACGGTACCCATTGTGATGGATGAACTCGTCAGCGCGAGCTGATACGTCGGCTGGAAGTTGGCGACGAGTGTGTGGTTCGTGCTCGCAGAGAAGGAATACAATGCGGACGAACTCGCGATCATGCCGCCTTCGGTCCAGTTCACGAAGGCGTAACCGGCATTCGCCGTGGCGGAGAGATTGACGACGGCATCGAGCGCAAAGGTGCCTGCGCCGCTGATGCTGCCGCCATTCGCCGAAGATGAAGTCGCAGCGATGGAGTAGCTGGTGGGGACATCCGCCGAGAGCGTGATCGCGAGATCGCCCGTGCCGCTGTAGTAGCTGTTTCCCATGCGGCGATAGTGCGCATTGTTGCCGCCAGCGCCGGTCGCATTGCCCCAGGTGAGCGGGTAGCCATACTGCGAGGCTTCGATTTGAACCCAATAACCAACGCCTCCCGTGGCGAGGAACGAAGTCGGCAGTGTCACGGAGTAATCATACATCTGCACGCCGCCGACCAGGCCGGCGGCAGTCTCGCTCGCGTTGCTGCTGATGGTGTATTTTTTGAGGACGGGATTCGCGAGATCGGGATAGAAGCCGTTGGCCGTAGAGGCGTAGATTTTGATGATGAACTCCACCACCGGATTGGCCGCCTGATTGTTGCCGATGTAACCACCACTCCAGTGCAGATGCGAAATGTCCGCAGTGGTGGCGAGCGTGAACTTTTCAAAGCGATACTCCATGCCATCGACGTTCCCGTCCGGCAGCATGTAGGACGAGAGCAGCAGCGTGCCGGAGGTCGTCGGCGGCTGCGAAAAGACGACGCCAAGGTTCGATGCCGAGGACGTGAAGTTGGCGACCAGATCCCGATCTCCCGCTGCGGTGAAGGTGTAGGCCGCGCTCACGCTCACGGGGACGCCGTTTTCGGTCCAGTTGACGAACGTGTAGTTCGCCGAAGCCACCGCTTCGACGGTGACATTGCTGCCATTCACAAAACTGCCGCCGCCATCCGTGGTGCCGCCGTTGAGCGGCGATGAGGCGGTCGTGATCAACGATCCGGTCGAAAAATTCGCCACCAAGGTGCGATCTCCTGTGACAGTGAAGGTGTAGCCCGGATTCGTGCTGACCACGGTGCCGTTTTCCGTCCAGTTCACGAAGGCATGGCCCGCATTCGGCGTGGCGATGAGCGGTGCCGCCGAGTTTTGCGGATACAGGCCCGCATTCGTGATCGTGCCGCTGCCGATGGGGGATTCGGTCGCTGCGATGGTGTAAGTCGGCCCATCGCTGGTGACGATGCTGAACGCCGCATCGCCTGAGATGAATTGGAAATAGAAGTCCGCCTGGCCTGCGATGCGCCGGAAATACGATCCGTTGCCCGTGCCCGCCGCGAAGCCCCAATAGGGCAGGCCATTGGCAAACTCGGCCTCGATCTGCACCCAGTAGAGCTTTCCCGCCTGCGCCTGAAACACCGTGGGCAGCACGAAGTGGTAATCATACATCGGCGTACCTCCAAACACCCCGACGCTGGTCTCACCGGCCTTGTTTCCCGTGTCATAGGCCACTAGCGTCGCTGGCGTGCCTGGATAACCGGGACCGAGATGCGGCTGTGAGAGCCCGGGCGTGGATTCATAGATCGACACGCGGAAGTTCACGATGTCACCACCCCAGTAAGCCATTTGCGGATCGTAGCCGCCGCGCCAGCGAATCTCCGTCACCGCCTGCGCTGTGGGAACGCTGAAGGAATCCCACACGAACTGATCGTAGTCGGTGCCGTTCGGCTGATAGCGCGATGACATGCGCAGCGCTCCGCTGCCGTCATGCGGCTGCTCAAACACCACGCCTGCCCGTGCGCCAAGCGCGGACAGAAGCAGGGTGATGTAGAGGAACGGCTTCATTAGCGTTGTCCGATTTCCATGCGACTCAACTCTGTGCCCATGGGCTGCCCGGTGAGGCGCTCGATCTCCATGCGGTGCCTCCAGGCGTTGCGGCGGGACTCGATGAGTGAGTCCATGGCATCGAGATAACCGCGCTGCATTTCGACATAGGTCGCGGCAGGCACGG
This sequence comes from Prosthecobacter sp., assembly GCF_034366625.1. Classification (NCBI taxonomy): domain Bacteria; kingdom Pseudomonadati; phylum Verrucomicrobiota; class Verrucomicrobiia; order Verrucomicrobiales; family Verrucomicrobiaceae; genus Prosthecobacter; species Prosthecobacter sp. The sequence goes on from NZ_JAXMIH010000006.1 coordinate 898,043, forward strand.
CACCGAGGCGGTAGTGACGATCGGCCTCGGCGGCGGCATCGCTGAACTGTTTTTCACTCTCAGGACGCCAGCGTGACAATGCGTCGAGTTCGGCGAGATAGGCGGAGCGTTCGACCGCGAGATCGCGCTCCAGATCGCGCAAGGTGGCCAGGAGCAGTGCCTCGGCCTGCTGCGTGCGTGCCTCCTCGGCGGCGATGTTGCCTTTGTTCTTGTTCCAAAGCGGCAGCGGGATGGAAACGACGAAACCGCCTTCGATTTGCGTGCCACCGGCGTGCTGTCCGGCCATGTAAGGGCCGAAGGTGATGTTTCCCCAACGGTCGGATTTGGTGAGGTCGATCTTGAGGCCCTGCTTGGCGACTTGGAGACGCTTTTGCTGGAGATCAAAATTTGAGCGTGCGGCCTGCTGCTTGAGCGACTCGAGAGGCGGCACGGTGGGGAAGGAGGTGAAGACGCCGCTGAGCCGAATCGGCTGATCGGGGCCACGTCCGCAGAGCACGACGAGTGTGGTGGTGGCCTCGCGGACTTGCTTCGAGGCATCGGTCAAAGTGCGGTCGCTGGTGAGAAGAGTGGCCTCCAGGATGCGACGTTCGAGCAAGGCGCTGACAGAGCCGGTGTCACGCTGCACGAGCACTTCGATGAGCGATTCCAAGCGCTCGCGCACGGAGCGTGCGGCATCTTCTTTGCGCTTGAGCAGCAGCACATCGCCTGCACGTGCACGAACTTCGTTGGCGAGCTGGGATTTGAACTGCTTAAGGCCCAGCTCGGCGAGCGTGATGTCACGATCTGCGATGGCTTTCCGCAGCGACATGCGGCCGGGAAAGTCGAAGACCTGCAAAATGCTCGCACGCCACACGAGGCCCTCTTTGGCCTGGGCGAGGCTCATGCCGCCGAGTTCGGTGCTGAGTTCTGGATTGGCGAGCTGACCGGCGGTTTGACGACCACCGCGCGCGGCGGCGATCTCCGCCTCGTAGAAGCGGACTTCGGGGTTCTTTTGGAGAGCTTCAACGACGAGGTCGCTGCTGGTGACAGCGGTGGAATCACGTGCTGTCAGCGAGTTTGCGCCACCTGCGAGCAGGACGGCAGAGAAGAGGAGAGAAGAGGAAAGTTTCATGAGGCAAAGAGGGTGGTGAGTGGTGAATGTCGCGCTTGGCACGAGGCACGGAGATTTCCGGCGCAAGCCGGGCAACGCCCGCTCAATGAAGCCACAGCGGCAGGTGAGATGTGGAGGCCGGTCATCGGCACAGGCCTGTGTGCCTGGCGATGGCGCTCCACTCTTTGATTCAGATCAAAAGCCGCACCGAGGACAGCGTGGCCCCCAGGCCGGGCGTGATGGGAACATCTCTCCAAGCACGCGTTTCGCGAGACGTGTCGCGAACGGGATGCCTCGAAGAAAAAACCAGCGCCTGAGTGGCCTGGCAGTTGACTTGCGCGGCGTTTTTCACTTCCCGCTCATCTGCATCACGCTCCGCGCGGGAGCCGGTACTGATGCAGGACGAACTCAACTCATGGGAACCGGCTTCGGAAGCCTTGCACATGCTCACAATGAACCTGGCGAGCGAGTTGCTGTGATCGTGCACCCGTGGCGTGTAGTCCGCCCGGTGATGGAGCAATGTCAGCGTGGTGCCTTGTTCAGACTGCTGCACCTGGACGGTGTGACTGCCGTCCAGCGTGGCTGCCAGAGACACCAAAGCAGGCAGCAACGAAGTTCCCGTGATGGCGTAAGCCATCAGGAGAACCAGGGCGGTGATGCGTTGATGAATGGTGTTCTGCATGTGTCAGCGCCAAATGAAACGTGTCTTCCATGAGCAAATCCAAGGATTAATCATTCATTACCAAATGATCATCTTTGACCGGGTGCCCGGCTCCGCTGAGATCCTGCCGCAGCCGCTGGCAAATGCGGTGAATACTGACGGCGATGGCGCTGCGCGTGCGGCCCTGCTCTGCCGCGATGTCACTGCTGCTGCGGCCTTCGGTGTAACGAAGATGCAGAAGCTGGCGTTGCTGCTCGGGCAGGCTGGCAAGACAGGCGTTCAAGGCGGCCAGACGTTTCGGCGACAGGTCGGGCGTGGTGCCGGTCACACGAAGCTCGTGCTCCACATACTCGCGCTCGCGTCTTTTTCTCCGTGAGTCCCCCCGCATTCGTTTCTGCGCCAGATGCCAGGCGATGGTCCTGAGCCAGGGCATGAGGCGGGCACCTTGGTGGAAACGTGATCCACGTCGCAGCGCGGTCAGCAGCGCCTCATGGGCTAGATCTTCGGCATCGCAGCCGGGCAGACGTGCCTGGAGCCAGTATTGCAAGGCAGGCATGCAGCGGGCATAGAGTTTGGCAGCGGCTTCGGAGTCCGAAGTGAGGGCACGCCTGAACAACCCGGCGTTTTCGTCCGGCGGTCCAAAGGAGGAATCATCCAGCGTGGCTCTCATGAGGGTGGATCAGGGTTTGACCAGCCGGAAGAACAGCTTGGGGTTGACGATTTTGTTGACGCGGGACTTCTTCTTGCCGCCGCCGATGTTCACGGGCCGGGTGCTGTTGACCCAGTTCACCATGTCGGAGCTCTCCTGCAGGATCCAGCCATCGCTGGCCTCGGGCCACTCGAGCTCTACTTCGTCGGGATCCTCGGTCTCCTTCATCCCTGTCGCAGGCACTTCAACGAAGTTGGCCACCAGGGTGCGGTTCACGGCGGCGTCGAACTGATAGTCCTTGTCGGTGTTCACGCGGACGCCGCCTTCACTCCAATGGCTGAACTTGTACCCGTCGGCCTGCCCGGCGAGAGCGGTCACAGGAGCGCCGATGGCGATGCTGCCACCGCCGCTGACGACGCCTCCCGCAGCCGGAGAGGCGCTGAGATCAATGGTGACACTGCCTGAGGAATAGAAATTCGCGACCAGAGTGCGGCTCGTGTTGATGGTGAAGATGTATTTCGCATCGGTGCTGACCACGCTGCCGTTTTCTGTCCAGTTGAGGAAAGTGTAGCCTGGGTTGGCATCCGCCTGCACATCCGCGCCGTCGCCCACAGTATAACTTGGCGCGTCCGCCTCGACGAAGCCGCCTTGCGGTGGCGAGGCCAAGACGCCGATGCTCAACGCGGGAACAAAGACGGCGGTGAGGGTGCGGCTTGAGTTCACCGTGAAGGTGTAGTCCTTCAGCGTGCTGACTTCGATGCCACTTTCGGTCCATTTGGTGAACTGGTAACCGGCATTGTTGAAAGCGTGCAGCGTGACGCTGGCTCCGGGTGCGTGATTGCCCGTGCCCGTAATGCTGCCGCCGGCGAGCGGCGAGGCGGCGGCGCTGATCACGAATGATCCTTCCGGACCGCCGCCGACGGGCTGGAAATGCGCCACCAGCGTGCGGTTCGCCGTCGCGCTGAACGTGTGGGATGGAACCGCGCAGACAGGAACGCCGCCTTCGGTCCAGTTCACAAAGGTGTAACCGGCGTCCGGCGTCACCGTCACCGTGACGCTGCTGCCGTCCGCCACGGTGCCGCCGCCTGCCGCCGTGCCGCCCGGCCCCGCGCTCACACTGATGGTGCGCGTGACGCCTATGACGGCGAAGTGGGCCACCAAATCGCGATCCGAGGCCGCGTTGAAGGTGAAGCTCGCTGTGTTGCTCACCACCAGGCCACCCTCGGTCCATTGCGTGAAGGTATAACCCGCATTGGCGGTCGCCGTCACCGTGACACTCGCGCCCTCATTGACGATGCCGTCGCCGCTTGTTGTGCCGCCGATGGCAGGCACTGCACTGGTGCCGATCAAGTAGGTCGGCACGAAGTTGGCGATCAGCGAATGATTCACATCCATTGCCAGCGTGTGGCTGGTGTTGGTGCTGACGATTTTGCCGTTGTCCGTCCAGTTGAGGAAGGCGAAGCCGGGAACGGCTGCGGCTGTCACCGTCGCGTTCGCACCGACGTCGTAGGAGCCGTCGCCGGTCGTCGTGCCTGCGCCGACGGGAGAGACAACGGTGTCCAGCAGACTCGCAGGAGGCAGCGCGGCACCGGCGGCGGCGATGACGAGCGTGTAGTTCTTCGACACATCGGGATTGACGCCGTCACTGGCGGTGATCTTGAACTGAAACTCGCCGCTGGCCGTCGGTGTGCCGGAAAGCACGCCCGTGACTTCGTTGAAAGTCATGCCTGGAGGCAGATTGCCTTCCTGAAGGGCGGTGAACGGATTCACGCCTTCAATGACGACCGTGCGGGCCACGAAGACTGTGTTGATCCTGCCTTCACCAACGTGGTCAATGAGGCCCACAGGCGCATCCACATCCACTGCGGCCATTTGCGAGCCGGTGAAGTCACCCACGACCTCAATCGTGGCCATGTCCTCGGTGACCGTCACCCACTCGCCCCCGACCATGTGGTGATTGTATGTCCTCATGCCGGTGCCATGAAGACCATCCGCATCGACGGCATCTGCCATCGCCTCGTCACTCTCCGCATCGAGCGGACCCGTGTATTTGTAGAACTCGTAGCGGCGGGTCACCACCTCGTCGCCATTGGGCAGATCTTCGGGCGCGGCAGCAAGCTCGTCATTTGCGCCGCCGCCAGGAATATTGCGCTTCTGCAAGATGCGCCACTCCACCTCGACCTCATCCGGCTCGCCATTGGCCCAGTTTTTATCGTTGGGGTCAACGGGGTCGTCAGAGACGAGATCGCGCAGCTTGACCTCCTTGTTGTTGTGCGTGGTGGTCTTGATCTCCTTCACCCACACGGCTTTGCCGAATTGCTTCACCGGCGGCACGGGCGGCACCGGCGGGGCGATGACGGCCTGCACCCGCGCAGGAGCCGGATTGCCAACGACAGGCGGATAATACGTGAAGGTCGGGGTCGAGACCTGCACCGCGCCGCCATGCACCAAAACGCCAGCGCCATTGTCGATGAGCCAGTTGTACTTCACCACAGACGCCGACACGCGATAACCGACGCCAAAATGCTCGCCGCCGAAGTTCACGCTCGGATTGGTGAACATGTGGCCGTTGGTCGGATTGATCGGGCCGCTGGGGATCGCGGTGTAGGCCGCCCAGGAGCCGTCCGCGTTCTTTTTGCTCTCCCAGCGGATGCGGCACTTCGGATGGCCGACGATGCTGTCATCCTGCTCGATCCTCGGCGCACCGTAATGGTTGTAATTGTAGGTGTAGGTGATGTCCGTGCTGCGGCAGTCCTCGATCTCGATCTCAAAGCCGTGGCACTCGTGCCCGGTGTCGTTGACGGTGTCGAAGTTGTTGATGCTGCCGTAGGCGATGCTGGCCTGGGCGCCTTGCGGCAGAGCCACGAAGGCCAGGACGAAAAGGGCGAGGGCGATGTGCTTGAGAAGGCGGGTTGCGTTCATGAGGCGCATATCGCCACATTCCCCGGCAAGGGTCACGTTATCGTTTGGTAATGAATCGCTGAGCCTCAAAAAAAACGGGACCGGCGGATTGTCCGCCGGTCCCGCCAAACCACCGCATGGGATTCAGCCGAACGAGTCGGCGAAGATATTGTCCGCCCAATGAAACATCTGCTGCATGCCGTCGGAAGTCGGCTGCGCAGCCTCGGCGAAGGATGCTTCGACACGCTTCATGGCTTTGGTGGCGGGATCGTATTGGAACGAGGCCGTGAGCCATGCGGCCGTAGTGGCGGTGATCGGGCTGAAGCAGGCAGAACTGGTGACCGGGCTCGGATCGGGTGCCTCGCCGTTGAAGGCGCGGATGATTGCGTTGGCACAGACTTTGGCCTGCGAGTTGGCCATGTGCCCGGATTTGGGCTGGCCGGTGCCCTGGGAGTCGCCGAGAATGTGGATGTCCGGATAGATGGTGGAGGCGTAGCTGAGCGGATTGACCAGCGCCCATTTGCCGGTGGGATCATTGACGAGGCCGGCGTTCGTCACGATCTGGCCCGCACGTTGATTCGGGATGACGTTGAGAACCGCGCTCTTGAACGTGCCCTGCGAGGTCACGATGGATTTCGCCGAAGAATCGACGCTCACGACGGCGGCGTTCGGGATGTAGGTGAGGACGCCTTTGTAGGTCTTGCTGAAGGCGTTGCCAAAGTTCACCGGCTCAGCCTGGATGGATGCATTCGCATCGAGCACGATGATTTTTGCGCCGCTCTTTTTGCGCTTCAGGTAGTCGGCCACCGAACAAGCGCGCTCATACGGCCCAGGCGGGCAGCGATAGGGCGACTTCGGGATGGTCATCACAAAAGTCTGGCCCTTCGTCATCGCGGAAAGCTGATTCTTCAGCAGCAGCGTCTGTGATCCGGCCTTCCACGCGTGCGGCGTGAGGGTGGCGTTGTAGTTGCCCGCCGGATTGATGAACTCGATGCCCGGAGCAAGCACCAGCTTGTCATACGAGTAGGCAAAGTAGTCATTGCCAATCTTGACCGTGACTTCTCTCGCCACGGGATCGACTGAGAGGGCCTCACCTTGGGCGAAGTTCACGCCGCGTTTTGTTTGCAGGTTCGTGTAGCCGAGCTGGATGCGGCTCATCGGCAGTGCGCCGGTGACGACCAAGTTCGAGAGGATGCAGGCGTAATGGCTGGCATCTCGATCAATCAAGGTGACGTCAATGTTGCCGCCCCAGAGCTTGAGATACTTCGCCACGGTGGCACCACCAAAGCCTCCACCGATGACGAGCACATGTGGAGCGGTCGTGGCCGCGCTGACGGCCTTGGGCAGTGCCCAGGATGCCGAGGCGAGCCCGGCCATTTTGATAAAGTCTCTGCGATTTGGGTTCATACGAATGTCATGAGTAAAAGGGTGGTAACGACGGTGGAGGAAGAATCACTTGTCGAGCACCTCGGAGCCTGCAGGGGGCAGCGTGGCGAGATAATTCGCGATGAGGCGGAGTTGCTCCGGCGTGAAGGCCCGGGCCTGGAGATCCATGATGTTTTCAGGGCGGCGCCGGCTCATTTCGAGCAGCGTCTTGTACATGTCGGTGGCGCTCTTGCCGCTGATGGATTCGAAGCCAGACACGGCCTGCCCATTTGTGCCGTGGCATTGGGAGCACATGGAGGAGAGCAGTTGTCCGGGGGGTGGTGCCGCCATGAGGCCGGTGGCGGCGAGTGCCGCACCAACAGCGAGTGCCGGGCGCAGCGTGGTGCTGATTGGATGACGCGATTTCATGGTGGTCATGGTTGAGTCTGTGTGGCGTAGGATCTGAGGATCAGTCGCCACATTTGTTGTGGCGCTTTACAAGCCGGATTTCGCCACATTCTCTGTCCCGGATCACGTTATCGTTTGGTAATGAAGTGGTAATCGAGTGCCTGCGGGCATAAACGATGCAGAATCCGCCTGCAAAGCGCCATGCACCTCCTGCTCGTCGAAGATGACACCGAACTCGCCCGCCAGACCAGCCTCTGGCTGCGTGAGGCCGGTCACACCTGCACTTGGCGGGAGAAAGGCGGCGCGGCGCTTATTGCGCTGGGCACAGAGTCTTTTGACGCGGTGATCCTCGATGTGGGCCTGCCGGACATGGACGGCTTCACGGTCGTCGAGCAGATGCGTGCGCGTGGATTCGGCCTGCCGGTGCTGTTTCTCACCGCACGCGACAACGTGACCGACCGCGTGCGCGGCCTGAAGGCCGGTGGCGATGATTATGTGACAAAACCCTTCGCTGTAGAGGAGTTGCTGGCGCGCTTGGAGGCACTTCAGCGTCGTGCCATGGGCAGTGCCGCCGCTCCGGCCACACGCCATCTCGGCCAATGGACGCTTGATCCGATCAAACGCCGCCTGCGCCACGGGAACGAGACCGTGGAACTGCAGCCACGCGAGTGGACGCTGCTGGAAGTGCTGCTGGCCAACGAGGGCCGCGTCCTGACAAAAAAATTCCTGCTCGAAAAAGTCTGGGACATCCAGTTTGATCCTGGCACGAATGTCGTGGATGCCATGATCTGCCGTCTGCGCCGGAAGATCGACACACCTGGGCAGCCGTCCCAACTGCAAACCGTCCGAGGCAAAGGCTATGTTCTCCAAGCTGTTCCCTGAGCACCTCCCGTCCACCTGGCGGCTGGGATTGCTGCTGACCGTGCTCATGGCATGCAGCACCGCGCTGTGCATCACCGTGGCGGGCTGGGCGATGAAACAAAACCTCAGCAGCATCGCCCGCGCGGTGGTGCTCGACGATTTGGGCGAGTACGCCGTGCTCTACAATCGCAGCGGCCTCAAGGAGATCACAGACGTGTTCGCCGCCGGCGGGCATGAGGAAAGCCAGGCCGTGCGCATCACCAGCCCGCAGGGTCTGGCGATTTTCGAGCAGATTCCCACTGCGGTGGCCGGTTACCAATGGCCGGATCACGCACCGGCCCGGATGAAGCCGTCAGAGACGCTGCTCGTCACGATCCAGCACCCGGCGAGGGATCAGCAGCTCCTCGCTGGCTGCCAGGTGCTCAATGATGGCAACATCCTCTGGTTCGGCCGCACGGATGCCGAAGATCTCGCCTATGTGGAGCACATCCGCGGCCATCTATGGCTCGCGGGCCTCGCATCGACGGCGTTCATGCTCGTGCCCTTGTGGTGGTTCGTGCGTCATGTGCTGCGTCCTGTCCAGGACATGATGAAAAGCACATGCAAGCTGGCCGAAGGCCGCACGGATGCGCGGCTCGTCGCTCCGGACGCCGTGCCGGAGCTGCAAGCCTTTGCCTCCGCCTTCAATGCCGGCCTCGACCGCATCGACGGCCTCACCGCCGAACTGCAAAGTGCCAACGACAACCTCGCGCACGAGCTGCGCACACCGCTCGCGCGCATTCGTGGCAATCTCGAGATCTACCATGACCACACCGAAAACGCCACCGCACGCGATGCCGCCGCGCGCGGCCTGGAGGAGATCGACCGCGCCGCCGATCTTGTACAAACGATCCTCACCACCCGCGCGGGCGAGCACAAAGCTCTCAAGCTCCACCTTGAAATCATCGACCTGCGCGAGCTGCTCGCGCATTTGCATGAGCTCTACAAAGCCGCTGCCGAGGAGCGCGGCCTGACGCTCACCCTTGATGCGCCCGCTTCTCACTGGGTGCTGCTGGACCGCCAGCGCATCAATCAAGCCGTCGCCAACCTGCTCGACAACGCCTTCGCCTACACGCCGCGTGGCGGCACCGTCACGCTCGCACTCGCCGCGAATGGCGACCAGGCGCGCATCCTCGTGCGCGACACCGGCCCCGGTCTCAGCGCTGCCGATTTGACCTCCATCTGGCAGCGTTTCACACGCGGCAGCGCCGCCAGTGCCAACACACCCGGCATGGGCCTCGGTCTCAGTCTCGTGCATGCCATCATACATACCCACGGCGGCCAGACCGGCTGCCGCAACCGCGAGGAAGGCGGCGCCGAGTTCTGGATCGATCTCCCCGCAGGCGATCCGCTGCACGCCGCGAACGCGGTGTGATCCTCAGCGCAAAAACACCGTCTTCCCACCCATCACAGTCCGCAGCGGCTTGATGGCTTTGATTTCGTTCTCGGCGCAGGTCAGATAATCGCGATCAATCACAACGAAATCGGCCAGCTTGCCTTTTTCGAGCGAGCCGAGGCGTTTCTCATCAAAACTCAGCCACGCGGCCCAGGTGGTGATGGTGCGCAGCGCATCGAGACGTGAGAGCTTCTGATGTTCTCCGTGAATCTGACCCAGATCATCTTTGCGGCTCACGGCGATGTAGAGCATGAGGAAGGGATTGAAGCTGTTCATGCAGTGATCGGGATCAAAACCGATCATGTGGTCGCTGTTGATCGCCACGGGCACGCCGGCCTTCACCCAGGAACCGAGGCCGAGGAAGCGCTCTGCCCACGATGGGCCGTAAATCTTCGCGATGAAGTCGGCGTCGCGAAAATACAGGTAGCTCTGCGTATCGACGCCGACATTGAGCTTTTTGGCCAACACGGTCATTTCGTCGGAGGGGAAGTAGCAGTGAATGAGATTGAAGCGGCGGTCGATCATGCTGGGCTGCTGCTGGCTCACGGCCTCCACGGCACGCAGCACTTCCATCGCGCCACCGTCGCCGGTGACGTGGGCGCTGATCGGCCAGCCGAGCTTGTTGGCCGCACCGAAGATCTCGCGCATCTGCTCCGACGTGTAGCTGTGCGTGCCTTCGTAGTAAGGGTCGGTGTTGCGATAGAAGGCCGTGCGTTTTTCGCCGTGGGGTTCGCTCAACCACGTCGTGCCCCAATGAATGCCGCCATCGACGGTGATCTTGAGGCAGGAGGCGCGGACCATGTCATCGCCTTCGCCGAACTGGAGACCGAGTTTCTTCACATAACTCTCCACACCGGCGGCATCCTTGGCCGAGAAGCGAAACGTACCGCGCACGCGGGTGGTCAGCTCGTGTTTGGCGCTCAAATCACGAAACAGATCGAAACCCGCGCGATCCGTCGCCCGCTCGAAGATGCTGGTGATGCCGACGGAGTTATAGATGCCGTGCAGTTCCTTGAGTTTGGCCCGCAATTGATCCTCGGACGGTGTCGGCGGCTGCGGCATGAGCGCGCGCAGGGGTGCCTGGCCGCCACGTATCAAAACAGGCCGGCCATTTTCAAATATCACGTCGCCACCGGCCACTTTGCTCTTCTCATCGACGACTCCGAGCAGCTTCCAACCGGCGGAGTTCAGCACCGATTTCGTTACGGAGACAAACAGCACCGGATGTTGTGTCGTGGCGGCATCGAGCTCCTCCGGCGTGGGGAAACGCCGCTCTTTGAGTCGTGTGATCTCGTTGCGTGGCACTTCGATCCACGTTCCGGGCGCTTGTTTCGCGGCCTTGGCTTTGATCCAAGCCTGGATGCCGGGGATGTCGTAAAGTTCTTGATACTCGCCGGCAAAGCTCGCGCGCGCGGCGCCGATGCTGTGGCAGTGCGTTTCGATCAAACCGGGCAACACCATCTCGCCGCCGAGATCGACCGCTGAACCGCCAAGCTGTTTGATTTCGTCGTTGGTGCCGACCGCGACGATTTTGCCATCTTCGACCGCCATGGCCTCGGCGATGCGCTCTTGCGCGTCGAGCGTGACGATCTTGCCGTTCAGGTAGAGCGTGGGAGCCGCTGCGGCGAATGCTTGGAACGCCAGCAGGGCGTAGATCGGTTTCATGAGCAGAGAAACCGGCAAAGCGTGCTTCTCTTTCAGCGGGTGGCTGCTAACGATTTGCGCATGTCTTCCTCCCGCCGCTGGAAATCCACCGCCCTGCGCCTCTGGCGCGTGGCGTTGCTGGTGGCGGTGGTGTTTGCGATCCGGCGCTCGCATCAGCCGGTGGCGGTGGAGCTTACCGTGGAGCGGATTCGCGACTTCTTTCCCACTGCGGCCGATTTGACACCGCAAAACGGCATGCAGGTGGTGAAGGACGAATCCGGCATCACGCTCGGACATGTGATGCAAACTTCGCCGGAGGCGGATGACATCATCGGTTACTCCGGGCCAACGAACACACTGATCGCGCTCGACTCACGCGGCAAGGTGCTCGGCCTGCGCATCCTGCACAGCAACGACACGACGGATCATGTGGCCGAGGTGGTGGGCGAACGAGCGTTCTTCAAGCAGTTCACCAACAAAAAGGCTGCCGAGATGGCAAACATGCACGTGGACGCCGTTTCAGGCGCGACTTTGACGAGCAGCGCAATTGCGGAAGGTGTTCTGCGGCGTCTGGGCAAAAGCGCGACGACTTCACTGCGTTTTCCAGACGCGATCACGCTCGATGAAGTGAAGAAACTGGAGCCACGGGCCGCGAAGCTGCGTGAGTCAAAGACGCATCCGGGTTCGCAGGAGATTCTTGATGCTAAAGATCAAGTGATCGCGCTGGCGGTGCGCACAGCCCCGAGTTCGGATGGCGTGGTCGGCTACAAGGGGCCGAGCGACACCTTCATGCTGATGAATGCGACAGGTTCGACGCTGCGAGGCATCGCGTTGCGGCGCAGCTACGACAACGAAGTTTATGTCGGTTACGTCACGGGTGATGCGGCATTTTTGAAGACTTTCGACGGCATGACGGTGGAACAGATCGCGAACATCGACTTTGCCAATGCGGGTGTGGAAGGTGTTTCAGGTGCGACGCAGACGAGTTTTGGCGTGGCGGAGGGCGTGCGCGTGCGGGCACAGTCGCTCCTCAAAGAGAAGGAGGCGAAGCGCAGTTGGTGGAGCCTGATTCGCTGGCGCTGGCAGGACTCGGGGCATGTGGTCATTCTCCTGGCAGCGTTCGTGATGGCGTTCACTCCGTTGCGCGGTCGTGCGTGGTGCCGGCATCTGCATCACGCATTGCTCGTGATCTACGGCGGCTTCATGGCGGGTGAAATGCTCTCGCAAGGGCTGCTCGCCGGCTGGGCGGCACATGGCACACCATGGCGTAATGTGCACGGACTGGTGCTGCTCGCGGCGGTGGCGCTGCTGGGGCCGGTTTTCACCAGCAAGCAGCTCTACTGCCATCACATCTGCCCGCATGGCGCGTTGCAGCAGCTTTTGGCAAAGCGGCTGCCATTTCAATGGTCGCCACCGCATGGGGTGGAGGTTGTTTTGTCGAAGCTGCCGTTCGTGCTGCTGGCGTTCGTGTTGTTGAGCGTGGCTTTTGCCCTGCCGGTGGATTTGAACGCGCTGGAGCCGTTTGATGCGTATCTGTTCCGCGTCGCGGGCTGGGCCAGCATTGTGATCGCCATCGTGGGATTGCTGTGGTCCTTGGTCACGCCGCTGGCGTATTGCCGCTACGGTTGTCCGACAGGCGCGTTGTTCAAGCTGCTGCGCTTCACTGGTGACGCGGATCGCTTTGGCGCACGCGACTGGCTGGGCGCGATGTGTGTGGTATTCGTTCTTCTCTTTGCCCACGGCTGAAAACAGGCTACCAACAAGCATTCATGCCCATCATCTCCACTTTAGAGTCCAAGTTCGGTCGTTTCGCGATTCCAGGCCTCGTGCAGGTCATCGCGATGTTTCAATTGCTGGTGCTGTTCATGGTCATGGTCATGTCGCCGGAGGGAGCGACGGCGTATTTGATGTTTCTCGACCTCAATCCAACGCGGGTGATGCAGGGCGAGGTGTGGCGGCTGGTCACGCATGTGTTCATCCCGGGGAATTTCTCGCTCATCTGGGCGCTGATCGGCACGCTGTTCATGATGTGGATCGGACGCGGGCTGGAAGCGGCCTGGGGCGCGTTCCGGGTGAATCTCTACATTTTCGGCTGGATGTTCGTCGTCACGCTCGGTGCGCTGGTGTTTGGCTGGCCTGCGCCGGGATTGTTTCTCTACCAGACGCTGCTGTTCGCCTTTGCGACGCTGTTCCCGAACGAGGAGATCATGATTTACTTCATCCTGCCGATCAAAATGAAGTGGCTGGCGTTTTTGAGCGCGGGGATGACCGCGTTTCTCGTGGTGCGCGATCCTTCGCTGTTCCTGCCAGTGCTGGCGTGTCACTTGAATTACCTTGTGGTGTTCGGACCCGGCTTTGTGAGCGAAAGCGCGCGTCAGGCGCGTGTTTCGGCGCGTCGTGGCCGCTATGAGTCCGCGAAACTTCCGCAGGGCACGTTTTTCCATCAATGCTCGGTATGCAAAAAGACGGAACTGGATGACTCGCATCTGGATTTCCGGGTGCTGGACTCCGGCGATGAGATTTGCAGCGAATGCCGGGCGAAACAGGCGGGAGGATGAGCGCCATGGCCGACAAGCTCGCCGACGAATTCCTGGAGTTCATGGAGGTGGAGCGCCGTTCGTCGGAGCGCACGCTGACGAACTACAAGCTGGCGCTGCGACAGTTCCGCGAGTGGCGGGAGCCTTTCAAAGGCTGGAGCGAACTCACGGCGGATGACTTCCGTGCCTATTTGTTCGAGCTGATGAAGAAGGAACGCGGCCGGGCGACGATCCGGCTGCAATTCGCGGCGATGCGCAGTTTTTTCAAATGGCTGACGCGTCGCCGTGGCTGGAAGACGAATCCGCTACTGGAGGTGCAACTGCCGAAGCGCGAGAAAAATCTGCCGGTGGTGCTCACGGTGGCGCAGATCGAACAAATGCTGACGCTGCCGCTGACGCAGGAAAAATCAAAACGCGACGCGGTGTGGGCACCGGAACGTGACGCGGCGATTTTGGAGATGTTTTACAGCACGGGCATGCGCTTGAGCGAGCTGACGGCGCTGAACGTGGAGGACATCGACACCTACACCGAAACGGTGCGTGTCTTCGGCAAAGGGAAGAAGGAGCGGCTCTGTCCCGTGGGCAGCAAGGCACTGGAGGCGGTGCAGCGCTATCGTGCGAAGGCCGGCGTGCATGATGGGGCGTTGTTTCGCAGCAAGCTGGGCACGCGCATCACCACGCAGGCGGTGGACGATGTGGTGAGCAAATACTGGCGTGCCTCAGGCCTGCCAGTGCATCTCACGCCACACAAGTTCCGCCACAGCTTCGCCACGCATCTGCTGAACAACGGCGCTGATCTGCGCAGCGTGCAGGAGCTGCTGGGCCATGCGAGCCTTTCGACGACGCAGATCTACACACACGTCTCGACGCAGCGGATGAAGGAGGTGTATGAGGCCTCGCATCCGAGGGCGTGAGTCTGAGTTGATGGTGAATGGTTGATAGTTGATGGCCAGAATTTCACCCTGCGGGACGCATGCTCTCAGCATCAGGCTATCAACCATCAACTCTCAACCATCAACGCTGCGGCTCACTTCACCTTCACCCATTCAGCGATGGGCTGATGCGTGTGCGCCGGGGCCGTGTCGGCGACTGTGAAGGTGATGCAGAGGCTCTGCGGGCCTTTGGCCTCGGGAATGCTGGCTTTGAGGACGTTGATCTTGGTGAGGTCACGCGCCTGCGCGTCGATCTTCTCCGGTACCGGCGGCTTGGCGCTGGTAAAGGTGGCTCCGGCGGGCGAGACGATGGTGGCGAGGAGTGTCTTGCCACCCTTGGTGAGTTTGGCCGAGGTTCCCTCTGCGGCGATCTCCGCATCGGTCTGCATGCTCCAGGTCAGCGTCTTGCTGTTCTTCACCTGAAGATCGTCCTGAATGACGAGATACGGCGTCGCTCCGCGCACGACCATCACGCCGCGATGCACGTCCTTCGCGTCTTTTGAATAAGCCTTCGTCATGTCGATCACCGCCACGCCACGCTCAGGAGTGGAGGCGCTGAGAAGCACTCCGGCCCGGGCTTCCAGGTCCTGGTTGTCATCGAACATCAGTGTGTTCTGGCCTGCGGTGCCGGCGAGATAGTAGCCAAACCGTTTCGTGCGATCCGCACCTGGTTTGACTTCATACCCCGAAACGCGGTCACCCTCCATGCCGAGTTCGATCCCCCAGCGCTGGCCGCCCGCTTCGAGCACGAAGCTGCCAATGTCGAGCTGGGCCGTGTGGTCCTCGTTTTCACCGCCTTTGACGGCGATGAAGTAATCCGTCTTCTCCCAGCCGGAGCGGGAGGTGGCCACGAAGCCGCCGGGCAGAGCGTAGTCGAGCGTGTCCGCCGTGCCATCACCTGCGGCGTGCGGGTTGTAGTAAAGGAAATTGCCGGCCAACGGGCCGAAATAGTTGGATGAAACGGGCTGCTTGGCAACGGCTGCAACGGCGCGAATGCCGGGATTGCCATGGTTGCCACAGAGCCAGGTGGCGATCCAGGGACGTGTGGAGGCGGCACTCTTGCTGTCGCCAAAATTGAAAGTCTGGCCGCTGGGACCGATCAGATGCATGCGTGCGATGCCGAACTGCGGGATGCCTTCCAGCAGGCTGAGACCGAGATCACGACCTGCGGCGGATTTGAGGGTATGCGAGAGCATGGCGATGTAATCCATGACATCTTCACCAGCCTGCAGGCCCTCTGGCCATACCCCGGCGGGGGCGAAACGGGTGATGCCCTTGCCAAAGATCTTCGCGCCCGCATCTGCGGCCTTTTTGGCAACGGCAGGCTCCTCATCCACCAGAGCGATAGCGGCGATGAGCAGGGCGGTGGCGGCGGCCATCTGTTTGCCGTCGGGCGGCAGTTTGCTGTTGTCCACTTTGGGCGCGGCTTTCTTGGGGGCAGCCTTGCCTTTAGATTCCGTCTGGCCACCAGACAGGCCTTTGGCGGTGTCGGGGATTTCCTCGCCTTCGAGGTGCGCCACGAGCGCGTCGATGCCTTTCTCGGCGAGGTAGGTGCGCACGGTGGTGGCCTGCTCCGCGTTGAGCGCACTGCGGAACCAGTCATAGCCCAGGGCGGTGGCCACGACCATGTCGGTCACATTGTCGATGAGATCGGGGTGCCAGTCGCGGAAGGAGGTCTTGTCCGTGAGGGCAAGAACTTCCTGTTTGCCCTTGTCCTGCCATTTCAAATCCCCATCGCAATACGCCAGCGCCCCGACCAGACCGATGCGGTAGATGGCCTTCGGACCCTCGCCACCGGTGTCGCCGTTGATGCGGGTGAGACCGGGATCCTGCAGCAGGTCTTCGCCAGAGGCCTTGAGCGCCTCCATCATCTTTGCCAGCACCGGATCGGCGGCGATCTGTGCCTTCAGCGCGGCCCAGCCCGCGGCGTTGTGAATCAACCGCGGGCGCACCTTGGCGATGCCGCTGAGGTAATCATTCGCGGCGGGTGCCTTGAAAGTGGACGCGGGGATGACTTTGATCGGCGGGCGTGGCGGCGCGGGTTTGCTGGCCACCACCTTGGCACCACCCTTCGGTGTGGCAGCGGGAGGCGTGGCCGCAGGCGGTGTTCCAGCCGGCGTGGCAGGCATCGCAACCGCCGGAGCGGCGGCGGGCGCGGCCTGCATGGCGGCGTAGCGTGCCTTGGCGTATTCAAAATCCGCCGGGCTCAGCGTCGCGATGGGCACGTCGAATTCACGGCCGTCCTTCATCTTGAGCTTCAGTGTCTTTGCCACCGCATCGACGGAGACGAGCGTAGCCTCAATCTGCTTGCCGGCGGTGTTGGTCCACGGGCGATATTCTTCGGCGAGCTGGGCCTGGGCACAGGTGAGGGCAAGCAGGCCGGTGGCGACGAGGGAGCGGAAACGCAGAACAGTTTTCATGGTGGGGTCGGTTTGCTGCTAAAGCAGCCTTTGGTGGCCTGATGGTCAAGCCTAAACGCAGACCGAAGGGCCGTGCTTGGCAGAAACTTCCATGCTCAAAAAATGAGCCCGCCTAGGTCCCGCTCATCAGCACAAGCCTGAAACGCCCGTCATAACGGCCTCCCGCGTGGCGGTTGCAGCAGTGCAGGCAGGCGGTGGGACGGCGGAACTTGCGCACGCGCTGAACCGTGGTCTGGCACGCCGGGCATGTGTAAGCCAGCTTGCGTTCGATCTCGTTGCGCGGCAGCGGCAGACGGTGATGCGCCTTCTCGCCCGAAATACCGAGATCTGCACACGCCAGACGCCATTCGTGACCATGCGGCTCGATGCGGCGGCGACCGCTGCGGTGATAGGCGATCAAATGCGCCAGCTCGTGCTTCAACGTGCGGTCCACCTGGCCTTCAAACTCACGCAGACGCGGATTCAGCTCAATGGCCCAGCTCGGGTAGCGCGCGTAGCCCGCCGTGCTGCGCAGCCGCGCATTCCACGTCACGGTGACGAGCTTCGCACCGCCGGGAAGCTCCAGCGCCAGCAGCATCGCCCGCGTCTGTTCTTCCAACACGGCATCACGACCATCCAGCACGGCCTCCTCCGTAGGCGCAGGTGCTTCCTCAGGCTCCAGCTCACGTACCGTGCGGAACGGCATCCAGCGTGGAAGCGCTGAGAAATCGAAGCTGAGTTGGGAGAGATCGAGCATGGGTTACTTCTGCTTTTTCACCTGCACCTTGTGCTCCTGCTGTCCTAACGCGTAAAGCATGTCAGGAGCCACGGATTCGAGAATGAAAACATTCGCGCCAATCGTGCTGCGCGCGCCGATGACCGTGTCGCCGCCGACAATCGTCGCATTCGCATACACCGTGACGTGATCTTCGAGCGTGGGATGGCGCTTCTTGCCACGCAAGGCCTGCCCGGCGGCCAGCGAGCGTGCCACGAGGCCCACGCCTTGATAAAGTTTGACGTGATTGCCCAGCGTCGCCGTCTCGCCGATCACCACACCGGTGCCGTGGTCGATGAAGAAATGCGTGCCGATCTCCGCGCCGGGATGGATGTCGATGCCCGTGCGGCCATGCGCCCACTCCGTCATCATGCGCGGGATGAGCGGCACGTTTTCTTTGAAAAGCACATGTGCCGTGCGCTGGATGGCGATCGCCTCCAGCCCCGGATACGCGAGAATGATCTCCTCAAAGCCGCGTGCCGCCGGATCACCCTCGAACGCGGCCTCCACGTCGGTTTGCAGCAGCGCCCGCACCTGCGGCAGCGCCAGCATGAAACGGCACACGAGGCCCTCGCTCTCCGTGGGAGCAATGTCGCCGTTCAACCGCACGGTGCGGCGCACTTCGACGTTCAACCGCTGGCGGATGCCCGCGACGAGCTCGTGCGTCATGAGCTGAAGCTCGTCCGATGACACGGCTTCTTCGGAAAAGAAGCCAGGAAACAAGAGGTGCAGCAGATCCTCGCACAACGACGCAATCGCCTGCTTCGACGGCAGGTTCCCGCAATCGACGTGGTTGATCCCTCCGACCTCGTGATACGAGGCCATGAGGCTTTTGACGATCTCATCCTGGCGGCAGTCCATCTTCCGTGAGCGATACAGTGCTACGCGGTGGATTCAAGCGAGGCATCACACAAACCTTGGTTGCGTTCGTGTGCAGTTGTTCGTAACCAAGCCGCGCCTTGTGAATAACATGCTTCCGTCCCTCAACCAGCTCAAACTTCCCGACCCCTGGCAGCACCAGGCGGTGAATTTGTTGCGGGCGGGCACGGATGTGGTCGTCAGCGCTCCGACTGGGGCAGGGAAGACGTACATCTTTGAGCTGCTACACCAAGGGCGGCATTTGCCAGGCCCTGCGATCTACACCGTGCCGACGCGGGCGCTGGCGAATGACAAATACGCCGAGTGGAAAGAAGCGAAGTGGAATGTGGGCATCGCCACGGGTGACATCGCGGAGAATGTCGATGCGCCAGTCGTGGTGGCGACGCTGGAAACGCAGCTCGAACGCCTCGTGCGCGGCATCGGACCGGCGCTGCTCGTGATCGACGAGTATCAGATGATCTCGGATCACTCTCGCGGTGCGAACTACGAAGCGGCCATCGCACTGGCACCGGCGGACACTCGTTTGCTGCTGCTCAGCGGCTCCGTGGCGAATCCCCAGGACGTGGTGGCTTGGCTGCGTGGGCTGAATCGCCAAGCCGAGGTCGTCTTGACGAAGGAACGGCCCGTGCCGCTCGAAGAAGTGCCGATGGAGACACTGCCGCAGCGTCAGCGCCAGTTTGAAAACTACTGGCCTCGCTTTGCCGCCGCCGTGATGATCGCCGATCTCGCGCCGCTGCTCATTTTCGCACCACGCCGCAAGGAAGCCGAGTCCATCGCACGTCGCCTCGCCGCAGATCTGCCGATGGGTGATCCGCTCGTGCTCACGCCGGAGCAGCGGGCCGTATGCGGCAAGGATCTGGCAACGTTGATCGAAAAACGCATCGCGTTTCATCACAGCGGCCTTTCGTATGGTGCGCGTGCGGGAGTAATCGAGCCGCTGGCAAAGGCGGGGCAGCTCCGCGTGATCGTGGCGACGATGGGACTGGCCGCTGGCATCAATTTCTCCGTGCGCAGCGTCCATGTGGCCGGCACGACCTACCATGACGGCCGCAGCGAGCACAAACTGGCTCCCGACGAGCTGCTGCAAATGTACGGCCGTGCCGGACGCCGTGGACTCGATGACAAAGGCCACGTCGTCACCAGTCGCGACAGCCCCTCGATCTTCGATGCGCGGCCCGCGCGTCTGCATCGCGGTGCCTTGCTCGCATGGCCGATTTTCCTGCGCGTGATGAAGCACGCGGCCTTGAAGCAGGAAAACCCGTTTGAGGCCGCGAAACACTTCTCCGAGCGGCTTTTCGCCAAAGTCCCGCCGCTGCTCGGTTTGGAGGACTTGGAGCCGAATGTCGCGCATCCGCAGTTGGAGAATGCCAAGGCTCTGTTCGGCCTCGAAGCGACGGAGAAGCAGATTTTGAACTCGTTTGGCGACTGGGAGCGCAAACACAAGCATGCGCTGCAACGCGTGCCTTTGAGCCGTGTGCATGCCATTCTTGGTGTTCCAGCCTTCGCGGCTAAGTTTGCGCATGGCATCGGCCGCGTCGGCAAGATCAGGCGCGAGAAAGATGTCATTTACGGCGTCGAGATCAGCCTCGGCACGCCGGAGGGAAATGACATCAAGCCCACCAAGTCGATCCGCCGCCTGCTGAAGCTGCCGCGCAAAGTAGAGACGGTGCCGCTGGAGGAAATCACAGTGCTGCATGCCGGTGATCTTGCGAACGCGATCCTCGCCAATGTTGAGGACGTGATTCAAGACGTCGCGCCCGAGTTCATCGGCACGGTGACCAAGGAGAATCTCGTGTTTGCCTGCTTCGACCTCTCGCCGGTCGAGGTGATGGCGTATGAGGACAGTCATGGACGCCTTCTCTTCTCGCCGCAGGAGCGCAGCATTGTCGTGAAGAACGAAACCGGCGTCAATACACCCGAAACGGCCACCACAGATCGCGAACCGCGTCCCGGCTCGCCGATTCATGCCTGGCGCACACTCGGCCTCATCGACGCGGACGGCGTGCCGACACGGCGCGGTGAAATCTTCAGCTTCTTCCAGCACGGCGAGGGTTTGGCCGTCGTCGCGGCGCTGGAGGACGAAAGTTATCCTGCGGACGATCTCGTGCATCACCTGGCGAACCTGCGCAGCGGTTCGAAGTTCGATCTGCCACTCGATTGCGGCTCCGAACGCCTTGCTGCCGTATGTCGCGGCACCTTTGGCTTCGTGAATCATCACGGTTACCTCGAAAGCGGCCTGCCCATCGAATACGGCGAAGGCGCGGCGGAACTGCTCGATGCCATGTTGCATCCTGAACAGCCCGGTGCTCAAGATTTGAAGGCCGACATCGCCGAGGGCGACATCTCCCGCGCCTACGTCGAATGGCTCAGCCTCCTGCGCCACATCAGCCACGCGCCGGATCATCCGTGGAAGCGCTGGGTCGCACTCAAAGAAGCCGCAAAAGCCGTTTTGAAGCACCACACCAAGACCCTGCGCCACTTTTTCCACCTCGAACTCCCACCGCTGACGAACAAGCAGAAGCATGGCAAGACACGGCATTATTTGATGGTGAAATAGATGTCTCGATCCCGGAGGGATCAAAGAAGGTAGCCAGGGGTAAGCTCGCACAGCGAGCGCCACCCCTGGAACTTGAGAAACCCTCCATTTCATCAAGGGCGCATGCCGGTGGTATGCGAGAAGCGTTCGTGTGCCGGGCGTTGTCGCTGGGTCGGCAAAAACCTCTCGCATACCTCCGGCATGCGCCCTTTGGCAGATTGGGGTGCCAACCTGATCCAGGGGTCTTCGACCCCTGGCTAATTTCTCTGATCCCTTCGGGATCGAATCACGTTGGGTGAGTTGAATCGGGACCGCTTCTTCGCAGACTGAATGCGTGTCGTCTAATATCCAACCCTCACCACGCATCGCCATCATCGGCTCCGGCGCCGTCGGTTGCTACTATGGCGGCCGGTTGGCGCAGCATGGGAACGATGTGCATTTCCTGATGCGCTCGGATTACGAGCATGTGAAGCGGCATGGGCTGAAGATTCAGAGCCATCTAGGAGACTTCGTCCTGTCGCAGGTGAACTGTCATCGCACCACGGCGGAGATCGGGCCGTGTGATCTGGTGATCATCGCGATGAAGGCGACGGCGAATGAGACATTGCTCGAACTGCTGCCGCCGCTGCTGAAACCAGACACGTTTTTGCTCACGCTGCAAAACGGCCTCGGCAGCGATGATTTCCTCGCACGACACTTTGGTTCGGAGCGTGTGTTGGGCGGCTTGTGCTTCGTGTGCATCAACCGCATCGCGCCTGGCGTGATTCATCACATCGCGCAGGGGCAGATTACGCTCGGAGAGTACAGCGGGGCTCCGCAAACGCGCACGGAAGCGCTGGCGGAGGAGTTTCGCCGTTGTGGAGTCGATTGTGTCGTCGAAGCAAGCCTCGTCATGGCGTGTTGGAAGAAACTCGTTTGGAACATTCCCTTCAACGGCCTCTCGATTGCTGCGGGTGGTAAAGACACGGCCGCTATCCTCGCGGATCCGGTCTTGGAGCAACGTGTGCGCGATTTGATGCGCGAGATTATCGTCACCGCAGGCCGGCTCGGTCACGAGATCCCGCTGGGTTTGATCGACACGATGATCGAACGCACGCGCACCATGTCTACCTACAAGCCGAGCAGCCTCATTGATTTCCTCGCAGGCAGTGAGGTCGAACTCGAAGCGATCTGGGGTGAACCAGTGCGCCGGGCGAAAGCCGCCGGGATCGAGATGCCGAGGGTGGCGGAGCTGTATCAGCAGTTGAAGCAACGCATTGCCGCTCGAACATTGGCCGCATGAGCCTCGCCCAAATTCAGAATGCCCACCCCGAAACGGCCATCGTGCTTGGTTCTGGTCTCGGCGGTGTGGCGGAGGCGTTTGGGATCGAATGCGAGGTGCCGTATGCCGAGGTGCCTGGTTTGAGTGCCTCCACGGTGCCGGGGCATGCGGGGCGCTTTGTTTTGGCGCGTCATCACGACCGGCCCATCCTCATCGCGCAAGGGCGGCGGCATTTGTATGAAGGGCTGAGCGCCGCGGAAGTCACGGCGGGCATTCGTTTCATGCACAGCCTCGGCGTGAAGCGTGTGGTGCTCACGAATGCGGCGGGAGCGATCGACGAGCACTTCCACGTCGGTGGTTTGATGCTCATCACGGATCACATCAATCTTCAGGGCACCACGCCTCTGCTCGGCGGGCCGAACTTCCATGACATGAGCGAGGTCTATTCGCGGGCATGGGCGGCAAAATTCCACGCGGCGGCGGTGGAGATCGGTTTGAAGCTGCACGCAGGTGTGTATGCCGCGCTGCTCGGCCCGCAGTATGAAACGCCCGCCGAAATCCGCATGCTGCGCACGCTCGGTGCCGACGCCGTCGGCATGTCCACCGTGCCCGAGGCGATTCAAGCCCGTGCGCTCGGCATGGAAGTGGCCGGCATCTCCATGCTCACCAACTGGGCCGCCGGATTGAAGCCTCAAACGCTGCATCACGCAGAAGTCGTCGAAGTCGGCAAGACCGCGAGCCTGTATCTGGCGAGGTTGTTGAAGGCGGTGGTGTGATTTTCTGTGTCATGAACCTTGCTGACTGCAAAGAGCGCCTCGCGATGGCTGGAGTCTTGTTTGAAGATGGTTTGAGCGAGCGCGAATTCGCCAAAATTGAGCAGGAGTACGGTTTCTGCTTCCCGGAAGACTTGAGACAGTTTCTGGCTTACGCCCTGCCCGTTTCGCAGAGCTGGGTTGATTGGCGAAACGGCGCCAAAACAGAAATTCTAGAGAGGATGCAGTGGCCCTTCGAGGGAATCTGCTTCGATATTGAGCACAACAGCTTTTGGTTAGCTGATTGGGGCGAGAAACCTGCGGTCTTGCAGGAGGCATTCGAGATTGCCCGACAAAATGTTGCCAAGGCACCCAAGTTAATTCCGATCTTCTCGCATCGCTTCATGCCAGACTTTCCTGCGGAAGCGGGGAATCCCGTGTTCTCCGTCTATCAAACAGACATCATCTACTATGGCCAGAATCTCGAAGATTACCTTCACAACGAGTTTCGTGATGCTTTTGACTTAGCATCAGGAACAACCGACGAGAATCATGACAACCTTCGATTGATCCGATTTTGGTCGGACATAGCAGGCTAAGGTCTTGCTAGCAGCAGGCGCTCGCTTTTTCCTTTTCGCACGAATGGTCGCAGCAGGGGCTGAGCGGCACGCCGTCCATGGATTCGGGAGCTTCCATGCTCGGATTCGGCTCCAAAGGTGCGAGGCCGAGTTCGCGGAGGAGTTTCATGTCCTCGTTGGCGCGGGGGTTGGCGGTGGTGAGCAGTTTGTCACCGTAGAAGATGGAGTTGGCACCAGCGAAGTAGGCGAGGGCCTGGGCTTCGCGACTGAGGTTCGTGCGGCCGGCGCTGAGGCGAACCTTGGCCTTCGGCACGGCGATGCGGGTGACGGCGATCATGCGGACGAAGGCGAAGGCATCGATGACCTCGTTGTCGCCCATCGGCGTGCCTTTGATGGGCATGAGGGCGTTGATCGGGATGCTTTCGGGCTGCGGATTGAAGTTGGAGATGACCTCCAGCATCTTCAGGCGGTCGTCGATGGTCTCGCCGAGGCCGAGGATGCCGCCGCAGCAGACGGACATGCCGGCGTCCTGCGCGTGGCGGATGGTGCGCAGGCGGTCCTCAAAGGTGTGCGTGCTGACGATGTTCGGGTAATGCTCGGGCGAGGTGTCCACGTTGTGGTTGTAGGCGGTGACGCCGGCTTCTTTGAGTTCGACGGCTTCGTCCGCACCGAGTTCGCCGAGGGTGACGCAGACTTCCATGCCGAGCTTGGAAACGTCATGCACGATGTCGAGCACCTGGTCGAATTTTTGGGTGCCTTTGCGCACGCCTTTCCATGCGGCGCCCATGCAGAAGCGCGTGGAGCCACTGGCACGGGCGGCGAGGGCGCGCTCCATGACCTGCTCCTTCGGCATGAGCTTCTCCGCCTGCACGCTGGTGGTGTAGCGGGCGCTTTGCGCGCAGTAGCCGCAGTCTTCGCTGCAACCGCCGGTCTTGATGCTGAGCAGGGTGCAGAGCTGGACCGAATTGTCCGTCCAATGCTCGTCATGCACGGCGCGGGCCTGCTTGAGGAGGTTGAAGAAGGGCTGGTGATAAATGCGGTGAAGCTCGGCGAAGGTCATAGGGCGTGGGATTGTTGGCGCAAATGGGCGAGATGCACGGGAAAAGTGCGGGTTGGAGTCGTCCTCGTCCTCCTACTCGTCCTTCGTCCTCGATTCTTCGGTGCCGCAATCAGCAGCGTGAGCGATTTGATCGAGGACGAGTTCGAGTAGGAGGACGAGGACGATTGATGAAGTGCAAGACAGACCATTTCGTTCCCGATTTGTCTCACCACCATGAACCGCCGCACATTCTTCCACCAAACGTCCGCGCTCGCCGCTGTCTCCGCTTTGCCAAAACTCCGCGCTGCCGATGCCGCGCAGAAAAAGCTCAAGGTGGCCGTTGTGGCGCTCGGTCGCGGCATGGGACATGTGCAGGCGCTGTTGAAGCTGCCGAATGTGGAGATCGCGTATGTGGCCGAGGTGGACCCGAAGCGGCTTGAAGCCGGCCTCAAGGTCATCAACGACACGCAGCAGGTGTCCTGCGTGGGAGTGAAGGACTTCCGCACCATCCTTGATGACAAGACGCTGGACGCGGTCTTCATCGCCACGCCGAATTTCTGGCACACACCCGCCGCGCTGCTCTGCATGCAGGCCGGGAAGCATGTGTATGTGGAAAAACCCGGCAGCCAGAACGCGCATGAGGCGGAGATGATCGTCGAAGCCTCGAAAAAATACGACCGCGTGGTGCAGATGGGCAATCAGCGCCGCACCTGGATGAAGGAGGCGATTGAAGCGCTGCACGGCGGTGCCATCGGCCCGGTGCGCTTTGGCCGTGGGTTTTACTACAACACGCGCAAATCCGTCGCCACGAACGAGAAGCCTGCGCCGCCGGACATCGACTACAACCTGTGGCAGGGTCCGGTGCCG
The DNA here is from genome assembly GCF_034366625.1 of Prosthecobacter sp. Classification (NCBI taxonomy): domain Bacteria; kingdom Pseudomonadati; phylum Verrucomicrobiota; class Verrucomicrobiia; order Verrucomicrobiales; family Verrucomicrobiaceae; genus Prosthecobacter; species Prosthecobacter sp. Next base: position 923,612 of record NZ_JAXMIH010000006.1, read on the forward strand.
GATGATGCGAAGCATGAGTTCAAGGCGCTGGCGCACTACGACTGGCACTGGTTCTGGCACTGGGGCAACGGCGAACTCGGTAACAACGGCATCCACACGCTGGACATTCTGCGCTGGGGCCTGAAGGGTGACTATCCGCTGCGCACGACCTACAACGGCGGCCGCTACTTTTACGACGACAAGCAGGAAACACCCGACACGGGCACGGCGGTCTATGATTTCGGCCACGCGGGCTGCGAGTGGGTGCAGAGCAGTTGTCATCCGCGTGCGGCGGAGAAGCCGCTCTCCGAAGTCATGTTCTACGGCGACAACGGCACCATGGCCGCAGGTCGCGACACCTGGACGATCTACGACCCCAAAGGCGTCGAGATCAGCAAGGGCAAAGGTGCGGGCGGCGGTGATCCCGCGCACATCGGCAACTTCCTCGACGCGATTCGTGGCGAGGCAAAGCTCAACAGTCCCATCGCCGAAGGTCAAAAAAGCACGATGATGTGCCACCTCGGCAACATGGCCTACCGCACGAACACGGTGGTGAAGTGTGATCCCAAGACCGGCAAGGTGCTCGACAACGCCGAAGCAATGAAGCTCTGGGGCCGCGAGGGTTACCGCAAAGGGTGGGATGTGAAGATTTGAATTGGTAGGGCGCTTGCTCCTGGCAAGCGCCGCCGCAGGCCGGTACGCTCCGTTCAAACGAAGAGACATTCGTGAACGAGTTGGCGTAACGCGGCGGGCTGAGGACAGCCCGCCCTACCTTGTCACTTCACACGCTCTTTGAGGATTTCGCGAAACGAGCGGCCATCAAGACTGAGATCAGCCAGCACGGCACGGCCGTTGAGCACGCGCACTTCGGCGATGATGCCTTGGGTGCTGCGGATGTTCTCAGCGAACCATTTGTCGGCCTCAGGGGCGAGTTTTTCGTTGATGTAGAAGCGCTCGAACGGCCACTCGATGCTGGTCTTCTCGCTATACACATAGCCTGACTTCAGGCGGATGTAATCGCCGCTGGTGGGAGGTGTGAGCGAGAGGTTGGTGATGGTGGCGAGGCCATCGGCACCCGTGGTGAGGGTGGCATAGACATGCGTGCCGCTTTCCAATTTCAGACCCGCAGGCACGCTGGCTTCACGTTGCTCCGGCCGCACCGCGAGATACCGGCCACGCAACGGATCGTAAGGGTCCGGGGCGCTGCATTTGAGCTTGATGAGCGTGCCTTGCGTGAGCGTCTGCTCATGCGTCCAGATTTGGGACAAGGGAGCGGCCCACTGGGCGAACGCGGCAATGGCGAAGATGATGAGGGGAAGGGCTTTCATGGCTGGAGGAGTTGTTTTGGGCGGGCAAGACGGCTCATGCAGATGTTAAAAGCCAGGAAGGCCACGCCGATGACAATGAAGGCCAGTCCTTTGGTGAGGAGTGACAGCTCGCTTTCAAACATGCGGGCGATGATGAGCACGCAGAGCAAGGCGGCTCCCAATCGAGGTGCGCCGCGCCTCCCGGTGAACTCCAGCACGATGAGCGTGATGCCGATGAGGGAAAGATGCAGCGTCATGAGCCAGGGCAGGACGGCCTGGGCCGCTTCGCCCATGACCAGGGTGAGCACAGGTGTGAGGGCGATGGAGGCGACGGACAAGACCGCCCAGCGGCGACGCAGGACCGCATGAACGGCAAAGGCGGCGATCATCGCGATGAGAACCCAGGTCCAGGGCACTTGCCAGGCCTCGCGAACCGCCTTGGCGAGCTCCTGGCCCATGTCCAGAAACGTGGCGACGACTCCAAACTGAAGAAGATGCAGGAAGCCGAGGACGATCTGCGGTTTGTGACGCGGTGCAGCATCGAGAGCAGATGAGGGCAGCGGAAACAGCGCCAGCATCGCGGAGGTGAGCACCCACAGCCAGAGCGTCACGTCAAAGTGGCCCCAGGAGTCCGCGAAATGCATCCTCGTGGCATAATGCGCCGCCGCACACAGGCCGCAGATGGCGCTGATCGTCATCACCCAGCGCAGCGTGGTGGACAGCGGACGCTCCAACTTCCACCCCGGCCAGAACGGGAAGAGACCGAGCAGCAGCAGCGGGTAGATCATCGGACTGGCATGCCAGGGCTGATGTCCCCACACCTGATGAATGCTCCATTCCGCAATGCCGATGAGGTAGAAGATGGCCACGGAGCTCGAATTCATCACCCACACGAGCGGGAGGCTGAGCAGGCACCACCAGAAGAGAAAATCCGGCCACTCGCCACCCAAGTTGTAGATCTGCGAGACGAGAGCGATGCAGGCTCCCGTGCAAAGCGCCTGAAGCAGCGCCGCTGTCTCGCGCACCCAGGCTGCGGCAGCGTCTCCACGCAGCATCACCCGCAGGCTGAACAACTGACTGAGCAGCAGCGGCAGAAAGGCGAACACCAGCCGCATTGGCCGCGAGAAGTCGTCCCAGTTGAAGCCGATGATGGTGATCAAACCGGTGCCAATCAGTAGCGCACCGAGTGAACCCATGATGATTTGTGCGGCCCCAGGCTGTGAGGCATCCACCGCATGCCGCTCGCGCAAGGTGCGTGATGCGTCCTTGGTAAGAAGGCCTTCACTTTCCCACTTCGGGAGTTGTTCGAGGAGCCAGCGGTGGTGGGAGGTGTTCATGGCGGGAGGGAAGGAGCGCGGCGAGTGTGTGCGAATCGGAAACGCGTGACGAATTGATTAACTGGATGGTGGGATTGAGGAAAGCGATGCAGATTGATCGTCCGAATGGGGCTTGCCCGACAAAAGGGAAATGGTGGCTAAGTGCCAAACCGCAGCAGCGGCAATGGCTCCCATGACAGCTCCAAAGCCAAGACTTATTGTCCAGTCTTCAACAATTCTTGTGGATGGCGAAGCACGGCTTTGGATTGCGACCAACTGAGGTTTGTTGGGATCACCACCCTCCATGCGTCCGGCCATTTCCTTCTGCCAAGCCATGACCTCATCGAGCAATGCATCGAGATAAACGCGAGTGAACTTCGGCTCTCGGCCTGTAGCGAGGATATTGAAGACGGCACTGCCTTTGGCCTGCGCTACACGAAATTCTAATTTGGTTTCTTTTGGCTCGGGATTCAGAGCCCTCACGCGTTCCAATGCGCGACGCCTCATCTCGGAAGACTCCAAAACTTCGATGATGACACGAGCATGATCTTCCGCAGCAGCGACATAGCTGTCTTCTGCTTGGGGCCAATTCGTTGCCACAACAACTGCCAACGAGTGGTACTCCTGCGATCTGATTGCTAACCGCAAGGTTTGAACTGCTATGCCAACTGCTGCCCCAATAGCAGCACAGGCCAACACGGTGATTCGTGCGGCACTGTGTTTGATACTCATGTTCATATTCCGCCAGAATGGTCACCGCATAGCAAGAAGAAAGGCGGAGGGGTTGCCTCCGCCTTGGAAAGAATCAGAGATACCGCACAGAGGATTGCCTTCGGCGCGCTTCGCGAGGTGCGGACCACTTTGGCCGGCTCACTTCGCCTCGGGCTTGATCTTGCCTTTGTCTTCGAGCGTGTGCTTGAACTTCTCGGTCTTGGGATCGACGACGGCGCGGACGTAGCCTTGGTTGGGATTGAGGGCTTTGAAGTTTTGATGGTAGTCCTCGGCTGGGTAGAATTTCTTCAGCGGGGCGATCTCGGTGGCGATGGGGTCTTTCCAGTTCTTCTGGGCAACGGTCTTGGAGGCTTCGGCGATCTGTTTCTGCGCATCGCTGGTGTAGAAGATGGCGGAGCGGTACTGCGTGCCGTAGTCGTTGCCTTGGAAGGCGGTGCCTTTGGGCAGGAGCTTGCCGTGCTTGACCATGTCTTCTTTTGTCACGCTGGTGGGATCATGGGTGTCCCAAAAGAGATCGATGATTTCTTTGTAGGTGATGACGGCGGGGTCGAACTCGATCTGAATGACCTCGGCGTGGCCGGTGTCGCCAGTGCAGATGTCCTCATAAGTCGGGTTCTCGGTTTTGCCGCCGGCGTAGCCGCTGACGACTTTCTTGACGCCTTTGACGAGAAGGTACTGCGCCTCGACACACCAGAAGCAGCCGCCGCCGATGATGGCGGTTTCGGTTTTGGCGGCGGGGGCGTCAGCAGCGGAAGAGGTTGGGGCAAGAGAAGCCATGAGGAAGGTGGTGAGGAGGGTGAGCGCGGTTTTCATGACGTGGATACGAACGAATGGGACGGTTGAGTCAATCATCCGTCGAGTGAGAAGTGAAACTTTCGGCGGAATTCCCGGCAAGATGGTTTTTCCATGAGAAACGCGGTGTTGGGAAGGAAGTCAGACTCGTGCTTTCCTGTCCCCCTGCGGTGTTTATGCTGACCCAATGGACGAAATCTCAACTCTCTGCGCCCGTGTGGGCGAAACAAAGCTGCGCAGCATGGTGACGGCGTTTTACCGGCGTGTACAGGTGGATGACGTGATCGGAAAGATGTATCCGCCGGACGACTGGGCGGGAGCGGAGAAGCGGCTGGCTGATTTCATCGTGTATCGCTTCGGCGGGCCGCAGACCTACATCGAGGAGCGGGGACATCCGCGTTTGAGAGGGAGGCACATGCCGTTTGCCATTGGCGAGGCGGAGCGGGATCGTTGGATGAAGCTGATGAGCGAGGCGATGGAGGAGGTGTCGATTTCGCCGGAGGAAGGCGCGGTCATTGGGACATTTTTCGCGCAGGTGGCGGACATGATGCAAAACCGGGCCTAATGAAACGCTGCTTGTCAGGCAGTGATGCCACAGGATGGTGAAGGCATGAAACGAAAGCTCTCTCTCACCTTGAGCGCGGTGGCGCTGCTGCCCGCATGCATGATTTTGGATGTGACACAGCTGAGCAACGAGCCGGTGGATTTTGTGAGCGACGTGAAGCCGATTTTGGAGTCGCGCTGTCTGGAGTGTCATCACAGCCGGTATGTGTTCGCAGGATTGAACCTGGAGACGAAGAAGCTGGCGATGAAGGGCGGGCGCAGCGGGCCAGTGATCGTGCCGGGAGCGCCGCACAAGAGCCTGCTGCATAAAGTGCTGCTGCTGGGACATGAAAATCCCATCGCCATGCCGCCGACCCCGGAAAAACTGGAGCGCGAGCACGAGCAGATCATTCACGACTGGATTCTTCAGGGTGCGGACTGGCCGGACGGCGTGCGCCTGGTGCCGCCGCAGGATTGGAAACGCGAACGTTCATAACAACTCATGGAAAAGACCCCGGTCCTGGTGCTGGCCCCGCTGCCAGATTTTTTGATGGAGCCGCTGCGTGCGGCGCATGTGTGTCATGATTATTTCCATGCGTCAGACAAAGACGCGCTCCTGGCCGAGGTGGGCACACAGATTCGCGGAATCGTGATGGCGGGCGGCAGTGTCTCGCCGGTCGCGCTGCTGGAAAAACTGCCGAAACTGGAAATCATCAGTATGTTCGGCGTCGGTTATGATAACGTGCCCGTCGATTGGTGCCGCGCACATAACGTTCGCGTGACGAACACACCTGACGTGCTCACGGAGGATGTAGCGGACACGGCGAGCGCACTGGTGCTGATGACCAGCCGCCGTTTGATCGCGGCAAACCGTTATCTGCATGCGGGTTCGTGGACGCAGGGGCCGTTTCCACTGGCGCATGCGTTGCGGGGGAAGCTGGCGGGCATTGTGGGGCTTGGGCGTATCGGCAAGGCGATCGCGCAACGGCTGGAAGCGCACGGGATGAAGATCGCGTATCACGGTCGCACGCGGCAGGAGGTGAGCTGGGAGTTTTTAGACTCGCTGATCGAACTGGCGCGCGTGGCAGATTTTTTAATCGTCGCGTGTCCGGGCGGGGCAAAGACGAAGCATCTGATCAACGCACAGGTTTTGGAAGCGTTGGGAGCGAAAGGCACGCTGATCAACATCGCGCGCGGCTCGGTGGTCGATGAGGCGGCGCTGATCGTGGCGTTGCAACGCGGCACGATTCGTGGTGCGGGCCTGGATGTGTTTGAACATGAGCCGCAGGTGCCATCGGCGCTGATGCAGTGCGAGAACGCCGTGCTGCTGCCGCATCTGGGCAGCGGGACGCATGAAACGCGGCGTCAGATGGCCCGGCTGGTGGTGGAGAATCTCGCAGCGCATGTCAGCGGGAAGGCGCTGCTGACGCCGGTGTGCTGATCCTTGGATTCTTGGCTGAAAGGCTGCTTGCCCTTCATGCGTGAGCCACTAATTAGATTCATGGGCAAAATCATCCTTGGAGCCTTCCTCGCCGCCATCGCTGTCTTCGCATGGGAGGCGTTGTCATGGACAACGCTCGGATGGCATGAAAACGGTTTTCGGTCATTTCGCAATGAAGAGACCATGTCGGAAGTGATCAAGGCGAACGTGACGTCAGGACACGGCATTTACATGCTGCCGTCGATGGGAGATGCGCCGAAACTGGCCACCGCCGAGGAAAAGAAAGCATTCGAGGAAAAGCAGATCCAAGCGATGGAAGACGGGCCGTATGTGTATGCGATCATCCGTCCGGGTAAAGCCGAGATCAGCATGGGGAAAAACATGATCCTGAGCTTCGTGCGTAATTTGATCTGTGCATTTTTGATCGCGGCGCTGCTATCACAGACCGCGTTGTTTTATCCGGCGCGGATCGCCTTCGTGGCGGCGGCGGGATTGTTTGCGGGATTGACCTGCGATCTGCCGATGTGGATCTGGATGGAAAGTCCAGGGCGGGACACGATTGTGAACATCGCGGATCATCTGATCATGTGGATCATCGGCGGCGCGGTGCTGGGGATTTTTGTGGGCAAAGATCCGGTGGCGGAGCGCTGAGCGCAGGCTTCAGACGCCCAGCCCGGCCGTCTTCAAAACGGCTGCGACCACCTCAGCAGGCGGGATCTTCGTCATGCAGTCGTAATGGCCGAAGGGACACTCACGCTCGAAGCATGGACTGCACGGAACCTTGTGCTGGATCACGATGTGGCGGTTGCCCAGCGGACCGGTTTCAATGGGGCAGGTGGAGCCGAAGATGCTGACGGTGGGAATGCCGAGCGCGGCGGCCAGATGCATGGTGCCTGTGTCGTTGGTGAGCAGGAGCTGGCATTCACGCAGCTTTGCGATGAGCTCGGAGAGCCGTGTTTTGCCGACAAAGTTCTCATGCGGCGCTTGGAGCATCACCGAGAGCTTTTCGCCCATGTCCTTCTCACCCGGAGCGCCGAACAACTGCCAGCGGAACTGCGCATGCTGTGCGGAGATTTGATTCACCACCTCGGCGAAACGCTCCAACGGCCAGCGTTTGGCGGGACCGTACTCCGCACCGGCGCAGATACCGACGCGGATGGTGCCGTCGGTTGATCCTGGCGGTGATCCGGCATCCCACAGGCCCGCTTGTTCGACATCGGCACCGATGCGTCGAGCCAGGAACATATACAGGTGGGCATGATGCTTGCTCGGAAAGCCGGCTCTAGGCTCGCGAACCAGATGCGTGAGCAATCTGGCACGGAAGGAGCCTTTGAAGCCAATCCGGTGCGGAATGCCCGCCAGCCAGATCTCCAGGGTGCTGCGTGTCGAGTTCGTGCAGAGGAGGGCGGCATCGAAATGAACGCCGGTGGCCTTGATGCGTTTGGCAACGGCGAAAAGACCCTCCTTGACCGGCTTGGCGATGTAACGCGAGACTTCGGGCATCGAGAGCCACAGTTCTTCGAGTTTGTCCGGGCCGAACACGGTGATTTTCATGTCGGGGCGCCCGCGTTTGATGGCACGCACCATGGGGAAGGCCATGCAGGCATCGCCAAGCCAGTTGGGGCTGCGAATGAGCAGCTCGAAGGGCTGCAGATGATCCTGGTCATAGCCGGCAGGAAAAGCGACTCCACGACGGTAGCCCGGAAGCAGGAAGTTGGGATTGGGTGTTTTCCATCGCTCATGAACCCAGAACCAGCTCTCGGGCTGCTGGCGGATGAGGCGCTCGACGGTGCGGTTGATGTCAGCCGTGACACCACTGATGGTGGGTTTGGTTTCACTCGTGATGAGCGGTCCGTCACAAACAAAGCGCCAGCGTGCGGGACCGTCATCATAGACCATCATGGGCAAAATCACGGCGTTGGTGCGCAGAGCGCACAGCGCCACGATGTTCGTGGTGGATGCAAGACGGTCGAAGAACGGGCACCACAGCCCATGATAGCCCGCGTGCTGGTCCACGAGGATGCCGAGCATGCCCATGTCACGCACATGACTGATGGGCGCGTTGAAGCCTTCCTGGCGGTCGAAGAGCTTATAGCCCAGCTTTTCACGCCGACGCAGCACGAGGACGTTCAGATACGGATTGCGCAGCGACTGGTAGATGCTGGCCGGCTTGTGGCCGAAGACGTAGAGCGCGGGCACCTGCGTCATGATTTCCCAGCAGCTCGCATGCATGATAGGATGCAGCAGCGGGCGGCCTGCATCGAAGGCCTCCTTGAGATGATGCATGCCTTCCACCTTCACTCGCTGCGCCACATCCGCCTCCCTCATCAGCGGCAGCTTGAAACCGCACAGCATGTTCGCAAAGAGGCTGGCGAAATGCTCGCGGGCGATGCGGCGGCGCTCCGATTCGCTTTTCTCACGGCCAAAGGCGATGCACAGGTTGTTCAGCGCGAGTTTGCGATAGTTGCCGGCTAGAAAATAAGCTGCGGTGCCAAGCATGCGCCCCGCATGCCAGATTACGATGAGCGGCAGCAGCCACAAAACGCCTTCAACGCACCGAAACAGCGCGTAAACCATCCACTGCCCGGTGCGTGTGAGGATACTGGCGGAGTCCTTGGCGCTTCCCATGGGTTTTCTATGCCGCAACGCCATCGCACGCGCAACCGTTCATGCGAGATCACGCAATGAGGCTTCGTTTGGCGTTGCATGAAATGGATCGTTCTGCTGCTGCTGCTCTGTCCGCTGTTAAACGCGGCGCCCTCAAAACCGAGCATTGTATTCATCATCGCCGACGATCTCGGCTGGGCGGATGTGGCGTTTCACGGCGGCAATGCGCCCACGCCGCACCTCGACCAACTGGCGAAAGAAGGCGTGGAGCTCACGCATCACTACGTCGCACCGGTTTGCAGCCCCACACGCACGGGATTGATGACCGGCCGCTGCTGGAGCCGTTTCGGCGTCACCACCCCACAAAACAACCGAGCGCTGCCTTGGGACACAGTCACGCTGCCGCGGGCGTTGAAATCCGTCGGCTACGAGACCTGCATCACCGGCAAATGGCATCTCGGCTCGAAGCCGGAGTGGGGGCCGAATCATTTCGGCTTTGATCACAGCTATGGCTCGCTAGCGGGCGGTGTCGGGCCGTGGGATCATCGCTACAAGACAGGCCCGTTCTCCGAGACGTGGCATCGCAATGAGAAGCTGATCACGGAAACCGGCCATGTGACCGACTTGATCACGAAAGAGGCCTGTGCATGGCTTACGCAGCGCAAGGACGCGCCGTTCTTCCTCTATGTGCCGTTTACTGCCGTGCATTTGCCGGTCAAAGAGCCACAGGAATGGCTGACGAAGGTGCCTGCGAGCTTCGCCGGTAATCTGCCGCGTCATTACGCCGCGTGCATCATGCATCTCGACGACGCGGTCGGAAAAATCGTCTCCACACTCGAAAAGACCGGCCAGCGGGAAAACACGTTGGTCATTTTCACCAGTGACAACGGTGGCAGCAATGCGGAAAACAACGGCCAGACCTATCCGGCGGATGATTATCCCACCGGTCCGCTGCCAGCCAGCAACCAGCCGCTGCACGGCCAGAAAGGCAGCGTTTACGAGGGTGGCACACGGGCGCCCTGCATCGCAAGCTGGCCCGGCCGGCTCAAGGCGGGCCAACACGACGCGCCGGTGCAGATCATCGACTGGATGCCGACGTTCTGCACTCTCGCCGGTTTCAAGGCGGAGACGGATTTGAAGTGGGATGGCGTGAATCTCTGGCCGCAGCTTGCCGAAGACGTGAAACCGCCGGTGAGGTCGATTTACACCGTTGCTCCGGGATTCAAATCGCGATCATTCCGTGTGGGCGATCTCAAGCTGGTGCTGCAAACCAAGAACAACGCTGAAAAGGCCGAGCTTTACGACCTCGCCAGCGATCCCAACGAAAGCAAAGACCTCGCGACGCAACTGCCCGCGAAAGTCGCCGAGTTGCAGGCCGCTCTCGCCGTTTATGCCAAGGCGGACAAGGATGCCGTGGCGAACGATTGAGGCACTCACTGTTTGAAAACAAAACGGGCGGCATGTCTGCCGCCCGTCCTGGGTTGAATTGAATGAGAGCTGCGTGGAATCCTATTTCTCCACCCAGCGCACTGCTTCCATGAGCAGTTCGCGTGCAGAGGCGAGGCCAAGTTTCTGGCGGATGTTCGCCTTGTGAGCATCGACTGTCTTGGCGCTGAGGCCGAGTTTTTCGGCGATGCTGTGTGAATCGAAGCCGCGCCCGACCATCTCGAAGATTTCGAGCTGACGGTCGCTCAGCATGCGGGCGGGTTCGCCACGCGAACCACCACGCGGACCACCGCCGGAGACGATGCTGCCGAGCAAGGAAGCGCTGAAGAAGAACGAGCCGGCAGCCACCTGGCGGAGGCCCTGCAGCACACGGGTGCTGGGCTCACCCTTCATCACATAGCCCATGGCACCGGCACGCAGGCAACGCTCGGCGTACACATTTTCATCATGCATCGAGTAAACCAAGATCTGCATGTTCGGATGGCTGGCACGCAGCTTTTTGATGAGATCCACACCACTGCGGTCCTTCAAAGTGATGTCGAGGACCACAACGTCCGGTTTGAGTTTGGCGATCTGCTGAAGCGCTGTGTTGGCGTCTTCAGCACTGCCCACGACCTGCATGTCTTCCTGCTGGTCGATCAGTTTCTTAAGCCCTTCGATAACGATAGGGTGGTCGTCGAGTATATAGATTTTGCTTTTCACGGTGGACTTAGGTGACTCATATTGAGAGTAATGTCAAGCCGACGTTCTTAAGCAAGCTTGAGCGGAAACTGGCAGGTCACACGCACTCCTTTGCCTTTCAATGTTTGAAGTCGTAGTTCGCCATTGATCAAATGTGCGCGGTGTTCCATCACCCGCAGACCGATGCCGTCACTGGAGGGCTTGTTTTGGCCGGTAGGGAAGCCCGGACCGTTGTCGCTGATGTCCAGGATACCGTGCGTGGTGGACTTGTGACGGAGGCTGATCCGCAGCTTCGTGGCGCCGCCATGCCGGATGGCGTTGTTGACCGCCTCCTGGGCGATGCGGAAGAGGTGTATCTCCGCCTCCTGACCCACGACGGGTGGAGGATCATCGATCTGGCAGGTGCATTCACGGCGGAAATTCTCCCGCACTGTCTCTGCGATCAGCATAAGGCCTCCAGCCAGGCCGCGGTTCTTCACCGCCGCAGGCGACAGGCCGTGTGACAGCCGTCGTGTCTCGGTGATGGCCGTTTTCACCAGTTCATGAATGCGTCTGGCGTCCTTCTGTTCTTCGCCCGCCAGCCGACTTTCCAACGCTTCCACCAGCGACGCAATGCCCGTCAGAGTCTGGCCGATGCCATCGTGCAGGTCATGCCCGATGCGGATGTGCTCCTGCTCCGCCACGCGGATGACCTCCACCTCCAATTTCCGCCGCTCGGTGACGTCCGTGCCGGTGGTGACCAAAAAGTCGATGCTGCCGTCCGGCTTGTTCACAGCGGTGGATTCGCTTTCGATGTAGCGCGTCTCACCACTGCGGGTGCGCATCGGAATGATGGCAGAGACCTTTCCCGCACCCTGGGTCAAGGCTTGGAAACGCTGGCGCGAAGGACCGATCTCCTCCGGTCCCATCACCGGCACCATCCACACCGACTTCCCCTTCACCTCCTTCAATTTGAAGCCAAAGAGCTTTTCCGCCGCCGCATTCACGCGCACGATGGCACCATCGGCGGACAGGAGCCCGATGGCGACGGGAGCGTGATCGATCAGAATCTTGTTCAAGTCCGATTCACGCTTCAGCGCGGCTTCAGTCCTCTTTCGTTCGGTGATGTCCGTGAGAATCAGCATGCCTTGGTGGAAATCCTTTTTCTCTCCATGAAGACAAGAGGCTCCGACCATCACCTCCACCTTCTCGCCATCCCGTCTTTCCAGCGTGGTGTCCACATTCAGCGGCGTTTTGGCGCTACTTTTCAGCGAGCGCAGCAGCTTGTGCATCCCCACACGGACACCCGGCGCGGTCACATCGAGCACACCCAGCCGCAGCAGGGTGCTTGGTTCGTATCCAAGCATGCTGCAAACCGCCGGATTGGCCTCAACAATGTGGAACTTGCTGTCAAAGACCAGCACCCCGGCGGTGTTGGATTGAAACAGGTTGTGGCAGCGTGCTTGTGTCGCACGCAACGCGCTCTCCGCCTCCACCAGCGGTGTGATGATGTTCACCATGCCGATCTCGGAAATCACCCCCTTCTCATCGCTCTCAAACGGACGCATGTGGGCCAGAATCCACTCGTAACCACCCTTCTTGCGTTGCACGCGCACCCGCATGGTTTGCACATTCCCCCCATTCCCTTCCAGCACACGGCGGTGCGCGGCGGTAAACTCCTCCAGATCATCGGGATGAATGATGCTGAACCAGCCATCTTTGCGCTTCTCGATTTCTCCCGCCTTGTAGCCATACAGGCCAGACACGTGCTCCTGGCCCAGCACGAAGCGCTGGGCACGATGATCGTAGAGGTAAAAGGCCTGCTGCGGGGCGTTCAGCAGCACCATCGCCAGCTTCTCCAGCCGCACGGCCTTCTCCTCCAGCTCATGCAATTCCTCCAAGGTCATGCCAAGGTCAGCGCTGCGCTGGCGGGCCTGCGGCCTTTTGCCCGCTTTCTTCTTCGCTGGTGGAGGTGAAGCTCGCTTCATGGGTGGGTTCCGTACTGGCAGAGAGAAGCCGACAACCACTCTCAGGGCCAGTGCCATTTTCAGACTCGTCCCCAAGATCTCAATTTCCCAGCCGTGGAGCTTCTCCGGAACCCTCCCACCATGAAACGCATCATCCACTCCGACACCACCACGCTGGGTTTTCAAATCGCCCCCATGATCGATGTCGTCTTCGTCATCATGCTGTTCTTCATGGTGGTGACCGGCACCGTGAAGGTGGAGAGTGCGTTGAACACCAAGCTCCCTTCTCCTGGCGACACGCTTGTCAAACTGCCCGTCGATGAAATCACCATAGGCATCCTCGAAGACGGCACGGTCACCATGAACGAGGAGGCATTCGACTCACCGCGAGACAAAACACTTCCCGCGCTCACTCAAACCCTGCGTCGCCTGGCCGCATCGTCATCGCAGCAACAATCCGTGCTCGTCACCATCCAGGCCGAAGAACAGACCAGCTACGAACGCGTGATCGATGTGCTCAACTCCCTGCACAAAGCGCAGATTCAAAACGTGACCTTCACGGTGGGTGAGCAGGCGCTTTAAGCTCCGCCGACAGTCTCAGGCGCCAGCGTGCGTTCTTTGCGCATGTCACGCTGCCTTCTGTTTCTGCTGTTCTCGGTCCAAGCATTCGCCCAGCTCGCCAATCGTCCGCCTGCACCGATGTGGCTGCACGATGAGTTCAATGAGCTTGTCACTTATACAAAAGAGGTGAAACACGACGGCAAGCTGCTCAAAGCTGTGCTGCTCACCGCGAGCGAGGTGCCACATGAGATTCTGGTGGATGGGAAAGTCGTCACAAAAAAAGGCGTCGCTCAAGACAGCGCCACAGGGACAGACCTCACCACCTATCTTGGAGACGGAAAGGCTCATCAAATAGGCATTCGCGTCTCCGGCAAAGCCCTGACCGCCGCGCGGCTCGAACTCAACGGCGACCTCGCCGCAGTGCGGTGGATTCCGACGGATGCGACCTGGAAGAATGGCAAAGCACTGTATCCCACCGACGATGATCCTGCCAAAGACCCGTTCGATTTGAAGAAAACCTTCGACGCCTACAACTCCTGGCAGCTCGCGAAGCCTGGCGCACAGAATCAGGCCACCAATCCGGCCACGCTGACTCTTCTCCCCGGCTTCAAAGCCGAACTCATCCGCTCATCGCAGCCCGGCGAAGACTCGTGGGTGTCGATGGCCTTCGATCCGCAGGGCCGCATCACGCTCGGCAAGGAAAAGAAAGGACTGCTGCGCCTCACCCTCAGCGGCAGCGGCGAGCAGAAAGTGGAAGTCATAGATGACGAATTGCTGGAGTGCCGCGGACTGCTCTACGCACACGGATCGCTCTTCGCGAACGCGAACAACACGAAGGCCCTCATCCGCCTCACCGATAAAGATGGCGACGGCATGTTTGAAGAACGCAAAGAACTCGTGCGCAGCGGGGGGGGCGTCGGCCATGGTCGCAATCACATCAAACTCGGCCCCGATGGCGACATCTACGTCGCACACGGCAACAACGTCCTGCTGCCAGAAAACATCGATCCCGATTCACCGCTCAAAAACTACGCCAACGACCAGCTCATCCCCAATCCGTGGGATGGCAGCATGTTCGACGGCAACGTCGAGCTACCCGCCGGCCACATCCTCCGTGTGAAGCCCGATGGCAGCAAAGTCACCCTCCTCGCCGGCGGCCTGCGCAACCCGCTCGACATCGCTTTTAATTCACGCGGCGATCTCTTCACCTTCGACGCCGACATGGAGCGCGATGTCGGCACGCCGTGGTACATGCCCACGCGCGTGCTCCACGTCGTTCCGGGCGCGGATTTCGGCTGGCGTCGCGGCACGGGGCGTTTCCCAGCGTGGTATGCGGACACGTTGCCAAGCGTGATCGACATCGGCCTCTCCTCGCCGACCGGGATTTACTTCGGTTACGGCTCCGACTTCCCGCAGAAGTATCAAGACGCGCTCTACATCCTGGATTGGAGCTACGGCCGCATCATCGCGGTGCATTTGAAGAAAGCCGGAAGCACTTACACCGCGACGCAGGAAGACTTCGTCACCGGAAGACCACTCAACGTCACCGACGGCTGCATCGGCCCGGATGGCGCGATGTGGTTCACCACGGGAGGTCGCGGGACGCAAAGCGGGCTTTATCGCGTGACTTGTTCATCGCAAAAGTCGGACCTGTCCGACAAATCTCGTTCCTCCAATACGAACGAAGAGCGTTTCGAGCGCCACTTTGCACGCATGAAGCTCGAAAACCGTCCTGCGACCGAGTGGCGTGAAAAAGCCGTCCGATCCGGCGAGATGCACGAACTCCTCGCGCTGGCCCGTGTCGGCGAAAAAGCTGATTTGGAGCCGATTCTGGCCGCTGCGATGAAAGCAGCTCCAAAACCAACCCTCGATGCTCTCCGTGTTATTTCCGTCGCGATCTCACGGCACGGTGAGCCCGCTCAAAAAGACAAACTGCATGCTTGGGCTGCCTATCCAGCTCGTGAAACCTTTCTCAACCGAGAACTCTGCCGTCTGCTGGTCTATTTGAAATCACCGAAGGTCATTGAAAAGAGCATGCCGTTGCTCAAAGCGGCCACAACCTCGGAAGACCTGCTGTTTTACCCCTTCATGCTGCGCTATCTCAAAGACGGCTGGACGCTGGAACAGCGGAAGGTCGCATTCGAGGCGCTGAACAAGGCGGAGAAGATGAACGGGGCTTCGACCTTCTTCAAAGCCATCAGCGACACACGCAGCGAGCTGGCGGCGGCGTTGAAGCCGGAGGAGGCGGTGACACTGGCGACGCTCATTCATCCGCCGAAGCCCGCAGCGCTTTCGCCGCATGCGCTGCCGGGGCACACGTTCAAGAACTGGAAGATGGAGGATCTGGAACCGCTGCTGGCAAAGATGGATGCGAAGACACGCAACCGCGACAACGCGAAGGACGCGCTGATCCGCACGCAATGCGTGTTCTGCCATCGGGTGAGCAATGATCCCACGCTGCCCGCCGGTGTCACCGGCCCGGATCTGGTGCAGGTGTCGGCACGCTTCAACCGCCGCGACCTGTTGGACCATATTTTGAACCCCTCGAAGTTCATCGACGAGAAATTCCGCTACGTAACGGTCAAAACGAGCGATGGAAAAACGATCACGGGCAGTCTGGAGAGCGAAGATGACGAACGTGTCGTGCTGCGGCCCAATCCGCTCGCGCCGGAAAAGAGCGAGATCGCGAAGGCGATGATCAAGGAACGCACGATCTCCGAAATTTCGCCGATGCCCGCCGGTCTGCTGAATTCGCTGAAGGCGGAGCAGATTCTCGACCTGCTGGCGTGGTTTGAGACGATGAAGTAGCGCGGTTGACAGCCAATCACGCGCTTCCCATACTCGCCTACCATGCTCTCCCAACCCAAACCATCGCTGCTGCCGCGAATCGCGCGGCTGGTGGTCGTGGGAGCGATCTGCCTCTCGCTCGGCATGCACTGGGCGCTGCTGCAAGGGATCGCGTGGACGGGGATGCTGATTTCGTTCGCGAGCGAGGGAACGGTCATCGAGGCGGTGGAAAAGACCTTCGACGGCCAGCATGGCTGCGCGCTGTGCGCGAAGGTGAAGGAAGGCCGTGATTCCAATCAAAAGCAGCCGCAGCAGGCGGGGCAGTCCTTGAAGAAGATCGACGCAGTGCTGGTGGAGGTCACGAGACTGGTCGCTCCTGCGGGAGAAAGAATTTCATTCGCGATGATTCGCGAGTTGATGGTGAAACGAAACGAGATGCCGGAGACGCCGCCGCCACGACGCGGGCTGGCTTGAGCCTGTAGATCGAACTTCCAAGTTCGATCCATCGAACCGCCGGACTGGTCCATTCTCCGAAGCTTTCTGCGAAGGATGAAAAAGTCCGGCCTACAAAACAGCGCATGCCGCCATTCTTGCGGCTGCCTTTCTCCCCCTCTCGCTTTCATGAAACCATTTCCCATTCTCATTTTACTCTCACTCTCCGGCGCTGCGCTCGCGCAGACCGCCTCCACGAAAAAAACCACGACCCAGCTCAACGAAGTCGTCATCACGGCGGACAAAGAGTCGCCTTCCCTCACGGTTCCGAGCCTTGAGGCCCGCAAAGAACAGATCGCGCAAACCGTCCCTGGCGGCGCGGGCGTCGTCGATGCGGAGGATTACAAGCGTGGTCGCGCCAGCACGCTGAAGGACGCGCTCGATTTCGCGCCGGGCGTGCTGATTCAATCACGCTTCGGCGCGGAGGAATCACGCCTTTCGATCCGTGGCAGCGGCATCCAGCGCACCTTCCACGGGCGCGGCATCTGGCTGATGCAGGATGGCGTGCCGTTGAACCTCGCCGATGGCGGCTTTGACATGCAGGCCATCGAGCCGTTGTCTTCCAATTACATCGAGGTTTATCGCGGGGCAAACGCTCTGCAATATGGCGCGACGACTCTGGGCGGCGCGATCAATTTCATCTCGCAGACCGGTCACACGGCCAGTCCGTTCCAGTCGCGCTTTGAGATCGGCAGCTTCAACACGCGGCGCGCGCAAATCTCCTCCGGCTTCGTGAGCGGGGACATGGATGTGTATGCGAGCATCAGCGCCTCGCAGACGGACGGCTTCCGTGACTACAGCGAGCAGGAAAGCCTGCGCATCTTTGCCAATATCGGCACGAAGCTCAGCGCAAACCTCGAAAATCGCTTCTACCTCACTTGGGTGGACAGCAAGTCGCAGCTTCCGGGCTCACTGCTCAAAACCGAGCTGAATGCCAATCCCGAGATCGCCGCACCAGGTGCGCAGGTGCCGCTGGTGCCAGGTGGAGCGGGGTATCAACGCCGTGATTACCAGCTCTTCCGCCTCGCCAACAAGCTGACCTTCTCCGACGGCGACAACTCGCTGGCGCTCTCCCTGTTCTGGTCGTGGAAAGACCTCGATCATCCGATTTTCCAGGTGATCGACCAGCTCAGCAACGACATCGGCTTCGACCTGCGTTACGACGGGCACAATCATCTCCTCGGACTGAACAACGGCCTGACCGTGGGTCTTGGCTTCATGTATGGGAACACCGAGGACAACCGCTACGCGAACGTGGCCGGCAATCGCGGCGCCCTGCTGGCGCAGAACCGGACGCAGTCGATGAACCTGAACTTCTACTTTCAGGACCAGCTTCATCTCACGGACACCCTGTCGTTCATCTTCGGTTCTTCAGTCACCTATGCGAACCGCGATTTGAATGAGGAATTGCTCTTCGGTCTGAACAACACCGACCGGCAGGAGTTCTGGGGCTTCAGTCCGAAGCTGGGACTGCTGTGGGACATCACGCCGAAGTCGCAGGTCTATTTCAATGCCAGCCGCAGCTTCGAGCCGCCTTCATTTGGCGAACTGACCGCCATTGGCGCCGGTTTTCCTTCACTGGTGTCTCTGCGGCCGCAGACGGCCACGACATTGGAAATTGGCACACGTGGCGAGGCAGATCGCATCGCCTGGGACTTCAGCTACTACTACGCATGGCTGGATGACGAGATGCTCACGCTCGGCGTGCCGGGCAATGCCACGCTGACGACGAACGCGGGCCGCACGATCCACCAGGGCATCGAATTCGCGCTCAATGCCGATCTGTGGCGCAATCTGACCACGGCATCCGCCGAGGATTATGACCGCCTCGTGCTGCGGCAGAACTTTCTGTGGAATGACTTCCGCTTCGCCCGTGACGCGCGCTGGGGAGACCGCATGCTGCCGGGCATCCCACCGTTCTACTATCGTGCGGAGCTGCTGTATGAGCATCCCTGCGGCTTTTACTTCGGCCCGAACGTGGAATGGTCGCCGCGCCGCTTCGCCGCCGATCTGGCGCGCACGACTTTTGCCGATCCATATGCCCTGCTCGGCTTGAAGCTCGGCTACCGCACCAAGAAGGGCGTCTCCTTCTTCGTCGAGGTACGCAATCTCACGGATGAAACCTACGCGCCTACCACCGGCGTCGTGCAGGATGCCTCCATCGCTCCCACCCCCTTCAATCCACGACCCGGCGCCGTCTTCATGCCGGGTGATGGCCGTGCGTTTTACGCCGGTGTCGAGTTTAAATGGTAGCGGCTGCGCCACCGCGTAGAGCAAAGGGCGAAGGGCGTAGAGACGCGAATCGCCCTTTGCCTGCGCTTCAATTTTCTGTCCCTTTGCCCTTTGCCCTCTGCTCTTCGCCCTTCGCTCATGAATCCAAAGCTCCTCCGCAAACTCCATCGCTGGCTCGGCCTCGTGTTCAGCCTCTCCGTGCTCATCGCCTCCGGCAGCGGCGTCCTGCACAATGTCATGACGCGCACGCAGGCTCCGCCACCGCAGGCAAAGCCTTCCGGCGGTGGCATGGATGTGAACGCGATCAAGCTCAGCGTCGCCGAAGCGGTGTCGAAGATCAGCGAGGCCAATCCCGAAGTGCAGGCCGTGAACCTACGCGGCATCGGCGGCCAGCCGTGGTATCAGATTTACACCAAGACCTCACGCGGACCGCAGTACGTCAGCGCGATCGATGGCAAGGTCGATTCATCTCGCGATGAAGCCTACGCCGCCGAGATCGTGAAAAATTTCCTCGCCGGCTCCGAGGTGAAGAAGACGGACTTCCTCACCAGCTTCAACAGCGAATACATCAACATCTTCCGCATCCTGCCGGTGTATCGTTTCGACATCGGCGATGCGCTGGAGACACGCGTCTATGTCTCGACCACGACTGGCAGTGTCACGCGTCACACCGACAAGCAGCGCCAGTTTGAGGCCACGATCTTCACGAACTTCCACAAGCTCGGCTTCATCCCGGACAAAAACCTGCGCGACCTCGTGCTGACGGTGCTCACGTTCGGCATCTTCCTCGTCGCATGCCTCGGCATCGCGCTGTTCTTTGCCACACGGCCAAAGAAACGATGAAACTCGGCGGCGATTGCGTACGATTGAGCATCATGCGCCGATCCTTCCTTGCCTCTGCTGTTGTTTTGATTTCCGCCGCCCTGCTGCACGCGCAGGCTCCGAAAGCGGAGCTGGTTCACGTGGAAAAGATCTGGGACAAGGCTCCGCACAACGGCTTCACCGATCTCACGCGCTTTCAAAACCTGTTTTATCTCTGCTTCCGCGAGGCGGATTCTGCCACCACGGGTGAAGGAGTGATCCACACCATGATCTCCGCCAGCGGCAAGACCTGGGTGGACAACGTCATCGTCAAAGAAAGCGGTGTCGATCTGCGCGACCCAAAACTCATTGTCACCCCCGATGAAAAACGCCTCTATCTGCTCTGCGGTGGTCAATCCGCCACACAGGGCCGCCAGCCACGCTATGCGACCACGATGGACGGCAAGGTCTGGACGCCGATGCAGAAGCTGCTGGCCAAGGGCGACTGGCTGTGGCGCACGACGATCAATCCGGCGGACAAACGCTTCTACGGTGCCTGCTACAACATTCACCCGAACTCCGGCGGCCCCGCGCCCGAGAAGGAATGGTCATTGAAGACCTACGCCAGCACCGATGGTGCCGTCTGGCAGCTCTCCTCGATCATGAACGTGCCGGGCCAGGCGGGCGAAACCACGCTGCGTTTCCTCAAGGACGGCAGCGCTCTGGCACTCGTCAACAGGCAGGGCGGCGATCGCAAAGGCGTCATCGGCATGGCGAAGGCCCCGTATCGCGATTGGACCTGGGCGGCGACCGGATTGCCGCTCGGCGGCCCGAACTTCATCGAACTGCCGGATGGAAAACTCATTGCCGGATCACGCGGCTTCGGCGCCACGCCCGGCCCTCATATGGTGCTCTTCGCGATGACAGCGAACAGTCTCACACCGATCCTCGAACTCCCCAGCGGCGGCGATTGCAGCTATCCGGGCTTCTACTGGCACGATGACCTGCTGCATGTGACCTATTACTCTAGTCACGAAGGCAAAGCCGCGATCTACTACGCGCAGGTGCGGATCAAGTAAGCGCGGCCGAACGCTTCGGATCAGGCGACGGCGAGCGGGAGGCGTCGATGACACGACAGATGCCATTCGAGCCGTTGCCTGCATCCGTTTTGTTCGGCCTCTTGTTGGCAAAAGCTCGCCCAAAAAGATGCGTGTGAAGAATGAGTTCATATCACTCAGCCCAAAATCGACAGAAGCAGGCGACGACGAGAAGCACAATGCCAGTGAGAAGAATGTGTGGTGATGCCCCCTCTTTCAGTCCTCCTGGCCCCATCAGCACTGTCGTAACACCACATAGCATCGCTCCACTGAATGCCACGAGTCCGAAAGCCCGCTTGCTGTTTCGATATTGGCTCATGGCGTGTTGCAGTTGGCCGAACGTTGTTTAGCCACACTTAATTGTGGACGAATCAGATTCGCCCACAGTTTTTTGTGGTTTTTCAAGGGTGCATTGAGGGGAAAGGAGCTTCACGAGCAAGAACAAAGGTTTTGTGAATCAGCCGATGGAAGCGCGCTGGGATCGACAAACAGGCAGCGTAACCGTGTAGCGAATGTCTGTCGCGCCGGCCCAGCGAATCTACACCAAGTCCGCGCGTGTGAACGCCGCGACAACTGGGTAGCCCGCGCTTTCGATGTTTTCGCGACCGCCTTCGTCGCGATCAACGAGGATGAGTGCGAAAGCGATCTTGCCGCCTTCATCTTGAATCGCCTCGATAGCCTTCAAGGTCGATCCGCCAGTGGTGACCACGTCATCGACGACGACGACGGGTTCGTCGGGAGTGAAATTCCCCTCGATGCGTTTGCCGCGGCCATGGCCTTTGGGCTCCTTGCGCACGACAAAGGCTTGCACCGGCTTTGCATCGCCCGCCATGCTGGAACTCATCGCCACCGCAAGCGTGATCGGGTCCGCGCCCATCGTCAGACCGCCGAGCGAGCCGATGCTGAGACCGCGTTTCGCCTCTTCCTGGCGCAGCAGATCATGCAACACGCGCCCCACGAGCACCGCGCCGCGCGAATCGAGCGTGGTGACACGGCAATCGACATACAGATCACTCTCCTTGCCCGAGGCGAGGGTGAATTTGCCGGTCTTAACGGACTTGGTTCTGAGAAGCTGGCGGAGTTCTTCGCGGTCTTGCTGGAGGGACATGAAAGCGAGATAAAGGGAATGATGGCAGCTTACAAGCGCCGACTTGCATTTTCCTTTTCAAAGGATTTAGCGTTGACTCACGGAATCGTGCCTCGCTATTTTCTATGACATGAAGGTCCAATTCTTTCTCGGCTGCCTGTTTCTTTTGCCGATCTTTCAACTCTCTGCACTGACCCCGTCGTGGTACCAGCATCCAGTGGACGAACTGCGGCTTTGGAAAAGCCAGACGGTGACTGCAGGAGGCATTTACTCTTCACCCACAGAAAAAATCGTGGTGAATCCCGCAATGGCGGCGGAGAGACCGCAGTTCTTGGAGCTGGTCTTTGAAAAGGAGCCTCACATCACCGCCACCACGTTCGAGGTGGCGGCGGGCGGCAGGCTTATTTTCCGAAATTGCCGGCTTAACCGCGTCTGTCTCATCTGTCAGCCCGGCGGGGAGATCCGGTTGGAAGGATGCGCAATGATGCAGGTTTATTTTTCCGCCAACAATGGCTATGGCGGCACGGCCAAGCCGGCGCCGAAAATTGTGCTGGAAGAGTCTGCCGTGCATTTCTCCGCGATCGATTCTCCCATGATGACGGGGCTGACGGCGAAGAACTGCAAGTTCATCAGCTGTGAGTTGAATGCCACGGAAAAGGATGGCGCAAACACGGTATCGAGCATCAGCCAGTGTTATCTTGCAGAATGCAAGCTGCATGCGGCGGAAGTTCTCATGTGCAGCAGCAACTGCTGGTTTTATCACTGCATCTGCCTTGGCGAATTTCCTTCAGACCTCGGCTCGTATCTCCCAAAGCCGGTGCTGGTTCAGTTGGAATGGAACGGCTTGAATCCGCCCAGCCTCCCCACCCAGGCTGGAAAGGTACACTTCCAAGGCCTGAAGAGCATCGAAGCATTGCTGGGGCTGGCACGCGCAGCTCCCGAAGCGGCTTCGTCTGGAGCGCCGGGCAGACACCTCATGGAATTTCTTACTTTGGTGGATGCGGAGGGTAAAAAAGCGAGCGCGGTGCAAGCGAGTCGGCCGCCATCCCGCACGCCAACCGAAACTGCCATTACTTCCTTTGTGTCTGCGAGCGGAGCCTTCAAAAGTCGCCAGACAAACGTGAACGGCCTGTTGATCGCACAACTTGCCGGAGGCGAAGCCGGGCAAGTGACACGCATGAGCCTGACCGCACTGCCTTCTCTAGGCGGTTCGTCTTCAACATTGAAGTTCAATCAGTCCGTCGGGAAGGACATGGAGAAGGCGCTTAATGAAGTCAGCAAGTTCTCGCAACTGCGGCACAGCGGTTGGCCGGCGGGACATCAGATGGAGATCGGTTTCGAGGACAAGTATGTTGCCAAAGACGGTCCCTCCGCTGCCGTTGCCTGTGCTTTGCTGCTGGAAGCGGCAATCACCGGCAAGAAGTGGGATCCGGTCTTTGCGGTGACGGGTGACATGAACGCGGACGGCAGCGTGCAGCCCATCGGCGGTGTGCAGGCGAAGATTCGTGGGGCGACCAAGGGTGCCTGCAAAATCGTGGGAGTACCGGTGAAGAATGAAAAGGCGGTGGCAGACATTCTGGTGATGGATGGGCCGGCACCCTTGGTGGGAATCACCATCTTCGGCATCAAGACCTTTGAAGACGCCATGCTGCTTTCTGATCCTGAGCGGCCGCAAGCCCTGCAGAACGCGCTCACCGACTTTGACAACATGCGCACGGTGATGATGCGCGATCCGCGGCAGATCGTGCCGTTGCTGCGCACGCCGCAGGCCGCGCAACGCCTGCAGACGCTGCTGGCCGCCGCCCCCAACTGCTACTCAGCCAAATACCTGCTGCTCTACCTACAAGGGCGCGCCCCGCGCACGCTTTCCATCGGCGGTTCCATTGAGGCGGCACAAAACAGCGCCGATTCCATCGTGGCGGCCATTGACCATGACGTGGACACCAACATGTCCAGCCTCAAAGGCGACGAACTGGGCTCCAGCTTGAACAAACTGCGCAACCTGCGTCCTCTGCTGGACCAGCGTGTGTGGCCGTATGTGGACGGCCTCATTTCGTACGGCGAAGTCATTCGCGGCTCAGTACTGAATCCGGTGCGTTCCGGTGCGCGCTATTCCGATTTGGTCACCAAGGCAAACTTGGCGGCTGGGAGCGCCAAGGCAGCCTACACCAAGTTGCTCGGTGATGTGCAGGTGCGCGAGGAACTCGGACTTTAGGATTGGACCGCCACCGATTCCTTTGACGCTTCCGAGTCGGCTTCGGCTGTGTTGTCGCCTTCCTCTTTCGGTTCTTCAGTCGGGACGACACCATCCACCGTCAGCGTGATGCCCACGGCTTTCGCCGCCTCGGCGGCAGGACCGCCGAAAGCAAGAAGAGTGGCGACTTCGTCCTGCATCTGGGTGATTTCGTCGAGCTTCAGCTCGGGATCGCGCACGATGAAGATTTCGCCGGTCTTTCTATTTTCGTAGAAGAGCATCTTCGCGCCATCGACTTCCTTCTCGGCGGTCTGCACGAGCTGGCGTTTGCGTTCGAGCATGAGGGCCAGGATGTAGCGCGCGTTTTCGGTGCGGGGGTCGCCCTCCTCGATGAAACGCTGCAGCAGGCTCTGCGCGCTTTCCTTCGGGGCGATCTCGGGCCTGGCCTCGACGAGGACTTTTTGATACACGGTCTTCCAGGAGGCCACGGGCTGGCGCTGCTCGACCTCCTGCGGCCAGGCTTCATTGCAGACATCGCGGCGGACGTAGCCGTTTTCCTGCGGATCAAAGTAGATGGCGGTGTGGAAGCTCTCGCCGTCCTCGAAAGGACGGCCGGTGAGGGCGCATTCGTGGGCGCGGCTGCGGATGGACCAGTTCTGCTGCATCAAATTTCCTTATGGGTTCCAGGTTTGAAGTTTCAAGCCTCAAGTTGCGGACGCACCGGGCAAAGGGGCGTCTCCACTGCGGTTGCGGGGGCGTGCGATGCGGGGTTTGAGCTTGGAGAGTTTGAATTGGAAGCGCGGCAGATCGCGGTTCTGCGAGCGGTAGTGGAAGAGAGCCAAACCCAGCGCGCCAAACAGCAGGTGCGGCATCCAGACCGTGAGCCAGGAGGGCAGATGGCCTCCTTTGCCGAGGTTCAGGAAGAGATTGTTCACGAACATGAAGATGAAAAAGATGAACACGCTGGCCGCGATGCCGCCCACCGAGCCGCGCCGCGAGTAGGCCACTCCGAGCGGCGCCGCGACGAGCACCAGCGCAAGCGCCTGCCAGGGCAGGGCGAAACGATGCCAGAAATGCGTGCGGAAGGGCGCGAGTTTCTCATCGGCCGCCTTCGGATGCGCATGAAGATAGGAAACGATCTCCGGCACGCTCATGAAGTCAGCGCGCAGCGCGTAGCTGACAATGCTCCACGGCGTTTCCTCGATTCCTGGCACTTCGAGAACGTGCATTCCATCCTTGCGGGTGGGGAAGGGCCGGATCATCGCCACGCTGCCGTTTTGATAGATCATTTCACTGCCGTCATAAAAGCGCCAGCCACCGCGCGGCGTCCAGCCTGCGGAAGATGCCAGGATGGTGCGCGAAGGCGTGCCATCGGCGTTTTCCTCGCGGATCTGCACGCCATGCATGCGCTCATGGCCGCTGCGCAGCGAGAAGGGGAACGTCGCCACATACCAAGTGCGGCGTGTCTGCTCATCACGAAACATGATGGCAGACGCCATGATGGAGTCCGCCGCACGCTCGCTCATGGCACGTACCACGGCTTTGCGATTTCCTTCCGCCCGCGGCGCCCAGTAATAGTTTGCCGCCAGGCTGAGCAAGCAGATGAATGCGGTGGTAAGAAAGATGGGGCGCAACACTTGGGCGAGGCTGAGGCCCACACCCAGCATGGAGATGATCTCGTTGGCCCGTGACATGCGGGTGAGCGCGTACAAAACGGCGAGCAGCAACGCCACCGGCATGACCGTGACATAAATGTAGGGCAGCAGGCCGAGGTAGAAACCCAGCACCTCACCAAAACTGGACTTCGCCTGCTGAAAGTCCTTCAGGTTGTCCAGCAGATCCATGATGATCCACAACGAGCAGAACGACACGAAGCAGAACACCAGGGGATGAACAAACGTGCGCAGAGTGTAGCGCTCCAGAATCGAGGTCTTGCGGTAATAGCGCAGGGCGAAGGGCACCGATCCCAGTGCGAGCGCGATGAAGATCAGTTTGAATGCAAACGCCACGGGGGCCGGAGGCTCGCCCATCTCCGTCATGTGCGCATGGGCGATGTATTCCACCAGCTCGCTGGCGATGGCCCAAACGGCCACGGACGCGGAGGCGATGCTCACCGGCAGCATCAGGCGGCGCAGATCGCCCCAGCGCCGCCAGATGACGAACAACAGCAGGGGCACACCGAGCGAAACCCACAGATTCAGGTACGGCAGCACGCTGGAGAGCACCAGGATGCCCTTCGGCACCGAGATCTGCGCCTGCTGCGCCTGCTGGATCGCATCGCCGACCTCATCATCGGGATGCGTACGGTGCCAGCCGAGCGCGATGGCGAGGATCAGCAGCAGGATGGTGAAGGCAAACGAACCACGCCCCAGATAGGGGAGTTCACGCGCCTTTTGCCAGGCCTGGATCACACGTTGCAGCCACTTCATGCCAGAGAGGGGCGAGAGTCGGCCAGAGGGCCGGATGCGTCAAGGCTGCACGGCCACAGGGCAAAAAAGAAGCCCGGAGTTTGTGCTCCGGGCTTCGTGGCAAATTTGCGTGATGGTTGCGATCAGTTCAGATCGAGGCAGACGCCTTCCTTGGTGCTGCGGGCGTAGATCTTGCCGTTGGCGAGGATGGGGTAGCTCCAGACCTTGCCGTCGAGCACATCTTTGCGCTTCAGTTCGGCGTATTTGTCGGGTTTGGCCACGGCGATGATGATTTCGCCTTTGTCGCTGGTGGCGATGATCTTGTCGCCCGCGAGGATGACCTGGCCGGGGCCGAAGCCTTTTTCAGCCCACTTGTCCTCGCCAGTGCGGATGTCCACGCAGGCGAGCGGGCCGGAGCCGTACTCCTTGAAGCTGAACATGCCGTAGAGATAGCCATCTTTGAGGACGGGGGTGCTCCAGTGGTTCATGCACTGGTTTTCACGACGCCAGATCTGCTTGGCCTCGAAGCCGCTGCCGCTCTTGCTGATCTTGAAGGCGCCCGCGCCCACGCCGTAACCAGCGGAGCAATAGACAATGTCTTCAAACACAACCGGGGAGGCGGCGGTGCTCACTTTGTAGGGGAACTCGGCGCGCCAGAGGACGTCGCCCTTCTGGGGATCCACGCTGACGAGGCCGGTCTGCGTGAAGAAGATGGCCTGATGCACGCCGTGGATGTCAGCGAGGATCGGGGTGGCGTGGGTCATCTTGTCGTCCTGGCCTTTCCACACGACGGCACCGGTGTTTTTGTTCAAACCGAGGAGCGCTTCACCTTTGCCACCACCGGCGAGCAGGAGGATCTCACCGTCGATGAGCGGGGAGGCGGCGTTCATCCACGGAATGGGCTTGCCGTTGTGCTCCTTCATCGTGTCGTGTTCCCAGACTTTTTTGCCGTCGGCGGCATTGACGCAATGCACGCCAAGGTTGGTGTCGATCACATAGACCTTGCCGCCGTCGATGACAGGCGTGGAGCGGGGACCGTCGCCACCATTGTTGTCCGGGGTGCCGGCGTCACCATCCTTGCCAGCGTTGCCGTACTTGGCCACCAAGGTCATGGATGTTTGCCAGAGGGTCTTGCCGCTGTTGGCGTCTAAACAGACGAGCGTCTCGCCAGGATTGCCGTCAACTTCGGCCACGACGAGGGTGTATGCCTTGCCATCGGCGACGGAGAAGGAACTGAAGCCCGTCTGAGTCGGTTGTTTCCAAACTTCCTTGAGGCTCCATTTGACGTCTTTCAACGCCGGGATGACGCCATCGCGATTCGGACCGCGAAAAGCAGGCCAGTCGGTGGGTGCGGAGAAAGCGGTCGTGGCGAGAGCCAGGCCGAGGACGGTGGTGAGGTGGGTGCGTGTCATGATGGAGAAGGAAAATGCAAGGGCGAGGGTGAACGGCCAGGCAACCGGAGCTCTTTCGCAGCTCACGGAAGGTTTGCGCCCACAGAAGTCTTACTCCAACGGTTTGCGGGAGCGCGGTTCGCGCGTGACGGTATCACCAGCGCCGGGGCTGGTGACGAAGGGACCGTCGGCCATCGGGGCGACTTTGGTGAAGCCGACATCGGGCATGTCGCTGGGCAGGCCTTCGAGCGGGAAGTCTTTGCGCAGCGGGAAGTAGGGGTAGCCTTCCCACATCAAAATGCGGCGCAGGTCGGGATGACCGGTGAACTTGATGCCCATCATGTCGTACACCTCGCGCTCATGCCAGTCCGCAGTAGGCCAGAGGTCGCTGACGGTGGGGACTTCCACGTCCTCGGCCACGGCGGCGCGGATACGGAGGTGCTGGAGATGGCCGTAGCCGTAAAGCTCGTACACCATTTCAAAGCGCGGTTCTTTGCCCAAGTAGTCGAGGCTGGAGACATCCACGAGATAATCGAAATTCAGTTCGTCGCGGCAGTACTTGAGCAGCGGCTTCGCGCTGGCGAGTTTGACGACGAGCGTCTGCTCACCACGGAACTCCTTCACTTCCAGCACGGCATCACCGAACTTTTGCTTCAAGGCCTCGGCCATTTGGGCGGCATTCATGGTCGTAAAAATTAAGCGGACAGTTCGTCGATGAATTCCTTCTTCTGATCAAGGAAGGAGTGCTCGGTTTCGATCTTGCGCTGGAGGCGCATCATGCCTTCGAGCAGCGCCTCGGGGCGCGGCGGACAGCCTGAGATGTAAACATCCACCGGAATGATCTGATCGACGCCCTGGAGCACCGCATAGCTGCGATACATGCCGCCGCTGCTGGCGCAGGCACCCATGGCGATGCACCACTTCGGCTCGGGCATCTGATCCCACACACGCTTCACCGCGAGGGCCATCTTGTAGGTCACCGTGCCGGCCACGATCATCACATCGGCCTGACGGGGGGAGAAACGCATCACTTCGGCGCCGAAGCGGCTCAAATCGTAGCGGCTGCAGGCGGCGGCCATCATTTCGATCGCACAGCAGGCCAGGCCCATCGGCATCGGCCACATGGAGTTCTTGCGCATCCAGTTGATGGCGGCATCCATCTTGGTGAAGATGATATTGCCTTCGATCTTCGAATCGTAAGCAGCAACGGTGGATTCAGCAGGGGCGACCATGGGACGTGGGGTGAGAGAGCCGTGAGAAATACGCCCCGTGCGAAGGAGCGGCAAACAGATTGTGAATCTTTTCACAAAGAGGGAACGCACGCGTCTCGCGTGCTGCATTCACTCGCGCTGGGCAGGTTTTCCGCGAGGACGCGGAAAACAGCACGCGGGGACGCGTGCGCTCCATCCCAACTGTGCCAAGTGCCAGCTCAACTGTGCCAAAACCTGGCACTTTGGCGGTCATCGCGGCTGGTGGCACTTTGAGGCCAACACGCTGGAGCCTCGTAGAATCAAGGCCTCCAGCGCCGCCGACCCCACTTGGCACGCGTCTAGCCAAGGAATGACCACCAAAACCTTCCGTTTCACCTTTCCCCCAAAACCTACATCATGAGCAAAATCCTCGGCATTGACCTCGGCACCACGAACTCCTGCATGGCCGTCCTTGAAGGCGGCAAGGCCACGGTGCTCGAAAACAGCGAAGGCGCCCGCACGACGCCTTCCATCGTCGCCTTCACCAAGAGCGGCGAACGCGTCGTCGGTCAGGCCGCCAAGCGCCAGGCCGTGACGAATCCCCGCAACACCGTTTTCTCCGTGAAGCGCCTCATGGGCCGCAAATTCGTCGAGCTGACCGATGCCGACAAGCGCATGCCCTACAAGATCGTGGCCGCCAGCAATGGCGATGCCCATGTGCAGGTCGAAGTCGGCGGCGAAACGAAGACTTACAGCCCGCAGGAAGTCAGCGCGATGATCCTGGCCAAGCTGAAGGCCGATGCCGAAGCCAAGCTCGGCGAAACGATCACGGAAGCCGTCATCACGGTTCCCGCTTACTTCAATGACAGCCAGCGCAATGCTACGAAGGCCGCTGGTGAGATCGCCGGACTCAACGTGCGCCGCATCATCAATGAGCCGACCGCAGCGGCCCTCGCTTACGGCCTCGACAGCAAGTCGGACGAAAAAGTCGCCGTGTATGACCTTGGCGGCGGCACCTTCGACATCTCGGTGCTCGAAATCGGCGACGGCGTCTTCGAAGTGCTCGCCACGGATGGCGACACGCACCTCGGCGGGGACGATTGGGACAACACCCTCATCACCTGGATCGTCAACGAATTCAAAACCGACAGCGGCATCGACCTCACCAACCAGCCGGATGCCATCCAGCGCATCAAGGAAGAAGCAGAGAAGGCCAAAATCGCCCTCAGCTCCAGCCAGAGCTACGATTTGAACCTCCCCTTCGTCACTGCCGACGCCACCGGGCCAAAGCACATCATGAAGACGCTCACGCGTGCGAAGATGGAGCAGCTCACCGACAGCCTGTTCGAGCGCACCATCAAGCCCGTGAAGGATTGCCTCGCTGCCGCCAAACTCGACGCCTCAAAAATTGACGAACTCGTGCTCGTCGGAGGCATGACCCGCATGCCGAAGGTCGTCGAGACCGCGAAGAAGCTCGCCGGCAAAGACCCGCATCAGGGCGTGAACCCGGACGAAGTCGTCGCCATCGGCGCGGCCATTCAGGGCGGTGTGCTCAAAGGTGACGTCAAAGACGTGCTTCTCCTCGACGTGACCCCGCTCACGCTTTCCATCGAGACCGCTGGCGGTGTCGCCACGCCGATGATCCCGCGCAACACGACCATCCCGAAGAAGCACAGCCAAGTTTTCTCCACCTACAGCGACAACCAGCCCGGCGTCGAAATCGTCGTCCTCCAGGGCGAGCGTCCAATGTCCCGCGACAACAAAACGCTCGGCACCTTCAAGCTCGACGGCATCCCGCCAGCACCACGCGGCGTGCCGCAGGTCGAGGTCACCTTTGACATCGACGCCAACGGCATCCTGCACGTCTCCGCGAAGGAAAAAGTGTCCGGCAAGGAGCAGAAAATCTCCATCCAAGGCAGCTCCGGCCTCAGCCAGGACGAGATCGAAAAAGCCAAGCGCGACGCTGAAGAGCACGCCGAGGAAGATCTCAAGCGCAAGGAAGCCGTCGAAGTGAAGAACAAGGCCGAGGGCCTCAGCTTCGAGATCGAGAAACAGCTCAAGGAGTGGGAAGAAAAAGTCCCCGCCGACCAGCTCGCCCCGATCAAGGACAAGCTCACCTCCTTGAAGTCCGCCGTCGAATCCGGTGACACCGACAAGATGAAGGCCCAGACCGAAGAACTCGAAAAACTCTTCGCCGCCGCCTACCAAGCCGCCGCTGCCGCAGGCGCGACCGCCGGAGCCCCCGGTGGCATGCCCGACATGGGCGGAATGGGTGGCGCAGGCCCCGATGTCGCTGCTTCGGAAACGAAGTCGCAGGACAAAGGCAAGGTCGTCGATGCTGACTTCGAAGTCGTGGACAAGGACAAGTAATCGCCAACGAACGATGCGAAAAACGACAACAGCACGTGGATTTCATGAAGTGCCGATGATGAGTCGGCACTCTGTGTCACATCGCGTTTGGGTCGCTACCTCAACCCCGATTTCACGATGAGTTTGGAGGCGCTCAAGGAACTGTCTGCACTCGATGGAGAGGCCAAGGGCCTTCTCCATCGTTATGACGAGCTCCTGCTGGCGATGCGCCGTCGTTTTCTCAATCAGATCGTCGAATGCTTCACCTCGCTGACCGAAACCGAGGGCTTTCGCATCAAGCGTGATCCGATGGGCGCGAGCGCGCGTCTTGATC
The DNA here is from genome assembly GCF_034366625.1 of Prosthecobacter sp. Lineage (NCBI taxonomy): Bacteria > Pseudomonadati > Verrucomicrobiota > Verrucomicrobiia > Verrucomicrobiales > Verrucomicrobiaceae > Prosthecobacter > Prosthecobacter sp. The sequence continues at coordinate 955,325 of NZ_JAXMIH010000006.1, forward strand.
AAACCGAGCTGGCGATCAGTTGCACCGATCCTTCCCACACGCTGGTAGATTCGCAGGCCAAGTATTCGGTGACCTGCTCCCTGGCCCCGAACAAGGCCTACGGCATCCTGCTGTGCCGCCAGCCGCTGGTGGAGTTCACCAACCAGAGTGCCGACACCAACGACCAGATCACCAACAAGCGGCTGGAGATCCACTACTTGAAGTCGCTGATCGAAACGCACGGCAACGACCAGTGGTTCGTCATGGGTCGCCTCGAGAACATCGCCGATGTGCGCAGCATGACCGGGCAACTGCCGCCGCCTTACGAATCCTTCCAAACCTTCGAGCAGGCGGTGAAAACGGCCCTGCGCGACATTTCCAACGCCGCCCTCGCCCCACGCGCATGAAAACCGCCACCTTCCATGCTTCTGTGGTGGCTGCGATGGCCATCGCCCTCCTCGCCTCCTGCGGCAAATCGCCCGAGGCCGCGAAGCCGGCTGCTCCCGAAGCTCCCAAAGCCGCCGGGGTGTCCGAAACGAAGCTTGATGCCGCTATTGCCGATGCTTTGAATGCTCCGGCACCCGTCCCGGCCAGTGCCAGCGATCTCGAAAACGAGGCGAAGGCCATCCTGGCCAAATACCCCGGCAAAACCGCGCAGGATTTGCTCAACGTGCCTGAGGTGAACCAGAAACTTCGCAACGCGCTCGCGAAACTCTCGCAGGACAAACCGTTGCTGGCGCGTATCAATTCCAGTGTCGATCTCGCTGCGCAGATCAAAGGCCTCGAAGGCTCTGCCAAGCTCGATCTCGACATGACCAAGTACGATCAGGCCCGCACCACGCGCATGCTGCAGGCCGTGATCTCCGAAGATCCGAAGCAGATCGTCAGCTTCCTCGTCGGCGAGATCGGCGAGGCCGCCCCGGACATCAGCTTCGGCGGCCTTGACCGCGCTCCGAACGGCGTCTCCATCGTCCCCAATCCGGCCGCTGCGCCTGCCAAACCCGACCTTCCCGACTGAACCCACCCAATTTCCGCCCGGCCAGCCGACACACCAACCCGTGTGACAGCAGGCCGGGCAGACAACCCGAAACCAAACCAGAACCGCAACCCTCAAAGCACAAACCAGACCAACTATGGCTACCTCCATCACCCCGCTCGGACGTCGCGTCCTCGTGAAGCGCTCCAACAGCGAAGAAAAGACCGCCGGCGGCATCTTCCTCCCCGACACCGCCAAAGAAAAACCGCAGGAAGCTGAAGTGCTCGCACTCGGCACCGGCAAAGACGACGAAGGCAAAGACGTGTCCACCCTCTTCACCGTGAAGAAGGGCGACAAAGTCCTCATCTCCAAATACGGCGGCACGGAAGTGAAGCTCAATGGCGACGATGTCCTCATCATCAACGAAACCGACATCCTCGGCATCATCTCCTAATTCATCCCCCCTCACCCCCTAACTCATCCCTTAAACTGATATGGCAAAACAACTGCACTTCGACGAAACCGCACGCCAGGCCCTCCTGCGCGGCGTCACCAAGCTGGCTCGCGCCGTGAAGGCCACTCTTGGCCCTTCCGGTCGCAACGTCATCCTGGAAAAGAAATTCGGCTCCCCTACGATCACCAAAGACGGTGTCACCGTGGCCAAGGAAATCGAACTTCCATGCCCCTATGAAAACATGGGCGCCCAGCTCATCAAGGAAGTCTCCTCCAAGACCTCCGACATCGCTGGCGACGGCACCACGACCGCCACGGTCCTGGCCGAAGCCATCTACGCTGAAGGTCTCCGCAACGTGACCGCCGGCGCCAACCCGATCTCGCTCCAGCGCGGCATCATGAAGGCCACCGAGGCCATCGTCGCCAAGCTGAAGGAAATCAGCACCCCGGTGAAGGACAGCAAGGAAGTGGCCCAGGTCGCAACCGTGTCCGCCAACTGGGACGCTGGCATCGGCAACATCATCGCCGAAGCCATGGACAAAGTGGGCAAGGAAGGCACCATCACTGTCGAAGAAGCCAAATCCATCGAAACGACTCTCGAAGTCGTCGAAGGCATGCAATTCGACAAGGGTTACCTCTCCCCATACTTCGTCACCAATCCTGAGACGATGGAGTGCAACCTCGAAGGCGCCTACATCCTCATCAACGAGAAGAAGGTCAGCAATCTGAAGGACATGCTCCCTCTGCTTGAGAAGGTCGCTCGCTCCGGCAAGCCTCTCCTCATCATCGCGGAAGACGTCGAAGGTGAAGCCCTTGCCACCCTCGTGGTGAACAAGCTGCGCGGCACCCTCAACATCGTGGCCGTCAAGGCTCCTGGCTTCGGCGACCGCCGCAAAGCCATGCTCGAAGACATCGCCATCCTCACCGGCGGCCGCTGCATCACCGAAGACCTCGGCATCAAGCTTGAAAACATCGAGCTGACCGACCTCGGCCAGGCCAAGCGCATCACCATCGGCAAGGAAAACACCGTCATCGTCGAAGGCGAAGGCGGCAGCGAGGCCATCGCCGGACGCGTCCAGCAGATCAAGAACCAGATCGCCGACACCACCAGCGACTACGACCGTGAGAAGCTCCAGGAGCGTCTCGCCAAGCTGGCCGGCGGCGTCGCCGTCATCAACGTCGGTGCTGCCACCGAAACAGAGATGAAGGAAAAGAAAGCCCGCGTCGAAGACGCCCTGCACGCCACCCGTGCGGCCGTTGAAGAAGGCATCGTCCCTGGCGGCGGTGTGGCTCTGATCCGTGCGCAGGCCGCCATCGGCGACCTCGGTCTCGTTGGTGACGAAAAGACCGGCGCTGAAATCGTCGCTCGTGCCATCGAAGCTCCTCTCCGTCAGCTTGCAGCCAATGCAGGTGTCGAAGGCGCTCTGATCGTTGCTGAAGTCAAGAAAGGCAAAGGCAACCACGGCTACAACGTCGCCACCGGCAAGTATGAAGACCTCATCAAGGCCGGCGTCGTTGACCCAGCCAAGGTGACCCGCAGCGCTCTCCAGAACGCCGCCTCTATCTCCGGCCTGCTCCTCACCACCGAATGCCTCATCGCAGACATTCCGAAGGAAGAGAAAGCCGACGGCGGCCATGCCCACGACCACGGCGGCATGATGTAAGACGTTTGACCGCGATGTGACCCAACCCTCATCGCGAATCAAAACCCAAAACCTCCACGCGGCCCGGAAGCAATTCCGGGCCGCTTTTTTGTGCCCTTGGAACGCGATGAGGACGAATGAAGCCAAGATCATCGCCCCAGCATCGTTCTCATCGGCCCATGAGCCGCCGCACTGTCCTTTTCCTCCTCGCGTTCGCGAGTTTTGCCATCGCCGCCGACAAACCAAACATCATCTTCATTCTCAGCGACGATCTCGCGCAGGGTGATCTCGGCTGCTACGGGCAAAAGCTGATCCAGACACCGAATCTCGACCGCATGGCAAAGGAAGGCACGCGTTACCTCCAGGCGTATTGCGGTACGAGTGTGTGCGCGCCCTCTCGTTCATCACTGATGACCGGCTTGCACAGCGGCCACTGCCCGATCCGTGCCAATCGTGAAATCCAGCCGGAAGGCCAGAAGCCGCTGCCTGCGGGCACGATCACGGTGGCGAAGATCCTGAAGGATGCCGGTTACGCGACGGCCTGCTGCGGCAAGTGGGGCATGGGCATGTTCGACACGAGCGGAAGCCCGCTGAAGCTCGGGTTCGATCACTTCTTCGGCTACAACTGCCAACGCCACGCGCACAGCTATTTCCCAAGCTTTCTCTACAACGACGATCGGCGCTTTGAGCTGCCCGGCAACACTGGCAAAGGCATCGGCAAGACTTACGCGCAGAGTTTGATCGCCGATGAGACGCTGAAATTTGTCCGCGCGAACAAGGACAGGCCGTTCTTCCTCTACTACGCCATCACGCTGCCACACGGCAACCACGAGATCGACGACCTCGGCATTTACGCAAAGGAGAACTGGACACTCACCCAGAAATCCTACGCAGCGCAGGTCACACGCCTCGACAGCGATGTCGGACGGCTGCTCGCGCTGCTCAAAGAACTCAAGCTCGACGAAAACACGCTCGTCATGCTCTCCGGCGACAACGGTTCCTCCTTCGATCCAAAATCCGAGGTCGGCAGCCTGTTTGATCAAGCCTCCAACGGCCTGCGTGGTTTCAAACGCGGCCTCTATGAGGGTGCGTTGCGCCAGGCGGCGCTGGCACGCTGGCCGGGCAAGGTCCCTGCGGGCCGGGTGAGCGACGAACCCTGGGCCTTCTGGGATTTCCTGCCCACTGCCGCCGAACTCGCCGGTACGCCGATTCCTGCCGAATGCAAAACGGACGGCCTCTCACTGGTTTCCTTCCTCAAAGGCGGCCCCGCGCCCAAACGTGATCACTTTTACTGGGAACTGCACGAAGGCGCCTCGCTTCAGGCCGTGCGCTTTGACCACTGGAAAGCCGTCCGCCAAGGCCCTGAGAAGCCCATCGAACTCTACGACCTCCAAACCGATGCCGCAGAGTCCAACGACCTCGCCAAGACCAAACCCGATCTCGTCGTCAAAGCGGAGGCTCTCATGCAGTCTTCCCGCACCCCCGATCCAGACTGGCCGCTGGTCCAGAAGAGGCCAGGGAAGGGGAAGAAAAAGGCGAAGTGAAGCTCGAATCAGGACTTTGGCTGCGGTTTGGGTCTGTCTTGAAATTTGAACGGACTTATTCTGGAAATTTTGAAATAACATGGCCTTGAGAGTGAAGAAGGCTTGATTATTTATGGAATTTTTAATAGATTTGGCCTCGCATGAGTTCCCGCCCTCTCACCGCCGCCCTGCCTTCCTCCAGTTTGCCTGCCCGCTCTGGAGATCAGTTCGCTCATGAACTGGCGGCACTCGTGGACGACATCCAACGCACGCGCGATTGGTTCAACACCCAACTCGACACCCAGCTCGCCAGCCTGCACCAGCTTCGCACGGCCATGCAGGAGTCCAAGCAGCCGGTCTTCAGCCCATCCATGGCGACCTTGTTCGAAGCACCGCGCCCCGTGACGCCTCCCCCAGATCCAGAACCACCACCCCCGGCAGCGAACAGCATCCGCACCGTGCATCAGGCGATCATCCTGCCACCCACCTTGACGACCACGCTCGATCCGCAGCTCGAACAGGCCACGCTGCACGAGCTGAACAATGCTTTGGCACGGGCGTTTTCAGAGATCTCCTCCCGCGGCGGCATGCTGGGCTGACGTCGGCCGTGATCCGGCTGCGGCGAAGATTCTTCGGCAAGCTCCCAAGCATCGGTAACGTACATGAGCGCTCCTCATGAACACCACCTCTGACCCTGCCTCCGCGTCACGTCGCGAATTTCTCAAAACCACCACGAAGACCGCCGCCGGTCTCTCCGTGCTTTCCGGCATCAGCATCCCGTATGTGCATGCCGCCGGCAGCGATGAAATCCGCACCGCGTTGATCGGCTGCGGTGGTCGTGGCACCGGTGCGGCAAGCAATGCGATGGGCATTCAGGCGCGCATGACCCGCTTGGTCGCGATGGCGGATGTCTCGGAGAACCGCCTGAAAGGCAGCTTTGAAGCGCTCAGCGCGAAGCACCCCGACCGCATGTCTGTCTCTGAAGACGCGAAGTTCATCGGCTTCGATGCGTACAAGAACGCCATCGACACGCTGCGCAAAGGCGACGTGGCCATCTTCACCACGCCCGTGGCCTTCCGCTGGGTGCATTTCAAATACGCCATCGAGAAAGGCGTGAACATCTTCATGGAAAAGCCGATCTGCACCGACGGCCCCACCGCACGCCGTTTGCTCGCTTTGAATGAAGAGGCCAAAAAGAAAAACCTCAAAGTCGGCGTCGGCCTGATGTGCCGTCACTGCCGCGTACGTGGCGAACTCTTCAACCGCATCCAGGACGGTGAGATCGGCAAGCTGCTGCTTATGCGCGCCTACCGCATGCAAGGCCCTGTGGGCTCCGCCTTCACGCTCCCGCGTGATCCGAACGTCGATAAGAACGAACTCGCCTGGCAGATTCAGCGCTTCCACAGCTTCCTTTGGGCCAGCGGAGGTGGCTTCAGCGACTTCAACATCCACAACATCGACGAAGCCTGCTGGATGAAAAACGACTGGCCCGTCGAGGTCCAGGCCAGCGGCGGCCGCACCGACCGTGGTGATTACATCGATCAAAACTTCGACCACTACAGTTGCGAATACACCTTCAAGGACGGCGCGAAACTCTTCCTCGAAGGCCGCACTGCCATCGGCACGCACAACCAGTTCGCCACCCAGGTGCATGGCACCAAGGGCAGTGCCATCGTCTCCACCGCCGGCCATTTCCCGTCGAAAGCGATGACCTTCAACAGCCAGAACATGCAGCGTGCGAACATCATCTGGCGCGGCAAGCAGCCCGAGCCGAACCCGTATGACCTCGAGTGGCAGGATCTCGTGGAGGCGATCATCAAAGACAAGCCCTACAACGAAGTCGAGCGCGGCATCAAATCCAGCGTCACCACCGCCATGGGCCGTGCCGCCGCGCACACTGGCCAGGTCGTCCGTTACGACGACTACATCAACAGCGCCTTCGAGTTCGCCCCCGGCGTCGATCAACTCACCCTCGACGGCCCCCCTCCCATCATCGCTGACGCCAAAGGCAAATACCCCGTCCCGCAGCCCGGCATCCTCAAGGATCGCGAATACGCCATGGAACCGCAGGCCAATCCCTTCCCGCTCATTCCCATGGCTCCGCCCCCGGTGACTGAACCTCTCACTCCGCCCGAACGGCCCAAGGCGGCGGCGAAGAAGAAGGCCAAGGCTTGAGGATACCAGCAAGATCTCGCAGTCCCTCATCACTCACCCAACCGCTGCCTGGCTCCAGGCAGCGGTTTTTTTGAGTAGCCAAGCCTCCCTTGAGGAAACACTGAGCGTCCATTTACAAGTTGGAGCCTGACGCTGGTTGGAACTAGACTCTGAGACCGGCCCGCACAACTGCACCGTCGCTAAATCCTTGATCATCAGGGTCTGTTTTGAATTTCCATCGGGGGCAGAATGAAACTCAGTTTACATGTGTGGAAACACTTCGGCGGTAGCCTCCCGCATGAAAGTTGACTCGCTTGTTTCCACTGTGCCAAAGACGTTGGAAAACACTTCCGAGGCCCAGTGTGTGCGACAAATGTACAGCCGCAGGCATTGGCTGAATCTCAGCCTCTGGGGGGTCTTGGGTACCGTCAGCGGCGGCCTGGAATACTACCGCGAGCAACCGCCCGCCATCGTGCCGCTCTACTTCAACGGTTTGCACGCCTACGCCCACTTCACGCATCCGCCGATCGTTCATTCCATCGTCGCTCTCGCCAATCAACTGGTGGACAAGCCCTACAAATGGGGCGGCGGTCACCGCGTCTTGTTTGATGACGGCTTTGACTGCTCGGGGTCCATCTCGCATGTGCTCTACCGCGCCAGATTGTTAGATCGTCCGCTCACTTCCTCGACCTTCGCGAATTATGCGCTGCCGGGGCCTGGACGTTATGTGACCGTGTACGCCAATCCAGGCCGCCATGTCTTCATGGAGGTCTGCGGTCTGCGCTTCGACACCACCGGCTCTCGTGTCGGTGAAGGTCCGCGCTGGCGCATCCCCAGCCGCCACAAGGACGGCTTTTACGTGCGCCATCCCGTCTATCTCTAGTGGCCGTGCAAAAGCGCCAGCGCCGCCTCACGATGCGGATGCGCGGCCAGCTCCTTCCGCAGCGCCAGCAGCCTCACGAACAGTTCCTCGCCAAGTCGCTCGCGCAGTTGCGCATGCAGGGTTTCATCCAGCGCCTGATGCCGCACCGCCTGCTGCCACGGTGCCGTGAAGATCCGGTGGATCGCGTGATGCAGGTTCCCTGCCTTCAAAGCTTCCCACTCGCCGCCGTCCAGCCAGATGCCTCCGGTGCGCGAGCGGTCCACGCGAAACGGCTGTCCATGTCCCACGCGATACCGCATCATCACCGTGCCGGATTCCGGGCAGAGCTTCACGGTGTCGTCGAATTCGCTCACCGGCGTGTTGTCCATCGCTTCCACGTCCTCATGTTCCACCTCCGCCGCGGGCTGCGTGCCATGCCAGCGCCAGTAGTTCTCCGCCGGAATCCAATGCCCGCCGGTTTCAGGACAGCGAAACGCGATCAAGCCGCGCTCCAGTTCAACACGTTCCAGACCTTTGTGACTGCCCAGGGGACTTTGCATGATGGATGAAGAAAGGGTTGGGGACGATCATCCGTGCAGCCGTGATTTTGTCAGCCTCTTTCCGGGTTTTGTCAGATTCACCGGCATCGACAACTCCATTGCGCCGCACATCCTTCCGCCATCATGGCAGCTCGTGGAAAATCCATCGCCTTTGCCCGCATCCGTGCGGAAGTCATTCGTCTCGTCGCGTTGATTCCGCCGGGAAAATTCACCACCTACGGCAGCATCGCCATCCACATGAACGTCATCGCCCGTCACGTGGCCACCGTGCTGCGCCGGCTTAGCGACGAAGAATCCGCCACGCTCCCCTGGCACCGCGTCGTCTCCGCCGACGCACGGATCAGTCCGAACATGGACGCCGCGCTTTCGCGCAAACAACGCCGCCTCCTGAAAGCCGAAGGTCTGCGCATCGACAAGGATGGCTGCATCCAAGATGCGGATGCGCATTTCCATCACGTCGGCGTGCGGCGGAACATCCGCTGGGGGTGAAGATGCGCCGCCTCCGGCTTTCTCACATCTTCGGTGCTTTTTCCACCACCGCCGCAAACTCTGCCGCATCGAAGGCCCGCATCGTGGAGGTGTGAACGTTGCCCAACGCGGACAACGCCATCATCAGGCCGGTGGCGGCCACGTCGTCCTTCGCTTGAAACATGATCACGCCGTCATGAGCCCCCAGCGTCCACAGCAGGTGCTGGATCTTGCAGCCGGCTTTCTTCGCCGCCGCCTTGAAAGCTCCCGCTCGGTGTGGTGACTCGTGGATGTTCTGCAGACCCTGTTGGGTAAAATTCAAAAGAGCGACGTAGGTGGACATGACGTGATGGGTTGGATGTTCACCCAACACAACGATCTCCCGGCCCTCCAGACTGCGCCCGCATGGCGAAGCACTGCTCCCTTCTTGCCTGGGTTGTTGCAACGCCGTTTCGGCGGTCGGAGGCGGAAGAACATGGGAAGACCTCCAGATCCACGCTCAAGATAAGGGAAAAGCCCCTTGTTGATTTGTAATCAAAGTTTGATATAGCGTAAGAAGCGGCTTGTTATTTGCTTACTCTCGATAAGACTCTTTTGTGTTCCACCCGAGAATCTCTTCATGAACACCCACCCAACTCCCGCGCAGACTCATCCGGTGGCTTCGCGCCCTGCGGACGGCTCCAGTCTGCTTGCGAGAGTTTTGGGCATGCCGCAGAAGCCGCCACACTTTCGCCAGGCTGCGGTCACCAGCCATGAACTGGTGCAGAAAGACCATCAAAAAGAGATCGATCGCATTGCCAAGGCCTCGGGGGACGACCTGTCCGGCGATTACATCAGCTACGTCATGCTGCCGTTAGCCGCGCTCGTGTGCGTGATGATCGCTCTGCGCAAAGTTTTGGCCCCTTGATTCCCGCAGGCTTCAGGTGGCAGATTGCGTGGAGAATGAGAGAGTCGCGGCATGAAGGGACTCACTCAAAAGCAAGTCCTGCCACTGGCGCAGGTGTATGGCGTGCTGGAACCCGGGCCCGTGGTGCTGGTCACCACCGCCCGTGCAGGCCGCGCCAATATCATGACGCTGACCTGGCACACGATGATGGAGTTTGAGCCCCCGCTCGTCGGCTGCGTCATCAGCGCGCAAAATGACAGCTTCGACCTTCTGCGTGAAACCGGCGAATGCGTCCTCAACGTCCCCACCGTCGAACTGATCGAGCAGGTCGTCGGCTGTGGCAACACCACCGGGCGGAAGGTGAACAAGTTCCGCCGCTTCGGCCTCACGCCCATGCCTGCCTCCAAGGTTCAGGCTCCACTCATCGCCGAATGTTATGCCAATCTGGAATGCCGCGTCGTCGAGCGCCGCTTGGTGACGAAGTACAACTTCTTCGTCCTGGAAGTCGTCCAGGCCTGGATCGATCCCCGCCAGAAACGCCCGAAGACCCTGCATCATCAGGGCGAAGGCATCTTCCAAGTCACCGGCCGCCGCCTCAAGCGCCCCTCGCCCAAAACATCGCTCCTCGCGGAGTGAGCCGTTCTCCAAGTGCCGCCACAAATCCGTTGAGCTAGAAAGCTATGGAGCGCCTGCCTTGAGCGGCATGGACGCATTGTCCATCGGCCAGTCGTCCGTGCGGAACGGGCCTGCGGGCAGACCGGCACCGTTGATCAGGTTCACCTCAGGGTTGTTGGCCCAGGCATAACGCACGGCCACTGGTGTCTGGATGCCGGGATGGGACACGATAACCTGCCCGCCTTCGATGCGTGCTTCGGCCCACTGCCATTTCTGCGTTGCGTCAGCCATCGCAAAACCCTTCAAGGCTGCGCTGCCATCCGCCGTCTTGAGCCCGTCCGCATGCTGAAACTGGATCACCACTTGGTTGCCTTTGATCGCATGACTTTGGTACAGTGGACCGCTCCACGGAATTTTTTCACCATACACCTTCGCCCGGGCCCACAGCGCGAGACGACGCCCGATCTCCTGCTTGTTCAGGGGATGAATGTTGCCCGCTTCGCCAATGTCGAGGTTGATGGTCATGCCGGTGTTGGGTACAGCCAGCGACTTGGATTGCGCTTCGCGCAGCCGTGCCCAGGTGGAGGCGGCCCTTGGTTCCGTTTCACGCTTCAGGAAATTGGGCAGTTGCACCCAGGCGAAGGAAAATTCATTGCCCCAGCGTGTGCGCCAGTCGCGGATCATCAGTGGAAGTTGCGTGGCATAGAGCGGGCCGTTGCCAGCATTCGACTCGCCCTGATACCAAATGGCCCCACGAATCGCGAAGGGGACAATCGGAGCGATCTTGCCGTTGAACAGATTGCCGGGACGGTTGGCATTGAGCGGATCACGGCCCACCACGGGTGGCTGGGGAGGCGGGGGCTGACTGGCCGCCTGCGCCGCCTTCACCGCATCCTGCCACTGCTTCTTGGCGGCCTCGTTCTTCGCCAGAGTTTCCGGCTGCTCAAACAACGCCACCTCCTTGCGCCATTGCTCCAGCAACGGTTGCAGCTCGGGCTGCTTCTCCATCACCTTCAGGCTGGTCCAGGATTCAATCGCCGTGCCCCCGACCGACGAGTTGATCAGCCCCACGGGCACCTTCAGCGTCTGGTGCAGGTCGCGGCCAAAAAAATAGGCGGCTGCGGAGAAGTTCAGGATCGTCTGCGGTGAGCAGGCCTGCCACACGCCCTTGCACTGTTCCTGCGGGGAAGTGGCCGTGAACGACTGCACGAAAAACATGCGCATCTTGGGGAAATTCGCCGCCGCCATCTCCTTCTCCGCATCCTGCACGCCTTTGACGGTCATGGCCATGTTCGACTGGCCTGAGCACAGCCACACCTCCCCCACCAGCACATCTTTGACCACCACCGTGTTTTGGCCGGACACCATCAGATTCTGCCGGTCGTTGGAGGCCTTCAGAGGATCCAGCGTCACCTTCCATCGGCCGTCCTTGTCAGCTTTCGTGGTCTTGGTCTGACCCGCAAACTTCACGTTCACTTCTCGACCCGCCTCCGCCCAGCCCCACACCGGCACCGGCCGTTCGCGTTGCAGCACCATGTGGTCGGTGAAAATCACCGGCAGGGAGACCGTGGCCCGGGCGCTAAGCGCCAGACCGAGAACAAACAGGATGAAGAAAGAGGTTCGCATAACGATGGGAAGAATGGAGCATAACCCATACGTCTGCGACACGCCAAAAGCTTCCATTCCGATCTTGGGAGATCGTGGCAACGCTTAAAAAGGCAGCATGCAGTACCCGCTTTGCGTTCATCCCGCCCTGATGGAGGAGTGACGTGCTTCCATCACTTGTTTTGAGCATCCACCTTGGCCTTCTCGGCGGCTGCATCGGCGTCGGCTTTCTTCTTCACGGCGTCGAGCTGTGCCTGGGTGGCCGCTGTGCTGGCTTCGATGTTCGCCTTGTCGATCTTGGCCTTGATGTCTGCCTGCTCTTTCGCTTCCTTGGCGGCGGCATCCACGGCCTCCTTCTGATGGTCAATCGCGTTTTTGGCGGCTTCGTTTTGGGCATCAATGGCCTGTTTCTGCTTGTTGCAGCCCACGGCGAGGACGCTGACGGCTGCGAGGATGGCAAATGTAATGTGTTTCATAATAGGGTGGGTTGTCTGATGGCTATTCGTCCATGGAACGGCGCGCGGATGGGCCGATCTTGAATGATGACGGCCGGCCCTCCTATGGGGTGTAACCCTGACCGCTGCGGTCAGCGTGAACCTCGACACTGTGTTTCGACTTGTCAGCCGCTCCTGCTGCGTAAAGCTTCCTGGTCATGAAGTCCCTCCCCTTGCTCCTCAGTCTGCTGTTTATGTGCGGCATGGCGGCCTGCCATAAAGAAGCGGAGAACGTGAAGCCCAACCCTGACCCGGCTGCGGAGAAAAAAGCCATTGAAATCAGGGAGGCCACCGACAAGAAAACGGCCGCACTCAAAGAAGCCGAGGCACTCAAGGAGGCCGCCCGCAAAGAGGCTGCTCTCAAGGAGGCCGCTGCCAAAAAAGCTGCCGATTCTGCAACACCCACGCCTGCCGTGCCCGCAGCTCCCGCACCGCCAAAATAGTGCCAGCGACTACTTCATGCCTTCCCGTTCAGGATGGAGGCAGGCGTCTCTTTTGCCGCTGCCTCCATGAATGCATGCTTCGCCTGCTTTCTGGCCTCCAAGGTCCAATCGCGGAGTTCTGCGGCGCTGATTCGGACATCGCGTGCCGTGCGCGCATCCGCATAGCCCCACTGCTCCACATCATCGAGGTATTGAAGGCGTGACAACAATGTGCCGCGACAAAGGTGCCCTGCTTCGGCTGCCGCTTCAGACCTTAGTTTTGCGACCATGCCGTCCATGACCCATTGTGGCACGGTCTTCTGCTCCCCTGGGTAAACATACGTGAACAAGACGAGATGAGAGAACAACACCTGCCAGTCCGGCCCAAAGCGCCGGAGGAGGCGTTGCCAGTCCATCAACCTGCCGCAACTCCGCAGCAGATGCTGCACGTCGGCGCCATCGAAGCGCTCACGCTCCATGATATAGGCCTTTTGCCACAGCATCTCCTCCGGCGGGCAGACCGGCAGTGGTATGCCGAGAACGTCCGTCTCACGGGCGTACTCGAACCATTCGTCGTCCACATCGCATAGGCCGTTGCCGGAACGGAAGATGAGATCAATGAAATGACTGCCATGCCGCACCTTGGCCAGCCAGTGGGGAAAGGTCAGCTCGGCGTGGAATCCCGCTGATCGAAACGCTGTCAGCATCCGTTCGATGTCCTGTGGGCGCACCAGCAGATCGAAGTCTTTTGTGTCACGCTTGATGCCTGCATACACCCGCAGCGCAAAAGCTCCCCCGACGAGGAAATCCAGCGATGCAGCACGCAGGACACCAATGGCGGCACGGTAGAATTCGTGGCCATCGGAGGATTGTATGGGAGGCTGCATCCAGCGGTCCCATCGGACGCCATAGGATGGCTGCGTGCATCGTTTTCGAGCGGTTTTGACAAGGCGGAAGCGGCAGTGGTAAACGATTCAGAAGTTAAAGCCCGTTCATCACACCATGCGGATCGCCGCCACTGCAGATCTTCACTATGGCAAGTCATCGCAAGGTGCCCTGCAGGCGCTGTTCGTCGAGGCCTCGACTGCTGCGGACGTGTTGCTGCTCTGCGGCGATCTCACGGACTATGGCCTGGTGGAGGAGGCCCGGGCGCTGGCGCATGACATCCAGGCCCACGCCAGGATTCCCGTGCTCGCGGTCTTGGGAAATCATGATTACGAGTCGGGCCATGCGGACAAAGTCACCAAAATCCTCGTGGACGCCGGGGTGACGCTCCTCGACGGGGAGTGCCACGAACTCAACGGTGTGGGATTCGTCGGCGTCTGTGGTTTTGGGGGCGGCTTTGGCAGCAGCATGCTCAATCCCTGGGGCGAACCGTTGATCAAAGCGTTCGTGCAGGAGGCCGTGGACCAGGCGATGCGGCTGGAGCGTGCGCTGGCACGGGTGGAAACGACTCAGCGCGTGGTACTGCTGCACTACGCGCCCATCCGGGAAACCGTGGTGGGCGAGAACCCGGAAGTTTTTGCCTTCATGGGGTCCACGCGCCTGGAGGGACCGCTCAACCGTCACCATGTCACCGCCGCCTTTCATGGCCACGCGCATCATGGCTCGCTGGAAAGCCGCACCAGCGCCGGCGTGCCGGTTTACAACGTCTCCCTGCCTCTGCTCAAAAAAGCGAATCCCGCCCGACCGTGGTTTCGGCTCCTGGAATTAGAGCAGATCCCGGACTCCGGCAGCAGCGAGGAAGGAGCCATCGTTCAGGGGCAGTCCTGAGGCGCTGTTCCCATCCATCTTCCAGCTCCTGTGCGATTTCGTCCGCTCAGTCATCATCGCAACCTTTAACGCACCGCACACCATGGGACAACTCGGCTACACACACGGCGACCTCGGCTGGTCGGAACTCAGCACCACCAACGCGGCAGACGCGCTGGACTTCTACTCCGCCCTCGTCGGCTGGGAGCGCAAAGGCGAACCCATGCCAGGCTATCACCTCTTCGGCCGCGATGGTGAAATGCTCGGGGGCATCACGGATGCCAAAAGCGGCGACGGCAAGAACAAGACGCCGCAGTGGATGCCCTACATCACCGTTGATGATCTGGACGACACCCTGTCCGATGTCGAAGGACTCGGCGGCACCATCCTCATGCCACCGTGTGACCTTCCCGACGACGGTGGACTCATCGCGATCATCCAAGATCCGCAAGGGGTCGCGACCGGCCTTGCCCAATACAAAAAACAGGCCTGAATTCACCTGAATCGGTGGCGGCGGGGTATTCCCATCCGGGATCAAGCGGCCTTCGCCAAAAATGTCTCTCCTCGCGAAGTAGCGTCTGGGTTTACCCGTCTTCAAGTCTCCACTTCTCCGTGTCTGGACAAACCCTTGCCATCCCTGCGCCACTCCGCTTGAATGGCACGGCCTCTACAAATACCCGTCATGAACCGGAACCCGTTGATCATCTCTTGGCTGGCCGGGGTGTTTGCCGCCGTGCTGCGGCTTGCCTTGTGATCAAATTCCGTTCTCTCACGCGCCATGAAGCATGCCATGCTCCGCCCCTGCCTCGCCGTGTTGACAGCGGCACTCACTGCAATGCTGCCAGCGAGCGCGCAGGAGCCACCGTTGCCCAAAATCAACCTCGTGCTGTTCACACCGGCGGATGTCGCGCCGCCGAAGGACGCAGCGCGAAGGCTGACGCAGGTGGCCGATTACACCGAGGCGTTCCTCGTGAAGTGGATGAAGCACTGGGGCTATCCGCCGGAGCGGGAGAAATTCCTCGACCGCAATCCTGACGGCACGGCGCGCGTGCTGTTCGTCGCCGGCAAGGAAAAACGCGCGAGCGGCAAATACGACAAGCCGGGCTTCGAGGTGGAGGTGCGGCAGTCGGCCAACGCGAAATACCAGCTCGGCCAGCACGGGCATGTGTGGTGGGTCTGGGTTTACCTGGGCGATCCGCCCTTGCGCTTCGAGGGCTTCGAAGGCCGCGGCACGATGCGCGCCGGTGGCACGGCGTTCGCCAACTACCTCAATGCCCCAGGCGAGATTCGCGTGACCGATGAGATCGGTGCGCCGTTCCTCGAAACCTTTGCGTTGAAGGGCGGCATTCATGAGCTGGGCCATGCCCTCGGCCTGCCGCACGACGGCCCCTTGGACAAACAACCACTCGGCATGCCGTTGATGGGCGCGAACATTCCGAACTACCGCAAGCACACCGGTAAAAACGAGACACGCGGCTTTGTCTCCCCCGCCGAGGCGGCGATGCTCTGGAAGCACCCGGTTTTCACCGGCACGGCAAAGGACCGCCAGGTGACGCCCAAGTTCACCGCCACCGGCCTGACCACCGCTTACGACATCCTCACGAAAAGCGTGCGGTTGCGCGGCGTGTTGAAGGCGGATTACCCCGCGCACAGCGTGGTGGTGTACGACAGCGTCCCCGAGCTGCATGAGAACTACTGGCAGAAGCCCTATGTGGGGCGCATCGGCAAGGACGGACAGTTCGAGGTGCTCATCACGGAACCCGCGGCCAAAAACGGCACGCTCCGCATCCTGTTTTGTTTTCAAAACGGCGCGAGCAGTGGCAACAGCCAGACCTACGGCATCGCGAGCATGCTGGAGAAACCGTATCGCGTCATGGCAGGCGCGTATCAACTGCTGCCCTAGCGCGGTGCTGGAGAGGAGCGCGGACACTTTTGTCCGCCTCTTATCCATGCGGCTCCGCCCGCCATGATGAAAGCGGACAAGCTGCGCAGCCGCGAAGCGAATGTCCGCGCTCCCTTGGCTGCATGCAGACGCAAAGATCGCCGGATTTGCCAAGCGGATTGATCACCCCTGCGAACGCACGGCAGGTGAGGGAAGCAGCGGCGGTTGATGTTCGAGAAAGCTCACCAGATCCGCCACTCTCTGCACCTTCCCGCTGAATGGATTCTTCTCGCCATCCGCCGTGGAGCGTTGGGTCAGCTCGGCGACTTCCAGATACACCTCGTCCAAATCGTCGCCATCCAGGTCCAGATCCTCGGCAAACCGATCCGTGCAGCGGATCGGCACGGCGGGCGTGCCCATCTGAGCTTGTACCGTTTCATATACGGCCCGGACGAGTACCGGGTCGAGTGACGCTCGCGGAAACGAACGTGCAAACTCGCAGATGGATTCGTTGGCCCGACTCGCCGCCAGTTCTGCCCGCTGTTGCGCCGCCACGGCCAACACCCGCCAGCCCATTAAGACCAGCACCCCCACGATCGCGCCCGTAGCCCGCCAGTCACCCGACGCTTGATGAAGCAACCAGATCGGAACCGCCAGCACCCCGGCAATGATGAGCCAGCCCAGCCACGGCCGCTGCTCGGCGGTCATTCGTCGCCGTCGTTCTCGCAGGACACTTTTGGAAGCAGGCTTCATCGCATGTTTCGAGGTTCCCAGCATTGCGGAGAAACACGTCCTGTCGAGCGCGTGATCGGCAAAGCAGGAACAGGCTGCTGGCCTCACGGGTGATACTTGATCTCTCGTTTGTTCGTCTCGGTGGGCAGGGGAATCGTCTCGCCTTTGGCCTGATGCAGAACCTGCTTCTTGATCTGGACGAGCCAGTTTCCCGCCGCATCGACCTCCGGATACTCGAACGTCACGACGATGCGATCCCCGCCCTCATCGTGCATGATCATGGTTTCCTGGGTCTGGAATCCCTTGTCTGACCATTGGATGGACATTTCGGTGGTCTTCTTCCCCGGCGGTTCCTCAAACACCACCCGCTCCTCCTTGTTCGCCGCGTTGCGCTGCATCGTGGTTTGCTCCTCGACCTTGCCCGTTGAGGTTTTGGTGACCGTGCCCAATTCGAAGCCTTGGGCGGAATACGTGTAGAACTCCGTCTGCTTCGATTTGGCATCCACATGCGCGATACGCCTTGATGCCGCGTCCAGGAAGATGCGAAACGTCGTGGGAGACGCTCCGCCGGATTGCTCGACGAGGGCGGTCCAGGTTCCCTCAGCATCATACTGATAGATTTCCGAGTCCGTCTTCTTCTCCACTTCATCGACTTCCTCGATCCGCAGCGCGTTGCCGTCCGCATCAAACTCGGAGCGCGTGGTGGACAGTAGCTTCGGTGCCTTGCCATCGTCTCCCTCAAAGCAGCGCTCGATCACCTGCTGTGGCTTGCCATGAAAATCTTGCTGTCGGCTGAGCGGAGCCATGATTTCAAGATGCTTGCCACCGCCCAACGCCACCGTCAGTGGCAGGAGGGCGAACAGGAGAATTCGGCAGGTGTTCATGGAGGTAGCTGTCGATGAAAACCAAATTCGGTGAGATTCGTCAATGGTTTTGAGGACCTTTTGCCCGGCATCCCGAATCCATCTCGCTCTAGCCGCGCTTTCTTGAATACCATCGCCAGCGATTAGCCTGGGCAGGCACGGACCGTTTGGTTAATGATGCGACCATGCACCTCATCTCCCACGCATTCACGTTGCTCACCGCGTTCTGTCTCGCGGTCACCGCTGCCGCAGCGCCGGATATCGTCGCCGATGCCAGCACGGTGTTTCTGCTGCGAGCGGATGCGGCCAAGGGCGCACTGGTGGATGTGACGGGACGGTTTCAGCCAGAGGTGAGCGGTGGCGAAGTCGTCGCTGATCCGGTTTGGGGCGCGTGTTTGAAACTGAGCGCGGGCGACAAGAATGGCATCACACTCAAGGACGATGGTAAGATCAACTTCGAGCGCGGCATGACGCTGGATGCCTGGGTGTGCTTTGACGAGCTGCTGCCGCTCAAGGGCGCGTCGCTGGCGCTGAAGGTCGGTTCGTTTTCGTGGGACTTGCAGAAGGGCAAGCTCAACACCGCGTGGCTGGTGTTTCCGAGCGAGGAAATCTTCACCACCGCGCCGCCGCAGTTCAAATACTTCCCCGTGGGCGGCGACACCATCAACGGCCTGATGAATGTGCCGCTGAAAAAGTGGACGCACCTGACCATGAGCTACGATGAGTCGCTCGGCGTGGTGACGACGCTCATGGACGGCCTCGTGGACCGGCGGCGCTTTCGCTATCGCGGTGCGCAGCGGTTGCAGTGCGATGGCAAGAGTCAGCTCAGCCTGTTCAGTGGTATGAAAAATTGCCGCATTGCCGCCATCAAGCTCACTACCGGCACGCCCGATGTGCTGCCACCGACGATGGAGGCCTACTTGAACGCGCTGCCGTATCGCGGGCAGGTGATGCTGACGCTCGACCACATCGATCCGCGACTGCCGCTGCCCATCGAGGTGGCCATCGTCTGGGAACAGGCCAGCGGCTCCTCCGCGACGCTGCAAACGCTCACGCTCGACTCGCACGCGCGGCGCGATCTCATGTTCGACGCGCCGACGTGGCTGAACAGTCTGCACACCTACACCGTCAGCGCCGCCGCGGGCGGACGGCAGTGTTTCAGCCGCAGCCTGCGCCTCGGCAATGTGAAGCCCGCCGGACGCGCGACGATTCATGCGGACCTCACGCTTTCACGCGAAGGGAAGAAGTTCTACCCGCTGATGATGTATCACGCCATGCCGCAGGATTACGCGCGGATGCGGGAGCTGGGCATCAATCTCGTGCTGAATGATTTCAACCTCTACCGCGCGCATCGCACCGACCCGGCCGGTTATGTGCGCGAACTCGTGCAATGCCTCGACGCGGCCCAGCAGCACGGCCTGGGCATGATCGTCAGCGCCAACGCCGCGTTTGGCAAACTCCACACCCTCGCCGCCGCGAAGGATCATCCCGCCGCGCTGCTCTGGTATGGCGACGACGAGCCGTGGGGCGACCTCGGGCGTCTGCATGAGAGCTACAACACCATCAAGCTGCTGGACCCGCACCTGCCCGTGCTCGTCGTGCAGAACAACTACTCGCGCCTCCAGGACACCGCACCCGCCGCCGACATCCTCGCCACCGATCCCTATCCCGTGCCGAACGTCTCGCTGCGCGCCGTCGCCGATGCCACGCAGTCCGCCATCCGCGCCGTCGCCGGCCGCAAGCCGGTGTGGACGGTGCTGCCGCAATACGGCGGCAAAGTGCCGACGCGCGAGGAACTGCGCTGCATGGTCTGGATCGCCATCGCCAGCCGTGCCAACGGCCTCGGCTTCTTCACCTGGGACGAACGCATTCGCGATGCCAGCACCGGCGCGCTCAAAGGCTGGTTCACGCCCGAGCATCCCGAGCAAATCGAAGACCTCCGCATCGTGCTCCAAGAACTGCGCCCGCTCGAACCCATGCTCCTCGCCCCTCCCGCCGCACAACAGCCGACCCTGCAACCCGCCAACCCCGCGCTTCACGTCCTCATCAAAGAAGCCGATGGCAAACGCTGGCTCATCGTCGCCAACGACTCTCGTCGAACCGAGGAAACCACGCTGGAGTTCGGCGCGACACCCGATGCCGACGCGCAGCCTCTCAGTGCAGGCAGCGCGACACTGAGCCTTCGTAATGGCAAAGCGCCACTCAAGCTGCCACCGCTCGGGGTGGCGGTGTTTGAGTTGAAGACGCGATGAAAAAGCCTGCTGGCGGATTGAAGCGAGCCTCAGGTAAGCCAGTGCATAGTGCCTCGTCTCGATTTCTTCAACTCTCCGAGTCTCCCGGGCACAGCGATTCTCTTGGGCTGCGTCTTGCGCAATTCCTTGCCATCCCGACACGTCTCCGCTTTCATGACATGCCTTCCCGGCAAATTTCGGATGCCATCACCGTGTCCCAGCTCGAATTTTTCTTGTGGAACCTCTTCTACAACTCACCCATGGAAACCTGCGTCATCGTCTGCCGCGTGCAGAAGCCCAAGTCCCGGCGCTGCACAATCCTCTTCATCAACGCGGTGAACAAAGTCACCCGCGAACGCGCTCAGAGCTTCCTCGCCGACGAACACGTCCGCGCCTATCAGGACTTCAAAGACGAGCCCGGTTTTACCCGCATCGTGCCGATTGAGGAGATCCGGGCGAAGGGGAGAAATCTCGGCATCTCGCTTTATGTCGGCAGGGAAACGCAGGAGCAACCAGATGCCGCCACTGAGACTGCCACCTCGGCGCTACCGGATGCGCTTGTGGGTTGGTTAGAAAGCGCCGTCACCGTCCTTTTAGCTCTTGGAAACTTACTGGAGTTGAAACCATGAGTAACGCCTCAGTGTTCAGGTTCAAACAAGCGACCTTCGATTTCGGCAATGGGCACCCAGTCGGAGTGGATTTGGTGGCTGACCAAAGCGTCAAAGCTAAGAATACTCATTTTACACTCTTGATGGGTGCAAATGGCACTTGCAAGAGTCGCATCCTCTCCTGCTGCGTGAACTTATTGAAGGGTATTCATGAGAGGGCGAACACAGAGCTACCGAGAAAAGAAAGACGCCTCTTCCGCACCGATGAGCCAGATCGGGACATGCAGTGCAGTTCAGCTACTCTCCTGCGGGATGGCGCTACATGCACAGTTGGAGAGGGACCATTGTTTGAGTCTGGTGCATTGCTGCCCTCTCGGGTTCTTGCCATAGCTAATCTCGTTCGCGACCGTTTCACTTTTGTCGATTGGGACAACTTCGAAGATCCTTTCTATTATTACCTTGGGGTTAGACAGTCATCAAACCTCACCACAACGGGAGCGATGGATCGCCTCGTCTGTGATGCTGTTCTGAAATTATTGGCCAATGAGAGCAAATACCCATCCTTCTCGAAGTGGACTAGAAGCATTTTCCCGAGCAGCGACATTGGTCTTAGTTTTTCGCGATTTTCGATGCGTCGCTTTCATGATTTCTTCGACGACCCTGAAAAATCGATAGGGCTTCAATTGGGTAGAGGTCGTCGTGGAGAAGTCCCGCACCGGCTGAATGCGATCAAACCGCATTTAGATGACATGCGCCGCGTAGTTAGACTTATCGAAGAAAATGCCCTCGCTCTTGGTGACAGTGGAAGCCTCGGAATGAAACAAGGAGGGACCGTCACAATTTGTCTAGATGAGTTGACTCCAACAGTCAGGCAACGATTGGGCAAGTTGAGCCAAGCTATTTCGATTGCTGCTTCAATAAGGCTGATTGGACGGCCATCACTGGTTCTGAATGTAGGGAAGTGGCTGGATTTTACTCAGTTAAGCTCAGGTGAACAAAACTTGCTTTCTACAGGTGCCCGGCTTCTAGCGTTTGGGGCCCCGGGTTCATTGATCGTCATTGATGAACCCGAGGTGAGTCTGAATATAGCATGGCAACAGCGATATATTGACCTCATCTCGGATGCTCTGGTTCATGCCAAGGGTTCCCATGTCATCATCGCCTCACATTCTCCGTATTTGGTTTCCGATTTGCGTGCCGAAAACTCGACGGTGGTCGTGGTCGAACGAGGTGCTGAAGGATTGAAATTTCGTTCGCACCCTGGCGAGTTCTGGGGCTGGGGATCGGAAGCAATCCTCTACGAGGTCCTCGGTTTGCCCTCCGCTTCGAACTATCATTTTTCGCGGGAATTGGCCGGTGTATTGAAACTCGTTTCGGAGAAGTCCACCGATGCCGAACCGTTCGCCAAGTTTCTCAGCAAGTGTGATCAACTGGACTTCGGACCGGAAGCAGAACCGCTAAAAGCGGTGATCGGAGATATTCGAAAGTATGCGGGGAGGTTAAAATCGTGAAGAAGCTGAAACCTGCGACGATTGATTCGGCTCTACTAAAGAAATTGCAGAAGAAAACTGGCAAGCTTCAGCAGAAGTCCTGGGACTACACCAGCGGCCATCCGCGGACTTTTAAAGATGCGATTACCACTCAAATGGTCGTAATCCAATCAATGCGGTGTGCGTATTGCGGGTCGCGACTTTATGGAACCAAGCATCACCGGGACCACATTGCGCCAAAGGAGTCACATCCCAAGTTTACGTTCGTCCCGGCCAACCTAGTTCTTGCGTGCTATCACTGCAATACAGACTGCAAGGGGACGACGGACACTGTCATCACCAAAGACAAAACATACGGGAAGTGCGTGTTTTCAATTGTTCATCCACATTTCGATGACCCCAAAGAGCACCTGGCGTTCGTTGGAGGGACAAATGCGATTCTGATTCAGGTCGTTAATGCTTCATCTAAAGGATCTGCAACCGTTGCTTTGTTCCATCTCGATAGTCCCGAGATGACCAAGCAGCGGGCCAAAGATGTCCTCATTGACACTGATCTCGAACATCTTCCCGGCAAATGGAAGAAGGCTTTTAGGTTTGTCCCGCCGGCCAATCTAAAGATGAAAATTCGCACCGCCTGATCACCACCACCCTCCCATCACTCGCCAAACCAAAGCCCAATTCTGTATGGGCCTCTCTACTGCTATTTGACCACACCGGCTGGAAGCGCATGGCGGTTGGGGAGCGAGCGGAGGGCGAAGGGCAACTGGCCGCCAGCTTTCCCGCCGTGCGCATCGATTTCGAGCAGCCGCTGGCGGACGCGCAAATGACAGTCGCCGACAGCGCCGCTTGTGCCCTCACCTACTCCTGGCGAGATGACGCGTCGTTTTTCTTCCTGCGCGGCAGCGCTGCCGTGAATGCCTTTGACTGCGGGCTGCACGAGGTGACGCACTAAAACCGCGTCTCGCCAAAGATCAGTTAATTCATTGATAAATAGCGAGTTAACCACTAAAACGACCGACCTCCGGGGTCGGATGCCGAAGCAAAAAGGTCGGAATTCGGCCCCCCGGAGGTCGGACCTCAGACCAAAAAGCTTCGAATGCGAACCTCGGAGCTTCGATGGCGAAGCCCGCAAGCTCTGAACGCCGAGCAGAGAGGTCGGATGCCAGACCTCATAACTCGGAATGCGAACCTCAGTGGGTCGGACATCGAACCTACAGGGGTCGGAGCACGCACCTCTGAGGTCGGGCATCGAAGCCGAAAGCACTGCGCTGGACCTTTGTTTGGGCGGGTTTCAGGAACTGAAGAGTTCGTAGTAGTCTTTGAAGTAAAAGACACGATTGCGGCGCTTGCCGGTGAGCTCATGGAGGATGCCGAGTTTTTGCAACTCGCTCAGGACGCGATCAGCCGTGGGCTGGCTGAGCTCCAGGCGGGCAGCCAGACTGCTGCTGGTGACGGTTGGTTTGACATAGAGGATGTCCAGCACCCGGAGGGCATTGGCCGAGCGCTTGCCAAGGGTCTGTACCTGAGCGGTGGCGGTCTGGCGAAGCTGGTGAATGGCCTGAAAGGTACGCACGCCTTTTTTGGCCGTTTCATTGATGGCCACGAGGAAGAATCGCACCCAATGAGCGAGGTCGCCACGGGTGCGGACGGCGGTGAGCGCATCGTAGTAGGCGGCACGGTGCTGCTCCAAGTGA
This sequence comes from Prosthecobacter sp., assembly GCF_034366625.1. NCBI lineage: Bacteria > Pseudomonadati > Verrucomicrobiota > Verrucomicrobiia > Verrucomicrobiales > Verrucomicrobiaceae > Prosthecobacter > Prosthecobacter sp. The sequence goes on from NZ_JAXMIH010000006.1 coordinate 979,217, forward strand.
GCGGAGACATACAGGCAGGGCAGTCGCAGAAGACCTTTGCTGACGAGATAGAGGGTGATGAGCAGGCGGCCAATGCGACCATTCCCATCGAGGAAGGGGTGGAGTGTCTCAAACTGATAGTGGCTAATGGCGATGCGGATGAGTTCGGGCACAAAGAAAGACTCGTTGTACCAAAAGGCTTCGAGGTCGCTCATGAGAGCAGGGAGGTTTTCGTGATGCGACGGGATGAAAACCGCGTCTGCCAAGGTCGCTCCGCCGATCCAGTTTTGACTGCGGCGGAATTCGCCGGGGGTTTTGCCCTCGCCACGAACACCTTGCATGAGAGTGGCATGAGCTTCACAAAGCAGTCGATTGGAGAGCGGCAGGGTTTGAAGCCGCTCGATGGACTGGTTCATGGCTTGGATGTAATTGCGCACTTCCTTCCAGTCGTCGCGCTTCTCGGGACTGATCTCTTCGGGGTCGTCCTCCAAGGCTTCGTCCATCTCGGTCTGGGTGCCTTCGATGCGACTGGAGGTTTGCGCTTCTTTGACGACGTGCATCTGGATGAAGCGGTCCACATCCGGGACGATGAGGGAGAGTCCGTTCAATTCGCCGACATGGCGACTGGCTTCCGCAAGGAGGTGATGAATCTCTGGCGAGTCCCAAGTCCATGATTGATTGATCAACGGCGGATCGAAGCTGCGGTATTGGAACTGCTGTTTGTAGGTTCCGGGCTGGAAGTCTTCGATCTTCATGGCGGCTGGTGAATATAACGCCGCCGTTAAATAAGGGAAACGCGTTTTCTTTATTTTAGTCACCCACCAACAGACATAAACGGACTTTGTTTGAGCGAAGTTGTGGGTCAGACAAGTTTACCCAGAAACACGGATCACTCTCCACCACCTCGTTTCAGCATCACTGCCAATAGCGCAATGTCCGCCGGGTTCACGCCTTGGGCTCTCGCGGCTTGGCCGAGGGTGGCGGGGCGGAGGGCGGTGAGGCGGTGTTTGGCTTCGGTTTTGAGGCCGGGGATGGCGTGGTAGTCGAAGTCGGCGGGGATCATCTTTTCCTCCATGCGGGAGGTCTTGGCGACCATGTCTTCCTGGCGGGTGATGTAGCCGGCGTATTTGACGTCGTTCTCGACCAAGGACCAGACCTCGGGGGTGAACTGGGCGTGGATCTCGGCGGGCAGGGTAGTGGGGGTGTTTTCGGGCCGACGCAGCCATTTTTCCAGGGTGATGCCGTCGAGCCGGGCTTGCTGGAGGAGGACGCGGGCGGCGGCGAGCTGGGCGATTTTTTCCTCGGTGTGCCGGACGCGGAAAGGGGAGGCGAGGCCGATGGCGGCGACGAGGGGAGTGAGGCGGAGGTCGCAGTTGTCCTGGCGGAGGAGGAGGCGGTATTCGGCGCGGGAGGTGAAGAGGCGGTAGGGCTCGGTGGTGCCTTTGGTGACGAGGTCGTCGATCATGACGGCGAGGTAGGCCTGGCTGCGCTGGAGCAGGAAAGGGGGGCGGCCGGTGGCCTTGAGGGCGGCATTGGCTCCGGCGATGAGGCCCTGGCCAGCGGCTTCTTCATAGCCGGAGGTGCCGTTGATCTGCCCAGCGAAGTAGAGACCAGCAATACGCTTCGTTTCAAGGGTGGGGTGGAGCTGGGTGGGCGGGCAGTAGTCGTACTCCACGGCGTAACCGGGGCGGACGATCTCGGCGTTTTCGAGGCCGGGGATGGACCGGATGAACTCATACTGGACCTCGAAGGGCAGGGAGGTGGAGACGCCGTTGACGTAGAATTCGCGTGTGTGGCGTCCCTCGGGTTCCAGGAAGATCTGGTGCCGGTCCTTCTCGGCAAAGCGCACCACCTTGTCCTCCACCGAGGGGCAGTAGCGTGGGCCGACACCCTCGATCTTGCCCGAATACATCGCCGACTTGTGGATATTGGCCCGGATGATGTCGTGCGTCTGGGGGGTCGTGTAGGTGATCCAGCAGGGGATTTGTTCCACGTGGAACTTTTCGGGGGACCAGGAATTGAGGGTAAACTGGTTCGGGCCGGTCGTCGGAAGACTTTGAGAAGGGGAGACTGGGAGACTGGGAGACTGGGAAAAGGTCTCATCCTCGTCCTCGGGAAGGACGCCGGAGAGGTAGCTGAAGCGGGGGGCGGGTTCGTCGCCGGGCTGAAGCTCGCACTTGGAGAAGTCGATGCTGCGGCTGTTGAGGCGACAGGGGGTGCCGGTTTTGAAGCGCTGCACGTCGAAGCCGAGATGCCGGAGGCTGTCGGACAGGGTGGAGATGCTGTCGCCCATGCGACCGCCGGCCTGGTTCTGCTGACCGACGTGGAGGAGGCCACGCATGAAGGTGCCGGAGGAAATGATGATCGCCTTGGCCCGGTAGATCATCCCTAGGCTGGTGCGGACGCCGATGATGGCGTCGTTTTCGACGAGCAGTTCGGCGGCGTTGCCTTGATGCAGGTCGAGGTTGGGCTGGTTCTCGATCAGCCACTTCATGCGAAACTGGTAGGCCTTCTTGTCGCACTGAGCACGAGGGGCCTGGACACTGGGGCCTTTGCGAGCGTTCAGCATGCGGAACTGGATGCCGGTGGCGTCGGTGTTGCGGCCCATGACCCCGCCGAGGGCGTCGATCTCGCGCACCACATGACCTTTGGCCAGACCGCCGATGGCTGGGTTGCAGGACATCTGGGAGATGGTGTCCAGGTTTTGGGTGAGGATGGCCGTCTGGCAACCGAGCCGTGCCGCCGCCATCGCCGCCTCCACTCCCGCGTGTCCGGCTCCGCAGACGATGACATCGTAGTGCTTGGGATAGGTGTAGAGGCTCTCGGACATGGGGCGGCGAGGATAGCACACCGTGCAAATTGTTCCATGTGGAACGCGGATTGCTGGGAGGGGTTGAACAATCCTTTGCGTCCGTTGGGACGTTGGCTAGAATGAATTTTCCACTCTGCCTGAACATGTCTAAAGCCAAAACCCCCAGCGCCGCGCACGCCGCCGATCCCATCAATCAGAAGCTCACCGCAGCGGACAAAGTAGGGCTTTACCGCCAGATGGTGCGCATCCGCCGTTTCGAGCAGGTCTCGCTCCAGCACTACCAAGCCGGGCGCATGGGCGGCTTCCTCCATCTTTACATCGGTCAGGAATCCGTGGCCGTCGGCACGGTTTCAGTCATGGGCCCGAACGATCATGTGATCACCGCCTACCGCGATCACGGGCATGCTTTGGCCGTGGGCATGGGCATGAATGAGTGCATGGCCGAGCTCTTCGGCAAGGCGACCGGTTGCTCCCGTGGCAAGGGCGGCTCGATGCATTACTTCGCGCCGGAGAAGAATTACTGGGGCGGTCACGGCATCGTGGCCGGTCAGACCCCGCTCGGTCTCGGCCTCGCCTACGGCTTGAAATACCGCGGCATCAAAGGTGCCGCGCTGTGTTTCCTCGGGGACGGTGCGGTGAACCAGGGTGCCTTCCATGAGTCTCTGAACTTGGCCGAACTCTGGGATCTGCCGGTGATCTATGTGATCGAAAACAATGGCTACTCGATGGGCACCAGTCAGGGACGCTCCTCGGCCTATCAAGACTTTCTCGCCAAACGTGCCGAAGGTTACGGCATGGCCTGGGAGCAGTTTAATGGCGAAGACGTTTACAGCGTGCGTGCCGGAGTCAGCAAGGCCATCGAACGCGCCCACAACGAATCGAAGCCCAGCATCCTCGAAATCGCCACCTACCGCTGGGAAGGCCATTCCGTGGCCGACGCCAACAAGTTCAAGTATCGCACCAAGGAAGAGGTCGAGAAATTCCAAAACGATCACGACCCGATCCAAGTCTGGAAGCGCAACCTTCTCGCTGAAGGCGTCGCCACCGAGGACGAGCTGAAGAAGATCGACAAGGAAGCGCAAAAGGAAGCGGAGGACTCGGCTGAGTTCGCCAAGGCCAGCCCGTATCCCGAGCCGGAGACCATCTTCGAAGATGTCTATTGGGAAGTGGACAACAAAACCGAAGCCGGCCAGACCGGACGGCATTTCTTCAACGACTGACCGAGGCCGAAAACCGACCCAAGTCTTTCATTTCGAGGGCTTTGCAGTCGTTTCAGCGGTCGAGGTCACGGTGTCTGCCATGGTGGTCAAAATGACGGCATGCTTGTCGTAGGTGGCCTTGGAACTGGTGAGCTGGGTCACATAACTCAGTGCCTCAGACAGCGGGATGTTCGCCAGCGAAAGGGAGAGCTTCCGCTGCCCCAATTCCTCGCCTTTGACGATCACATTCGGCACCACTTTGCCATTGCTGGCGTTCTTCGAGAGCGCCCGCAACCCCTCGATCGCCTCGGTCAGCGTCACATCCGCCATCTCCACCTTCGGCAGGATCACGGTGGCGTATTGATCTTTGAGCGTGGTGTCCACCTGCCGATGATTGGCCCGGATGTAGGCCAGCATGTTCATCGTCTCCGGATGCTTCGGATTCGCCGCGGCGACCCTCGACAAGAGCTGCTGCGCTTTGGCGAAGTCACCTTGATAAAAAGCCGCGCGCCCCTGCTGATAGACCTGATTCAGATCTTCCGCCGACGCAGGAGCCGCGACCAAAAAGAAAGCCGCGAGAAACGCGGCCACAGAAACCTTTGCCCTAATCGAGTGTGTTTTCATAGGATGGTTTGGATTTGAAATGATTTCACCAGATCGCCATGGGCATGTCAAGATCACACCACGCCGCGAAGCTTGATGCCGCGCACATCCTGCTCCATCGGTGAACCATGCCGCCGCCGAAAAAACCCACCGCCAGCCAGGTGAATGTTCTCCTTGGCACGGACGAAGCACGCGTGAAGGAGGCTGCGCTCATGCTCGTTCGCAGCCTCACGCCACCGGATGCCGGCGACTTCAGCAACGACATCATCGACGGCACCGCCGACAACTCCGAGCACGCGGGCACCATCTGCTCGAACGTGACCATGGCGCTGCAAATGCTGCCGTTCTTCGGCGGCACCAAAGTCGTGTGGTTGAAGAACGCCAACTTCCTCTCTGACTCCGGCCCTGGTCGTGGTCAGGATGCGGTGAACGGTTTTGAACGCATCCTCGATGTCGTTGAATCCGGCCTCGGCAGCGATGTACGTTTCGTCATCAGCGCCACCGGCATCGACAAACGTCGCACCGCTTACAAGCGCATCTCCAAGATCGCCACCTTCGAAGTCTTCGACAAACCCGACACGTCGAGAGCAGGCTGGGAAGGCCCCGTGCTTGCCATCGCTTCGCGCAAAGCGAAGGAACTCGGCATCACCTTTGAAAGTGGTGCTTTGGAGTTGCTCGTGCAGATGGCGGGCGATGACACGCGGCAGATGGAGAACGAACTCGAAAAGATCGACCTCTACCTCGGCGAACGTCGCCGTGCCGGGCTCAAAACGGTGCAAAACTTGGTGTCCATGAGCCGCGCCGGTGTGCTGTGGGATCTTGGGAATGCCATCGGCAAACGTGACCTGCCACGTGCGCTCGAACTGCTCGGCACGCTCATGTATCAGGGGCAGAATGCCATCGGCCTGCTGCTCGCCGCCATCGTGCCACGCGTGCGAAGTTTGCTGCTCATCAAGGATCTCGGCTCACGCTACAAGCTCAACAAGTTCAACTACACCGGCTTCTGCACCTCGCTCGAAGGTCTGCCATCTTCCGCCACAGCCCATCTGCCGCGCAAGAAAGACGGCACCGGTTTCAACGCCTACCCGATGTTTCTCGCCATTCCCGAGACTGGCAACTTCGCGCTCGAAGAACTCCACGCCGCCTTCAAAGCCTGCCTCACTGCCAACACCAAGCTCGTCACCTCCTCGCTTGATCCCAAGCTCGTGCTGGAGCGTCTGCTCGTCGGCATGCTCGCCAGACAATCCCGCTGATCCATCATGACCACCACCACCATCCTCACCTGTCTCGCCATCGGCATCGTCAGCGGCGTCATCGCTGCGCTGTGTGGTGTCGGCGGCGGCGTGGTGATGGTCCCTGCGTTCGTGTTCCTGCTCAAGCTGTCGCAAAAAACCGCCGTCGCGACTTCCTTGGCGATCATCATCCCCACGGCATTGATGGCGACCACACAGAACGCGCGCTCCGGCCTCGTCGATTGGAAAGTGGCCGTCATCACGGCGATCTCCGCCTCCATCTTCGCCTACTTTGGTGCTGGCTGGCTCAAGACGATGAGCAATGAAACGCTCACCCGCATCTTCGGCACCGTGCTCGTCATCTTCGGCCTGCGCATGCTGCTGCAAGGCAAGGCGTGAGTCTCACCACACCAGCGCATCAAGGAAAAAAGTCGCCACCATTCCCAAGGCGACGATCAAACGCAGCACCAGGCCCACGCCAGTGCCCAGCAGCGATCCCCAGGCTGATTTGGCAGCCGGTTGCAGACGCTTCTTGGCAAAGACGAGCTCAAAGGCCACGCCACCGATCAGTGGACCCAAGATCAAACCGAACGGCACAAAGAACATCCCCACGATGCCGCCGACAAACACTCCCGCGATGCCCCAGCGACTCGCGCCAAACCAGCGCGCGCCCATTGCACCGCTGACGAAATCGATCACATAAGACAACACCAGGCCCAGCGACAAAAGTACAAAGCCCCAGGCGCTCATTCCTGACTCAGGTCGCAGCAGCGTGTGAACAATGCCAGCGATGAAAATCAGGAACGGCCCCGGCAAGAGCGGCACCACCGAGCCAATGAGGCCGACGAGCAGAAGACAGATCGTCAGCGACCACACGCCGAGCATGTCCCACGGCATCTCTGTGAAAAACTGCGCGGTCGCATTCCAAGCGCTGGTGAACCACTCACTCATCGCACCACCTTGTTTTCGATTCGACTGGCTGCCGCACGCTTCGCGGCCAGTTCAATCCTGCACGCGGCCAGCCGAGGTAAATCAGCCCCACGCAGCGATCTTCCACGCCGATTTGCAGCCATTCAGCAAACTGCTTCGTCCCCAGCAGCGGCGGTGTGGACCAGTAGCAGCCCAAACCAGCCGCCGTGGCCGACAGCATCAAGTTTTGCAATGCACAGGCCACCGCTTCGATCTCTTCGATCTCTGGGATCTTCACTCCACCGCGACGTTCCATCACACCCGCGATCACCACGGACGCGAGCAACGGGTTCTCACCCATCTTCTTCATCTTGTCCTCGCGGAACTCATTCGCCGGTGTCGTCTCACGATAAATCTGCTGCATCGCCTCGGCGAGTCGCGCTCGACCGACACCTTGATGCACCACAAACTTCCACGGCTCAGTCAATCCATGCGTCGGCGCCCACGTCGCATCTTCGAGCACCTGCGTGAGCAACGCACGCTCCACGTCTCGCGTCGCATCCATGTCCACCGGCTTGATCGACCGACGATGGCGGATGAGCGCGCTAAGTTGGGAATGCGAGGAGATGTCCGTCATGAATATCAGTCTTACAAGACCAGCAAAGAGCGGAACAACTCGGCAAGACTGGCTTTGTCCATCCTTTTCTCTGCGACGGCATGCATAGCAGCGTAGAGAGCGTCATCCCACTGCGTCTTTGTCTCAACACCGCTCCGCTCCAGGAACACCAGCGCAGCGCCAATCGCAGTGCGCTTGTTGCCATCCAGAAAGGCCTGGGCCTGGGCGATGTGGAATGCATACGCCGCCGCGATGCCTGCGAGATCGGCAGCCGCGTAGCGGAAGTCATTCATGGCCGCACCGAGTGCTGAATGAATGAGGTGTTCGTCACGGATCCCATGCGTGCCGCCGAAACGCTCAATCGAAGCCGCGTGAATGATTTCAATCTCCCGCCAAGAAATGAACCCGGGTTCCTTCATCACTGAGCGAGACGTTCCATGAGTTTGCCGTGTTTGTCGAAAACACGCTGAACGAGTCCTTTGAACTCCGCCTGCGACTCTTGTTCCGACTCCTTGGGAGCTGAAGTCTTGCCGACATGTTCGGCAACAAGCAGTTGCTCTTGCTTCGGCAGGGCATCGTAAAGCTCAATGACTTGGGTCGCACTCATGGCACCCTGATCATACCAGACAGTCCCCTCGTTTCCATCATCATTTCAAGCAGGACACGGCGCGACCCTTACACCATCGGCAGCAGTTTGCTCAGGACGAGTGTCACCAACAATCCGATGATCGAATCCGCTGTGAGCTGGAGCGACCAAGTGCGCAGTGTTTCTTTTTCGGTCATGCCGCTGAGGCGGGAGACGACCCAAAAGCCGCTGTCATTCATCCAGGAGCAGAACATCGCGCCGAAGCCGATGGAGGTGAAGAGATAGAGCGGATGGCAGCCGAGATCGGCTCCCACCACCATGGGCGCCATGATTGATGCGGCGGTGAGCATCGCCACCGTGGCTGAGCCCTGCGCCACGCGCACGACCGCAGCCACGATCCAGCCGAGCAGGATGAGGTTAAGGCTGTAGTTCTTCGCCAGCTCCGCCACCGCACCGCCCACGCCTGCAATCCGCAGCGCGTAGCCAAACGCACCGCCGGCGCTGGTGATGAGAATGATCATGCAGGCGGTCTCCAGCGGCGGTCCCATCAGATCCTCAATCTTTTTCAGGCCAAAGCGGCGCTGCTTCGCCAGCACGCCCACCGAGATCGCCGCGCCGATGAGCAGCGCGATGTTCTTGTGGCCGATGAAGTCCACCCAGGCACGGATGCCGTTGAAGCCAGGCTCCCCACCGAACGCATTCACCATCGTCAGGCCCCAGCCTGCGCCTTTGGCCGCACCGGCATGCGCCAGTTCAAAGACAGTCGTCAAGCTGATGAGCAAGATGGGGAGGATCACCGGCGTGATGCTCCAGAAGAACGAGGGCAGCTCGTTTTCCGGCTTGGCGCTGACGCCTTGCAGTTCCTGCAACGAAACACCGCCCGACTCACGCAGCGGCACATCCGTACGCGCATTGAGCCACTTGCTGAACAGGAAGCCGAAGAAGCAGGTGATCGCGCCGATCACCAATCCGCCCACCAGCGACTCGCCCACATTGAGCTTCAGGCTCTCCACCACCGCCACCGGTCCCGGATGCGGCACCGTCATGGAATGTGTCACCGTGCCGCCGCAGCAGATCGCCATCAGGTAGAGTGTGTAATCCTTGCCCGTGCGCATGCGCAGCGCCATCGCCAGCGGCACCATGAGCATGAACATCGTGTCGAAGAAAATCGGCGCGCTCAGAATGAAGGTGCTCCACAGCAGCGCCCAGCCCGCGCGCTTCTCGCCAAAGAACGCGAGGAAACGCCGCACCACCTTGTCCGCGCCACCGCTTTCCATGAGGCACATGCCAATGATCGCCGCGAGGGCGATAGAGATCGCGATGTCACGCGCCGAGTCACCGAGCCCCTTGGACACCATCTCCACCGCGCCCACCAGGGCGGGCATCGTCTTCACCTTGCCATCCTTCTGCACCACATCCCACGAAGCATTCCCTGCCAACAGGCAGGCCAGCAACGCCGCCAGGATGAGCGCCAGAAAGGGATGCATGCGCAGCTTGCTGATCGCTATAATGATGAAGGCGACGCTGACAGCGAGAACGACGAAAGGCCAGTAACTGGCCGAGGTGGCGGCAAGGAAAAACATGGCCGCGATGCTGGCGGGTCTTCGCAAGATGATCCAGCCGAAAATGCCGCACACGCAACTTCACCCACGCGACGCGTAATTCTGAAAGAAGCGGTTTTGCAACAGGCCGTGGGGATCGTGGCGGCGTTTCAGGGCAAAGAAGCGGGCGGACATCGGATAGGCACGGGTGAACTGGTCACGCCGGGCATGCAGACGGTAGGGCAGGTAATAGGTGCCGCCACAGGCCAGCGCCGCATCCACCAAGCGCTGCGTGTACTGAATCATGCGCTCCTCATCCGCGCTGGAGCCACGACGTTGATGGAACAACATCACCAGGCCAAAGACTTCCTCGCGGGCATAGCGCAGAAAGGTGCTGCGGTCCGGCTTCACATTGCGCACGGTGATGTTCAGCAAATCAGGACACGCCATGTCCGCGTGGATGGCGCGCATTTTTTCGAGGAACAGCGCCAGCCGCTCTTTCGGAATGAAGTATTCATGCAGAACCTCCGTGAACCGTGGATCGTGATTGCCGAAGAGCGCGGCGGGCTCGCTCAGGATGTCGCTGCGTCGAAGCACCTGACCGCCGGTCTCACCATGTTTCTTCTCCATCACCCAGCGGAAGTCCTTGCCCCGGTCATTGCCCACCGCGTTACGAAACACCGTGCGCTTGGCCTTGGTCAGGAGCGCGTCGAAAACGCCGTTGTGATGGCGATTCGACGGCGCGGGCACAGGATGCAGCACCGTCACCATGCTCTCGCGCAGAAACGAACTCGGCGCGGTGCTGATCCGGCCATAGGCCATGCCGGTGGCCTGACCGCTCGTCATTTCCTCAAACGTGGCCACATATTCCGCTGGCGGCACCAGTTTCTGCCGCGCCTGATAATACTCGTCCGGCACCACCTTCAGCGTGGCCTCCAAAATGATGCCAAACAGCCCGTAGCCGCCCAGCGCGAGGGAAAACAGCTCCGCGTTCTCGCTTCGGCTGCATGTCCGCACCACGCCGTCCGCCGTCATGAGCCGGATCGAATCCACCGTGCTGGCGATGGGTTCCGAATTGTGCTGCCAGCCATGGCAGTTCACCGACAGCGATCCGCCCACGGTGAAATCGCTGTTCGATTGCATGACCTTCGGCGCATAGCCCTGCGCGCGCAGCTTCGGCACGATCTCCAGCCATCGCGCGCCCGCGCCCACGGTCATCCAGCGGCGCCGCGGGTCGTGTGCTCGTTGAAACACCTCGCCAATGTGGTTCAAACCCAGCATATCGACTGTCCAGGCGCCCTTCGCACCCAGTGTCTGTCCGCCCATGGAATGACGTGCCCCGGCGATGCTGACATGCGTTCCATGGGCACGGGCTGCCGTCAGCAATTCCCGCAGCTCGCTCTCCGCCTTGTCGGGATTCGAGGAGACCTTCAACACGCGATCCGGCTCTGCTCCTGAATGCAAGCGGCTCACATCATTGCGGCCCGCCTCCGGCAGCGGCAGCGCTTTCCGATCCAGCAGCCCGCAGCCCACACAACGCAGTGCTTGGTCCGGCATCGAGCAGCCCACCATCCCAAACAACTCCAGCATCAAAAGAACCTGCGCGAACGAAGGGCGGTGCGTCATGCGCCGCACCAAACGGCAAATGCGCCACGTTGCAACCCGGCATGCGGCGGGCAAAACCCTTCTTGAGCTTCTCCTGAAATCATCTAACGGCAGGCTTCTCCAGGCCGCCGCATGAAACCCGCCCCGCTTCGCTTGCTGTTTGTGCTGCTCGTCATCGTGGCGGGCTGGTTTGGTGTGTCGCGGCTGGATTTCGATGTCGATCCGCTCAGCCTGCTGCCGCAGGAACTGCCGGGCCTGCAAGGCACGCGCTTATTGCGCGAGCAGAATCGCGATCTGCTGCTCATTGCCGTGCAAGCCGATGATCCAGCGCTCGTCGAGGTCACAGCGGAAGCATTGGCAGAGCATCTCGCCTCAAAGCCGGAACTCTGCGCCAGCGTGCGCAGCAAATCGCTGCTACAATCCGATTCCGCGATCATCGCGGAAGTCGTCGCTTATCTCTGGCTCAACGCGCCGCCGCAGGAGGTCGCGAAACTGACCGCCTCACTGGATGCCTCGTCACTCTCCGCCCTGCTGACGAAAGCGAAAGAAACCGCCGGCACCTCGCTCGATCTACAAAACGCCACCATGAGCGGTTACGATCCGCTCGGACTCGCACGCGGAGCCATGCAGCTCCTCAGCGGCGGCGCGGACATGAGCAGCCTGATGAGCGATGAGTTCAGCAGCGCCGACGGCACGCTGCGCCTGTTGTTTGTCACACCACCGGGCAAGGCGCTGGCTGATTACCGTGCCGCAAACGCCTGGCTCACGCAGATCAAGAGCGAGGTGCGGGAAAAGTGGCTGCCGCAGCAGGGCGAACTCACCGGTGTGAAGATCGGCTTCACTGGCGATCCTGCGTTTCAGGCCGAGATCGCCACCGGCATGGAAGGAGACATGCGGCAGTCGATTGGCGCGGTCACGTTCATCGTCGGCTTCCTCTTCTGGCTGTTGCATCGCAGTGTGAAGCCCCTGTTCTGGCTGCTGCTGGCGATTCTTTGCGCAAACTTGATCACGCTGGGCACCGCCGGTGTGATCTATGGCGCGCTCAATGTCATGTCGATGGGATTCGCGGCCATCCTGACCGGTTTGATCGAGGATTTCGGTGTCGTGGGCCTGCATGTGGCGCGGGAGCATCCGGGCGAGAGTTTTGCGAGCATCCGCCGCCGCGTGCAGCCAAGCGTAGCGTGGTCAGCGGTCAGCATCGCGGGCATCTTCGCCATGCTAGGGCTCAGTCAGCTTCCAGGAGTCGCGCAACTCGGTGTGTTGTCCGCGCTCGGCGTTTTGATCGGCGCGGCGGTCATGCTGTTTGGCTTTTTGCCGCTCGCCATGGGTAGGACGGGTGTGGCGACAGCCCGCCCGTCTTCAAACGCGCCCGCCAGCACAACGTCCCCCCAAACGCCGAACGATTCGGCCAAGGATGCCACCAACCTCGCCCTGAAAATGCAGAGCGTCATGGGCTGGCTCGTCGGCATCGCTTTGATCGCCGCAACGCTCGTCTTGATCGCACAAGGCATGCCCAAAATGGACTTCGGTTCCGCCGTGCTGCGTCCAGACAAGAGCGAGGCCTTCGATGTGTTCGAGGACATCGAAAAACTCATGATGGACGCGAACTCCGAGCCAGGGCGCAACATCCCGCTCATCTTCGCCGCAAGCGATGCCACCGCCCTGCGCCAGAGCATCACCACCGCGCAAGGCGTGCTGAAAACCGACGAGGTCGAAAGCCACATGCTGCCGCTGGCGCTCGTGCCTGATGCCGAGGCGCAGAAAGCCAATCTCACCGCGCTGCAAGCTCTCGCCCAACGTGAGGAAGAACTCCGCCGAGCCGTGGATGCCGCCGGATTCACCGAGGTGGCGTTCGCGCTCACGCAGAACGTCTTCAAACAATGGCGCGAATGGACCACCACCGAACCCACGCTGCCGCTGTGGCCTAAACCCGTCGTGCTGGAAAACCTCGGCGGCATTGTCTCCAAGCACGAGGAACACGGCTGGATGGCATTGGGATCGCTCCGCCTCTCCGCAGGCCGGGAGGTGGAAAAAACCGCCGTGCTGCATGCGCTGGAGAAAATTCCTGGGGCGCATCCCGCAGGCTGGGCCTTCCTGCGCACCTCGTTGGAGCCGCTGTTGCAGCGCGAGATCCTGCGGGTGTGCGTTCCGACGGCCGTCATCGCCATCCTCCTGTTTTTCCTCGTGTTTCACGGCTGGCGGGAGCGTGGGTTTGCCTTCCTCGTGCTCGCGGCCAGCGGATGGATTTTGCTCGGCGGCATGAGCGCGTTCGGCCTTACCTGGAACCTCATGAGCGTGGGCGCGGTGCCGCTTTGCCTCGGCCTGGGCCTCGATTTCACCATTCATGTGATGCACGCGCTGCGGGAGCCGGACATGACCCGCGAACGCGTCGCCGCGCTGGGCCGTTCGCTCGCTTACTGCGGCCTCAGCACCGGCCTGGCCTTCGGCTCTCTCGCCACCGGCAGCAATCGCGGCCTCATCACCCTCGGCATGACCGCCATGATCGGCGTGCTCACCGTCCTCATCACCGCTGCCTTCGCGTTGCCCTGGCTTTGGTTCCGTAAGAGTGTTCAATGAAAGGAGACCGTAGAACTGCCGCTTGCCTCCTCACATACCCTATGAACGCGAACCTTGAGCAGATGACAGTCAAACCAAAGCAGGGTGACGAAACGTTTCACTCCGATGGCAAGCAGCTTGGCTTTACTCTTCAGGATTTTTGGAGATGGGGCGTCTCCGATTTGGTCAGCAATGCCACTCGGGGTCGCCTTGCCGAGTTCATTGTCGCGAAGGCATTGGGTGTCCAAACGGAAGCGGTCCGGGACGAGTGGGGGGCATTTGATTTGATGACATCGACAGGATTGAAGATCGAGGTCAAATCAGCAGCATACATCCAAAGCTGGGCGCAGCGTGACTATTCGACCATTCTGTTTTCCACTCCGAAAACGCGCGTCTGGAATCCAGAAACCAACGAGACAAGCAATGAACCCAGGCGGCAGGCGGACGTTTATGTGTTCGCATTGCTGGCACACAAGGACAAGGCGACCCTCGACCCATTGGATGTTCATCAGTGGCGGTTTTTTATTCTACCCACCCGTGTTTTGGATCAACGGACACGCAGCCAGCATTCGATCACACTGAAGTCCCTGGAGCCATTGAGCAGTGGAGCCATAAGCTTCGGTGAATTAAAGGAGGCGGTCCAAAAAGTCATGTTAATGGCTGAGGGGGGAGCGCACCCGGGACCGCCCCCTGAATTTTCGCTGGCGCAACCTCTCTGACCGGTTAGTATCCGCGCACTCTCGATTGAGATGGTGGCCGTAGTTCAACGGTAGAGCCCCAGATTGTGATTCTGGTTGTTGCGGGTTCGAATCCCGTCGGTCACCCCACTTTTCACTGGAGCACAGGTGTTCCAGCGGCTTTGATCGCCGCCACGCATGGACACGCTGGAAACCATCATCGGACACACCTTTCGCGATCCCGCGCTGCTCCAGCTCGCGCTCACGCACGGCAGCGTCGGCTATGAGGCGCAACGCGCTCACGCCGACAACCAGCGCCTCGAATTCTTGGGCGACGCCGTGTTGCAGCTCACCCTTTCCCATCTGCTGTTCCAACGGCTGCCACAGGCCGATGAAGGCGTCCTCACGAAGGCACGTGCGCAACTGGTCTCCACCAAGGCACTCGCCCGCATCGCCCGCCGCATCGGGCTCGGCTCCCATTTGCGCATGGGCCGAGGCGAAGAAGCCAATGGCGGCCGCGATCGTGAGTCCACGCTCGCGGATGCCCTGGAAGCCATTGCTGGTGCCGTCCATCTCGATGCGGGCAACGACGCAGCACAGCGATTTGCCACACGTCTCTTTGCCGAGGATCTATTGGCCCTGCATCACGGTCCGCTGGACATCAATCCCAAAGGCCAGCTTCAAGAGATGATACAATCCGTCGGCACTGCGCCACCCCTCTACGAGATCATTGCTGAGGATGGACCCGATCACGCCAAGAATTTCCTTGCCACCGTCTCCTGGCAAGGAACCCAGCTTGGGCGTGGCAGCGGCCGCAGCAAAAAAGACGCCGAGGTGCAAGCAGCCCAAGCCGCGCTCGACCAGCCCACCCTTCACGAACTCCTGCGAACAACTCGTGAAAAGGTGGGCGAACAAACCCTCCCAAGTTGAGAGCAAACACGAACAACCCGAGTTGTTCCTGCCCGCTCACAATTCGTGCCGGAACCATTCACAGCCCAACTGCCTGTGGAACCCTTGCCGTTGCAAGGCGGAACGTGGTTGTTAGGCTTGTTCGCAGTCCTTACGGATATGAGTATTCAGCCAAATAGATTTACACCAGTCATAAGAGCTGGGAACAACTCCGGTTTTCCCTGACTTGAAGGCTGTTTTGAGCCTTGGAGAACGGTCACTTCAACGGCCAGAACAGCGGTACCATGGTCAGCACCACGATGAGCATGACAAAGGTGAGGCCGCCACCCACCTTGATGAAGTCCGAGAAGCGATACTTGCCGGGGCCATAGACGAGGATGCAGGACGGCTCGAAAGGGGTCAACACGGAGGCGGAGGCGCTGAGCATGACACCGATGGCAAAAGCACGCGGACTGGCTCCCATTGAGGTGGCGGCCTGCATGGCAACAGGCAGGACGACGAGCGCTGCCGCCGCGTTCGACATCGGTTGCGTGAGCAGGATGGTAAGCACGCAGAATCCTGCAAAGACGGCAAAGACACCCCACGGCTGCAACCACCCGGTGATGGCATTGGCGATCATGGCTGCGGCACCAGAGCTTTGCATCGCCTCGCCAAAGGCCATCATACCGCCAATGAGGATCAGCAGCCGCCAGTCGATGTTGGCGTACGCGTTCTCCAACTTGATGCAACGCGTGAATACCGCCAGCAGCGCCACGATGACAAAGGCAATGGTCGCAGGCACCCACTCAAGACTGCTGACAAGCACGGCGAGCATGAATGAACCGAGCAGCATGAAGCCGCGTTTCCGCGTCTCCGCACTGAACTGATGCTGGGTGATGACGATCATCTCGCTGCCTTCCTCGAAAGCGCGGAAGCGTTCGCTGGGTCCTTGGAGCAGCAGCACGTCGCCGGCATGAAGTTTTTCGTCCGCCATGTGGTGCATCAGCCTGCGATCACCACGCATGAGAGCGAGCACGGAGAGGCCTGTGCGCTGGCGGAAGTTGTTTTCGCGCAGGGAGCGGCCAACGAAGCCGGAGCGCGGTGTGAGCACGACCTCAGCGACCTGCGCATCACGCATGTCGATGCCGGAGCTGCGCAGCGTGACATCTTCGAGAATGTCGATGCCTTCAATTTTCTTCACCTTGATCAAGTTCTCGACTTTGCCGGCGACCAGCACGACATCGCCTTCCTCGAAGTGGAGGTTTGGCCCCGCATCGAGCGGTTGGTCATCACGCTGGATCTTGATCACCTGAAACTCCAGGGCGGAGAAATCCGAATCGAAGGCTGCCTGACCGATGAGCGGAGAGTTCGGCAGAACAACCACTTCAGCGAGGTACTCGCGCATTGAATCACCGCTGGCAGCAGTGGCGGCGTCACGTTCCGGCACCAGGCGCGTGCCGATGAAAACCATGTAGAGGATGCCGGTGAGCAGGATCACCAGGCCAACCAGGGTGAACTCAAACATCCGAAACGGTGGCAGGCCCATTTTGATAATGGCGCCACTTACTGCCACATTCGTGGAGGTGCCGATCAGCGTGCAGGTGCCGCCCAGCAGCGAGGCAAAGGCCAGTGGCATGAGCAGACGTGACGGCGGGATGCGCAGCTTGCGTGCGAGACCCATGATCGGCCCCACGAACACTGCGGTGACGGTGGTGTTGTTCATGAAGGCAGACACACCGCCCACCACCGCCATCATGAAGGCCATCAGCCGTTTCGGTTGCGTGCCGAAAGTCTGTGCCAGCACCCCTCCCATCAGGTCCAGCACGCCGGTCTCACGCAACGCGGCACCGATCACAAAAATCGCCGCCAGCAGGATGATCACGCGATTCCCAAAGCCGGCAAAGGCCTGCTCCGCCGTCAGGATGCCGCACAACACCAGCACGCACAGCATCGCCAGCGTCACCAGATCCACGGAAATTTTCTCGGTGGAGAAGGCGATGACGGCGATGACGAGCAGTCCGATGACGATCCAAGGATCCATTTCATCATCTGTGGCGCAGGGAAATGCGCGGCTCAAGGAACAAGCCACGACAAAAAAGATTGGCGCAATGTTTTGGAAGCATCTCACAGCGGAGTGCGTTATTTCGCGCCCTTCATCATGCGTTTCATTTCCCGTCTCCTCATTGCCGCTGTCACACTCAGTTCATGCGCCTTTGCGGCACCCCGTGCGGAGCATGTCTTCATCATTAGCATCGACGGCGGCAAACCGCTGGTTATCGCGACTGGCGAAGCTCCCACGCTCAAAAGAATCGCCGCCCAAGGCGCGGTGACGTGGCAGGCGAGCACGATTTTCCCCTCGATCACGCTGCCCTCGCACACCTCCATGCTCACTGGCGTCGGGCCGGACAAGCATCAGGTGTTGTGGAACGGCTTCACGCCAATCAAGGGCTTCGTGAAGGTGCCGACGGTGTTTTCTCTGCTTAAAGCCGCTGATCCGCAGGCAGTGACCGCCATGTTCGTGGGCAAGATCAAGTTTCGTCACCTGTGGCTGAAGGATTCGCTCGACGTCTTCGACTTCGGCGGCCCGCAGTCATCCGCTCCCATCGCCGGCTCACCAGAGGTCGAGAAGGACAAGAAGCCCTCGCAACTGGTGGCGAAACAGACTGCGACCTGGCTCAAGGAGCATCAGCCGCGTCTTGCTTTCATCCACTTCGCCGATGTCGATACCGCTGGCCATAAGAGCGGCTGGGGATCGCCCGAGCAGAAAGAAGCGCTCCGAGTCACGGACCAGGCGCTGTGGCAGGTCTGGCAGGCGATCAAGGACGCGGGCATCGCCGATTCCAGCGTCATGCTCATCAGCGCCGATCACGGCGGCCATGACAAAACCCACGGCCTCGACATTCCCGACGACATGCTCATCCCTTGGGTAGCTTGGGGCAAAGGCGTGAGGAAGAACTTCAGCATCACCGACAAGGTCACCACCTACGACACCGCTGCAACGGCTCTCTGGCTGCTTGATGTGCCGGTACCGGCCGAATTCGACGGCAAGCCGGTGACGAGTGCGTTTGAGTGATGGATCACGGCTGTGGAAGAATTCCCGACCGTTTGGACGCTAGGTCTTGCCAAACCGAACCTGACTTCCTAACCTCGCGCCCACTATGAGCGAAAAATCACCTGTGAACTGGGCACAACTGGAGGCGAAGCCCGAATTCCGTGCCCTCCTCGCCCGCAAGTCGCGTTTCATCATCGGCTCCACGATCTTCTTCGTGATCTATTACTTCGCGCTGCCGGTGCTGGTGGGCTACTTCCCGGAGATGATGAAAAAGGAAGTCCTCGGACGCCTAAACTGGGCCTACCTCTTCGCCTTGTCGCAATTCTTCATGGCTTGGGCCATGGCTTTCATCTATACCCGCAAAGCCGCCCAGTGGGACAAAGAAGCCGCCGCCGTTGTCCACGGCCATTGATGACCTTCTTGACCACTCCTTGACTCTTTGACCTGATCTTCTCCCGCTTATGACCATTGCTGTTTGGATGTTTCTCGCCTTCGTCGTCGCGACGCTGGGCATCACTGTTTGGGCCGCCAAAAAGAACACGGGAGCCAGCGCCTATTTCGCTGCGGGCCGCAGCATCACCGGCTGGCAGAACGGTCTCGCCGTGGCGGGCGACTACATGAGCGCGGCGAGTTTCCTCGGCATCTCGGGAATGATCGCCTTTTTTGGTTACGATGGGTTCATGTATTCCGTCGGCTGGCTCGTCGCTTACCTGACGGTGCTCATCGTGGTCGCTGAACCGCTGCGCAATGCGGGCAAATACACCATGGCAGACTTGCTGGCCTACCGCCTCACGCCGCGTCCGGTGCGGGCGATGGCCTCGCTGAGCACGATCACCGTTTCCACTCTCTACATGGTCGCGCAGATGATCGGCGCGGGCACCTTGGTGAAACTGCTGCTCAAAGATTTGCCGTGGATCAGCACCGAGTGGGCCATCATCGGCGTCGGCGTGCTGATGGTCGTGTATGTCGTCTTCGGCGGCATGCTGGCGACGACGTGGGTGCAGATCATCAAAGCCATCCTGCTCATGACAGGCACAATCTTCCTGAGCATCCTGGTGATGAAGCACTTCGGCTACAGCTTCACCAAGTTCTTCGATGCCATCGCCCACCTCACCTACACCGACAAAAGCGGCGTCGAAGTGACCAAGAACTTCCTCGAACCCGGCATGAAATTCGGGGCCGATGTCACCAACGGCTGGGGACCGCTCGATTTGATCTCCCTAGGCCTCGCACTCGTGTTCGGCACCGCCGGACTGCCACACATCCTGGTGCGCTTTTACACCGTGCCAGATGCCAAAACCGCGCGTGTGTCTGTCGTGTGGGCGATGGTCATCATCGGCACGTTTTACATCCTCACCACCTTCCTCGGTTTCGGCGCAGCGACCATTTTGAAGCCGCACAACATCGTCACCGACAACATGGCCGCCCCGCAGCTCGCTGAATTCCTCGGCGGGCCGATTTTCTTCGCCTTCATCAGCGCCGTGGCCTTTGCCACCATCCTCGCCGTCGTTGCCGGTCTCACCATCAGCGCCAGCGCCTCCTTCGCGCATGATTTCTATTCCAACGTGCTTCATCACGGCAAAGAGAACCGTCCCGGCATGGAAGTCCGCGTTGCCCGCATCACCGCCTTCGTCGTTGGCGCCATCTCGATCTTCCTCGCGATCAAACTGCAAAACGTCAACGTCGCCTTCCTCGTCGGCCTCGCGTTTGCCGTCGCGGCAAGCGCAAACCTGCCCGTCATCGTGCTGAGCATCTTCTGGAAGAAATTCAGCACCACCGGAGCCGTGCTCGGTCTCGCTGTCGGCCTCGTGAGCAGCATCGTGCTGATCATCCTCAGCCCCAGCATCATGGGCATCGACGGCCCCGAGATCGTCGCCGCCAAGCGCCACCTCATTCAGGCCAACGCCATCTTCCCGCTCACCAATCCCGGCATTCTCAGCATCCCCCTCGGCTTCTTTGCCGCCATCATCGGTTCATTAATGAAGCGTGAGCCCGAAGCCGAAGCCAAATTCGCCGAACTCAAAGTCCGCGCCCACACCGGCCTCGGCTCCGAGAAGGCCACAGCGCATTGAGGTTTTCGACCACTACGTGCAGCACGGACACGGCTGCACGAAATGACCCGGCGCGATTTCTTTGAGCGTGAGATCCAGGCTCACGCTCTGTTCCCATTTGGGATGTCTCATGCGGTGCCCAAAGGCGCAGCCGGCGGGCGGATTGATCGGCGAAGGGACATCCCCTTGCAGGAGCTGGCGTTTGCGGCGTTTGGCCGGATCAGGCACGGGGATGGCATCCAACAGGGCCTTGGTGTAGGCGTGGCGGGGGTTGTGATAAAGCTCCTCCGCTGGGGCGAGTTCGACGATCTTGCCGAGATACATCACGGCGACGCGGTCACTCATGTGCTTCACCACGCTGAGGCCATGGGCGATGAAGAGGTAGCTCAGGCCCATCTCACGCTGGAGGTCGAGCAGGAGATTCAGCACCTGACTTTGCACGGAGACATCGAGGGCTGAGACAGGTTCATCGCAGATGATGAGCTTGGGCTTCAAAGCGATGGCCCGCGCAATGCCAATGCGCTGACGCTGGCCGCCGCTGAACTCGAAGGGGAAACGATCTGTCGCGCTCGCGGACAGGCCGACTTTGTCGAGCAGGTCGAGCACCCACTTCCGCCGCTCCTCCTTGGTGCCGAGCTTTTGCACGATGAAGGGCTCCTCCAAAATGTCGCGCACGGTGTGTCGAGGGTTCAGCGATTCGGCAGGATCTTGGAAGATCATCTGCACATGACGGCGCATCGGGCGCAGCGCACCGATACCGGCGTGCGTGATGTCCTGACCATCGAACTCGATTTTGCCGCTGGTGGGTTTGAGCAGACGCACGATGGCTTTGCCAAGCGTGGTCTTGCCGCAGCCGGACTCGCCCACGAGGCCAAGGGTTTCGCCTTCACCGAGCGTGAAGCTCACACCATCGACCGCTTTGCACGAAGCCACAGAGCGCCGAAGCACGCCGCCGCGAACGGGGAAGTGCTGCTGGAGGTTTTGGACGGTAAGGAGGCTCATGCGACGCAGATGGGGCAGTTCTCGACGAAATGGTTCGGTGCGATCTCGATGAAGGGCGGGCGATGGGTCAGATGCGCTGATGTGTGGTCACGACCCGAGCGTTCAGCGAAACGGCAGCCGGGTTTGAAGTCGGCGATGCCGGGGACATTGCCTGGGATGGCTCTGAGCAAGGTCTTGGGCTTGCTGTCGAGACGCGGGATGCTTTCCAGCAGGCCTTGCGTGTAAGCATGGCGCGGTTTGGCGAAGAGATCGAAGACACTGGCCTGTTCGACGATGCGTCCGGCATACATGACGGCGACTTCATCGCACACTTCGGCGATGACGCCGAGGTCGTGGGTGATGAGGATGACGCTCATGCCCATCTCCTTTTGCAGATCGGCGATGAGCTCCAGGATCTGCGCCTGCACGGTGACATCCAGCGCGGTGGTCGGCTCGTCGGCGATGAGGAGCTTGGGTTTGTTGATCAGCGCCATGGCGATCATCATGCGCTGCCTCATGCCGCCGCTGAGCTGATGCGGATACTCGTTGAGCCGTTGCGCTGGCTCCGGGATGCGCACCTTGATCATCATGTCAATGCTGCGGGAGAGCACCTCGGCCTTGCTGCATTCGGTGTGCAGCAGGATGGCCTCCGCGAGCTGTCTGCCGACGGTCTGCACGGGGTTCAGCGCCGTCATCGGCTCCTGGAAGATCATGGAGATGTCGTTCCCGCGAATCTTCTGCATCTCATCGAGCGGCAGCGTCACCAGATCACGCCCTTCAAAGCGGATGCTGCCGCCGAGAATCTTCCCGTGAGGCTGCGGAAGCAGGCGCGTGATGGAGAAAGCAGTGACGCTCTTGCCGCAACCTGACTCGCCGACAATGCCGAGCGTTTTGCCGCTAGGCACATCGAAGCTGATGCCATCGACCGCCGTCATGCGCCCCGCGTCCGTGTCGAACGCGGTGACGAGATTTTCGACCTGGAGGATGGGGCTGCTCATTTCGCTTTGTTGGCGTCAAAGACGCGCAGGGTTTCGCCAAAGTCGCGCCCGGTGCGGATGGCTTCCTTGGTTTCACGTTTCACATCTTCATCGATCCAGAACATGTGGGCATCCATCGGCTCGCGGCTTTTGCGCGCATTGCCTTTCTCAGGCCACCGCACCCAGCGCCAGGTCATGTAGCGATAAAACGGTGATTCCCAGGCCGGGATGGTGCAGGCACGGTCTTCGATGAGCTTGGCGAGCTGCCAGGAGAGACGCTGCACTTCTTCCTCGGTCTTCGCCTTGCGATGCTGGTCGATGAGCGGATCAAGCGCAGGATCGGCAGTCTGCGTCATGTTGTTGGTGTCGGTGACGATCTCGCGCTTGCCGTCCTTGCCGATTTTGAAGGCGTTGGCGCTGTGATAGTCGTCCCAGAAGCGCGGATAAGGCGGCTGCGCTCCGAATCCGGCAAAACCCATTTCGTGGTTCTTCTGGTCGAGCTTCTTGTACATCTGCGTGGAGTCGAGCCCCTCGACATTGATCTCCAATCCCGCCTTTTTGGCCTCTTCCTTCAGGCGCAGCATGATCGGCGTGATGGTGCCGGAGTTGAAGGTGGTAAGCGTGAAGGAAAGTTTTTTGCCCTCCGCGTTTTGCAAGATGCCATTGGGTCCAGCCTTGGTGAAGCCGGCCTTGGCGAAGTGCTCACGAGCTTTCACCGGATCGTAGGGCCGGGCGCGGAGATCAGGATTGGTGAACTTGCCGAAGCCTGACACCGTGCTGTTCATGCGCGTCTTGTCGCCACGGAAATCCACATCGATCACCTTCTGGAAGTTCATTGCGTAGTTGATGCCGAGGCGCACATCGAGGTTGTCGAGCGGCGGTTTGCTTTCGTTGATGCGGATGCCCCAAGTGACCTGCGGGTACTCGTTGTAAAACATGTGCCGCTCAATGTAGCCGTTGTAGATCTCGGGGACTTCCGCCTTGTCATACCAGTAGCGTGGCAGGCCGGCGAGATAGTAGTCAAACTGGCCCTGGCGGAACATCTCGAAGGCTTTGTCCTGGCTGGCGATGATCTTGTACTCCAGGAAGTCGCAATTGAAGATGTAACGATAGTGCTTCAAATCGCGCGCCCACCAGTCTTTGACCCGGCTCAGCGTGATGGAGCGACCACGCTTCATCAAAGCGGGGTCGATCACATAAGCCCCGGTCACCGGACAGATGCGCCACTGATAGCGTGCTGGGAAGTCAGGTCCGAGTTCACGGTAGAAGTGTTGCGGGCTGGGTGGAATCATCGCATACCAGATGGGGTCTGGTTTGGGCTCCGGAATCGTGATCGAGAAGGTGCGATCGTCGAACTTGGTGATCCCAGCATACTCCTTCGTGTACCAGTCATTGTACCAAGGGTCCTTCAGGTGCGTGCTGGTCATGACGAAGAAGGTCATGAAGAAGTCCTCCACCTCGACAGGCTGCCCGTCGGAATAGGTCAGCTTGTCCTGGAGGCGGAAATACACCGTCTTGCGGTCTTCGGAGACGGCCCATTCCTTCGCCAAGCCGGGAATCCAGACGTCCTCATCAGGATGACGCGTGATGAGGCTGATCTCGATGTTGTCATGATGCTCGCCACGGAAGGTGTTGCTCGCATCTGGGCCGACTTTGCGGAACGTCGGTGGGAAGGTCGGGTGCCAGTCGTGGAAGGTGCCGCCTTTCTTTGCGCGCGGATCGCCAAACTCCGGCACATCGGCGGCGTTTTCCCATTTCAGACTCGCTGGAAGATCAGCAGGCGTCTTCCACTGGAAGAAGTCCGGCTTCGATTTCCAGTAAGCGGTCACTTCCTCGGTGTTGTCGTAAGGCGGGAAGCGCGTGTCGTCTGAGTCAGAGCAAGAAACAACAAGTGCGGCACAGCTGATGAGAGCAGCTTTGCGAGCGAATGAAATCATGTGCCCAGTGCTCATCGGTAAGTCGTGAATTTCTTCGGATCAAAGGCCTCGCGCACGGCTTCACCGACGAAGGTGACGAGCACGAGCACGGTGGTCATCGCCACGAAGGCGCTGCTGACAATCCAGGGGTAATTGAAGTCCTCGGTGCCTTCATGCAGCAGGCGGCCCCAGCTTGGTTCTTCCGGCGGCAGACCGAAGCCGAGGTAATCCAATGCGGCCAGCGAGGTGATGATGGCCGACACTTCAAAGGGCGCGAGCGTCACAAGGATGGCGATGCTGTTTGGCAGGATGTGTTTGAAGATGATGCGACCCGTGCTGGCACCGAGAAGCCGTGCGGAGGCGACATAATCACGCGCTTTCTCCTTCATGGCCGCCGTGCGGATGTAGATCGTGGTGCCCATCCAACTGAACAGCGAGATGATGACCACCAGCAGAAACAGATTCGGACTGATGATCGAGCTGACGATCATCACGATGAACAGGAACGGCAGCACCGACCAGATCTCGATCAATCTCATGCCCACGAGGTCCAGCACGCCGCCGAAGTAGCCGAGCAAACCACCCGCCGCGACACCCACAACGAAAACGAAGGTCACAAACAGGATCGAAGCGATGATCGCCTGCTGCCAGCCGCCATAAAGGATGGCGAGCACATCTCCACCCATCGAAGTCGTGCCGAGGAAATGCCGATGCGCCCACGAGGGTGGTGAAGGCGGATAAACCACGGTTCGCATGGTTTCAGAGGCTTGCGACGCCAGCGCACCTGCTTTGCCATCGGTGAAGTCGGTGTAGGTGACGCGGGTGCCCTTGTCGAAGGTGGCTTTCTCCACCTGCTCGTTGTTCACATCCCAGCCAAGCATCTCACCCTGCTTCAAACCATGACGGAAGACCCACTCCTGGCGCTTCTGCTGCGGCTTGTCGCGAAACAGCGTGTAAGCGCGGCCATCGAAAGGTTTGGTTTCACTCGCCCGATAAGCCACACCCTCACGCAAAACGACCTCCTCGATGGTCTCCGGCGTGTCGAGCTTCGGATCATACGGCACGATGGGCATCAGCACCCAGTTCGCTGATTTGGACTCGTGGAACTGGCGCTGCAGCTCGCGATAATCCGTCTCCGACTCGTCTTTGAGGCCAAACGTGGTCGCAGGCTTCACGTCGGTGACGAACGGGAAGTAAAACTTGCCCTCATAGCGGACGACGAGCGCACGCTTGCCCACGATCAGGCTGTCGAGTGATCCCACCCCTACCAGAGCGAGTAGAACCAGGAAGGAGGCATGCCCGCGCTTGATCTCACGGAAGCGACGAAGTTGTTTCAAGGTCAGTGGACTCCAATGCCACTGCGTTTGACCGAGCCAGAGCAACCAGCCGCCTGTCAGCGCGAAGACTGCGAGCAAAATCCATCCCAGCCACGAACCGCCAAGAAATGGCACCTTGAACACCGGCACAGACAACGACAGCCCGCGAAACAACGCGCCAAGTGCCGCATAAGCAATAAAGGTGATGCCGGTGGTGCGGGGAGACATGAGTTAGTCAAAGCGAACGCGTGGATCAGTGAGCGCGACGAAGTAATCGGAGAGGATGTTGCCCAGCATGAGCAACACGACATCCACGACCAGGATGCCCATCACCAAGGGGTAGTCTCGATCCAGCAAGCTGTAATAGCCGAGCAGGCCGAAGCCGTTGATCTCGAAGATAAGTTCAATGAGCGTCGAGCCAGCCACAAAGATCGAGACGATGTGTCCCAGCGTCGTCGCCAGCGGGATGAGCGAGTTCCGCAGCGCATGAACGAGCACCGCGCGCTTGAAGCCCGCGCCCTTCGCCACCGCCGTGCGGACGTAATCGGCGGCGAGGTTGTCCATGAGGTTGTTTTTCACCAGCATCGTCATGAAGGCGAAGCTGCCGACCATGTAGCAGATCAGTGGCAGCACCGCGTGATGCATCACATCCCAGGCTTTGCCGCCGACCGTGAGCGAGGCGAAATTTTCACTGACAAAGCCGCCCGTGGGGAACCAGTTCAGCCGCGCGGCAAGATACACCACGAGCACGCTCGCCAGCACGAAGCCGGGGATAGAGTAGCCCACGAAGATGAGGATCGAGCTCGCATTGTCGATCACCGTACGGTGCTTGATGGCCTTCAAAATACCCAGCGGAATGCAGACGAGATAGCTGATGATGAAGGTGACCAGCCCGTAGAAAATCGAGATCGGCATGCGCTCGCGGATCATGTCCCAGACATACTCGTTGTAGCGCGTCGAGATGCCCAGGTTGCCTTGTAGCAGGCCGTCAAACTTCGGGCGGAAAACCTGTACACGTTCTTTTTCTTTCTCGGCACGAGTTTGCCACTCTTTTAGGCCGCTGGCGTCATCGGCGGACAGCTTGCCATCACGAGTCACCTTGGCCTGCGTGGTCCGGTAGGCGTTGTTCGGCTTCCATTGGTCACGCGGCAGCAACTCTTGAAGAGTCACAGGCATCTCCTGCTTGTCTTTGGCGAACTTGATGAACTGCTTGTCACCTTCCTTTGGCAGAATGCCCAGCCAGGCGAGGTAGGCGGGAAAGAACGACCGGTCGAAGCCATAATAGGCCGCCATCTCCTCCTTTTGCTCCTCACTGAGCGAGGCCCCCGCGTCCTTCATGCCGCGATCCCCCTGCTGCGCCGCCGCCTGTCGCAGCGCGGCTTCCAGCGGTCCGCCCGGAGTCACCCGCGTGATAAAAAACACCACCATCGTCGCTCCGATCAACGTCGGAATGATCAGCAGGAAGCGGCGGATGAAGTAATCGCGCATGCGGTGGTCGGAAGGGAGAGAATGGAAATCTCAAGCAGTACGGCGGTGGGCACAAGGATTTGTGTGCGAATTGCGGCGTGTTGACAGGATTAACGGCACGATGGATGGCTTGCACCGCATGAATTATCCGTATCTCCTCATGGGTCTGCGCTTGGCGCAGGCAGTTTGCCTGATGGTGTGCGTGATGGGGTGCGCGGAGTCGTTTGCGATCAAGAACGAGGCGGTGCCGGTGGAGATGGAGCGGCAGCTTCAGGCACAGGCAGTGCCTGCCTCCGAGATCAATGTGACCAAAGGTGGGCTGAGTGTGCGCACCCACAGCGTGCCGCCGCCGGAGGGTGTGCTGAAGGTGCCGATGTACTACGAAAACGGGATTCCACACATCAAGGTCAGTCTTAACGGGCGCAAACCGAAGAAGTTTATGCTCGATACCGGGGCGACCTTCAGCGTGTTCGATGCGGAGCAGGCGGTGGAGTATGGGCTGCGGACGGTGCCACAGGTGCGTCCGACCATGGCCGGCGTGCTGGGCCGTGAACCTGGCATGGCAGCGTTGATTCCCACAGTGCAGATCGGCCCTTGGAGGCTGGAAAACCTGCCATGCATCGTGCGCATGCAGCGCACGGCGTGGGGAACCGGCATTTTGAAGGAGCACCTGGGCATCTCTGTGCTCGGCGTGCATCTGGCGGCGAACCACTGCAAATACCTGACGCTCGATTTTTTGAAGGAGGAGGTCGAGTTTGGCTTTACCCGCAGTTATCCGGGCCAGCAGCGCAGGCATCTGCACAAGACGAGCTTCAGCATGAAAAACGGCGTGCCGACGACGGTGTTGAAGTATGGCAAGGTTGCCTGGGAAGCTGTGGTCGATTCCGGCTCTGTCTTTGGCGTGCAGCTTGATCAACGGGTGGCCCAAGTGCTCGGGTACAAGGATGGTGGCTGGCATGTGGGTGGAAACTACCTGATCACTGGCGTTGGCGGTGCGCAGACGCCGGATCAAGCGAAGGTGCGGGTGCTGGAGTTCATGGCACTCGGCTTGTTCGGATCGTACTACCCATTTGCCGAGGTGGACGTGATGCCGGGGCCGTCGCGTCTCGGAACCTACCTGTTGGAGGACTACCGCGTGACGTTGGACTTTGAGCGCAAACTGCTGTGGATCGAGTGGGGTTGAAGGCGTGCCGTTCCCGGACTGAAAGGCGTTTTTTTTGCGACGGAATCGCAACAGGACAAGCCATGCATACAAAAGTTCAAAAAAAACAAGATGACGGTTGCAAACCTGTTATCGCTTACCTATTCTGGAAATCCTTGTGAAATTTTTCACAAGCTCATCTGACGACATTTTTCTATGGGTAACTTTTTTCCGCGTTGGACCAACTGGCTGCCGCTCAAGGTAGCCATTGCCGTCGTGTTCATTGCCTTTGGCGTGAGTGTCGGCGTCGCCTATTACTTCACACCGAAATACACGCGCGTGGGTTATGAACCGACGCAGCCGGTGCCCTTCTCGCACAAGATTCACGCCAGCCAGCTCGGCCTCGACTGTCGCTACTGTCATTCGTTCGCAGAAAGCTCCAGCCACGCGAACGTGCCGACCAACCAGACCTGCTTCAACTGCCACGGTCCGGGCAAGGGCAACATCCGCAGCAACTCACCCAACCTCGCGCTCGTCGTGAAGGCCAACGAAACCGGCAAGTCCATCCCGTGGGTAAAAGTTCACAAGGCACCTGATTACGTTTACTTCAATCACAGCGCGCACCTCAACCGCGGCATCTCCTGCGTCTCCTGCCACGGCAAGATCAATGAGATGGAAGTCGTCCGCCACGACCAGCCGCAGTCCATGGGCTGGTGCCTTGACTGCCACCGCAATCCTGAGAAGAACCTGCGTCCGCTCGAATTCGTCACCAATCTGAACTACAAGGCCGGCGATCTGAAGCGCGCCGACTTTTATAAAGGCCTGCTCGACAAAAAGATCCCGGCTGGCGAGATCGCCACCGTGATCGCTGGCGAGAGCGGCAAGGCAGACAGCCTTGAGCAACTCCTCGCACTCGCCGAGAAAACTTACGGCAAAGAAGTGACCCAGACTGAAGTGGGCACCCAGATCAAGAAGCACTGGCAGATTCAGCCGCCGGAATCCTGCACCGCCTGCCACCGCTAACCCCGCGACCCTTTTTCCTGACACATGAAACGCATTTGGAAGCATCCCGAGGAGCCGCAGAACGCCAAGCGCTACGTGCGCAGTGTCGCCGAACTGGATCGTCGTGAAGATTTCCTCAAAAACCTGGGTCGCGAGTTTCCCGCTGGCGACACTCTGACCGAAGAAGAACGCGAAAACGGTCGCCGTGAGTTTTTGAAAATCATGGGTGCCAGCGTGGGCATGATGGGTCTGGCAAGCTGCCGCCGTCCGCTGACCACAATCCTGCCGTACACCCAGCATGTGGAGTGGATGATTCCGGGCAAGCCGCTCCTCTACGCCACCACGATGCCGCGCAGCGGTGGTGCCACGCCTCTGGTTGTCGCTACGCACGAAGGCCGTCCGACGCACGTCACGGGCAATCCGCTCCACCCACTCGGTGGTGGTGTGGACAGCTTCGCCCAAGCTTCCGTGCTCGATCTTTACGATCCTGAGCGCTCCCAGAAGCCTCTTGGTGCTGGCAAGGAACTCTCCTGGGCCAAGGCGAACGACTTGATTGCTGCTGCGATCGCGGACGCCAAAAAAACCTCCGGTGCCAGCTTGGGCATCGTCGCGGGTGCCACGACTTCGCCGACTTATGTGCGTCTGCTTGCTGAAGTGAAGGCCGCTTACCCACAGGTGAAGCTGTTTCAATACGAAGCCGTCGGTGGCGAAGGTTTGGCCGCAGCGAACAAGGAAATCCTTGGCGCGGGTGTGAAGCCCTTCGTGAAGCTCGGCTCTGCGATGCGCATCCTCTCGTTGGACTGCGATTTCCTCGGTGTTGACCCGGTTGCAGGCGAACCGATCGCCGCCTTCACGAAGCATCGTGCCAAGGACGCCAAAACGGCGGACATGAACCGCCTCTACGTTCTTGAAAATCGTTACACTCTTACTGGCGGCATGGCCGATCATCGCAAGCCGCTCGCGGCCAGCTTGATCCCGGTTGCTGCGGCATTGATCGCCTCGGAATTGGGAGACGCCTCCGCCAAAGCGCTCGCCGACACGGCTCCTGCCGGTCTTAAAGAATGGATCGCTCCGGCGGTTCGCGATTTGATCGACAACAAGGGCAGGGCTGTTGTTCTCGCGGGTTCCCGCTATGGTGCCGAAGTTCACGCGTTCGTCGCTTCGATCAACAATGCTCTCGGTGCCTACGGTTCGACGATCGAACTGCTCCAAGACAGCCCGGCTCCCGAAATGGGTGGCTTCGCCGAGCTTCAGGCCGCCGTTTCCGGCGGTCAGATCAAGACTCTCGTTTCCCTCACTCCTGCCAGCCTTTACTACGACGCACCGGACGCCGAGGCGTTCGCGAAGCTCATCACTGAAAAAGGCGTGAAGCTTGTTCACGTCGGCATGCTCAAGAACCACACGGCACGCCACGCGGCGCTGCACATCCCGTCGGCGCATTATCTGGAAACATGGGGCGATGCTCGTGCCGCTGATGGCACCTACTCCATCGTTCAGCCGATGATTGCTCCACTGTTTGATGGTGCGAGCAAGATTGAAGTTCTCCTCGCTCTGCTGGGCCGCAAAAAACTGGGTCCAGTCGAAGTTGCAGCCCCCGCCGCTGCTCCTGCGGCAGGTGCGGCTCCGGTCCCGGCGGCAGTTCCCGCCGCTCCGGTCGAAGACGCTGCTTACACGGCAGTTCGCGACACCTTTGCCGTAGTTTCCGGTGGTCTTGACGAAACGAAGTGGAATTTCACCCTGCGTGACGGCTTCCTCAAAGGCTCCGTCTTCGCCAAAGCCAGCGCTGCGCCGAATGTCGCCGCCGTTGCCGGAATCGTTGCCAAGGCTGCGCCTGCTGCGGCTCCGACCGATGATTCGCTCGAAGTGGTGCTCGTCGCTGACTCCAGCGTGTTTGATGGCCGTTACACCAACAACGCCTGGCTCCAGGAAGCTCCCGATCCCGTGACGAAACTCACTTGGGATAACGCGGCGTGGATCGGTTCCGTCACGTTCCGCCGTCTGGGCCTCAAGGAAGGCCAGAACGTCAAGATTTCCGTCGGTGGCGCTGAAATCGAAATCCCGGCCATTGAAGCGCCGGGCCATGTTTCCAATTCTATCACGCTGCCCCTTGGCTACGGTCAGAAGGGCGTCGGCACTGTCGGCAGCAAGCGTGGTGTGAACGCGTATGTGCTGCGCAAGCAGCCCGGCACGTTTGTCTTGGGCGGTGCGAAGATCGAAGTGCTTCCTACCGTCGCTGAACTCGCCATCACGCAGGATCAGAACACGATGGAAGGCCGCGCGGTGTATCGCGAAGGCACGCTCGACACTTTCAACAAGGACGCGGCGTTTGCGCAGAAGACCGGCATGGACGGGCACATCCCGGAAAACATTTCCTTCTACAAAGGCCAGGTCGGCGTGCGTTCTGAGGAGAACCCCGCCGGTTTCGACTACGAGACCAAGCATCAGTGGGGCATGACCATCGATCTCAGCAAGTGCATCGGTTGCACGGCGTGCATCGTTGCCTGCCAGAGCGAAAACAACATTCCAGTCGTTGGCAAAGACCAGGTTCGCAAAGGCCGCGTGATGCAGTGGATCCGCATGGACCGCTATTTCGCCGTGCCGAAGTGGGGCAAGAACGAAGTCGCCCAGGAAAGCACGTATGCCGTTGATGATCCGACGCCTGAGCAGCTCGAGAACGCTGAGATGGTGCACCAGCCTCTCGCCTGTCAGCAGTGTGAATCCGCGCCGTGCGAAACCGTTTGTCCGGTGAACGCCACCGTTCACACCGACGACGGTCTCAACGCGATGGCCTACAATCGCTGCATCGGCACGCGCTACTGCGCGAACAACTGCCCCTACACCGCCCGTCGCTTCAACTGGTTCGACTATAACAAGCGCAACCCGCTGATCGATACAACCGTGCTCGGCATGAAAGTCGGCAATCTTTACGCCGGACCTCTGGGCGAGAAGAAGGAAGACGAAAGCCTCCGCCTCCAGCGCAACCCGAACGTCACCGTCCGGATGCGTGGTGTCATCGAGAAGTGTACGTATTGCGTGCAGCGCATCGAGACCGCCAAGATCCTGCAGAAGCAGGTGCAGCGCGATTCGAAGAACTTCCGCGTGCCCACCGACAGTGTCAAAACCGCCTGCCAGCAGTCCTGCCCGGCCGACGCCATCGTCTTTGGTGACCTGGCCGATCCGAAATCCGCCGTCGTCAAATCGAAGGCATCGCCGCGTGATTACCAGTTGCTCAAATACATCGGCACACGCCCGCGCACGAGCTACCTCGCCCGGCTGCGCAATCCGAACAAGAACATGCCCGGCGCGGAAAACATCGCCGTGTGGAGCAACAATCAATTCTAAACCGGACACATGGACGCCTCAGCCTCAAACACACCGCGAATTCTGGACCGCGAACCGCTGGTTCTGAACCAACGTTCCTATTCGTGGATCACGAACCGCATTTGCGGCATCGTGGAAAACAAACAGCCCGCCCTCTGGTGGCTGCTGTTCATTCCGAGCGTGATCCTCACCGGCATCATGGTGTTCTGCTTCACCTACCTCATTTCCACCGGCGTCGGTGTCTGGGGGCAGAAGCAGCCGGTCGCCTGGGCCTGGGACATCACGAACTTCGTGTTCTGGATCGGTATCGGCCACGCCGGCACGCTCATTTCCGCCATTCTCTTCCTCACCCGTCAGAAGTGGCGTACGTCCGTCAATCGCGCTGCTGAAGCCATGACGATCTTCGCCGTGATGTGCGCGGGCTTGTTCCCGGCCTTCCACGTCGGTCGTGTGTGGATGGTGTGGTTCCTCGCACCGATCCCGAACGCCAATGCCATCTGGCAGAACTTCAAATCGCCGTTGCTGTGGGACGTGTTTGCCGTTTCGACGTATTTCTCGGTCTCGCTGGTGTTCTGGTTCCTCGGTCTTGTGCCTGACCTTGCCACGCTGCGTGACCGTTGCCGTCCCGGCTTGAAAAAATTCCTCTACGGCCTGTTCGCCCTC
Organism: Prosthecobacter sp.; assembly: GCF_034366625.1. Taxonomy (NCBI): domain Bacteria; kingdom Pseudomonadati; phylum Verrucomicrobiota; class Verrucomicrobiia; order Verrucomicrobiales; family Verrucomicrobiaceae; genus Prosthecobacter; species Prosthecobacter sp. The sequence goes on from NZ_JAXMIH010000006.1 coordinate 1,012,307, forward strand.
GGCTGGCGCGGTGGCAACCGCCATTGGAGCCACTATGAGACGGGTTACATGCTGTTGGCCGCTCTTTCGACGCCGCTGGTGCTTTCCGTGCATTCCGTCGTGTCCTTCGACTTCGCCACCTCCATCGTTCCCGGCTGGCATACCACGATCTTCCCGCCCTACTTCGTTGCTGGCGCCATCTTCGGTGGCTTCGCGATGGTGCTCACGCTGATGATCCCCTGCCGCCGTATCTACGGTTTGGACGACCTCATCACGCCGAAGCACATCGACAACATGGCCAAGATCATCCTGCTCACGGGCACGATTGTCGGTTACGCCTACTGCATGGAGTTGTTCATGGCCTACTACAGCGCCAATCCGTATGAAGGCGCTGCCTTCACGCTGCGTGGCCTCACCGGTCCATCCACCTGGGCCTACTATTGGATGTTTAGCTGCAACGTCTTCGCACCGCAGCTCTTCTGGTTCCGCTGGTGCCGCCACAACGTGTGGATCGTCATGCTCGTCTGCATGTTTGTGAACGCCGGCATGTGGTTCGAGCGCTACGTCATCATCGCCACCACGCTGGAGCGTCACATGATCCCCGGCTCTTGGGGTGTTTATGAGGCCACCTGGGTCGATAAGTACACCTTCCTCGGCACCTTCGGCTTCTTCATGATGCTGTTCCTGCTGTTCCTGCGCTTCCTGCCCGTCATCGCCATCGGTGAAGTGAAGGGCGTCCTGCCGCAGTCGAACCCGCACCGTGACGATCATGCCGAGCCCGGCATTCAGGAGGAAGACCTCATGGACTACTCCGACCGTCACGTCCCCAAACCCGTTGCCGCCTAACCTTTCAACTGCACTTCGACTGTGAGCACCACCCTCAAACGAGTCCACGGATACCTCGCTGAATTTGACAGCGTGAAGGAGCTGTACCATGCCGCCGAGCATGTGCGTGACGCTGGCTATCAGCGCTGGGATGTGCATTCGCCCTTCCCGATCCACGGCATGGACCACGCCATGGGTGTGTCCCGTTCCAAGCTGCCCATTCTTGTCTTCTGCGGCGGCATCACCGGCACGATCGTCGCCTTCACCCTGCAAACCATCACTCAGACCAACTTCTGGAGCAGCATCGGACTCGGCTTCCTCGAAAAAATCGTCGAAACCTATCCAACGGTCGTTCAAGGCAAGCCCACGGACATCTGGACGCTGCCAGCATTCTTCCCTGTGATGTTCGAGCTGACGATTCTGTTCAGCGCCTTCACCACTCTGTTTGGACTGCTCGCCTTGATCGGCCTGCCGCGCTGGAACCATCCGCTGTTCGCCTCCAAGCGCTTCCCGAAATTCTCCGACGACGGTTTCTTTGTCTGCATCGAAGCCCGCGACCCGAAATTCTCCCAGGAAGGCACCAAGTCCCTTCTCGAAAAAGCCGGCGGCAAAAACATCGAACTCGTGGAGGACGAAGTCTAAGCCTCGCGCACCGCACGAACCATGAAGTACTACTTCCTCAGCTTTCTCTTTGTCGGCGCGATCCTTGTGAGCGCGTTCGGATTCCGTGGCAGCAAGTCCGAATTGCCGCCGCTCGAAGTGTTCCCGGACATGGATCATCAGGCCAAGATCAAATACCAGGCCGTGAGCGAATTTTTCGCCGATGGCCGCGGTGCGCGCATGCCCGTCAAAGGCACGGTGCCGATGGGTTTCGAGATCCCCGCCAAGCCGGCTGCCAACGGAGCCAAGCCCGCCCGCGTGGCGTTTAGCAACGGCAGCAGCTACTACGACACTGGCAAGATGGGCGATTTCTACGGCGACGGCCTGCCGACTGAGATCACCGGTGACAGCACTGTCTTTAACGACGCCTTCATCAAGCGTGGTGAGCAACGTTACGCCATCCATTGCGCGATCTGCCACGGTGCTTCCGGCAACGGCAAGGGCGTGACCTCCAAATACGGCATTCTGACCGCTTTCAACTTTCAGCAGCCTGGCAACACCAACCCTGCCAATGCCGCCGCCTATCGCGCGGATGGTGCCATCTATGATGCCATCACCAACGGCAAAGGTTTGATGGGTGGTTACGGCGGCAACATCACCGTGCGCGACCGCTGGGCCATCGTGGCCTACATCCGCTCCCTGCAACTCGCCGCCAAAGAGTCCGGCGTCACCCTTCCCCTCCAGTAACGGCACGATCACGCGAATCCCGGCATGAGTCACCACGTCACCTTCAACGATCTGCCCCAGGGCGGAGAAAAATTCGAACCGGCCAAGGGCGGCAAGCTCATCGGCTCGCTGGGCCTCGTCGGCCTGCTCGGCCTCATCGCCTCCGGCTATTTCTTCTTCGCCAGAACGGACACCTTTGCCTACTCCTGGCTGTTCGCCGTTTTCTTCACCTTCACCTTCGTGGTTGGCGGCTGCTTCTGGATTCTGCTCCACAGCGCGTCAAACTCGAGCTGGGGCGTCGCCGTGCGCCGTATCTGGGAAAATCTGGCCAACATGATCCTCGCCATGGGCATTATGGCCACACCGCTGCTCATTCCGGCGGTGCAGAAGCCGCTCTATGAGTGGATGAATCATCATCGTGCCGCCGCTGAACACGCGCATCACGATCACAGCACCGTCAAAGAAGCTCTTCACCACATGACCGTGGGTGACGAAGCCAAAAAAATCGAGGCCAACCCACATCTGCACATCTTGGTCGAGAAGTTCGGCTACCTGAACATCAGCAACCACTTCCTGCCGCCGTTTAGCTGGCAGGTGCGCTTCGTGCTCTACTTCCTCATCCTCTGGCACATCGCCCGCACACTGCGCGGCAAGTCGCTCAAGCAGGAGCAGGATGGCGACATCAAGCACACCATCGCCGCACGCGCTTTCTCCTGCCGCTGGCTGCTCTTCTACGCGTTGACCGTGACCTTCGCGTCGGTCGATTGGCTCATGTCGCTCGACTACAACTGGTTCTCCACGATGTGGGGCGTGTACATCTTCGCTGGCTGTGCTTGGGCCTCGATGGCGCTCTCCATTCTCGTTCTCACCTGGCTGCGCGGCCTTGGTTACCTGAACAAGGTCGTCACCGACGAGCATTACCATCTGATGGGCAAGCTGCTCTTCGCCTTCACGGTGTTCTGGGGCTACATCGCCTTCAGCCAGTATTTCCTCATCTGGTACGCCAACATCACGGAAGAAACCCGCTTCTACCTCACGCGTAACACCGAAGCCTGGCGCGGTGTGTCGATCTTCATCGTCGTCGGCCACTTCGTCGGCCCGTTCCTGCTGCTGCTGTCCCAGCCGCGCAAGAAAAACCCCGTCGTCGTCAGTCTCGTCTGTATCTGGATTCTGTTCATGCACCTGGTGGACATCTATTGGAACGTCATCCCTGAACGCGGCCCGTCCTTGGGCCTTGGCTACTGGGTTCCGGGTGCCTGGGTGCAGGATCTGGCCGCCTTGTGCGCCGTGTTCGGCACCATGGGCTTCCTTTACCTGCGCGGCCTTGCCAAATACAGCCTGTATCCTTGGCGTGATCCGCGCCTCATCGAGTCCGTGAACGTCGTCAACTGATCCCCCCGCTTTTCCATGTCGCAGTCCGATCAACCTCAAAAAGCCGGAGCCACCTTCCTGTGGGTGCTTGGAGCCTTCGCAGGCTTCGCCGTGCTGTTCACCATCATCCAGGCCGTGAATGATTCGAAGCAGGGTTTCGACCCGCGCGAGTCGGAACGCACGGCCTACACCGCTGAAATCCTCAAGGCGCAGAGCGATAACCTCGCCAAGCTGGGTTTGACCGACGCCGCGAAGAAGAAGTCCGTGTTTGAAAAGACGCTCGCTGATCTCGGCGCGAAAAAGCCTGCGGTGAGCACCCAGGTCGTCCCCGGCTCACCTACTCAGCTCAAACAAGCCGCCGCCGCGATGCCTGCCGCCGCCGTTCCGGCCCCAGTTTCCCCCGCACCTGCTGCTGGAACACCACCCACTGCTCCCGCCGCACCTGTACCGGTTCCGGCCGCCGCGCCCGCGCCCATTACACCCGCTTCCCCTGCTCCTGCGGTTCCCGCAGTTCCTGCACCGGCTCCTGCCGCACCCGCTCCGCCCAAGTAAGTCATGCAGACCATTCCCTCCACTCCTGACACGGACCTTCAGGCCGACAATCTTCGCCGTGCGGCGATCGACAAGTCGGTGCGAGGCCCTGTGCTGTTCCTGTTCACCAACGGAGCCTTCTGGCTCATGCTCTCCACGCTGCTCGGCGTTCTCGCCGCGATCAAGCTGGTGGAGCCCGAGTTCCTTGGCGACTGCCAATACATCACCTACGGCCGTCTTCAGCCTGCGCACATCAACGCGCTTGTCTATGGTTGGGGCGTGCAGGCCGCGCTCGGTGTCATGCTTTGGATCATGGCCCGTCGCTCCGGCCAGGAATTGAAGAGCGGCAAGAGCGTTCTCATCACCGCAGGCGTCTTTTGGAACATCACCATCACCGTGGGCATCCTTGCCGTCCTGATGGGCAAGAGCACCTCGATCGAGTGGCTCGAAATGCCGAAATTTGTCTGGCCGGTGCTGCTGATCTGCTTCCTCTGCTTCGCCTGGCCAATTGCCCGCATGTTTGGCCGCGCCATCCGTCCTGAAGGCTTCATGGTCAGCACTTGGTACATCCTGGGTGCCTGCTTCTGGTTCCCCTGGATTTTCATCACCGCCAACGTCGCGCTGCATTGCCTGCCAGGCCTCGGTGCTCTCGGTGCTGGCATTGACGCTTGGTACATCCACGGTGTGATCCTGCTGTTCTTCGTTCCCGTGGGCATTGGTGCCGCTTATTACTTCATCCCGAAGATCACCGGCCAGCCCATCGCCAGCGCGCAGCTCGCTTCCGCAGGTTTCTGGACCCTCGCCATCCTCGGCGGCTGGACTGGCATGCAGAAATACATGGGTGGTCCCCTTCCCGCCTGGATGTCTGCCATTGGCGCTGCCACCGGCGTGCTTCTGCTCATTCCGGTCGGTCTTGTGGGTCTCAATCATCACCTCACCACGCTCGGCAAGCACAGCGCTGTCGCTGCCAGTCCGACGCTGCGTTTCGTTTTCTTCGGGGCGCTGTTCTATCCCGTCTCGGGTCTGATTCTGGCGCTGAATTCCGCCTTCTGGACTGGTGCCGGGCTGCAGTTCACCCAATCGTGGTATTCGTTCCAGGTGGTCAGCGTGTATGGCTTCTTCAGCATGTGTGTGTTCGGAGCGATCTACTACATCGTCCCGCGTCTCTCCGGCTGTGAATGGCTCAGCGTGCGCCTGATCCGCAATCACTTCTGGTTCTCCGTCTATGGAGTCAGCACCATCGTCATCATGAGCCTCGTCGCCGGCTGGCAGCAGGGCGCGGACCTGAACAATCCGGAGCACTGGGACCAGACCTTCATGAATCACGTCGTTAACTCCCGCGCCTACGTCGTCTCGCGCGCGGTGGCTTGGGCGCTCATCAGTTTCTCGAACTTCATGTTCCTTATTCACCTCCTGCTCATGGTCGCAGGTCTGGGCCGCCGCAGTTCGGCACCCACGCTGCTGCATCACGAGCATGACGATCACGCTCTTCCCGCCCACGCATGATGAACTTTCGCACCTTCATACTCGGCCTCGTTGCTTCCTTCGGTCTACCTTGGCTGTGCCTCATCGTCATTCCGGCGATGAAGTACCAGCAGCTCACGCCCGTCGCCTATGACAAGGAGAAAGATGGCGTCGAAGGATTCTATCCCCCCGCTCCCATCAATGGGCAGGGCCAGCTCATTTACATTCGTGAAGGTTGCAATCAGTGCCACACACAGATGATTCGCCCTGCCCAGCTCGGCCTTGATGGCTGGTACAAAGGCTGGGGCCAGGACCAGGAAGCCCGCCCAACCACTCCTGCCCGCCCGAACGAACTGCGTGACTACCTTGGCGAAAAATATGCGCTGCTCGGCATTCAACGTGTCGGCCCTGATCTCGCCAACTTCGGCTGGCGTGCCCCAGAAGCCGCGAAGCTCCACGTTCATCTGTTCGCTCCGCGTTCCGTGCATGACTGGAGCACGATGCCAGCCTACACCAAGCTCTACAAAGTGCAGAAGATCCAGGGTCCGTCTTCGGATCGCGCGTTGAAGCTGCCGAAGAAGTTCGCCGTGCCCGCAGGCTATGAAGTCGTTCCAACCGAGGAAGCCGACCGTCTCGTCGAATATCTTCTCTCATTGAAAAAGGACTATCCCGTCCCCGGACAGGCCGCAGCCGTCGCCGCTGCTGCCGCTCCCGCTAAAAAATAGCCCCTCTCGCGACCCGCACGCCCCATGAGCGCCCCCGCCCATCCTGACAGCACCGATCTCGATCGCCTCCACGCCGCCGTGAAGCGCGAGAAGGAAGATCTCGCTCCCGAAAGCAAGCCCGCACCGCTGTGGGCCATGTTTTTGCTCATGCTCATCGCCATCATTGCCGGTGGCCAGCTTGGACCTATGACGGGCGGCTGGAGCTTCGACGTCAGCAATCCTTTCGCCATCGCCGGTGGCGGTGATCCGCGTCCCGGTGGAGCCGGAGCCGGAGCCGCCATGGACCCCTTCCAAATGGCCATGAAAAAAGGTGCCAGCGGCTATTCTGTCTGTGGTGGCTGCCATCAGGGCAACGGCGGCGGCCTTCCCGGCCAGTTCCCGCCCCTCGCTGGTTCAGATTACGTCACTGGCGGCACCGAGCGTCTGATCCGCATCGTGCAGCACGGTCTCACGGGTCCGATCACCGTCAAAGGCCAAGGCTTCAACACTCCTGGCGGCATGCAGCCCTTCGGCGGCGCCATGTCCTCTCAAGATCTCGCCAACGTGCTGACATTCGTGCGCAACTCCTGGGGCAATGAAGCCAGCATGATCACCAAGGAAATGGTGCAGAAGGTGCGCGATGAGGAAAAGCGCGCCACGCAGTGGACCGATGCTGACCTGAAGCCGTTCGCTGACAAAAACGTTCCCGGTGAAATTCCCGCCGGTCCTGGAGCCACCGCGGCACCAGCAGCGGCTGCTGCCGCGCCTGCAGCCAAGTAATTTCAACGACAATGACCCGTGTGAAGCAAACCGTCTCCCGCCAGGCACCTTGGGCTGCCTTCGGAGCCGTCATGCTGATCGCGAACGTGAGCTGCGGCAAGATGCCCGAGGCCGCGAACGAGGTGAAACTCACACCTGCGGCCGAAATCGCCGAAACGCCCAGCATCACCGGCAAAGTGATGCTCCAAGGCGCAGACGCTGCAAAATTGCGTAAGCTCGTCGATGTCGGCGGCAATCCTTTCTGCACCGGTCACGGCGACATCATTGACCCGACCTGGCGCGTCGCCGCCGATGGTGCGCTTGCGGATGCGGTAATCACGGTGCGTGGCAGCCAGCGTGCCAGCAATCTGCCTTTGGTCGCTCCGCTCATTGATCAGACGAAGTGCGAGTTCCTGCCGCATACGGTTGCGATCCAGCCCGGCCAAAACGTTCGCTTTCACAACAGTGATCTTACCTTCCACAACATCCGCATCGCCCGTCAGGAAGCTGGAACGCATGGCAAAGGCGAGAACATCGACAACATCGGCCAGCCCTCACGCGGCGATGAAAACGTGAAGGCTTTCCAGGTTCCCGGCATCTACCGCCTCGAATGCGATGTGCATCGCTGGATGAGCGCCTGGGTGTTTGTCCACGAAGGTGTCCACAATGCGGTATCCGCCACTGATGGTTGTTTTACCATCACGCGAGCGCTCATGGACGGCGAATACGTCGTCGAGGCCTGGCACCCGCAGTTTCCGCAAAAACTTTCGCAAACCGTCACCATCCGTGGCGGCAAAGCCACCGCCGATTTCACCTTCGATTTCGCGAAAGCCTTTCAACTTTGACCTTTTGACCCCCAGCCTATGAGCGCCGCCGCCACCTCTCACGATCACGCCCACGATCACTCGCATGATGACCATGCGCACGGGCACCATGAACAGAGCTTCGTGTGGAAGTACATTTTCTCCAGCGATCACAAGACCATCGGCATCCAGTATGGCCTCTCCGGCTTGATCTTCCTGCTGTTCGGCTTCTTCCTCATGCTGCTCATGCGCTGGAGCATCGCTTATCCGGGCGTCCCGGTGCCGGCGATCGAGTTGATTCGTGATATCCCCCTCATTAAGGACCTCTTCGAGGCCATGTTCGGCCGCTGGCTGAACGCAGACGGCTCGCTCAACGGCGAGATCTACAACATGCTCGGCGCCATGCACGGCACGATCATGGTGTTCTTCGGCATCGTGCCGCTGGGCTTCGCCGCTTTCGGCAATTTTGTCATGCCGCTGCAAATCGGCACCATCGACATGGCGTTCCCCCGCCTGAACATGCTCAGCTACTGGTTCTTCTTCATCAGTTGTGTGTTGATGATGTACAGCTTCTTTGTCGGCACCGGTCCGGTGCAGACTGGCTGGACGATGTATTCGCCGCTGGCATCGACGACGGCCCTCGGCGTGACGAGCGTCTGGTCGCATGGCCACACCTGGTGGCTCACGGCGATGGTGTTCAACATCTCCGCGTCACTTCTCGGCTCCGTCAACTTCATCGCCACCCTCATCAACCTGCGCACCAAAGGCATGGCCTGGATGAAGATGCCCTTCTTCTGCTGGGCGATGTTTGTGATCGGTTTCCTGCTCCTGCTGGCCTTCCCGCCGCTTGAAGTGGCCGCCATCCTGCAGCTCTCCGACCGCGTGTTCGGCTCCTCCTTCTATTTGCCGACCGGTTTGATGGAAGGCGGCAAGCACCTCGACATTTCCGGCGGCGGTAATCCCCTGCTCTACCAGCATCTGTTCTGGTTCCTCGCCCATCCTGAGGTTTACGTGCTCATCCTGCCTGCGTTCGCCATTCTCACAGAAGTCATTCCCTGCAATGCCCGCCGTCCGCTGTGGGGCTACAAGTCGATGGTGTACTCCGTGCTGACGCTCGGTTTCCTCAGTTTCCTCGTCTGGGCGCACCACATGTATCTCACCGGCATGGGCACGATGATGTCCACCTACTTCCAGATCACCACGGTGCTCATCTCAGTGCCGTCCGTGGTTCTCCTGACCTGCCTCATGATCTCGCTGTGGGGTGGCTCCATCCGCTTCAACACGCAGATGCTCTTCGCATGTGCTTTCCTGCCCATGTTCGGCATCGGCGGTCTCACCGGTCTGCCGCTGGCCTTCTCGTTCATCGATCTCGCACTGCACGACACCTACTACGTGATCGGCCATTTCCACTACGTTGTCGCCCCCGGCACCATCTTCGCCCTGTTTGCTGGCATCTATCACTGGTTCCCGAAGATCACCGGTCGTTTCATGAGTGACCGGCTCGGCAAATGGCACTTCTGGCCGTCGCTCATCGGCATGAACCTCGTGTTTATGCCCATGATGATCCAGGGCATGGCCGGCTTCCACCGCCGCTGGTATGACGGCGGCAAATACTTCGAAAACACCGCCGGTTTCTCCCACTGGACCACGACTCTGACGCACAAGATCGGCGCCGTCTTCGGCCTCGATATTCCGGACAATATGCTTTCCCTCAACATCGTCATGTCCGTCGGCGCTTTCATTCTCGCCCTCGGCCAGGTGCCCTTCATCTTCAACTTCTGGTTCAGCATCAAAGGCGGCAAAAAAGTTGAAAGCGACAATCCCTGGGATGCCACCACGCTGGACTGGGCCACACCCACGCCGCCGCCGCATGGCAACTTCCTGTTTGATCCGGTCGCTCATCGCGGACCGTACGAGTACAGCCTCCCCGGCCACGTCACCGACTTCTATCCGCAGTGGGAATCTGAACCCGGCAAACCCGAAACCAAACCTGCCGCCGACAAGGTGCTGGCGCATCACTAACCGCGAACTGAGAACCGCGAACCGCGACTACTTCAATGGAAATCCCGTACACAGTCCACGCCCGCCCGGACACCGGCCTCTTCAACGCCAAGATCGGCATCTGGCTCTTCCTCGCCTCGGAAGTCATGCTCTTCGGCGGTTTGTTCTCCGCTTACATCTTCCTCCGCCTCGGTGCGGACTATCCTTGGCCGGTGCATGACCTCGACGTCACCCTCGGCTTCTGGAACACCATCGTTCTGATCGCCTCCTCCGTCACAGTGGTCATGGCTTGGGCCTGCTTGAAGTTGCGCAAGTTCGGCTGGTATCGCATCAACATGGCCATCACGGTGATTTGCGCCGGTGTCTTCATGTTCAACAAGAGCCTCGAATATAGCGCGAAGTTCAAGCACTACGCCGTGAAGCTCACCGACGGCACCATCCTCACCGGCCACATGCCGGAGGATGAGCATGGCCACACTATTCCCTACACCGTGAAGTTCGGCGACGTGACCGAACTTTCCCTCGGCATTCCGGTGAGGCAAAGCGCTGTCACGGCTGATCCGGTGGATCATGTGCTGCCATACGTCGAAGGCGAGGCACCCAAGTTTAAAACTGAGGACGGCAAGGAAATCACCCTCGACAAGGCCGCGTTCGCCGAACTCCGCGCCGCAGCGATTGCCAAGGCCAAAGCTGACAAGAAAGACACCGCCACGGTGAAGCTCACCGCCACGGCTCCGTTCAAAGTCGCCGCCAGACCCTCGGAAATCTTCGGCTACACCGCCACCACCATCACTTTCCGTGACGGCACCACAGCCACCGGCAAGCTCATCGACGACAAGATGACCCTCGAAGTCGATGGCATCGACACACGCGGAGTCGCGCAGCCTGAGAAGTCACTGGCCTTCGATCACCGCTATCTCGCCAACTGGCAGAAGGCTTTCGTCGCCAACCGTGACCATCACGTCTCCGAGTTCGAGCACAAGTACCCCACGCGTGACAAGGCCAGATCCGCCACGCTTCAGAAAGAGTCGCTGTACTTCAAGCTCCACTCCGCCACTCCGCCTGCCGAAGGTGCGGCTCATGGTGACAAGCATGGTGCTGAAGCCCACGCTCCTGCCGGATCTCACGGCCACGGCGAGGCGCATCACCCCACGGTCATCATCGAGAAGAAAGACATCACCTTCTTCTCCAACTTCACGCCCAAGCTCAACACCTACTACGCCATCTACTTCACGCTCACTGGTCTGCATGGCGCACACGTCGTCGCCGGGGCGCTGGTGCTGTTGTACTTCCTCGTGTTCGACAACAAGCGTCTGAAGAAAGACCCCGAGCATCTGGCCAACCGCGTCGAAGTCGGCGGCCTGTTCTGGCACTTCGTCGATCTGGTCTGGATCTTCCTCTTCCCGCTGCTGTATCTCCTCTAATCACCTCCATTTTCACCGTCATGGCTGACAACCTCGAAGAAATCCAGAAATCGGTCAAAAAATACCTCATCATCGGGGCCACGCTGATCGTCTTCACCGGCATCACTGTGTGGCTCTCTTATGTTGAGCTGCCCACACACAGTCTGAACATCCTGGTCGGTATGATCGTGGCCACCTTCAAGGCCGCTCTCGTCGCGCTGATCTTCATGCATCTCAATCACGAGCGCAGCGTGATCTACAAGATCCTGGCCTTCACTGTCGTCTTCGCCATCGTTCTCTTTACGCTCTTTATCCTGTCCCACGGCGATCCCCTCACCTTCGAAGGCTTCTACGATCGTAACGAAGAATAGAGCAAACCCGCCCGTCGCCATGTCCCTCAAGCACTTCCACGTCGTCTTCCTCGTCTTCGCCATTCTGTGCGATGCCGGGTTCTGGATGTGGATGCATTTCATGCCTGAGGATGCCGCTCGCGCCGGAGCCATCGCCCTCAAGCCTTACGCCGGATTGCTCTGCCTCGTCCTGCTGGCCTACGGCATGTGGTATCTCGTCAAAAAAATGCGCACCATCATCGTCTGAGCATGATTTCCGCGTTTCCATCGACATTTCTCGCCTGCGCCACCTGCATGGCTGACAAAGGCAGCCTCGTCGGTCAGGCGCAGGGTTTTGCCATTCTCTTCATGCTCGGCCTGCTCGCCTTCATGTTCATTTGCGCCGCCGGCATCGTCTTCTCCTTCGTCCGTCGTCAGCGCAAATTTACCAGCATGAACCCTGCCGCCTGAAACTTTTCATTTCACTCTCCCCGCTATGAACCTCTCTTGGATTAATGAATTTATCGGCCAAACTCCAAACGCCTCCGAACACGGCGGCCTCGTGGATCACATGCTTGGCTTCGTCCACTGGTTCATGCTGGTTCTTGGTCTTGGCTGGAGCATTTATCTCTGCATCGCCTTCTACCGCTTCCGTCAGAAGAAGACCGCCGCTGCCGATTATCATGGCTTCCGTGGCCATGCCACGACCCACATCGAGATTGGGGTTGTCATCGTTGAGGCCATCTTGCTCCTTGGCTTCGCCTTCCCGCTCTGGGCACGTCAGGCGGATGAATATCCCACCTCTCCCGACACCATTCGTTTGCGCGCACTCGGCGAGAAGTTCCTCTGGAACTTCCAGTATCCAGGCACCGACATGATGCTCAGCACCTGGGATCTGCGCAATGTCGATGGTGCCACCAACACGACCGGCAAAGACCTGCACGATCCGAACGGCAAGGATGACTTCGTCAATCCCGGCACCATGAAACTCCCGGTGGGCCGCCCCGTCATCGTCGATGTCGCCAGCAAGGACGTGATCCACAACCTCGCCCTCGTTCCGATGCGTGCCGCCCAGGATGCCACCCCTGGCGTGAAGAGCCACATGTGGTTCAAGCCGACCAAGGAAGGCACTTGGGACATCATCTGCGGCCAGCTTTGCGGCCCAGGCCACGCGCAGATGAAGGCCATTCTCGAAGTCATCCCCGCTGTTGAATACGACGCCTGGGCGAAAGAACAGTCCACCGCGGCCCAAAAGAAAACCGATGAAGCTGCCGCCGCGGCTCCAAAGACTGCCGCACAGTAAATTTCCATCCTCAAGGATGGCGGAACCGAAGGGCAAAATAATGATCTCATTATTTTGCCCTTCTGCTTTTGCCTCTCGTTCATGATCTGACCGACATGCCATCCCGCGCCTTTCATCGCTATTCACTCCTCACGCTCGCAGTCGGCGTGGTGTTGATCTGGTGGGGCGCTGCGGTGACCACGGAGGATGTCGGGCTCGCCGTGCCCGACTGGCCGCTGTGCTACGGCAAAATCAATCCTGAAGGCTGGTACAAAGTTCCCGCGCTGTTGCTCGAGCACGGCCATCGCTGGATCGCCATGACCATTGGCTGGCTGGTACTCGGGATGTATTACTGGCAGTTCTCCAAATTCAAACCCGGTCTCGTCGAGGGCGTGGGCATCGTGCTCTGCTCTCTCGGTTTTCTCGTGCTGATCTATATGGGATCGCTCGTTACCGCCGCGTTCATCGCGGTTCTTGGTTTTTCCTGGCTCACTTTGAAATGGTACAGCCAGCGCTGGCCTTTGCTGCGCGGATTGACCACGCTCGCTTTGCTATTGGTCGTGCTCCAAGCGTCGCTCGGTGGCCTGCGGGTGCTCAAGATGTCCGATCCGCTCGGCATCACCCATGGCACGCTTGGTCAGGTGTTCTACTGCCTGCTCGTTTTCATTGCCTTCGCCTCATCACGCACGTGGACCGAAGGCCATCTGGTGCTCAGGGCCAAAGAAGCTGCCCAGGCCCGTTTCTGGTCGCTCGTCTTGTTTCTCTGCATTTTCGGTCAGCTCATTCTGGGGGCCACCCTGCGCCATACCCAGCGTACGCATCTGGCTGCCAGCGACATCCTGACCACCAAGGGCCAATGGGTGCCGCCGCCGTCGCCGCCAGACGTGTTTCTGCTCTTCGCTCACAAATACTGGGGCTTCAGTGTCGCTATTCTCATCCTCTTCGTTGCCGTGCGCGCACGGCGCTGGCTCGCCACGTTGCCGCAACTGCGTCTTGTGGCCACGCTGCTGCTATTCATGCCCACGATTCAGGTCGCGCTCGGCATCTTCGTCATCCTGACCGGCAAAAGCTTCTGGGTCACGAACTTCCACGTCCTCAACGGCCTCGCTCTCCTCGCTCTCAGCAGCCTGCTCGTCGCCACCTTCTGGGGCGACAAGCTCTGTCGTCGTGAAGAAGTTGAGGCGTAAAAGGCGTCTGCTTCAGCGGCCGGCAATCTGCCGTGGTTGATCAAACTCCACCATCTTCTGCTTCCACACGGCGGCTTGTGCCACACTGCCGGTGACTTCGGTGAATTGTGCCAGACGTGCGAGTGCGTCACGAAGATGTTGCCGTGCGTCCTCGGGAAGAGTGCCAAGACGCGCATTCAATCCCTCATAGCCGGAGCGCAGCAGAATGCCTGCCTCGGCGAATTTTTTCTGGCCCAGCAGAGCGGCGCCCAGCAGGCTCTCGGCATCGAAGCGCAGCCAGTGATCAGGTCCGTGCTTGCTTCTCAGATCAAGACAATCGCGCAAGACCGCCTCGGCTTCGGCAAACTTGCCGGTCTGCAGCCAGAAGCTGCCCAGATGGGCGGCCGCGGCGGCAACTGCGTGAGGATCTTGGACGGTGCGCTTGCGCTGAATCTCCAGCACTTGCTGATGCAGCTTTTCGGCGTCTGGGAGCCTGCCTTGAAGCTGGCAGGTTTCGGCCAGCCCGCTCATCGTGTCGAGGGTCTCGGAGTGATCCATCCCAAGCGCGCGCTGCTGGATCTGCAGCATCTGGAGATACATCTTTTCCGCATCTGCGTGCTTGCCGTGGTCTCCATGCATGACCGCCACAGCACGCATTTGAGCGAGCACATCGGGATCTCCCAGCCCATAGGCCGTTTTCATCGTCTCGAGGGTTTGAAGCAGAAGCGCTTCAGCCTCGGCCTGCCTGCCATCAGCATCGTACGACGACGCCAGCATCTGCATGGAGTGGAGTGTTTGTGGATGGCTTGTGCCCAGCGTGCGTTGTCTCACCTCCAGCGTTTGCCGACGTAGAGTCACAGCGTCCGCATGTTTGGTGTGGCGGTCATAGACTTGGGCGACGTTGTCCATTTGCGCGAGAATTTCAGGATGCTCCGGTGGGAAGGCGGTTTTCAAAGTCTCCAAAACATGCAGATGGGTGCTTTCCGCCTCGGTCTGCTTTCCTTGGGCCTCATAGGCATCCGCCAGGCCTTTCATCGAGAGCAGCGTCTGCGGGTGCTGGGCTCCGAACACACGTTGTTTAGCATCCACACTCTGCTGGTGCAGTCTCACAGACTCGACATGCCGCCCGTGACGGCCGAGCATCAGTGCCACCCGGTCCACTTGGGCCAGTGTGTCCGGGTGTTCTAGCCCGAGCGTCTGCTTCATGATCTCCAGCGCCCCGAAATACAGCTTCTCCGCCTCGGAGGGCATCCCACCTGCCTCATAGGCTGCGGCGGTGATGTTCATGGTCACCAGCGTTTGTGGATCGCGATTGCCTCGCGCACGTTGCGTCGCCTCCAGTTGCTCGCCGCGCAGTTTCATTGCCTCGGCAAGCCTGCCTTGGGTGGTGTATGACGACGCCAGATGGCCGATGGTCGCGAGCGTTTCGAGATGATCCGGGCCGAGCAGGCGTTTCTGCACCTGCCAGAGGTTCAGAAACAACGATTCAGCCTCCAGGTGCTTCTCCTGCTCGTCACACACCGCCGCCAGCAGGGTGATCGTGACAAACGTGTCGGGATGATCCGGGCCGAGCGCCCGTTGCTGGGCGCTGAGGGTCTGGCGCAGCAGGACTTCCGCGTCCGCATGCCGTCCTTGTTCCTTCAACGCGGTCGCCAGATCCTTCATCGAGCGCAGCGTGTCACGATGCCCGCCGCCGAGCGCGAGCTTGCGTTTGTCCACGGCGCCTTGCAGTTGCTTTTGCGCGCTGGCAGGCTGCGACAGCGCCAGATAGGTCAGCCCGATCGTTTCCTGCGTCCGTGCGCCGGCCTCGGGGTTGTCCACGAGTGTGTCCATGCGTTCTGAGGCCTCATCCAGCATGTTCTTCAGCAGCGTGGTGTCATGCCCTTTCACCTTTTCCGGGGTCAGACCGGCGAACATCTCCTGCAAAAACCGAGCGGTCATGGAATGCGATTCCGCCTTCTTCTTGGAGGCAACCCGGACTTCTTCCTGCTTATTCTTCAACAACAGCCAGCCCGTGATCGCCATCACGCCCACCAGAGTTAGCACCAGCACGGCTGCCACGGCGAACAGGCCCCGGTGCTCGCTGATGAAGGTTCCCACACTTGAATCCTTTATGGCGGGCTGTTCCTCCATCATCTCTGCTTCCGTCAGGTAACGCTGGAAGTCATTCGCGAGGGCGCTGGCTGTCGCATAGCGACCCGCGGGCTTCTTTTCCAGCGTGGGCATCACGATCCAGTCAAAATGCTCCTCGACGAGCGCGGTGAATTTCGCTGCACCCACTTTGCGGTTGAGCGCAAGACCAATGAGCTGAGCCTTGGGCAGCGCACTCAGGCAGGCGGAGGGCTTCGGTGGCAGTGTTTCGCAAACGAGTCGTTTCACTTCATCCAGATGATCCGACGTCTCTTTGGGTGCGGCAAAGGGCAGACGGCCCGTGATCAGTTCGTAAAGCAGCATTCCTAGCGAGTAGATGTCACTGCGCGCCTCGATCGTGCCGACGCCCACATGCTCCGGGGACAAATAGGCGGCGGGTGTTCGCAGCCACCCGTCGGGAGTGGCGAGGGCGTGGTTCATCGCTTTCGCGATGCCAAAGTCCGTGATCTTCAGCACCGGCTGCCCATTCTCTCCCCAGTTGACCAGCAGATTGGTGGGTTTGAGATCGCCATGCACCACGCCTTTTTGATGCGCGTGATGGATGGCATCACACGCCTGCACAAACAGCCGGATGCGTACCAGCAGCGACAACTTTTGATCATCGCAGAACTGCGTGATGGGCACTCCGTGCAGGAGTTCCGTGACAAGATACGGGCAGCCGCCAGACGTCATGCCACAGGCGTGCGGCTTGGCGATGCTGGGATGGTCCAGCAGCGCCAGCGCGTGCTTCTGCGCCTCGTAGCGGATCAAAAAGTCATTGGCGGCCACAGGCACGATCTTGATCGCCACAAAATCCGCCACGCGTTGGTTTCGCTCCGCCATCCACATCACACTGCACACGCTTTCGTCGATGATCTGCAGCAACCGGTAGGGGCCTATCATGTCGCCAGGCTTCTCAGGGACGGCACTGCGAGAAGGAGACTTCGGCACCTTGATCCCCTTGGTTTTGCGCTGTTTGCCGCTGGTATCGGGCTGACTGCGCAGACGGTCCCAGACCTCATTCCACAACATGGTATCGTTCCCACAGGCTCCTGTGAGAAAGACATGGCGTTCAATGTGGTTGGCACGCTGCAGCGCTTCTTTGAAAAGCGGCTCTATGCGGGCGGGGTCATAACTCATAGAAGAAAAGAGCACATATTATAATTTCCACAATAATATGCCCTTCCGCTCCAAACGAAATTGAATCAGGCTTTAAACCACCCCCAATACCGCTTCACTTGATTATCTCGCCTACCAAAAGAACTGCGCCGGGATAAAACGCGGTAGCATCGAAGCGCTCCGGTTTGTCGATCTTGTTGCCGTTCTTCGCCAAGATCGCCGCCTTGTCGGGTTGATCGGGATGAATTTCGATTTTCACCGTGTGAACCTTCTCTTCGAGGTCATTGCCGATCACGAACGCACCGAGGCGGTGATAGGTGCAGTAAGCGTCAAAACGCGGCACGATCTTCGACGGCTGATCATCGAGCGTGATGATCAACTGGCCACAATCCGGCCCCACGATGTCGTAAATCGAGCATCGCACACCTTTGAAATTGAAGGTGATCGTCTCACCCGGTTGCGAACCCTTGTGCAGCGCTGTCATGCGGTTCGCCCAACGTTTGCCGAACTCATCCGTCTTCGGATCGAGCAGCGTGAAGCCCTTCGACAGCGTTGCTGCCGTGATCGGCAGCAGTTTGGCCTGTTCGTAATTCGTGGCGATGAATGATGCGCCAAGCGCATGCGCGGCTGGCGATTTCGTGGCCGCCTTGATCGGCTCCAACGAGCGCACAATCGCCTGAAGATACAGTTCGTGACCGGTTTCGACGTGCGGATGCACGCTGTCCGGAGCGAAGACGAATTGATCACCGAGCGCCTTCTTTTCCTCGTCCGTCTTGGGCAGCTTGGCCTTCCACACCAGCTTGCCGGCCTTCGCCAACTTCGCGACTTCCATCGCCATGTGAATCGTCGGGATGCCGTAGTGATCGGCAACTTTCTCCATCGCGCTCGCCGAGCGCTGGAATTTGCCCTCCAGCATCGCCGGAGCCAACGCTTCAGTCAGCGTATAGACAAAGCAGATGTCGCATTCCGGTAGTGCCTTCCACGTCTGCCGCACGATACCTTCCATGCAGCGGAAAATCTGCTCTGGCGATGCGCCGCCGTCATTCACGGCGAACTCAACGAACATGAGGTCAGGTTTGTGATCCAGCACGTCCTGCTTCAAACGAAACACGCCGAGGTCTGATCCCGTGCCGCCGATCGCCGCATTGATCTCGCTGAACTTCGTCTGCGGCCAGGTCTTTTGAAAATGTGCCAGCGTCTTCGGCCTCCAGCCATTCTGCGCCGTGATCGAACCGCCGAGGTAACCGATCTTGATCTCCGCGCCCGCCGTGTTCGCCTTCGCGAGAAAATTCGGCAGCCCGTTGCGTGGATGACATTCCTTTGCCTCGACGAGCGGAAACTCATCGGCGGCGCTGAGAATCGAACAAGAGCAGAGCAGGGCGGAAAGGAGGTATTTCATGGCGGGAACCCATTCTGGCCCGTGTGTGAATCCGGGCAATGATTTCGTTGTGTCAGCCAACATGAAACGCCGACGCTTTCTTCAGGCGCTGCCGCTGACTTTAACAGCGGCTCCGGTTCCCGCGCTGCAACGCGAACTTGGCATCACCACCGGTTCATTCATGAGGCATCTCTCGGAAACGGCCCAGCCCGGCAAACTGCACCTCCTCGACCTGCCGCGCATCATGCGTGACGAACTGGGCATGCACGTGATTGATCTGATGACGGCCACGCTCGTCTCGCTGGAGCCAAAATACCTCGAACAACTGCGTCAGGCCGCAACGGACGCCGGTTGTGTGCTCACGAACCTCAAGATGAACCAGAAGGGCCTCGACATGGCGAATGCGGATGAAGCCGTGCGACGTCAGGCGCTCGACACGTATCGCAAGACCATCGATGCCGCCGCATTGCTCGGCGTGCGTTGGGTGCGACCGCTGCCGGGCCCGAAACCGCCCGATTTGAAACTTCTGGCGCAATCGTATCGCGACTTGATCGACTACGCGGGTGAAAAAGGCACCGGCGTACTCATCGAAAACTTCGGCTGGATGCAAGGTGATGCCAACGCAATCCCGCAAGTCATCCAGGCCGTCGGTTCCGGCCTCAAAGCCCAGCCCGACACCGGCAACTGGACCGATGCGGCGCGTTATGACGGCCTCGCGAAGGCGTTTCCCTTCGCTGTGTCATGCGATTTCAAAGCACGTGATCTCGCCGCAGATGGAACACACGCGGCCTACGATTTGAAACGTTGCTTCGACATCGGCTGGCAGGCCGGATTTCGCGGCCCGTGGTGCTTCGAGCATTTTCACAACGATATGGCGCAGCTTTTCCGTGAAATGGGGATGTTGCGCGACATGCTGCGCCTCTGGATGAAACAAGGCGCACCATGAATTTCCGGCAGCAGCTTCAACACGGCATCGCCATTCCCGCGCATCCGCTCGTGCTCGATGCACAGCGCAAACTCGACGAACGGCGGCAGCGGGTGCTCTCACGTTATTACATCGCCGCAGGCGTCGGTGGCCTCGCGGTGGGCGTGCACACGACGCAGTTCGCGATTCGTGATCCGAAGGTCGGTTTGTTCCGACCGGTGCTCGAACTGGCGAAGGAAGAAATGGATCGCGCTGCTACACCGCTCGTGCGCATTGGTGGCATCTGCGGCGTGACCAATCAGGCTCTCGCTGAAGCGAAGTTGCTGCATGAACTCGGTTACCACGCCGGTTTGCTCAGCCTCGGGGCGATGCGAGATGCCACCGAAGATGAAATGATCGCACATTGCCGCGCTGTGGCTGAAATCATCCCAATCGTCGGCTTTTATCTTCAGCCCAGCGTCGGCGGCCGCGTGCTGCGTCATTCGTTCTGGCGTCGCTTCGCTGAAATCGAAAACGTCGTCGCCATCAAGATCGCTCCGTTCAACCGCTACCAGACGATTGATGTGGTTCGTGCCGTGATCGAGGCCGGACGCGATGACATCACGCTCTACACTGGCAACGATGACAGCATCGTGGCCGATTTCCTCACGCCGTTCCGCTTTGCGGGCAAGGAACGGCGCATTGTCGGCGGACTGCTCGGCCATTGGTCCGTCTGGACGCAACGTGCCGTCGAACTGCTGGAACAATGTCGCAACGCCGATGCCACGCCCGATTTGCTGCGCCTCGGCATCGAAGTGACTGACAGCAACGCTGCGTTCTTCGACTCGGCCAATGGTTTCCGCGGCTGCATCGCTGGTCTGCATGAAATCCTGCGCCGCCAGGGGCTGCTCGAAGGCATCTGGTGCCTCGACGAACACGAAACACTCAGCCCTGGCCAGCTTGAAGAGATCGACCGCGTCCACGCTGCTTATCCGCATCTGAACGACGACGACTTCGTCGCCGCGCATCGCGATGAGTGGATGCGCTGATCACTGGCGGAAGAAACGACGCACGGAACCGACGGCATTGTCGATTGTTCGCTCAAAGCTGCTCTTCGGGGGTGTGGGCGGAGTTTTGCGCTTTGTCGTGGTTGAAGCGGACGTGGTTTTTTTCTTGGGCGCCGTTGTCTTGGATTTCGCTGTCGTGGTTGATTTGGGCGTGGCATCGGCAACGGCGGTTTTCTTGATCTCCGGTTTCACTTCGGGCTTCGACTCGGTGGATTTGACCTCTGCTTTGCCCGGAGGCAGTGTTTTGGGTGCGGGCACAACGACGATCACCTTTTTCGAATCGGGTTTGATTTCAGGCTCCGCTTTGGCCTCGCTTACGATAGCAACGGCCTTGCGCACTTCTTCCTTCGGCTGGGCCGGCTTCAGCACGGCTTTTTCGACCACGGGAGTTTTTTCAACGGGTTTGGAGACGGCTGCGATGACGACGAGTGGTGGTTCCACCGGCAACAGGCCCGGGGCTCTGCCGTAGCCATGGAAATGCGTGGGGCTCTCCGCCCGCGGCAGACGGAAATCGAACACGCTCACGCCGCTGCGGCGCTGGCCTTCAAAGCTGCGGCCATCGCTGGAGCCGAAGGCGATGCGCTGGCCGGTTTTCTTGTGCTTGCCGAGGTAGATCATGACGTGCGTCACGGGCAGCTTGCGCTTCGTTTCGGTCGTGTTGGTCCAGAACAGCAGATCACCGGGCTTCAGGTCAGCGAACTCGGGGCTGTCCAAACTCGTGGCAGTGGGTGTGAGATGCAGCTGCGTTTTTTCCTGCACCCACTCAGCCATCTCGTTCGACTGCCGTGGCACGTTCTTCAATCCCTGGAAATGAAGCACGTGATAAACGGTGCCGGAGCAGTCCATGCCGCCCTTGTTTGGCTCATGGGAGCCATAGAGATAGCCGAGTTCCAGGTGCGTGAGCGCCAAGGCGCTCTGCACGAGGCTTTGCACCTGCTTGGGATATTTGGTGAAACCGCTGATGTCCTCGATGCTGATGGTCGAGACGGCGGCGGGCCGCGGCGCTTCGGGTTTGTCCTCTGCTTTCGCCGGAGTGTCTGTCTTGGCTTTGGTGGATGCTTCTGGTTTGGCCGGCGCTTTGGCCGATGTTTTCTCTTTGGACTTGGAGGGGACTGCCGCAGAGGCATGACCGGTCCATGCCGCGAAGCAGAAGAGCACAAAAAATCGTAGAAGGGGGTTCATAAGGCTCGGGGGTGAGGGGTGATGGCCCTTGTTTGGACGCATTGGCCGCGGATTTGATCAATTCATGAACGATTCACGGCTTTGTTTCGTTCGCAGCGGCACAGCCATGAAAGCCGTTTTTCTCCTGCTTTTTCTGACCGTGGCGCTGCAGGCCGCCACAAAACCGAACATTCTAGTCATCGTGGGCGACGACATGGGTTACGCCGATGTGGGCTTCCACAGTTGCAAAGATATTCCGACGCCGAACCTCGATGCGCTCGCGGCCTCGGGCGTGCGTTTCACGAACGGCTACGTTACGGGGCCGTACTGCTCACCAACACGCGCAGGTTTGCTGGCGGGGCGTTATCAGCAGCGTTTCGGGCATGAATTCAATCCCGGACCCAGTGACGCCGGCCTTCCGGTGACGGAGAAGACGCTGGCGAACCGGCTGAAAGACGCGGGCTATGCGACGGGCCTCGTCGGCAAGTGGCATCTCGGTTCGCTGGAGTCGATGCATCCACAGGCGCGTGGCTTTGACGAGTTCTTCGGCTTTCTCGGCGGCGCGCACAGTTATTTCGACGCGGGAGCGATTCTGCGCGGCAAGGAGCCGGTGAAGGAGATGGATTACACCACGAATGCGTTTGGGCGCGAAGCGGCGGCCTTCGTCGAAAAGCACAAAGCCGAGCCGTGGTTTCTTTATCTGGCCTTCAACGCGGTTCACACGCCGATGCACGCCACCGATGCGCGACTGGCGAAATTTGCCGACATCGAAGACAAAACACGCCGCACCTACGCGGCGATGATGCTGGCGATGGACGATGCGATCGGCGTGGTGCGGAAAAAACTCGCGGAAACCGGCCAGGAGCAGAATACGCTTGTCACTTTCATCAGCGACAATGGCGGGCCCACGATGAAAGGCGTGACGGTGAACGGCTCGATCAATGCACCGCTGCGCGGATCGAAACGCACGACGCTGGAGGGTGGCATTCGCGTGCCGTTCGTCGTGTCATGGCCGGGCACGGTCAAGCCGGGCGTGTATGAAAAGCCGGTGATCCAGCTCGATTTGCACGCAACGGCGCTGGCTGTCGCTGGAGCGGAGGCCAAAGTCGATGGCGTGAATCTGCTCCCTTATCTCAGCGGTGAAATCACCGCCGCACCGCATGACGCGCTCTACTGGCGCCTCGGCGAGCAGATGGCGATCCGCATAGGCGATTTCAAGCTCGTGCGCTACGACGGCAATGTGGACGCGAACGACGGCGGTCGTCATCCTGTGACGGCGGCGAAACTTTACAACCTCGTCACCGACATCGGTGAGATGAAGGACTTGTCTGCCGAAATGCCGGACAAAGTGAAAGAACTGCAAGCAAAGTGGGATGCGTGGAATCACACGAACGTGTCGCCGCTGTGGGGATCCAAAGGCAAGGGAGACGGTGCTGAGCCCGGCAAGCCGATGAAGAAGAAAAAGAAGAAGGCCGCGGCCGCGGAGTGATGCCTCACCCCATGCGGGCGATTACCGCGCAGGTCACGCCTGCCATGAGCAGCGTGGCGGCCACGATGCGGATGCCGTAAGCGCGGCCCGATTCGTGGCGTTCGCGATTTCCCAGCAGCGGCCCTAGCAATGCCACGACGACGAGGCTCCATATGCCGCGCGTGGCATAGACGACGTTCACGCCGATGGCGTCATGGTAGAAGGCGAGCGCGAGGGACAGGATGATCGCCTGCGCGGCGATCAAGACGCTGCCGCCGATGGACCACTGCGTGGCACGATTCCACGGAATCGGCGGTGCTTTGGGCAGCAAGGTGATGGCGAGGAAAGAAAGGCCGCCTGTGGTGCCGGCCAGCAGCGCCAGGAAGGTCTTCGGGCCAAAGGCGGGCGCCCACATTTGCAGCAGCACGTCCGCCAGCGCGAAAAACGCCGCGCTGATGAGCGCCATGACCACTGGCCCCGCGAGACGCGCGCCTTTCGGTGTTTTGAAATCCGTCGCGCTCATGAGAAAGATGCCCGCCGTGGTGATGATGGCCGCGATCCACATCAGCGGCTTCATGCTGCCGGAGATGAGGAAACTCGCGCTGAGGGCGACGAACACGACCTTTGATCCCATGACCGGCGTCACGAGCGAAACATCGCCGCGCTGCATCGCGATGAAGGTGAACCAGCTTCCGGTGAAGAACAGCACTCCGAGTCCGACGGGAATGTACCACAGATGCCAGGTTACCGGCTGCGTCTCAAACAACGCGAGCGGCAGAAACGCGAGCGAACTGGTCCAGTTGTTGATGTGAAAGCAGGCCATTGGATGCGCCCCCTCGTTGAGTGCTTTTTTCAGCAGCAACGACGCAATCGCATAACCGATGGCGGCGACGAGCGGCAGCAGCAGATACCAGGGCAGGCTCATACGCCGACCAGTTTGAGGCCCCATGCGATGACCAGCGGCGTGGTGATGCAGCTCACGACCGTGGTCGCGATCACCACCTGCACCGCCGTGGGCGCATGACCGCCGTAAAGCCGCGCGATCATGATGTTGAACACGGCGGAGGGCATCGCGGCCTGCACGACGATGACGCGTTTCAATTCCGTCGTGATGGGAAGGAAGTACGCGGTGGCAAGAAAAGCGATGGGAATGATGCCCAGCCGCAGCACCGGGCTGAGCACGGCCACTTTCCACTGCATCGCCCCCTGGCCCCAGATGTCCGCGATGGACGCTCCGATGAGCAGCACGGCCAGCGGCACCGCGCAGGCACCGAGCATGGTGAAGGTGTTGTGTGCGAACAGCGGCACATGGACATGCAGGCCGGTGAAGTTCAGCAGCAGGGAAATCAAAATGGTGATGACGGGCGCATTAAGTGCAAGCCGCCAAGGTGCCTTGCCCAAACCCGTGAGCAGGCCGACTCCGGCCGTCCAGCAGGCCAGCTCGACGCCGAGTGTGAAGGTGAAGAGCACGCCTAGTGTGCCTTTGTCAGGAAAGAGCGCGGTGACGAGCGGAATGGCCACGAAACCGTAGTTTTGCAGCCCGCAGGCCACGCTGAACGTGCGTCGGCCCTCGCCTTTCTTCAGACCGATCAGCGGAGACACGAAATAGGTCAGCGCGATGCCGGTCACGACCAGCGTGTAGCCCAAACCGGCCGCAATCAGCACGGGTGCGAGTTTCATCACCGCCGGGTTGCCCACCACGCGCTCGATGATCAGCGCCGGCGTCAGCATCATCACCGAGAGCTTCATCAGGCTCGTGTCCGCCTCCGGCTTCAGCAGCCCGGTGCGCCGCGCTAGTGCTCCCGCGGCCATCGTGAGATACACGGGCACGGCCACGGAGAGAATGCTGAGATAATCGAGCATGGAAGCTCTCTCGCTAGGCCCTGAAAGCCCGCCGCGCAAGTGGCGCTGCTCAGCCGCGTTTCCACACCACCCACAGCTCCGGCGGGGCGGCAGCGCGATTGATCGGGCGCAGGTGCTGTACCTCAAAACGCCGCGAATCGAGTGTCACGGCCCATTCGGCAATGCTGCGCCCTTCCTCCGCTCCACCTTCATGCCCCGGATAAACCGCAATGGTGAGCAGCCCGCCTGGCTTCAACAGCTCCAGCGCCTCCCGCACCGCGATCATCGTCGTCTCGGTGCGCGTGATCAGTGATTTGTCCGTGCCGGGCAGGTAGCCGAGGTTGAACATGATCGCGCTGATCTTCCCGTGCAGCTCCGCCGGCACATGCGCACGCATGGTTTCGTGCCCGGAGTGAATCAACGTCGTCATCTCCGCCGGGACACGCTTCCGCGTCTCCACCAAAGCCGCTGCCTGCACATCGAACGCAAACACATGCCCGCCCGGACTCACGCACTGCGTCAAAAATAGCGTGTCATGCCCGTTCCCCATCGTCGCATCAATCACGGTGTCACCTGGCCGCAGCCGATCCTTCAACATCAACTGCGCCCACAGCACGGAGGACGGCAGGCCGCCATTGGGGCTGGCGAGATGGGGTTTGGGCGACATGAGAAATCATCATAGCGACGGCACCGCCAGAATAAAGACTTCAACGCAGGAGAGGGATCGGAGAGTACTCCCGGACTTCAGTCCGTTTGGCCGTCGCCTTCGAACCAGGAGAGGGATCATCCTGATCCCTCAAGAGCTGCGGCCAGGTTTGGTTGGGGGAGAGGCTGCGGTGAGGCGGGTCCCCAAAGGGCGGCGGCGGTGTTTCAGGTCGCCATTCAGGAGAAACAATGTGCCTGTCGTCCATCAGAACCATGCACGCTGTGGCGCACCGTTCCGATCTTTAATGTGTCTCTAACCATTCGTCGACAGCGACGATCAAAGCGTGGCTGGCAAGCATCGCAGGATCCACGATGGACAAAACAATCTCGCCGTCGAGGTTCACGGGATCAGTCAGGCGCAAACTGTGAAATGGTGCCAGAAGTGAGTGCTTTTTTGCTTCAGTCAGGAACTCTTGATCAGCACGTCCTCCTTTGTGGACTAAAAGGTTGCGCAACAATGCCAGGGCATCAATAGCCTCGTTATCGAGTGCGGTAGTGACTGAGGCGTTATCCAAAGGAAATGCTTTGCGGTAGCAATCACGAATTGCGGCCCTGCTCCGAAAACGCCACTTTTCATTCCCCTTCAGGAAACCAAATGAAGGTTGATTTTGAGTGACTGATTCAACAAGCAAATCTTCTGCGAGCACTTCGAACGCGCCCCACGCTTGCACAATAATGCTCCGCAAAATTCCTTCCACAACACCATGCAGGTAGGCAGAATATGAAATGAAATCCTCGAAAGTGGATGTGCATTCCACCAAATGCTCCACCTGAGCGTCTCGCCCTATGTTCATCTTTTGCTCAATCAACTTCCGCGACAGCATGCCGATCTTTTGGATCGTGGCCGGATTTTTCGGCATTGGATGATTGCCAACAACTTGCCGCTTGGCCTCGTCTCCGGCTCCGATCCATGTCATTGCGGTCCAGTACGTATAACCAGGGAGCACTCCCAGTCCGGCGACCAATGCAAAATTTGCCTCAAAATTATCAGCCACATCCCGACAACACTTCTTTTTGAAGATGGCTCGTGGGGGCTTCGCAAGAAGGCCCACCTTTAGGAATTTAAGCGCATGCTTCAGCTGGGGCATTCCCTCGTCTAGTCGTGCCGCTGACGATCTTCAACCTTAACGTCATATGGTAGGCTTGCCTTCGACCTTGAGCTGAATGGTGGCGGAGAAGACGGCGAGGGAGATGGTTTTTGCGTTCGAGGTCGAAGAAGATGTGGCCGTCTTCGCCGGTTAAGAACCTGACTCCGGCCATGGCCGAGCACGAAATTTCAGACCCCATTCTGCTGCAAATCCATTTCCGCATCAAGGGCTGTGCCATCAAGCAGATGCTCGATGAGATGACGGGCGAGCCAAGGAGAGCGGAGGGAGCCTTTGGAGCCGAGGCCGTTCAAGAACGCGACGCGGGGATGGGTGGGATGCGTGCCCATGAGGGCCTGGCGGTTCTTGATGATGGGGCGCACGGCGGTTTGCGTGGCGGTGATTTCGGCGGGGACTTTGAGCAGGCTTTGCAGTGTGCTTTTGAGTGTCTGCACTTGATCGGCGGAAGGTGTGTTGGGATCGTCGAACTGCCATTCGTAGGTGGAGCCGGCACGCAGGGTGTCGTCATGACGAGGCAGGAGCCAGCAGCCGCGGTTGAGGATGCGTGTTTCGCCCCGGAGATCGGCCTGCACGGTGAGGATGGTGCCGAGGGCGGACTGAAACGGCACCCAGTGGAAGAGCGGATGCTTTTCCGCGCTCCAACCCTGCGCCCAGATGACATGGGAGAAGTGCTGGCCGTGCCATTCGACGCCCTCGGCATCGTCACGCACGTCGACGGGTTTTACGTCGGCTGTGGTGTATGAATCGAGGGACTCGAAGAAGCGGCGGCTGGATTCAAGGTAAGCCGTTGTGTCGAGCCAGGCGGCGTGGCGTTGCTGGAAGGCGTTTTCGGGCTGCTGAATGACCTCGGCGTTCAATTGCGGCGCTTTGCGATGCAGAAACGGCTGCATGTCGGGATCGCGGCGGCGTTTGTGCCATTTGGTGAGCTCTGGCTCGTTTTTCAGCAGGCGCACATAGCCGCGGGGGAAGAAGAAGCGCTGGTTCATGCGCTTGCCACAGGCGCGATAGAAGCGCAGGGCCTCGCGGTAAAACACATCGTAGCGCCAGCTCATGGTGAGGCGCATGCCGGTGATGGGAGTGATCAAACCAGCGGCCACTTTGGAACTGGTGAGCGGCTCATCGCGATCGACGATCAGAAACGGCACGCCACGCTCCCACAAACGCCACGCGAGCGCTGTGCCGGCGAGTCCCTGGCCGATGATGAGGATGCGGGGAGGCATGGTTCTGCGCTTTAGCGCGGATTCACGCGTTCGTCACGCATCCCAAGCAAAGAACGGGACTACTTGTCCATGAGCGCCTGCATCAGCCCCGTGAACATTTCCTGAGTGGTGACGACCTGAATCTGTGTCGGCGGGACTTTGTCCGCGTCTTTCCAGAGGGTGCTGATCTCATGAATGGAGATGCCGATGCGCTTGAGGATGGCTTCTTCACGTTTCGAGGCGCTGAGGCGGCTGAAGTCGTCACGCATTTCCTGCAGGATCGCGGGTGAGCCGATGCAGAGCGGACGGAGTTCCACGGCGGCGGTTTCGGCCACGATGGCGGAGGTGATCTCCAGAATGCGGAGCCAGAGACCCAGATCGATCATGAGGGCGAGATCCTCATCTCTCTGCTCGCGCAACAAGCGCACGAGTTCTTGATGGCCATCGACGATCTCGTGACGCAGATCCTTCCACTCGCTGTCTTCGGCCATTTTTCCCTGCGCCATGAGGCGGGGCATGAGCTTCTCGCCAAGGCCGAGCATGCGGCAGTAGGTGAGCACGTCCTGATTGTTGTTGCGGAACTGCTGGGAGTCCGCCGCCTGCCAGACGAGGAGGCTGTCACCCAGCAGACTGCCGAGAATCAAGGCGGCGCGTCCGCGATCCGTGGGCGGTGTGGGCGGTGGCGGGCGGAACAGAAGGCGCCAGCGGGCCTTGGCACGCTGACCCACGAGATCGAGAAAATCCGCCGGCGTTTGATCGGCGTTGCTGACGGACGGACTGACAATGGCAGGCGGATCGGCCAGCGCCTGCCCGAGGCACAATCCGAGAGCAGCGATGCAGATCGTGCGGCTCAGACGGGACGGGTTGGCAGGCATGGTGGGTCGGCTGGACTTCCAGACGGGCTAGCTTACTCCACCGTGACGCTTTTCGCGAGATTTCTTGGTTTATCCACGTCGCAGCCACGC
Organism: Prosthecobacter sp.; assembly: GCF_034366625.1. NCBI lineage: Bacteria > Pseudomonadati > Verrucomicrobiota > Verrucomicrobiia > Verrucomicrobiales > Verrucomicrobiaceae > Prosthecobacter > Prosthecobacter sp. The sequence goes on from NZ_JAXMIH010000006.1 coordinate 1,041,294, forward strand.
GCCACTGCGGTGTAGTAGGACAAGAGCTGAAGCGGGATGACGTTGAGGATCGGCGTGAGGTAGGACGGGCAGTCAGGAACGTAGATCACATCCTTGGTAAGGCGCTCCAGCTCCGTGCGGCCCTCGGTGGTCACGGCGATGACGGGGCCTTTGCGGGCGAGGACTTCCTCGATGTTGCTCACGTTCTTGTCGAACACCGCGTCACCAGGAGCGATGAAAACGGACGGCATGTCCGGTTTGACCAAAGCGATGACGCCGTGCTTCAGTTCCGCGCTCGGATGTCCGCTGGCGTAGATATAGCTGATTTCCTTCATCTTCAGCGCCCCTTCGAGTGCGACGGGGTAGTTCATCTGGCGGCCCATGAACAGCATGCCCTCGGCGTGCGCATGTTTTTCGGCGATGGCCTTGATCTTGTCGGTCTGCTTGAGGATCTGCGCGATTTTGTCCGGTAGGGCTTCGAGTTCGTCGATCATCTCCAGGCCATCGACGCTGGAGAGGTGATGGATGCGGCCTAGAAGCAGGCTGAGCAGCGTGAGGATGGCGACTTGAGACGTGAATGTCTTCGTCGCTGCCACACCGATTTCCGGTCCGGCATGGATGTAAACACCACCGTCACTCTCGCGGGCGATGGTACTGCCGACTGTGTTGACGATGCCGAGGCAGCGAATGCCTTTGCGCTGGCCTTCACGCATCGCCGCGAGCGTGTCGATGGTCTCACCGCTCTGACTCATGACGAACTGCAGCGTGTTCTTGTTCGTGGGAACGTTGCGGTAGCGGAACTCGCTGGCGATCTCGACTTCCGTGGGCACACGGGCGAGGGATTCAATGAGATACTCGCCCACCATCGCGGCGTGATAAGCGGTGCCGCAGCCGGCAAGGATGATGCGGTCGATCTGCACCAGCTCCTTTGGTGTCATGTTCAAGCCGCCGAGCACGGCGGTGCATTCATCCCGGGAAAGACGGCCGCGCATCGCGTTGCGCAGGGAATTCGGCTGCTCGAAGATTTCTTTGAGCATGAAGTGCGGGAAGTCACCCTTCTCGGCATCGTCGGCGTTGAATTCGACACGGCTGACTTTGACCTCGGCGGGGATTCCTTGATGCGACTGCACGCTGTAACGATCCTTGGTGATCGTGACGATGTCGTAGTCGTTGAGATAAACCACGTCACGCGTGTGGGCGACGACCGCCGACACATCGCTGGCAAGGAAATGCTCGTGGTCACCGAGACCGACGATCAAGGGACTGCCCAGGCGTGCGCCGACGATCACGCCGGGCAGATCGCCATGCATCACGGCGATGCCGTAGGTGCCTTTCACGCGGGCGAGTGCTGATTTCACCGCATTCACGAGTCGCTGTGTGCCATCCTTCTCCTTTGATTCATCAAAGTAGGTGCCGACGAGATGCGAGAGGACTTCGGTGTCCGTTTGCGACAGGAAGGTGTGACCTTTGGCGATGAGCTGATCGCGCAGCGTCTGGTAGTTCTCGATCACGCCGTTATGGACGAGCACGAGCTTGCCGGATTGATCGGGATGCGGGTGCGCATTCACATCCGTGGCCGGGCCGTGCGTGGCCCAGCGGGTGTGGGAGATGCCCATCGTGCCTTGCGGGTTCGCCTCGGTCACGGCAATGCGCAGATTGTCGATACGACCAGCACGCTTCACGATGCGGAGGTCTTCGCCGCCACCATTGAGCGCCATGCCTGCGGAATCATAGCCGCGATATTCCAGACGACGCAGCCCGTCCAAAAGGATCGGGCTGGCCTGACGATTGCCGATGTATCCAACGATTCCGCACATGTGAAAAATAAAGGGGTAAAAGGAGCCTGTCGAATGACAGGCCGGTACGATACCGCCACGCAGAATCCACGCCAGCAGTTCGTGTCACTGGCCTTTTTCTTTATTGGGAGGAAGTCCGCCCTCTCCTCAGGTCATGATCCCGCTGACCAGCTCCCCATGCACGTCCGTGAGGCGGAAATCGCGGCCTTGGTAGCGGAAGGTGAGGCGTTCGTGGTCGAGGCCCAGCAGGTTCAGCACCGTGGCGTTCAGATCATGGGTGTGGACCGGATTTTCAGCGATGTTGAAGCCGAAATCGTCGGTTTTGCCGTGAACGATGCCCGGTTTGATGCCCCCGCCCGCCATCCACATCGTATAGGCGTCCTTGTGGTGGTCACGACCCGGCGAGGTTTTGGTGCCATCGCCATTGATGCCCTGGCGCAGCGGGGTGCGGCCGAATTCGCCGCCCCAAACCACCAGTGTTTCGTCGAGCAGGCCGCGTTGCTTCAAATCGCGCACGAGAGCGGCCATGGGACGGTCCACATCTTTCGCTTTGGCCGTCAGGCGCTGCTTGAGACCGCCGTGGTGGTCCCAGTCGGAATCAAAGAGCTGCACCATGCGAACGCCGCGTTCAATCAAACGGCGGGCGAGCAGGCAGTTGTTGGCAAAGGACGCCTTGCCCGGCAGGGCGCCGTACATGTCGAGCGTGGCCTTTTTCTCCTGCGTGATGTCCATCAGCTCCGGCACGCTCGTTTGCATGCGGTAGGCCATCTCATACTGGCTGATGCGCGTGGCGATCTCTGGATCGCCCACGATGCCGAGCTGCTGCTCATTGAGCGCTTTTACCGCGTCTAGCACGCGGCGGCGGTCTTTCGTGCTGTGACCCGCAGGATTGCCGAGGAAGAGCACCGGCTCGCCGCTGCCACGAAATTGAATGCCTTGATATACGCTGGGCAGAAAGCCCGTGCTCCACAGCGTCGATCCCGCCCCACCGGCAGGGCCGGACAGCATCACGACGTAAGCCGGCAGATCGCGATTCTCAGCGCCCAAGCCATACGTGACCCACGCACCGAGGCTCGGGCGTCCGCCCTGGCCGAAGCCGGTGTGCAGAAACATCTGCGCCGGGGCGTGATTGATCTCGTTGGTGTGCAGGGACTTCACCACACAGATGTCATCTGCCACCGTGCCGAGGTTCGGCAAAAGCTCGCTCAATTCGAGGCCGCTCTGTCCATGGCGCTGGAATTTGAATTCGGTGCCAGCCAGCTTCAACTCGCCACCGATGAAGGCGAAGCGCTTGCCCTTCGTGAGCTCCTCCGGGCATTTTTGACCGTCCATCTTCTGCAACAGCGGCTTGTAATCAAACAGATCGAGCTGCGAGGGCGCCCCGATCATGTGCAGGTAGATGATGTTCTTCGCCTTCGGCGCAAAATGCGGCCGTGGAGCGGCTGCCGCTGGCAAATCCCGGGCCAGCAACGATCCCAGCGCCGCCGAGCCAAGCCCCAGGCCGGATTGCCGGAAGAACTGACGGCGGGAGACGTGGAGGAAGTCGGGCGTGGTCATGCGCCTTAGAACGTCGCTAAAACCCGTGAGATTGCGTGACTTCAGCCCGAGTCCGCACGATGCATGCGGCATGGCTCTAGGAACCAAAAATCGACTTCACGAGACGGGCGTCGCCTGCAAGGCACATCTGCGCGAGCAACACGGCGACAAGCTGGACTTGGTCACGGAGTTCATCGCCGAGATCGAAGGCTCAGGCTCCAAGCAAGACCTGACGGCATGGAACCAGTTCAGCGACCTCCGGCGCAATCAGGCCGAGATGCTGCAACGTGCGGAGGCAGCGTTTCAAACCTGGCTCGCAGGCGGTTGATTCCTGGCAAAACAGCGCACCAGAAACACCAGCGCCAGCGTCGTCAGCGCACCGGTGGCATCGGCGACGAGATCGCGCATGGTTTCGCGGATGCTGTGCTGGATGTGCGAGCCATACACGACATCGGAATAGAGTTCGGCGAACTCCCAGAACAGACCGATGGTGCAGGCCAGCGTGAAGGTGAAGAGGTAACGGGCAAAAACGGTGAGCTGGCCGAACCAAGACGCAAAGCAATCGAGTGCATGCCAAGAGAAGAAGGCGATGGCCACCCCACCACTGTAATGCATCACAAAATCGAGCTGCTGGCGATACGGCGTGCGCATGATGGCCTGGTGGAACAGGAGCACCAGCAGCGGTGCCCAACCGGCACGAAGAAGAAGGCGCAGCAGCGGCGTCATGCCTTCCAGTCCACCTTCACGCTTTGCTCCCGGCCGTTGCGGTCGTGGTATTTCACATGGCCGTGCTTCGCGCCGTATTCGTGGACGCATTTGGTCACCTTCACGTCGTAGCAGCAGTACTCGGCGATCTTGGCGACCTCTCCCTGCTGCCACCACTTCAACGCATCGAGGCCATCGGCGGTTTTGCCCATGCCGAGCGTGGCGGCGGCCACGGCGTCGAGCTTGATGCGATGGCCGAGGGCTTTTTCCAAATCAATGAGCAGGTCGAGGCTGTGGGGAAGATCGGCCGAATCAAACATGATGTCGTGCCCTTTGAGCACCTCGTAGTCGAAGCCGATATGGTTGAAACCCACGACCAAATCGGCCGCCTTGAGCTGCTTGATGAGCGCGGGAGCCTCGTCCTGTGTGTAGATCGCGTATTCGTTCTGCTTCGTGCTGAACGTGCAGGCCACCGAAATGCCCATCATGTGCTTGTTGCCCCAGCCGCCGACGTCGTTGGCGGTACGGCGTGTTTCGAGGTCGAAATAGACGATGTCTCCGGCCATGATCGCGTAGCGTGGCGGAAACTCAGCCGATGCGATAAACGATGCGCGCCTTGTCCATGTCGTAGGGCGACATTTCAATCTTCACGGCGTCGCCGATGACGAGACGGATGAATTTTTTGCGCATCTTGCCGGAGATATGAGCCAGCACTTCGTGACCATTGCGCAGTCTCACGCGGAACATGGTGCCGGCGAGCACGGCAGCGATGGTGCCTTCGAGTTCGATGGCTTCTTCCTTTTGCTTGGCCTCATCCTCAGGCTCCACCGGGCGTGGTGGTGGAGCGTAACGTGGCGGCGGAGGGCCGTTGCGTTTGGGTGGGCCGCCGCGGGAAGGACCGCGATTGGGGCCGCTGCGTGATGGGCCTTTGCGTTTGGGAGGAGGCATAGTTGAAAAAGTTGGGCGTGAGGATGCTGCCGCGCGAAGGGATTACAAGAGTAATTTTGCAGGGGGAAAACGCCTGTTTGGCCAGTTCAGGCAGACAAAAATCTCGCCGCCGTGCGTCCTGTCCGTGAAACTGCCACCCGCATGCCTGCCACGCCGACCTTGCCCGAACTCTACGATGCCCACGCGGCGGGGCTGTTTCATTACTTTGCCAGTTTTACCGGCGAGGAGGCGGATGCGAAGGACCTGCTGCAGGAATTGTTCATCAAACTGGCCCGGCAGAAGATTCCACAGGATGTAGCGAACATGCGGGCCTGGCTGCTGCGTCTGGCGCATCATCACTCCATCGACTGGCTGCGGCGGCATCGCGTGCGGAGGCGCGCAGAGGATGATGCGAGGCCGGTGGAAATATTTGCGACGTGCGAAGACCCGGACCAGGCGGAACTTGCCAGACGCCTCACGCAGGCGCTGGCCCTGCTGCCGCTGGAGCAGCGCAGCGTGGCGCAGTTGAAGCTGTGGGACGGGCTGACTTTTGAAGAGATCGCGGAAGTGCAGTGTATTCCGCTGAATACCGCCGCCAGCCGCTACCGCTACGCGCTGGAGAAACTGCGGAGCGAATTGAAACCGCTGTACGATGAACTGAAACCGTCATGAACACGAATCCCGATGCTTTGGAAAACGATCTGCGCGCCTTGCAACGCCGCGAGTTGCCGCCGGAGTGGCACCGCGAGATCCTGCGCATCACCAAACTCCCGCCGCGCACACCGCGCTGGCTTGTCGCGGGCTGGAGCATGGCCTGGGCGGCGATTTTGCTGATGTACTTCACCACGCCGGCGGAACCGGACATGCAGCCAAGTTCGGCCCATGCCACGCCTGCCATGTTGTGGCAGGAGCGTGCCGCCCTCATCGAAGACCTGCTGGCCGTCAACTGACCATTCACCTCCAACCTCGCCCTCTTATGCTTCGTCGCATCACCTCCAAACGTGTCACACGTGTCCTGCTGTGGATTTTCATCACCCTCGTCACCCTCATCGTGCTGTTGTTCGTCTGGACGAACTGGAGCGGCAAACGCCGCTGGGCCGCAGTGCAGGCGATGATCGAGCGCGAGGGTGAAACGCTCGACTTCCGCAAGCTGCTGCCCGCCACACCGCCAGAGGCGGAAAATCTGCTCGCGATCGAGCCACTGCGCGGAATTGCGATGGTCATTGATGGCGACGAGAGCAGAGGCGATCCTGGCGCGAAGCGGAAAGCGCTGGAGGCGATGAAATGGGATGCGAAGGGCAAGTTGCCAGCGGCCAGCGGAGTCACCCTGGGTCAGGCCGCAGGCATGGCGAGCTGGGTGAAATTTCTGCGCGAAGCGAAGTTTCTCAACCTGCCTGTGGACTCCTCCACTCCTGGTCGTGATGTTTTGAATGCGCTGGATGTGAAGTTTCCGCTGCTCAAACAGCTCACGGATGAATTGCCGAAGCGTTCACAGGCGATGTTCACCCCCGGACTGCGGGAGAGAGAGCTGCCGGAGCTGCTGTTCAGCTTGCGAGTGCCGCATTATGCCCCGGCGCAAACATTGGCGCGGATGCTAGGCCTGCGCGCACGAGCAGCACTGGAAGCCAAAGAAAGCCATGAGGCCACGCGGAGCATTCTCGTGGCCCGAAGCCTTGGCGCGGCCTGTGAGTCCGAGCCGCTGCTGATCGGATTCCTCGTGGGTCTTACGGCGGACGCCAACGCCACCGAGGCGGTATGGCAAGGCCTGCGTGAACGTGCCTTTGCCGCCGACAATTTGCGCCTGTTGCAAGATGCCTTCGCCACACATGACATCGACAAGGCGCTGCTGCTGGCCATGCGCGGTGAGATGGCCGCAGGGCTGAGTTCGCTGGCCTATCTCCAGGACGCTGCCGCTGGAAGGAAAAAAGCCAGTGAGGATATGGCGGACGCCCTTTCAGGTGATGGCACTGGCTTGACGTTGAATGCGTATCGAGCCGTGCCCGGCGGCTTGTTTGACCACTGGAAGAGCGTGGTCGCGGAAATGGAATTGCGACATTTGATCCAACCGCTCAAGAAGGGGGAAATCGCGGGGGCTGTGAGTGCTGGAGAGGCGCTGGATCGTGAAATCATGGAGAAACGGAATTTTCTACTGCATGCGGATCACATCATGGCCCGGCTCATGGTCCCCGCCGTGAAACAGGTCAGCGCGCACGCTTTGCTGGCACAGGTTCGTGCACGTCAGGCCATGACGGCGATCGCCTTGGAGCGATTTTATCTCAAGCATTCGAGGTATCCCGCGCTGCTAGATGAACTCGTGCCGGAGTTTCTCCCCGCAGTGCCGCTGGATCCGTGTGATGGCAAAGCACTGCGTTACCGTGTGAACAACAACGGGCGCTACACGCTCTGGTCCGTGGCTTTTGATGGCAAAGATGACGCTGGCAAAGTGAACCCGACGGCAGACCTCAGTGCCATGAAAAAGGCTGGTTATCTCGGCGATTGGGCCTGGCAGTATGAGCCGGTGAAATGATCAGTACAAATCCAGCGCCAGATCAAGCGCACGGGCGGAGTGCGTGAGTGCGCCTACGGAGATGGCGTTCACGCCGGTGGCGGCCACGTCTTTGATCGTGTCGAGGGTGATGCCACCGCTGGCTTCGAGCCAGAGCCTGCCGTTCACGAGCTTCACGGCCTCACGCTGCTGATCGGTGGTCATGTTGTCGAGCAGGAGCATGTCCACTCCATCGAGGGTGAGGAAATCGGCGACTTGTTGCAAAGTAGCGGCTTCGAGCTGGACGCGGACGCCAGCGCGTTCGGTGTGCAGCTTATGAATGGCGGTTTGGAGGGATTTTAAATCGCTGTTGGCGGCGAGGTGGTTGTCTTTGACCATGGCGTGGTCGTAGAGACCCATGCGGTGGTTGGTGCCGCCACCGTGTTTGACGGCGGCTTTTTCGAGCAAACGCCAACCAGGGGTGGTTTTACGGGTGTCCCAGACTTGGACGGGATGCGGTTGGACGGCATCGACGTATCGTTTTGTCTGCGTGGCGACGCCACAGAGGCGCTGGAGGAAGTTCAGAGCCGTGCGCTCGGCGGTGAGCAGGGAGCGTGTGCTGCCAGCGGCTTTAAGGAGGACGCTGCCGCGTTCAAAAGGACTGCCGTCAGAGATGCAGATCTCGACTTCGAGCGCCGGGTCGATTTCCTTGAAGACCGCGACGGCGATTTCGGCCCCGGAGACGATGCCAGGCTCGCGGGCGACGATTTCGGCCTTGGAACGTGAGTTTTTGGGGATGAAGTAGAGGGAGGTGACATCACCAGAGCCGACATCTTCAGCGATGGCGGCGCGGATCAGGGCAGAAACGGAGGATTCCATGGGTGAGGGGAGTTTAGGGCGCAATCCGGCGGTTTCCAGCCTGGGGGAAAAACAGGTTGCCAAATGAGGTGAACTGTCCATCTTCCCCGCCCCTCGCCCCCGGCCTGACTGATTCACGGCCTGCGATGCGAGGTTGAGGAGCGTGTTATGAGCAAAATCATCGAAAAGATCAATCAAGAGCAATTGAAAAAGGAAGTCTCCGCTTTCACCGTGGGTGACAGCGTCAAAGTCCACACCCGCGTGGTGGAAGGCGACAAGGAACGTATCCAGATTTTCGCGGGCATCGTCATCGCCCGCAAGGGCTGCGGCATCAACGAGGCCTTTACTGTCCGCAAGATTTCCTATGGCGAGGGCGTGGAACGTGTGTTCCCTCTGCACAGCCCGAAAGTCGCGAAAGTGGAGGTCACCAAGACTGGTCGCGTGCGTCGTGCCCGTCTGCATTACCTGCGTAAACGCCAGGGCAAGGAGGCGATGTCTGTGAAGGATCAGAGCCAGCAGCAGAACGCCGAGGCGGCTTGATGCGTCCATTGGAGCGTGTGTGTTTCAAAAGAAAAAGGCAGCGCCGTGAGGCGCTGCCTTTTTTGTGAATGATCGAAATGCTGTCGGGTAGGTTCGCGGGAGTAACTCACCTGCAGGCCGGCTATTTCTTCTTCTTGCCGCCTGACATTGCGGCAACGAGGACAATAACTACCACGCCAACACCGATGAGCAGAAGGGTGTTGGTGCTGAGGCCGCCTTCCGCCTCCGCTGGGACAACCGGGGCAGCCATTGGAGGGGCGGTGGGAACGGGCTGCGCGTAGGCTGCCTGCGGTGGCTGGGTGGGATAACCAGCAGGAGGAGCGGCGGCACCTGGGGCGGGGACTCCTGGAGTGACACCAGGCTGCTGGACGGGATAGCCTGTGGTCGGCGCTGTCCCCGGTACGGGGACGGTTCCTGGCGCAGGCATTACTGCTGGTGCTGCTGTGCCTGGAGCAACCGTGCCCGGGGCAAGAGCGGTGGGGGTGCCACCAGCGGCTGCGGCGAGGGCGGCGGCCACTTTATCATCCATTCCTGGCGTACCTGTGCCGCCAATGGCACTGGATCCGCTTGCGGCCCCGGTGGCGGATTGCACCTGCCGTTGCGCCGGTAGCATGGCGAGCTGCTGCTGGGCATAGGCATAGCGCTGGCGGTACGCTTGGAAAACGTTCTGATAGAATTGTTTGCTGGTGGCGTCGGCGCTTGCTGCGGCGGTTTCGCCTTCAAGAATGGCCTCTCCCATCTTTTTCAACTCCCCGGCATCCTGGCCTGCCTTGAGATCCGCCTGCATGAGGCGTGCGATGGCCTCGTTGACTTTGGTTATGGTGGCGATGTCAATCTCCTTCAAGCGGGTTTTTTCGGTAATGATGTTCTTGGAAAGCACTTTCAGGCTCGGCAGATCATACTTATTGGGGGTGAACCATTTGCTGGACTTGCGCTCCATATCATAGGCGGTCTTCCACTGCTCCTTTTCTCGACTAATGGCGTCCTTAAAACGTGTGAGATCCGGTTCGATGAGCTTTTTGATGCTCTCATCACGCATCTTCTGCAAGGTGGGCTGGTCCTTGATCATCTGCTCGATCTGAGCTTCTTGTTTCGTCAAAATGGCAAGAATCTCTTCGACCGCCTTGGGGTAATACACGGAGGCGATATAGCCGCTGGTCGGGTTGGCGAGTTTTTCGAACTCCTTGAGCGCTCCGTTGAAGTCCTTCGCCTCAGCTTTTTCCATGATCGCAGCACGTAAGGCATACGCCTTGATGTTGTAGCTGTCCGCCTTGGCTTCGTCGGGACTGAGCCAGCGCCCTTCAAGCTTGATTCCGCCGCCGACGACTTTCTCCTTCTCCTCCTGCACGTCGGTGACCAATTTCTCGACTTCAGCGGCCTCTTTGGTGCCGGGATAGCGGTTCACAAAGGGGCGCAGCCGGTCCTGAATGAGCTGCTCGTATTTCTCTGCCGTCATGAGGTCGGGCGTGGGCAGCAGCTTCTTCAGCTCGATGAGTTCTACTTCCTCTGGCTTCTGCTTGAGAATTTCGGTGATTTCCGACCGCGGAATGTCCTTCTCGTCCCAGATCTTCGGCGTCAGCTTGTAGCGCATGCGGATCGCCGTTGGGGTTTCGGAGAGGATGTTGCCCTCCAGTCTTTTGCCGTCTTTGAGGGTCACAATGTCAGCATGCAGAAACCCGGCGCTGCAGACAAGGGCAAGCAAGACAGATCGGAAACAGCTCAATTTCATGGTGTGAAGCGGGTTTTTTTTGGATTGAATGGTCAGAGAAGGCTACGCGCATGGATATGCGCGGGTTTTGAGAAATAACTCAAAACCACACCACGAGTAAAGAACGAACCTGATTTTCCTCTGTTCCGGGCTGCAACTCAGTTCGTGCGGCGCTTGAGCACGATGCGCTTGAAACGGGCGGTTCCGTCCTGGCTCACGCTCATGACCTCCGGGTCGTTGACGAAGACGTTGTGGATGAGGCGGCGGTAGTAACTGTTCATCGGCGGCAGGTCGGCATTCTGGCCGGTGGCGCGCACGCGCTCGCCCAATTCCTTGGCCCGGGCGACCATCTTGTCCTCACGCATGGAGCGGTAGAACTCCACATCGACACGGATGCGCGGGGCGTCCTTGATGTGGCGCTGGAGAATGCGGTTCACGAGATACTGGATGTCATCCAGCGTCTCGCCCCGGCGTCCGATGAGCGCGTCGGAGTCATCGGTGAGCACCTGCAACGTGGGGCCGTCGGGACCGCTGTCCTCCTCAATCTGGACGACAAAGCCCAGATACCCAAGCATGGCATCGAGAATGTGACGTGCGTGTTCGAGGGGAGTCATGGGCGGCTAGCCTCCTAGGCGGGGCGGTTTCGGTCCTTTCTTCTTCTCCTTGTGGCCCATCGGGTTGAAGAACGGATTCTGCGGCGGCGGTCCCTTGGGCACCGGTTTTTGCGTCACTTTTTCGAGTTTAGGCTCGGGGACGTAGAGCTTCATGATCCAGGTCTGGGCGATGCTGAAAATATTCTGGGTGGACCAGTAAAGCGCGAGCGCGGCGGCAAAGGTGTAGCAAATGAACAGGAAGAAGATGGGCATCAGCATGAAGATGCGCTGCTGCATCTTGTCCATGCTCTGCGGCTGGGGTGTGAGCTTCATTTGCGCCACCATCGTCAGGCCCATGATGAGCGGCAGGGGATTGACGTCGAAACCCATGAACTGTGTCACGGTGTCGGCGGCGGAAAGATCCTGCACCCACAGCCAGCTCTGGCCGCGCAGCTCGGCGGCGTATTCCAGCACGCGATAAAGACCGAAGAAGATGGGAATCTGCAAAAACAGCGGCAGGCAGCCGCCCAAGGGATTCACGCCATACTCTTTGTAGAGCTTCATCACCTCCATCTGCTGCTGCTGCGGATTGTCCTTGTACTTTTCCTGAAGCTCCTTCATCAGCGGGCCCAGCAGGCCCATGCGCTTCATCGTGCCGGTGGATTTCGCATGGATCGGCCACAGGCAGAGCCGCACAAAAATCGTCAGCAAGATGACCGCCGCGCCCCAGTTGCCGGTCATGTCATGCGTCCAGCGCATCACCCAGGAGAGGAAGATGCTGATCGGCTTGAACCAGCCGTAGAACATCGCAAAGCTGCGCTGCTTGCCGATCTTGCTCAGGCGGTCATACTCTTTCGGGCCAAGGTAGATCTGATAATTTTCCGTGACGGAGGCTCCTGGTGCCAGATCAATCGTCGGCAGACCCAGCGAGGCGTCGTAGGCATGGTCTTCGATGTCGGTCTTGCCCGCATGTGCCGCATCAATCGGCTGTGCCAGTTTGCGACGTGACGACCAGAATTTTGCCGGAGCGTCCTTCTCCGCCGTGCGCGTGACGATGTGCGTGTAGAAGCGCCCCATCACGCCGGCGTAGCGCAGCGCTTCGAAGGACTGCCGAAACTCCGTCTTCAGCTCGCTGAACCACGGCTTCGCGAAGAAGTCCGACTGGTAGTAGTCCGCGTCACCCGCGTCATTCCAGAAGAAACCTTCGTAGCGCGCGTCATCGTGCTTCAAGGCGCTCGAAGCCCCGGCGTAGAGATAATATTCCTCGGAGCGATGCTGCGCCGCGCCGGTGTTTTTCAGCGTGATGGCAAGGTCGATCAGATGCTCGTCGCTCTCCTTGCCTTCCGTCAGCGTGTAAGTCTTCGTCACCACGATGCCCTCGGCACTGGTGCCTTCAAAAGTGGCGCTCTTTTCACTTTTCGCCGTCAGCTTGTAAACGATCGCATCCAGCCCCGCAGGCTCACGACGCAGCGCCCCGATCGGCTCCACCGCATTCTTGTTCAGTGTCACACGATCCGTTCCCGCGAGCACCGCCCGTGCAATACCGCCACCTTTCGAGGTCAGTTCGAACGTCACACTGCCTGCGGTCAGGGAATGAGTTTCTTCCGGCACCACGGGAGCAACTGGCGCCACAGGCGTCGTGGCAACAGGAGCCGTTGCAGATGGAACTGCGGGTGTTTCCGCGGTCTTTTTGGCAGCTTCCTCCTGTTGTTTGCGAGCGGCCTCAGCCTGCGCGGCCTTCTGGTTTTCCTGCATGTAGTGCCAGTTCACCCCCATGAGGATGACGCACAGCGTAACGATGATCCAACTTTTACGGTCCATGAAAATGAGAGGGGGGTGAGAGAAAACTTAAAGGGGAGAGATCGACACCGCCGCCAATGACAAATGGCTTGCGGGATCGTAATTCGGTTTGCTAGTGGGATTCGTTTTGCCTGCCAGGCACCGGGTCATGCCCGTGTCCGCCCCACGGATGGCAGCGGCCGATGCGGCACAGGCCCATCCAGCTTCCACGCAGGGCTCCATGCGTTTCGACTGCCTGAAGAAAATACTCGGAGCAGGTCGGCGTGAAACGACACCCCGAGCCTGGGCCACCGAAGACATGAATGACAGGAGAAATGAAAATTTGGTAGCCACGGATGAAGATTCGGATGAGCCATTTCATGGGGCGGGGACGGCAGGCTGTTTCAGCAGATTCATGCGCCTTGCCAGTCGCAGCCAGTCTTTTTCCAGCTCCTCCAGCGTGGCCTGGGGCGCACGCCAGCGGGCGATGATCACCATCTGCCAGCCGGGAACGACTTCCGCTCGATGCGCACGAACAATCTCGCGCAGCAGACGGCGGATGCGGTTCCGCATCACGGCATTTCCCAGCCTACCCCCGGTGATGAGGCCAAACTGAAACTCCTCCAGCGTTTCCACACGCAAAACGCCCAAAACCAGAAATTTTCCGGCCTGACTGCTGCCCTGCGTCTTCACCCGCGCGAAATCACGCGCGAGTTTCATCCGCAGGTTTGAAGGAAGGCGCATGGGGAAGGGAAGCGCCGCAGCAGGATCAGGTGTGCTGCTGGGTGTGGCGCTTGAAGTGAATTTCCACGCCCTTCGGCAGGAGGCGCTTGCGTCCGGCGGCACGGCGGCGGCGCAGGATGTCACGGCCGTTTGCCGTCTTCGTGCGGGCACGGAAGCCAAACTGCTGTTTGCGCGTGCGTTTGGAGGGTTGGTAGGTCCTGAATGTCTTGGGCATGGGCGTGTGGGGTGGTGAAAGTCAGAATGGCAGCTCAGACCGGACAAATCACGGCCTCCCCTCGAAAAGGGGGCGCGAAACTAGCGGGAGTCGTCCATTTGTCAATCAGGTCATCAAATCGGGCAAAGTTCCCGGTTTATACCGTTACATCCCGCTCATGAAATCCATCCTCCTCGCCACCCTTTCCCTGCCTGCCTTTGCCCTGGCCGCCGAAACACCCGCAGCCCTCCCTCTTTGGCCCCACGGTGCCCCCGGCTCCGAATCCCGCGCCGCTGAGCCGGAAAAAGCCGAAGGCAGCAACGTCGTCAACATTCACAACCCCAGCATCACCCCTTTCGTCCCCGCTGCGGACAAATCCACTGGCACCGCCGTCATCATCTGCCCCGGCGGCGGCCACTCGAAGCTCTGCCTCGGCCATGAAGGCTACGCCCTCGCCGAATGGTTCCGCGACCGTGGCATCGCCGCCTTCGTGCTGAAATACCGCCTCGCTCGCGAAAAAGGCAGCACCTACACCATTCAAGACCATGCCATGGCCGATGCCCGCCGTGCCATTCGCACGGTCCGCAGCCGCGCCGCCGAATGGCACATCCAGCCCGACCGCCTTGGCATCCTCGGCTTCTCCGCCGGGGGCGAACTCGCCGCCTTCGCCGCCATGAAGAACGATCCTGGCAAAAAAGACGCCACCGACCCCATTGAGCAACAAAGCAACCGCCCCGACTTCCAAGCCCTCATCTACCCCGGCACCTCCGGCCTCTTCAACGCCGAAAAAGGCATGCCCCCGCTCTTCATCGCCGCCGGTTACAGCGACCGCCCCGACATCGCCGAAGGCATGGCCACGCTTTATCTCAAATACAAAGCCGCCGGCGTGAAAGCCGAGCTCCACATCTACGCCAACGCCGGCCACGGTTTCGGCTACCGCCCCGACGCCAAACCCAGCGCCGCCGCGAAGTGGCCCGAGCGCTTCACCGAGTGGCTCACGGACAGCGGTCTGCTCAAATGAACGAGCAGCTATTGTGATCCACGTCGCAGCCGCAGATGCACCGCCTCATGCACGGCGTCTGCCAGCGCGTCGAGTTGTTTGCGGCTGGCCAGCTTGTGATTGTTTTCGTCTTGAACGTAGATGGAGTCGATGGCGACGCCCTTCTCCGTGCTGATGCGCGCGTGGGTGACGTTGAAGCCCAGTCGGCCGATGGCCATGAAGATGTCATAGAGCAGGCCGAGACGGTCCACGAGCTGGAGTTCCAGTACGGTTTGATCCGGTGAGAGATGGTTGTTCACGTGGATGCGCTGCGGGATTTCATCGCCGATCTCATCAAGCATCGTGATGGATTTGCCGAGCTTCTGCGCAATGGCCTCGCTGAAATCAAAGTGCGCCCCGCTGAAGGCCTGGCGCACCGACTCTTCGACACGGTTGCGTGCGCTTTTCGTGCTGACGGCGGCGAAGTTCGTGTTGCACACGCGGAAGATGTCCAGCACGAGGTTGTCGCCGCGCTGGTACAGGTCGGCATTGAGAATGTTGATGTTTTCCGCAGCCAAGGCGCCGGAAACGCGTGCCAGCAGCAGGTGGCGGTCCCAGCAGACGACGGTAAGCTCGCTGTAACCTTGATCCGGGTGATCTTCCCAAGTCATGACCGGTAGCAGTCCGGCGTCGGCCTCCTCGCGGATCAACTGCTCGAAGAACTGGCGGAACTGGCGCAGATGCGCGGCGATGAGCTCCGCCTCGCGGAAATTGAAGTATGAAGGCGGCATGTGGCGGAAGTGCGCCTCCACCTCCGCCTCGAATCCGGACCCGAGACGGCGCGCGACCTCGCTTCGCAGCTCCGCCAGCGGCACCTGCACGTTGCGCATGAAATCCGCCGGGGCGTTCATGAAGCGCAAGGTGTTATGGTAGAGCTGGCGGATGGAGGCCTCCTTGTAGCCGGACCAGCTCTTGTCGCTCGTGCCCTTCGAGTCGGCGTAGGTCATGAGCAGCAGCGTGTCGAGATTCTCCTTGGTGCGCACGATGCTGGCGAACTCCTCGATGACCTGCGGGTCATCGAGGCTCTTCGTCGTGGCGGTGCGGTACATCAGCAGATGATTATCGACGAGAAAGAGCAGCAGCCTGCGGCGTTCGCCTTTGACCTGCAGGCGACGTGACACGGCGGCGGCCATCGTCGTGCTTTCATCGCTGTGCGTCTTCTTGTTTGCCGCCCGTCCGGCATCATGCAGCAGCAGTGCGAGATACAGCACGTACGGCTGCTGCAAGTCGTGAAAAAGCTGTTGATAAAGCTCCACGCCCTTCATCGCCGGATCGCTCAGCTCGTCGAGCTTGTCGATGGTGCGCAGAGTGTGCTCGTCCGCGGTGTAGAGATGGAAAAACTCGTGCTGCACGAGATTGGTGAGCGCGCCAAACTCCGGCATGTAGCGTCCGAGAAAACCCACACGGTGCATTTGCCGCAGCGTGCGTGCCGCATCCCCCTTGTTGGTGAGAATCGCCTCAAAGGTCTCGCGGTTCGCCTTGCTGTAACGAAAGCTGGAGTCCACGAGGCGGAAGTTGTCCTGGATGAGCTGGAACAAATCGGGGCTGAGGCGCAGGTGACGCTTCTGCGTTTGCAGAAACAGCCGCATCAGCCGTTCGGGGTCGTCTTTGAAGACATTCTTCTCCTCCGCATACACGCGCTCGTGCTTGCGGATGAAGCCGTCGAAGCGCTCCTGTTGCTTTTCCGAGCGCTTGCGTGCCAGGAAGCCGATGAGGCGTTTTTTCTGGCCCTCGTTCTCCAGTGCCTGAAGGTGGAAGCGGTCCATCACCTCGTTGCTGCGCTGCAAAATGTCGCGGGTGGCCGTGTAGTAGTCATGCATTAGCGCCTCGATGCGGCGCAGGATGCGCTTGTGGCGGTAGTCGAGGTTCGTGGCCACCGGTCCTTGCAACCGCAGGGTGAGCAGGTCTTCCGCGCGCTTCTCCGTGTAATGCATCTCACTGCGCACGCGCAGGATGAAGTCGTAGGCCTGCTCCACCTCCTTCCACCCCGCTTTTGAGATCAGCCCCAGGCCGACGAGATCCTTCGGGTTCAACGTGCGGAACTTCGCATACGTCATCCAGATCAGGTTCTGGTAATCACGCAGGCCGCCGCAGCCGTTTTTTACATTGGGCTCCTGCACAAACGGCGTGTTCCCCTGCTTCGCATGACGCGTGTTCAGGTCAAGCTGGCGCAATTTGAGAAACTGCTTCTCACGACCATCCATGCATTCCTTGTCAAAGCGCGTGCGGAACTCCTTGAACGCCTGTTCCTGGCCGGTGACGAAACGCGCCTCCATCAGCGCGGTCTTCGTCTCCATGTTATCATTCGCCAGGGTGAGGCATTCGCCCACGCTGCGTGATCCATGGCCGACCTTGAGCTTCAGATCGTAAAAATAGAGCAGGTAGTCCCGGATCAGTTGCGCGACCTCATTGGAAACCCGGCCGCTGTTGCCGGGAAACATGAAGGTCAGGTCCACGTCGCTGCCCGGGCTCATCACGCGGCGGCCGTAACCGCCGTGGGCGACCACGCTTACATTCAACTTGGCTCGCACCGTCGGTGCCAGTGTCGCCACGCTTTCGTCCCACAGCGCCCGCACGAGGTAATCGATCACATCCGAGCGCATCCGGCAGATTTCCACACCACTGAAGCTACCGGTGCGGTGCCGTTGCTTGATGCGCTGCTCCTTGATCTTTAGAAACCGTTTCGCCTGGCGCAGCGTTTCGGCACGGCCGCGCGGCAGCGTGTCCTCCTCGGGAAAAAACTTCCGCGCGCTGTTGTTCAGGTGCCGCAGGTACTCGCGTTCGGTCATCGCAGCGTGCCTCAGAAAGTGATCAGCGCATGCACCGGGCCGTGTTGCGCCAGTTTCTCGCGGCCGTTCAAGAACGACAGCTCGATGAAAAACGTGCTGCCCAGCACCTTGCCGCCCGCTTCGTTGATCAGATGCAGCGCCGCGCCTGCGGTACCACCCGTGGCCAGCAGATCGTCCGCCAGGAGCACCGTTTCGCCTGGAGCGATGGCATCCAGATGCATTTCCACCGCGTTAGTGCCGTACTCGAGCGCGTAGTCGATGCCACGCGTCTGCCACGGCAGCTTGCCCTTCTTGCGCACCGGGATGAAGCCCGCGCCGAGGCGCTCGGCGATCAGCGCCCCGAAGATGAAGCCGCGGGCGTCGATGCCGACAACCTTGTCCACCTGCGTGATGCCGGTGGATTCGATCATGCCGTCGATCGCCTGCGCCAGCAGCGCCGGATCGGCCAGCACAGGCGTGATGTCTTTGAACAGAACCCCCGGTTGCGGGAAATCGGCCACGTCGCGGATCGTAGTGCGGATGCGGTCAAGGGTGTCGGGAGCCATGACCCCCGATCATGGAGGAGATGCCGGGATGCGCAAGCGATGGCAACATTGCAGCGAGAATTGCCTTCACCCTTGCAGAAACCGTTCAAGGCCGCGAGTATCCGCCCCCCGTTTTCATGACGTTCACACAACTGCTCCTAACCGCCGCCACGCTCACTTTTGTGAGCGCGGTCGTGCAGGCCTTGCTGGCGCTGAAATCCGGCGCCTGGAAGCAGGGGCGGGCGCAGTTGATGCTCATGGCGCTCGGGTTTGCGCTGCAAACCGGCTTCATCTACTTCCGTGGCCAGGAAGTGGGCCAGTGCCCGATGAAAAGCCTGTCGGACATCCTCGTCTTCATCGCCTGGAGCATCGTTCTTCTCTATTTCCTCGTCGGTTCGGCGTTCCGGCTGTCGTTGCTCGGCGTTTTCACAGCGCCGCTGGTCAGCATCATGCAAATCATGGCCTTGGTGGGTGGTTTCGCCCCCTACAAGCCGAAGGGGCAGATCAACGCGCTCGTCGAGCTGCACGCCGCCGTGGCTTTGATCGCGTATGCGGCCTTCGCTTTGGCCTGCATCACCGGGGTGATGTATTTGGTTCAAGAGCGCATGCTCAAGCGTCATCAGATCGGCGGACTGTTTTATCAACTGCCGCCGATCCAGGGCCTGGCGAGCGCGATTCAGCGGCTGGTGCGGCTCGGCTTGCTGCTGCTGAGCATCGCGCTGGGCATTTCCTTTGCGCTGCACACGTCGGTGTCGAATCCGAAGCTCGTCTTTTCGTGGGTCGTCTGGGCCTTGTATGCGGTCATCAGCATCCTCATGTGGAAGCACTTCACCTCGCCGCGCAAAACCGCGTGGCTGGCCGTCATCGGCTTCATCCTGCCCTTCATTTCCCTGTGGATCGTGACGCATGCTTGAGCCGACCGACAACCGCAGCGGCCTCGTTTGTGTGGGCCTGAACTACAAAACCACGCCCGTCGAGGTGCGTGAGCGTCTCGCCTTTCCCGAGGCGCAGGTGCCGCAGGCCGTGCAGCAGGTGCGCGGCCTGCCCGGTTTTGAGGAAAGCGTCGTGCTCAGCACTTGCAACCGCGTCGAGCTCTACGCCGCGCATTCGCTGCCCGGCGGTGACCACGGGCATGCCGCGCTACGGGATTACCTCGTCGCGCATTTCGAGCTCCAGCCCGAGCACGCCGAGGCTCTCGTGCTCTACAATCTCGACTCCGCCGAGGCTGCGCGGCATCTCTTCCGCGTCGTCAGTGGGCTCGATTCCATGGTGCTCGGCGAGACCGAAATCTTCGGTCAGGTCAAAGCGGCCTACAAAACCGCGCTCGACACCGGCGCGACCGGCAAAACGCTCAACAAGCTCTTCCAGCAGGCCTTCACCGTCGGTAAAAAGGTGCGCAACGAGACCACCATCCAGCGCGGCTCGACCAGCGTCGGCAGCGTCGCGGTCGATCTCGCTGAAAAAGTCCACGACCTGAAGCAATGCCGCGTCATGCTCGTCGGCGCGGGTGAGATGAGCCGCACCTGCGCGCAGAGCCTGCTCTCACGCGGTGCCAAGAGCATCATCGTCTCCAACCGCAGCTACGACAAGGCTGTGGAGCTCGCCACCGAGATGAAGGGCGTCGCGATGAAGTTCGACGAGTGGGAACACGCGCTGCATGAGGTCGATGTCATCATCTCCAGCACCAGCGCTCCGCATTTCGTCATCAAACCGGAGCAGATCGAGCAGGTGATGCGCAAGCGCCGCTGGGATCCGCTGCTGCTCATCGACATCGCCGTGCCGCGCGACGTCGATCCCGCCGTGAACGAGATCGAAGGCGTCTATCTCTACGACATCGATGCCTTGCAGGCCATCGCCGACGAAGGCCGCCGCGAACGCGAGCGCCAGCTCATCGCCTGCGAGCGTATCATTGAGGAGCAGCTCGAAAAATTCGGTTTCCTCAAGCCTCCCGGCCAACCTCAGCACGGATTCATCGTTTCATGAGCATCGAAAAAATCACTCTAGGCACCCGCGGCAGCGAACTGGCTCTCACGCAGACGAACATGGTCACGGCGGAGCTGCAAACCGCGTTTCCGCACCTGCGCATCGAGCGCCAGATCATTCAAACCAGCGGTGACAAGCGCCAGGACCTGCGCTTCTCCGAATTCAGTGATGTGGCGCAGGTGGACAAGGGCATCTTCATCAAGGAGCTCGAAATCGCCCTCGAAAGCAGCCAGATCGACGCCGCCGTGCACAGCCTGAAAGACGTGCCGAGCGATCTCGCCGCCGGATTTACCATCGCTGCCGTCCTGCCGCGTGCCGCCATTGAGGACGTGCTCGTCAGCGCGCAGCCCTACACACTAGAAACGCTGCCGCAGGGTGCCCGCGTCGGCACCAGCAGCGTGCGTCGTGCTGCGCAGCTCAAGTTTCTGCGTCCTGATGTGCAGATTGTCGAGATTCGCGGCAACGTGCCCACGCGCGTGAAAAAAGTGCTCGGCGATCAGCCGCTGGATGCCGTTCTGCTCGCTGCCGCCGGTTTGCTGCGCCTCGGTCTGCTGAACGCGAACCTCAGCCGCATTCACATCGACACACACACGCTTTACGGCCTCGTGCTTGATCCCGTGACGTTTCTTCCCGCCGCCGGGCAGGGTGCCATCGCGATTGAATGCCGCGCAGGCGATGAAGCGACGATTCACGCGATTCGCTCCCTCAATCACGCCGAAACCGAGTCACGTGTCACCGCCGAGCGTGAATTCTTGAAAATCCTTGGGGCTGGCTGCCAGACACCCGTGGGCGCGCACACTTGGATCAAAGACGGCCAGCTTCACATGGCCGTGCGTGTCTTCAATGAAGCCGATCTCTCCGCCCAGCCCGTCGAACGCGAGGCGCATCGCCCGGTTCATGAGGCACAGCAGCTTGCGGCGGATCTGGCAGCGATGCTGTGACAATCCTCCGCGCAACTTAGGGAATGAAGTCGCGTTACAGAGGGGTATGAAACCAACCCCAATCCGCATCATGATCCTCGTGGCAGCCCTGCTGCCCGCCGTTGTCTTTGCCGCCAAAGACAGCAAGCGTCCCCAGAAATCCGCCGCTCGCCCTGACGGCGCCACGGCCGAAGTCCTCAAGAGCTTCGACAAGAATGAGAACCGCCAAATCGATGCCGATGAACTGCCTACCCTCCAGAAGGCTTTCAGCACATTGAAGAACCTCGACAAGAACAGCAATGGTGAGATCGACCAGACCGAGGCCGACAGCCTGAAGGCACCCGCCGCTGATGCCCGCAAGGGTCGTGCGTTCGCCGGATTGCGCGATGCGGACAAGAACGGCAACCACAAGATCGACGCCGATGAAATCGAGGCGCTGCAAAAGCTGCTGGCAGGTAACCCCGTCATGTCGCGCCTCGACCAGAACGGCAACGGCAAGCTGGAACCCGCCGAAGTTGAACGCCTGAATCAGCGCATCGGCCAACGCGGTGGCAAACGCCCGGGAGCATCCCCCGCGCCTGCCCCTTCCGTCCGCAAAGCCCCGGTAAAGCCTGCCGAGACGCCGTCTGCGGAAACGCCCAAACCGGAAGAAAAGAAGGACAAGCCTGCGACTCCTGCCCCAGAGCCCAAACCGCCGGGCAACTTCGGCAATTAACGAAACAGCACGCGCGGGTCAGCGCTTTGGCTGAATCCGTTCTTCTTCCTCCACGATCTCCTGCTTCGCCAGCGTGTGGGCGAAGGGGCTGGTGGAGGCGAGGTTGTATTGTCGGATGGCGGTGGCCCAGAAGGGGGCGAGCTCGTGGTCGGCGGCGCTCCAGATGCGATAGTGTAGGTTGGTCACCGTGTCGGTGTCATGCATGAGAGCCTTGAGCTCCTGTGCGTTGATCGTTTGCGGCCCCTGGGTGATGAGGCGGTGGCCGATCTCGTCGAGGTAGCTGCGGGAGACGTCGATGGTACGGCGACGGCGCAGGAGGCTGACGTGGAGGCCGTTCACATACGGATCGAGGCAGACCTGCATGAGGCCGTAGTGACGTTCCAGCTCGGGCGGAAGCTGGAGGCGGTCTTTAATTTCCTCCAGGTTCTGCTGCATGTTCTTGAGCACGGTGGGCGGCTCGTATTCCTCGGGCGTGAGGAAGATGCCAAGCCGCCTGCCACTGCGCCCGCCGGAAACCAGTACCGCGACGAGGATGGAGGCGACGAGCGAGAAGAGAATCGGGCTGATCCAGATGAGGAACGCAAACGATCCTAGTTTGAAGCCGATGCCTGCACCCACAGCAGCCCAGGCGAGGCCCAGCAATGTGACGCTGGCAAAGGTGAAGATGATCTCACTCCAGTTGATGCCGCCGTCGATCTTACGGCGCTGCGTGACCCAGCTCACGCTTTTGCCGATGAGGGTGTAGATGACGAAACGCGCGTGGAAGACCATCAGCACGGGAGCCATGAGCGTGAAGACGATGGTGTCGAGCAGGCTGCTGACAAACGTGAGCAGGCGAAGCTTGAGCGGTTTGAACATGCGGCCGGTGATGACCTCATCGAGCAGAATGACCGTCTTCGGCAGGAAGATGAGCATGGCGGTGAGGCCGAGGAGGATCTTCTCCGCGAGCAGCGATTGCGGCTGCGTGTGCTGCGTGGGTGTGGCGGCGAGGTAGGTGGCCAGCACGAGGAAGAGGAACCACAGCAGCGAGCTGACGTAACTGAGAATGCCGTGCAGGAAATTGACGCGGCTCATGGGATGCCAGCCTTTGGCAAACAGCAGCCAGAAGTGCTGGATGTTGCCCTGGCACCAGCGGCGGTCGCGTTTGAGCATGTCCACCAGCGTGGGCGGGCCTTCCTCATAGCTGCCGCGTGTCGTTGGCAACAAACGCACCGCGTAACCGGCTTTGCGCATGAGCGCGGCCTCCACGAAATCGTGGCTGAGAATGTGGCCGCCGAAGGGTGCGTTTGCGGGCAGCGGCGGCAGCGCACAGTGCTCGATGAAGGGTGCGAGACGCAGGATGGCGTTGTGGCCCCAGAAGTTGGCCTCGCCGCACTGCCAGTAATCGAGTCCGGCCATGAACGGCGGCCCGTAGAGTGCTTGCGCGAATTGCATCACGCGGCCGAGCAGTGTGTCGGCGGCGATCTGCTTCGGAAACGTCTGCACGATGCCGATGCCGGGATTTTTTTCCATGATGCGCACCATGCTGGTGAGCAGTGCGCCGGACATGAGGCTGTCCGCGTCGAGGACGACCATGTAGCGGTAGCGCTTGCCCCAGCGGCGGCAGAAGTCGCTGACGTTGCCGCTCTTGCGGTTGATCTGCTTGCGGCGCTTGCGGTAGAAGATGCGCCCGAAGGCCTTGAGCTGGCGGCAGAGTTCGAGCCAGGCGGTTTCCTCCTCGATCCACTGGCTGGTTTTGTCGGAATCGCTGAGAATGAAGAAGTCGAAGTTCTTCGACTGGCCGGTGGCTTCGAGGGAGAGGTAAATCGAGCGCAGGCCTTCAAACACGCGTGTCACGTCCTCATTGAAGACCGGCATGACGATGGCGGTGCTGGCGGTGATGGGCTGCTCGTAGTCGTCGGCGTTAAGCGTGTGCCAGAGGCTGAGGGAGTCCGGCGTCGGGCGATTCATCAGCCAGACGCCGAACATGGCGGTCCAGAAGCCGACATTGAGCTGATAGTAGAGCGGGATGAACACCAGCAGGAGGCCCCACTCCGCCATGCGCATGCCGTTTTCCGACAGGAAGATGAAGGACAACCACGCACCGACGATGGTGCCGAGACCGACGAGCGAGAAGAACGTGGCGCGGCGCATGCGCGAGATGCGCTTCGGCGGCATGCCGGCGGTCATCGCGATGTGCGCGGTCTGGCTGCCGATGGGTGCGCTCATCCGAAGAGGGAATAAAGATAACCCAGCACGCCGCCGATGATGATGAGCAGCACGGAATAGCGCAGGATGGGATGACGGCCCAGGCGATCAAAGGTATCGTCAGCCACGTCGGTGAACATGCCGAGGTCGATGTCACGCGGGGTCATCTTGCTCACCTGCATGCCCGGGCCGGAGGTGCGCAGAGCGGAGCGCATCGCTTCGGCCATGTCATCGGGCATGTTTTCTTCATCGAGGAAAAACTGCGGCCAGCGGGAGGGTCCGCCAGCGAGATGGAAACCCAGCCGGCCGGTGGCTTCGAGCTGGGCCTCGTTCAGATTGAGGTCGCTGTAAATGAAGCCCAGCCACTCGCGCAGCATGAGCCGCGCCTGCTCGATGGAATGGGCTGTGGGAGTGCGGGAGGGGTCTTTCGCGTGTGCCTTGGCCGCGTTGCGCAGCGTTTCGAGAATGAGCTGCGTGCGGCGGATGCGGTTGTGAAGCTGGTAGGAACGAAAGTAATCAGCGAGGCGCGCATACGCCTCGTTCCACTCTTCCTCAGTGCCCGTTGCGGGTGCAAACTGGATGTTGACTGCTTCCATGATGGTTCAAATCAGAACCGCCGTGAGAATGCGCACTTTTGATGCCGGGGAAAGAGGATGATTGCGTGATTCTGCATTTTGATCTTGTCAGGCAGCGTGGATTCCCGCCATGTTTTGCCCCATGAGCTTGCGTTGCCTGCTTCTTTTCATGCTGAGTCTGGGAATTGGCCCCTTGGCGCGGGCTGAACCGCGCAACTGGACGAATGCGCAGGGCAAACAGATCCAGGCCGAGTTTGGCGGCATCAAGGACGGCAACGTGATGCTGATCCTTACCAGTGGACAAACCGCCACCGTGCCGCTCACCAGTCTGTCGGCGGAGGATCAGACCTGGGTGCGCCTGAACGCCTCCAAAGCCATCCTGAGTGTTGTGGATCCCGCTGACGCCAGTCGTGTGCCATGGGACAAGCGCCGCATGCCCACCGAGGTGAAGGAACCGATGCTCTACATGAACATCAAGGTGGTGAAGGAGGAGCCGGGCGAGTGCATTTACGAGTCCGGGCACTTCCAGTTCAAGACCAGCGCCAAGCTGGGCGCGATTCTGATGAAGGATGTCTGCCGCGCTTTTGAGAGCACCTATGAGCTCGTACGGCTGATGCCTTGGGGCATCGTGCCGAAGCCGGAGGAGGGCCGGAAGAAGTTTCAGGCCGAGCTGTTCGCCTTGCGCGACCAATACCTCGCCACGGGTGCGCCCACATGGTCGTCAGGCGTGTATGTGCGGAAGGACAAGGTCTTTCGCATGCCGTTCAACGAGCTCGGCATCTCCGACACCGTCGGGGCCAACGGTGCCTACTACCGCAAAGGGGAGATCAACAACGACACCATCACGCACGAGATCACGCATCAGATGATGCACGAGTACCTGCCCTACATGCCCGTGTGGCTGATCGAAGGTCTGGCCGAATACACGTCCAATCTGGCCTACAAAGGCGGTGTGTTCTCCGTCAGCGGAGATGGCATCGCCTTCGCCGCCAAACAACCCGGCTCCCGCAATCGCGGCCTGTTCGGTGCGGTGCGCTACCAGCCGCAGTGGCTCGGCGTGAAGGAAATGTGGGGATACACCACGGACATTTCCACGCGCAACGAGATCAAGAGCCACCTGCTGTCTGAGAAGGAGGAAAAACCGGCGGGCGGACCCGGACTGGTGCGCTTTAACTTCACCGCTCCGCCGCCCACGATGGAAATGCTTTCAAGCCGCTACCGTTCCTCGCATGTGCTGGCCTATTTCTTCGTGCATGAAAACGGCGGCAAGCGCTTGATGCAGTACTTCGATGCCCTGCATGAGGAAAAGAAGAAATGGCCGGCCTTCTGGGAGCAGGCGGATGCCCACAACGCCGAGATCGACAAGCTGAAGCCCGCCTACGACGCCTATCGCAAGGCGATGGCCGAGTTCATGCAGCAGCCCGGTGTCAAAGACCTCGGCAACGGCCGCTTTTCCTATCCGAAGAGTCTCACGCCGCCCGCTCCGCCGCCCGAGGCACCCAAAGCGCCGGAGCCGCCGGACAACACCAATCCCGACGCCATCTGCGTGAAGCACCTGCGCATCCTGCTGGGCGAACGCACGCTCGATGCGCTCGAGCAGGAAGTGCGGGCGATGTTTCAGAAGAACGGGTTCAGCCTGTGAGGCGGACTACGCGATCAATTCATTGATCAGCCGGCCACCGTTCACGATGTCCACCGGGCGGACGTTTTCGACGACGATGCGCTTGCTGGCGTTGATGCCGAGCAGGCGGTACATCGTGCGGGCGAGGTCTTCGGGGCCGACGGGATTTTCGTCAGGTTCGCCGCCGAGGGCGTCGGACTTGCCGTAAACAAAACCTTTCTTCACGCCGCCACCGGCCACCGCCACGGAGAAGACGCGCGGGTAGTGGTCGCGGCCGTTGGTGCTGTTGATCTTCGGCGTGCGACCGAATTCGGAGCTGACAAGCACCAGTGTGCTGTCGAGCATGCCGCGTTCGTCGAGATCCTTGATGAGACGGGCGAAGGCGGTGTCGAACTGCGGCGCCTGGCTCTCAAATGAGCCTTTGATGTTCGAGTGATGGTCCCAACTGCCGTAGTTCACCGAAACCATGCGCACACCGGCTTCAACGAGACGACGTGCGAGGAGGAAGCGCTGGCCAGCGGCGTTGCGGCCGTATTCATCGCGCAGTTTGACCGGTTCAGCGGCGAGATTGAAGGCTTCGCGGGCTTTGTCGGAACTGATGAGGTTGTAGGCCGCCGCGTAGAATTTATCCATGGCGCTGAGGCCGTCGGATTTCTCCGTGCTGCGGAAATGCTCATCCACCGCGCCGAGCAGGCTGCGGCGGCGCTCGAAGCGCTTTGCGTCGATGTCTTTCGGCGAGGCAAGATCACGCACGGTGAAATTGCCATCCGCAGGATCGCTGCCGAGGGCGAAGGGACCGAAGGCGCTGCTCATGTAGCCGCTCCCTTGATCCGGTGCGAAGACACTCGGGATGGCAACGTAGGGCGGCAGGTTGTTCCGCGGACCCTGCTCGTGCGAAATGATGGAGCCGAAGCTGGGGAACTTGATCGCCGGGCTGGGGCGGTAGCCGGTGAACATGTTGTGCGTACCGCGTTCGTGCGCCGCCTCACCGTGCGTCACCGAGCGGATGATGCTGATCTTGTCGAGGATCTTGGCGATGTTCGCGAACTTCTCACCGACGTACTCGCCCGTCACGCCCTTGATCGGACTGAACGGCCCACGGTAATCGGGCGAGGCAAAGGGCTTCGGATCCCACGACTCATGCTGCGCCATCCCGCCCGGCAGGTAGATGTGGATGATCGAGGTGGCGACCGGCTTGTAACTCTCCACCGCAGGCATGGCCAGGTCGGCAGCCTGGAGCTTCAACAACTGCGGCAGCGTGATGCCAAGACCCGCCATGGCGCCCACCTGAAGGAAATCACGACGGCCTTGGGCGGTCGTGAAGAGGTTGCTGTGATTGCCGGAGCACAAGGGATGCATTTTCATGGTCGTGTCAGTGGGTTCAGACACGAACTTACGGCAGGCAAACCAGGGTGTTACGCCCGCGCCCAACTGTGACAAACTAGGAGCAATGATGCGCAAAGGATGAGCGCTTGGCCTGCGTTTGCAGCGCCTATTTCTCCCAGCCGCGAATCTTCACATGCACCTGCCCACGCGGCCCAGCTTCATTTGCCGGGCGTCAACGTTGCCTTGGTTTCGTCAGCAGGAATCAGACTCAACAAAGAGGACAACTGCTCATGCACATCTTTCCAAGACTGGTTGAGATCAAGGCTGGCGGCGCGGACGCGATGGCCGAGTAGTCGATAGCGAAGGTCGATCTGGAAACCCATAGCCGGGTATATCAGCAGCCCTTCCACTTGCTCCCAGCCTGGAGTGACAGCCTGATTCTTCAGATAGCTGACAAGCTGGTAGAGGTTTTCGGATTTCAGCTTTGGCGTGCCATGCTGGCTGGTCATGGTCTCTGAGTAGTATTTGCAGTCCGCGATGAGCTTTCGATCCGGCCATTCCATGGTGACATCCGTGAACATGCCTGGCAGGTGATCGAGCGAGGCGGCATCCGCTTCGACCTGCCAGTTCACGCTTTTGGCGCTGACTCTGGCATCTGGAAAGTGTCGTGTGGCAAAGTTGCGTACGAACTGCTCAAAGAGCCTGTGCATGACAACCTCGTCTTGCAGGATGTCCTGGATGCGATGCTCTCCTGTCGTCTTTTCAGCAGGGAGGATCAGCCGGTGGACCAATTCGCACAAGTTGAGAAGGAATCGGTAGATGCGATTGTTTCGGTGAAGCTGCACACGCCGAAAAATCTGAGCGCTAAGGGGAATCTCACGCACTGTTTGAAGTGGAGCCAGAGCATGGCGGAGTTGGCTTCGGTTCTCATGCGTTAGCTCGTGGCAGACGATGAGGCGAGCAGCCGTGCTCCGAAGGATTTGGTTGTGTAGGACATCCGGGCTGAGTTCATCGAAAGTGCAGATCATGCGTCCTGCCAGATGTGTCTGGCGGCGCTGGCTCTCCATTATGTGCAGCCTTCCTCGCAGCCGTGAAGTTTCCTCGATGTGTGGAGTGTAGTCACGATCCACTCCCTGATGGGCGAGTTGCCGCAGCCCTCCAGCCAACATCACTGCAAAAAGATTCTCCAAATCCGGGCATTGTTCAGCCGCTATCTCCCGTGTTTCGCCAGGACGGTAATGATCCCAAGCGTAGGTGAGTAGGTAATAGAGATTCAGGATGGGGATGCCAGAAGCCATGCGTCTCAAATGCCGAGTGCCTGACGAGCGGCACCGAGGCCTTTCGGATCGTCCACCCAGTATTCCTGGAGCAGCGGTAGGACTTCATGCGTGAGCACATCCGTCAGCCATCCTTCCGCATCGTGAACTTCCGAATTGGGGACGAAGAAGCTGTGTCCGATGCGGTAGCCGCTGCCAAGATTGGCCGCATCTCCGGTAATGCGCTCATTTACCAAGGCCATGCCCTGGATGATGCGATCACACACTCCGGGGGAAATCTTTTTGGACTCCAAAAAGCTACGGAAGGCAGGATGAGCAAAGCCCGGTTCCATTTCGACAAAGGCAAAGCGTCTGCGCAGGGCGTAGTCCACCATGCTTAGCGAACGGTCCGCCGTGTTCATGGTGCCAATGATGAAGACATTCTCCGGCACATAAAAACGATCTTCGTGAGACGAGGTGTAGGTGAGAGGCAGCGCATAGGATGGGCTCCGTTTATCGGACTCGATGAGCATCATTAGCTCGCCGAGTATTTTGGAGAGGTTTCCCCGGTTGATCTCATCAATGATGAACACATGTGGATCATCCGGTCGAGTCATGGCCTGACGGCAGAAGCGGTAAAACGGGCCGTCTCTCAAAACGAACCCGCCGTTGCCATCGGGGCGGTAGCCCTGCACGAAGTCCTCGTAGCTCATGCTCTGATGAAACTGGACCATCGGAGCGCGGCTCTCGTCTTTCACGCCCATCAGCAAATAGGCAAGGCGGCGCGCCACAAAGGTCTTTCCCGTGCCAGGTGCGCCTTGGAGCACGAGGTTTTTCTTCCGTCGGAGGGTGGTGCAGATGCTTTCGAGTTTCTCCTGCATCATGAAGAGATCCTTCAAAGCGACACCCATATCATAGATGGACGGCTCGGAGGCTGCTGATTCCACGTCCGACTCCGCTAGCTCGATCACCGAGTCAAATTCCGCCTTCGTCAGCCGCAAAATCGAGGCTTGAGAGAAGCTGAGCGGTTCGCTCGCCTTCAGTAGCGGCTGGGCTTTCATCTCATCCAGCAGCACAGGACGCCGCAGTTTCTCGATGATGGAAAAACCGACACCAACGCCTCCTGTCTCGGCCATGCCGCGAGTCACGCGACAGATCGCCACGGCAAATCGCTTCGGCGATGTCACATAGGCAATGGCGAGGTCTCCGGGACGTGCTGCGGCAAACCACTGCGGTTTTTGGCGCTTGCGACCGTTCTGATTGACCGCTGTGTAAACTTCAACCTCATCGTTGGACACCTTCTCCTTCTCGATGCGGCTCTCGATGTCCCAGATGTCTGGATTGCAGTTGAACCACCAGTAATTGGGAGCTGCTGATGAATTGCCGGGTTGCTCTTGGACTACCGAGGTGTCGGGATTGCTGCTGTAGAACTCGCGGATGGCCGCCATCAATTCTGCTTTATCCTCAAGGCGACTGAGTGTGACCTGTGGCAATTGCACGCCATCCGGCACGTCCATCCCACGGTCATCCAGCCACTCCACGGATCGCTGGTGGCAATGTCGTGCTGCTGCGCCTTCAACAAACTCATACTCACCGCGCACCACACCGCGTCCGAGGATACGAAACAGGCCGCCTTTGAGGAAAACCTCGTCCCCCTCCTGCATTCCTTGGGCAAAGTCATGAAGCATGCTGCCGACAATGTTCTTCCCCGCATCCGGTTCTGTGGTGGCCAACGCTTCGCGAACCTGATCCAACTCGGTCAAATGGCTCAGATCTCCTGTTTTCCCCCATCCAATCGTGATGTGTGACTGCTCGCGCCACTCAGGCAGCAGTTTGGCGTTTTCTCCGGGCGCGATAAGCCAGATGGGGCGTGCCTTGTTTTGGGCGACCTCTTTGAGACCTTGCAGGAGGAGCTCCGTTCGTGAATTAGGCTCCATGATGAGCTGCCAGAGTTCTGGGCGATGATCCTCCGAGTAGGGACTACGCTTCATCGAACGAAAGTGATCCCTCACGCAAAGAGATACAGCAAGATGCTCCTGCTGAAGGGCGACGTTCTCCAAATACTCATCCAGCTCAAAGGTGAACACAGCATAAGCATGGCCGTCGATTTGAATCTCGAAAACACTCCAGCGGTGAGATGCCTGAGCTGCGATCGGGGAATCCTCCCGCAGCACCAGTCTGACGATTTTCTCCGTCTTGCTTGCGCCATAGTCCATCACCACCCAACGGCCATACATGATGCGGAAAGCCGTGCATGGCACCTTCGGAGCCTTCGTGGTCTGGTAAACTTTGCTGCTGATGATCAACCGCACACCTCCTGTGTTGTCGCCGTCATCCAAGTCGAAAAGGTAGCTGCGCAGTCGGTCGAGCACGACGTCTGCCTGCTGCCGGTCATCAAACATGAAATCAAACGGGTGCCCAAACTTCTGCGGGGAACTTTCAGCCCAGAGATGGGCCTGACGTGAGAACTCAATGACATCTGGTCCCACCACTCGCCGCAACTCGTGAATCCAAGATAGATATGAGGCCCCATCGTCTGGTTCAGTGGTAACTCCCTTCGTTTTAGCGAAGGCGATGTTCTTGCGATCCAACGCGGGCCAGGCTTGCGGACGGCACCAGAAAAAGCCCATGGTCAGAGTGGCTTTGCCGACCTTGCGAAGCGCAAAACAGGCGTCGAGCATTTCGGCTGTGAGAGTTCCTTCTTCTGGACTGGATTTCATCAGCACCTCAAAGACCTCCCACAGCGTTTCGACGTGATGGGGATCGCGTCGCTTTGAATATGGCATCAGCCAGGCAGACTGGTTGTTGAGGATCGGCAGTCCGTCGTAATCCTGCGGAACTTCCGAAGTGAGCGACCATCGTTCCTTGAGGAAGCGCCACATGGCTGTGCGGTTCGTATCCGTGACACCACGATTGAAATTGCCCATGAAGGTGAATGGGTCGATTTCGAGAAGCTCAAAACGCCGTCCATCGGCATCCATGTCCTCAATGGAGCTGGCTTTGAGGCCCGCCGCACGCATGTCTCGAATGACTTGAATCAACTCCGGCTGATGCCGCCGGTAGGCACGCAATTTTTCCGCCGCCTCTTGATGAATGGGAACCCAGGTGAACATGGTCGCTCAGCATGGCAAGTGGGTAACGATGCACAACCTTGGAGACATCTTCAGCCGTCGAGCGGCACAGCGAGGTCGGTGTAAGCGGTTGTTTTGACGATTACCTACTTCTCCCACCCACGAATCTTCACGTGCACCTGCGCCACCTTGCCCATGTAGTGGTCCATGGCGAAGTCTTTGGCAGCTTTGAGCATGTGATCCTTGGCTTTGGCATCGTCGCCAGTGGCCTCGAAATAGAGGCCGAGGTAGAGATGCGCATAGCAGCGGTGGTTGCGCAGGCGTTCGCCTTCGCCTTCCTCGGCGGCCTTCAGCACGGCCTCCTCGCTGCCTTTGCCGGCGAAGAGTTCGTGAACCTGCTTCATCGGGATGCGGCTGTCGCCTTCGATGGGAATGAAGACCTTGCGCGCGGCCTCCACGCCCTCGCCCTTGGCGATGCAGAGGAAATGCCAGGCGGCGTTCTCCACGTCGTTGCCGTTCACGGTTTGATGCACTTCAAACTGTTCGCGCCCGCCTTTGAAATCGCCCGCGTAGTAGAGCGAGAGGCCGCGCTGCCAGAGCTGCGGCTTGGAATCAGGCGCGAGGGTGATCAGCTTGTCGAACGCGGCGACGGATTCCTTCGGTTTGGCATCGAAGAAGGCATCCACGCCCTGCTTGAACAACGCGTTTGGCGTTTCCTGCGCTTCAACGGAGGACAACAGGCCAAGCAGGAGGAGGGAGAGCAGTTTTTTCATGATGTTCGTCAAACGTCGCCGCCACCGGGTTTTGCGCAACTCACAGCCACGCGAGCGGCAGGGGCAGAATCAACGCCAGATCGGACAGCACGCGATGTGCCTCGACCGAAACATGTTTTCCGGAACGCTGCACGAGCGTGTGCAGCACGACGGCACCGAGCGCCGCCTGCGCCGGTCCGCGCAACGCATGCTCCAGCGTGCCAAACTCGATCATCCACAGCACCGCGAGCGTGAACAGCAGCGTGCCGATCACCAGCGCCGCATGTCCTGCCGTGTTGTTTCGCTCTCTCGCGGAGATGCCGTGCAGATTGCAGGCAAACAGCAGCGCCAGCAGCAGCGATTCCAGCACCGGCTCAAGGATGCTGTCCGGCATCGCGAGAAACCGCGTGCTCGTGGTGCAGCCCAGCGCGAAGAGCAGCGCGGCGGTCATTTCCTTGGGCACCACCTGGCCCATGCGGATTTCCAACTGCCGCAGAAACGACAGCACCATCACGCCCAGCACGAGCAGGCTGAGAGCGAAACGATACCCCGTGGACATCGGCATGTCTGAAATGAGCGTGATGCCACCCAGTCCGGCGCAGCAGATGAACACATCACGCGAGACTCGGCTGCTCCGCGCCGACCACGACGCGAGATACAAGGCCACCAGCAGCGACAAACCCACGGCCTGCCATAAGATGCCTTCGGGGATGACATAAAAAGCCATCCACGCCAGCACCAGCAGCGCCGGGGGGATAACGCCCAGCATCAGCACGCGGCGGTGGCGGTGATAAAAAGCATGCCGCGCATCCAGTTCGCCGACGTTCTTCGTGCCAAAGGTATCGAGCGTGCGGTCGAGCACATAGATCACCCAGCAGGCGAGCGCGAGGCCGGCATCCAGCAGCGGCGTGAGCCGGATCCCGTGCGCCTGCGCCAGCACGCGCTGCCACAGCACGGCCACGAGCGGCGCTTCCAGGCTCAGCACATGCGGCCACAGCCACCACGGCGTGCGTTTGGCGTGGTTGGGTTCACTGGTTGGTGTCCGTTCGGTCAAGCCGCGTTCTTTAGGAGCGGTTCACAGCGGCAGCAAGCGGCGATGCGGCGGAAACCTGTGCTCGAAGGTTGCGATGAGAGTGGCACGCGACACTTTGACGTACCCCATGATCGGCGATGACTATTTCGAACTGCGTTCACGTATTGGCACAGACCTGCTGGCTCTCGCTGCGGCGCTGCGTGAATCCGGTGGCGATGTCGAGTCCGCCGCCATCATCGACAATCTCATCGCCAGCCTGAAGGAACCGTTTGTCTTCGTGGTCGTGGGCGAGGTGAACGTGGGCAAATCGACTTTCCTCAATGCGCTCTTCGGCCAGGATTTTTCCCAAACCGGCATTTTGCCGACAACGGGCAAAATTCTCTTCTTCCGACACGGCACGGAGCACAGCGTGGTGCCGGTGACGCCGACGCTCGATGAAGTGTATGCGCCGGTCGATTTCCTGCGCGACTTCCACATTGTCGATACGCCCGGCACGAACTCCGTCGAGAACGAGCATCAGATGATCACGGAGCGCTTCGTGCCCATCGCTGATCTGGTGATCTTTGTTTTTTCAGCGATGAATCCATGGGGAGCTTCCGCCTGGCAGTTTTTGGAAAAAGTGCATCGCGAGTGGATGCGCCATGTGGTGTTCGTGCTCCAGCAGAGCGATCTGCGCAGCCCGGAGGAAATCCAGGTCATCACCGACTACATGGGCCAGCTCACGCGGCAGCGTTTTGGCCGTGATTTCCCGTTGTTCGCCGTTTCGGCCAAAAAAGCCTTCCTCGCACGCAGTTCCGGCATCGACCGCGAGCGCCTGCTGCAGGACAGCGGATTTCACGCGCTTGAGTCCCACATCTCCGGCCTCGTGCGGCACAACGCCGCGCGTCTGAACAAGCTGGCCAGCACCATGCGGCTGGCGCGCCAGATTCTCGACCAGATGCGCGAGCGCTTCGTCACTGGCATGCGCAACGCGCAACGCAAGGCAGCCGTGTTGCAGGAGTTGCAAACCGAGCGAGAGCTTCAGGTGGACCGCACCTTGAAGAAAATCCTTCCAGCGCTCGATGCCACGGAGCGTGACTACCACGAATCGGTGATGCGTGTGGCAGGACTCGCCAACGACGCGCTCGCGACGCGCAAAGCCTTTCAGCGCAAAGATGCCGAGGACGAAAACGAATCCGGCGCACGCCAGCAGAGCCTCGACCACCGTCTGTTTCAGGAATTGCAGCACCGCACCGGTGACCGCTGGCGGCAGGTGAGCCTCGTGCTCGAAGAAGACGTGCATCAGTTCGAGCGCTTCCTGTATGCCCAGGGCCGTGGGATTCTGTTCCCGGTGGATGTGGTCATGCCGTCGCATGATTACGGCGAGGAGGAGAGCGAGCTGCGCCGTCGTTTCGGCACGCATGTCGATTCGTCGCTTCGTCGCTTCGTGATCGGCCTGAAGCTTGATGAGGACATCGAACCCGGACTCGAGAGTGCGCGAGTGACCGCACGCTGGCTGCCACGTCTTGTCCTCCCGGTGGTGATCGCGACGGCGCTGTGCGGCTGGTTTGACGGCATGACGAGCGCAGGCATCGCCGCCGGTGCGGGAGTGCTGCTCCTCGCGGTGGTTTATCTGCTCACCCAGGTCCGGCTGAGCAACGCCCGCAACGCCATCCTCGACAAGCTGGAGGAATCCTCCGTCACGCTGCGCGACATGCTGTCCAAACAGGTCACTGAGGATGTCACCGCCATTTTCACGAAGTTCCTCGACACCCTGAACCCGGCCCAGGCCAACGCTGTGCATGTGGAGCGCGAGCAGTCCACTCACGTCGAGCGCCTGCGCCAGCTCGCCGAATCCTTCGATGGGCTCGACAAGCAGATCCGTTCGCTGACGTCGGCCCGTGCTGAGAATTGACCCAGGCTGTCCTTCACGGGATTTTTTGTCATTCTGATTTCATCATTTTCCCCGTGTCTCCCTCCGAGATCAAAACCGAACTCCTCGCCAAGGCCCGCTCGCTCGGCTTTGACGACTGCCGCATCGCGCCCGCGCTGCCCGCCGCGCATCGGGAACTGTATGAACAATGGGTCGCCGAGGGCAAGCACGGTGACATGGCCTGGATGGCACGCAACATTGAGCGCCGCACCGATCCACGCGTTGTCCTGCCCGGTGCACAAAGCGTCATCGTACTGGCGCTGAATTATTTTCAAGGCCCCGGCCCGCAAACCGACTATCGCATCGCCCGTTACGCCTGGAACGACGATTACCACGATCTCATCGAGAAAAAGCTCCGCGAACTCGACGAATTCCTCATTGCTCATGGCGGCATACAGCGGCGCTACGTTGATACCGGTCCCGTTTTGGAGCGTGACTTCGCCAGCGAGGCTGGTCTCGGCTGGGGTGGCAAAAGTACGATGCAGATCCACCGCCATCTCGGCACTTGGTTCTTCCTCGCCGACATCCTGACCACGCTCGACCTGCCTGCCGACACGCCCGCGAAGGACATGTGCGGCAAATGCACCCGCTGCATCGACGCCTGCCCCACGCAGGCCATCACCGCGCCCCAGCGTATGGATGCACGTCGCTGCATCTCCTACCTCACCATCGAGCACAAGGGCAGCATCCCGCTCGAGTTCCGCCACGCCATCGGCGACCGCATCTACGGCTGCGATGCCTGCCTCGATGCCTGCCCGTGGAACCGCCACGCCCAGGAAGCGCGCGAAGCCGCATTCCAGGCCCGCGAAACCGTCTTCTCCAAGTCCTTGCGCGACTTCCTCTTGCTCACCGACGACGACTTCCGCGCCCTCTTTGCCAAATCCCCCATCAAGCGCATCAAGCGCCCCGCGTTTCTCCGCAACGTGTGCGTCGCTCTCGGCAATGTCGGCACGCCGGACGATTTACCCGCTCTCAAGGCCGCCGCGGACGATCCCCAACCTCTCGTTGCCGAGCACGCACAGTGGGCCATCGCCGAAATCCGCCAGCGGCATGCCCTCCAAAGCAGCCCATCGCCCGACACTTGACCGTTGACCCCTTGACCGTTGACATCTCCGGTGATTCCCCCTACTCTCCGCCCGCTTTCGAGCGTGGCGAGGTAGCAAAGTGGTAATGCACTGGTCTGCAAAACCGGTATGCGCGGGTTCAATTCCCGCCCTCGCCTCCACTTCTCCAACCATCCACGTCTCATTGCCATGAGCGAAGATCCAGAAGATCCGAGAAAGGAAGGATTCCCGACGCATATCCCCACGCCTGACACGCAATCCGGTGGCAGTCCGGTGATCGGCTCCGTGCTTTCCTTCATCAGCATCATCATGTTGGCGCTCATTCTGCGTCTGGCCGTGCCGAAAGAAGACAGTGAGTTGGAACTGGGCCTCCTGCTCGTCGCCATCGGCTTCGCCCAAGTCTGGTTGATCTTCAATTTTCTGAAGTCATTCCGCAAGTGAGGCCGGGTGCGAAAGACAGTGCCGTCGTTTGCGGTTGATTGAATCTGCATGAAACGCCTCTCACTCGCTGTCCTCGTTGCTCTCTCAGTCTCCCACGCCGAAGAAAAGCCCGACCTGCCCCTTGTGGACCTTTCGGATCAAAAGGACCGCCAGACCACGATCGCCGCTGGCACGGAGCAGGTTTATCAAGGCCACCCAACGACGACCTTGATGCCGGATGGTAAAACGATCTACTGCGTGTGGTGCATCAATCACGGTGGTGCCGCAGGACCAATGTCACGCAGCGATGACGGTGGCGTGACGTGGTCACGCTTGGATGAACTTTTGCCTCCCGGCTTCAAAACGCATCAAAACTGCCCCAGCATCTACCGCATGACCGATTCGGCGGGCAAGGAACGTCTGTGGGTCTTCTCCGCCGCCAAAGACAATCGCAAAGGCCCCGGCATGCCCAGCATCATGAGTGAGGACGCGGGCAAGACGTGGAAGGAGATGCCGCCGCTCGGTTTTCCGTGCGTGATGACTTTCAGCAGCATCGTGCGTCTCAATGATGGCCGTTACCTCGGCCTCTATCACAAAGGCCCCGGCGGTGCCGACAAAGCGCCGCTTGAGGTGCTGCAAACGATCACCGCCGACGGTGGCTTCACATGGAGCGAGCCGAAGGTCGTCGCCGCAGTCGAAGGCAAAAATCCCTGCGAGCCGTTTGTTTTTCGCTCGCCCGATGGCGTGGAGCTGTGCTGCCTCATGCGCGAAAACACGCACAAGGAACGCAGCCTCATGATGTTCAGTCATGATGAGGGACAAACTTGGACGACACCGATGAACACTTCCTGGGGTCTCACCGGCGATCGCCATGCAGGCGTGTTCACCAAAGACGGCCGAATGGTCGTCGCCTTCCGCGATCAAGCGCTTAACAGCCCCACGAAAGGCCACTTCGTCGCCTGGGTCGGCACTTACGATGATCTCAAGCAGGCCAAGCCCGGCCAATACCGCGTCAAACTTCTCCACAGCAACGCAGGCGGAGACTGCGGTTATCCCGGCATGGAACTCCTGCCCGACGGCACCATCGTCGCCACCACCTATGTGAAGTATGCGCCGGGCAAGGAAAAGCACAGCGTCGTCAGCCTGCGCTTCGATTTGAAGACCACGGACGCGATGGTGACGAAGTGAGGAATGATTCGTGATGTGTGAATCACGCCCGAACTCCGTTTCCAGCAGAACGAATATCTCATCACGTGTCATGTGCCGTCTCCTCCTTTTCCTCGTCTCCACATCCAGTGTCTTTGCGCAGCCCCTCCTCGTCGAAAACGGCCAGCCTCGTGCCGAAATCATCATCTCGGAAACGCCCACGCGCATGCAGCGTGTCGCCGCGCATGAGTTTCGCATGCAGATCGAGAAGATCAGCGGCGCGCGGCTGCCCATCGTTACGCAGCCGAGCGGACAGGCGGTGAAGGTGTTCATCGGCGCGAGTAAGTCGTGCCCGGTGAACGCGGAGGCACTCAAGGA
The DNA here is from genome assembly GCF_034366625.1 of Prosthecobacter sp. Classification (NCBI taxonomy): domain Bacteria; kingdom Pseudomonadati; phylum Verrucomicrobiota; class Verrucomicrobiia; order Verrucomicrobiales; family Verrucomicrobiaceae; genus Prosthecobacter; species Prosthecobacter sp. The sequence goes on from NZ_JAXMIH010000006.1 coordinate 1,079,848, forward strand.
GGGCGCGTATCGCATCGCCACGGGTGCGGACTGGATGGCGCTCGTCGGTGATGACAGCGATTTCACGATCACGGAACCGTTTGCGAAGCACAATGGCGACATCCCGCGTGCGCAGGAGGAATGGCATCAGCTCACGCACTCGACATGGAGCCTGCACTCGGCCGGTTTGTATAAAAACAGGCTGCGACTGCCCGGCGACATCGGAAAGCCCGACGGCGTGCCGACGGCGAAGAACGAGTTCCTCGACGTGTGGGGCATCGACGAGCGCGGCAGCTTCAATGCGGTGTGCGGCTTCCTGCAAAAGCTCGGCGCGCGCTGGTATCTGCCGGGTGAACTCGGTGAGGTGCTGCCCTCGCTGAAGACCATCGAGCTGCCAAAGCTCGAAGAGACGGTGCGACCAGATTTCTCGCTGCGGCAGTTCAACTTCCGCTTCAGCATCGTCGGCTGGGAGACGGCGCTGTGGACGATGCGCCTCGGCATGCGCAACGACGAGCGCCTCATGGTCGCGCATGGCATGGACACGATGACGGGCAATGACGCCACCTTCGCCGCGCACCCGGAGTGGTTCGCGCTCTACGGCGGCAAGCGCGACTACCGCCCCGGCGACAGCAAGAACCAGCTCTGCTACTCGAACGACGAACTCTTCCGCGAGACCGTGCGCTTCGCCCGCGAGACGCTCGACCACTATCCCTTTGAAAGCGTTTCCATCATGCCGCCGGACGGCTACACGGCCATCTGCCAGTGCGAGAAGTGCAAGGGCAAGGACTCTCCCGAGCGCAATGAGCGCGGCCTGCTCAGCGACTATGTATGGGACTTCGTCAATCGTGTGGCCAAAGAGGTCGGCAAGACGCATCCCACCAAAAAGATCCTCAACTGCGCCTACGGCGTTTACACACTGCCGCCGCTGAAGATCGACAAACTGGAGCCGAATGTGGTCGTCGGCATCGTCGGTGGTCGCAGTCCGGTTTACAAAGGCCGCCGCAAGGCGAACGACGAATCGTCACCCGAGGCGCTGCGTGCCGCGTGGGCGGCGAAGAGCGCGAATCCGATCTTTATCTTCGAGAACTACCCGTTCACGGATCGCGGCTGGTATCTGCCATCATTCGTGCCACATGCGCTGGGCGACACGATCAATGCCACGAAGGGCGTCTCCAGCGGCGAGGACATCTGGCTCACCGTGCGGCAGGATTTCGACAAAGTCGGCATCGGCTTCAATCACTTCCAGGTCTATTTCACCGCCCGTGCCTACTGGGGAGGCAAGGCCTACGACGCCGACGCCACGCTGCGCGAATATTGCCGTCTCTTCTACGGCCCCGCCGAGCAGCAGATGCTCGCCTTCTTCAACCACTGCGAGCAGCACTACGCCGCGATGGATGAGGACAAGGCGAAGGCGGATGAGGCGCTCGCGCTCTTCGAGAAGGCCAAGGCCAAAGTCAGTAGCGGAAGTCGTGAGACTTCCGACGCTTTGGAAGACTCACGTCTTCCTCTACAAACCTATGCGGCTCGCATCGCCCTCATCGACGACTATCTCAAAGGCCTGCGCATGAAATCGCAGCAGCTCGGTCAGAAACGCGGCCCCGTGCCATTCGTGCGCCTCGTGGGCGACGCGAAGGACGTCGTCATTGATGGCAAACTCGATGACGAATACTGGCAAAAGTGCCCCACCGCCGCCACCGGCCGTCTGCGCGAGTTGCAAACCGGACGCGCGCCCACCTTTGGCACCACCTTCAAAGCCGGCTGGCAGGGGAATAGCGTCTGCTTTGCGGTTCGTTGCGATGAACGCCGTGGCGAGAAGCTCAATATCGCCGCCACCCGTGAGGACGATCAAGCCATCTGGTATGGAGACGCCATCGAGATCGAACTCGCCACTGAAACGCACTCGTATTACTCCATCGCCATCAGTCCGAACGGCCACATCGTCGATCTCGACCGCGGTGCGCCACGCGGCCAGTGGTTCGGCTGGGATTCCAAGGCGGAGGTCGCCACGCACATCGCCGACGATCACTGGACCGTCGAGATCCGCATCCCCGTCACGCAGGATGAAAACGATCCGCTGCATCAGGTCATCGGCCGCAAACCGATCCAAACACTGCCGTGGCACATCAACCTCTGTCGCCAGCGCATTCGCGAAGACGGCCAGGAGCACAGCGCCTTCTCCCCCACCGGCATCGAGGGCTTCCACGAGCCGATGAAATTTGCGCACTTCTATGATGGACGCTCGCACGTCTTCGACGCCGATCCCAGCGTCACCGACTTCGTCATCGGCTTCCGCGAAGCATCCCAGCAGCGCAAAGCCGCTGGCTTTCTCGCCATTGCCGAAGGCAAGCTCACCGACTTCCAAAAAGCCGCCGCGCTGGAGCAGGCCGCGTTTTACGACAAAGCGAACGCACCCGCGATCATCGAGCGCATTCCCATCGACCCCGTGAAAAAAGCCGCGCAGATGCAACACCTGCTCGCCACCTTCAAAGCGCCCGAAGTCATCGCTCAATTCGCCAGCGAAGACATCTCCCAATGGCCCTTTTGGAAACGCGGCGATGGCTTCCACGCCCGTGGCCGCGCTTACTCGATCACCAAAACCGGCGACAAAGCCGAAGCGGACCTGAAAGCCGCGCTCGAGTTCACCAGCGAACCGCGCACCCGCGACGCGATCCTGCTCCTCCAAGGCCAAAACCGCGAAAACAATCTCAAGAACGACGATGCGGCCCTCGAAGCCTACAACGCCATCATCGCCGACCGCAAACAGATCGGCGGTGCCGACGAGTTTGGTGCCCTGCAAGGCATCGCCCGTGTTTTGACTCGAAAAGGGCGCTTTGATGAGGCGCTGGCCGTTTTGGACCGCGCGAACCCCGACAAGCTCCAGGGCGTGTGGAAGACCAACATCATGAAATCCATCGAAGCGGTGAAGCAGGCGCGGAAATAGTCCGACAGGTCGGCGCTGCCCGCGGCGTCTGATTCTGGCATGAAACGCTTCCTCCTGCTCCTCAGTGCCTCCGCTTTCGCTGCCGATGCGCCGACGCTTCACCCTAAAGCCTCAGCATTGACCTTCGCGCATCAAGGGCCGTTCGTGAGCACGGCAGATGGCGGTGTGCTGTGCATCGACTCCAAGACCGCACTCCGCAGCACAGATGAAGGTCGCACCTGGACGAACACGCCGCTGTTTGCAGAGCCTGCGAAGTTTACCGTGAGCAGCGAACGCGCCCTGCTGCGCACCCGTGAAGGCGTCGTCATCTCCGCATGGATGAATGGTGCGGAGCGCAAACAGCCCAAAGGCTGGCGCTGGGGCGAGAAGGATGTGAGCTGGAAGGAATTCGTGCTGCCCACCTACACCTGTCGCAGCACTGATGACGGCAAGACGTGGGAGACGCCGGTGAAGCTCAGCGATCCGTGGTGCGGCTGCATTCACTCGCTCATTCAGATGAAAACCGGCCGCATCGTGCTCGTGGGGCAGGAAATCATCCCGCAGTGGCGGCATGCGACGGTGATGTGGGTCTCGGACGATCTCGGCAAGACCTGGCAGCGCGGCGACATGCTCGATTACGGCATCGGCACGCATGATCACGCAGGATCGCTCGAAGGCAGCGTCATCGAACGCAAGGACGGCTCGCTCTACCTGCTGCTGCGCACGGAGTCGGGCTTTTTGTGGGAAGCGACCTCGCGCGATGGCTTGAAGTGGGACGGTTTGAAGCAAACGGCGATCCATTCGGTGACCTGTTGCCCCCAGATGGCACGTTTGGCCGATGGCCGCATCGCGCTGCTGTGGAATGCACCACCGCGGCATGATCCGACGAGTGGTTCGAGCCGTGTGGAGCTATCTTTGGCTTTCTCCGACGATGAAACGGCCTCGTGGTCAAAACCAGTCATCGTCGCGGCGAATTATGTGCCCGGAGGCCGCGTGTCCTACCCCTACCTCTACGAGCGCAAACCTGGCGAGCTCTGGATCACCACGATGCAGGGCGGCTTGCGGATGAAGATCAACACGGCCGATCTCGGCGCTGGTGAGATCCCTGTTTTCGTGCCACCACCCAAGGCGCAACCGAAGCCCGGCGGGATCATCATGTTCGGCGATTCCACCACTGCGCCACGTGGCAACTTGAAAGTGTATGCTGAGCACGTGGAGACCGCTTTGCAGAGCATCGGCTCCTCGCTTGGCGTTCACAACGCAGGCATCCCCGGCAACACGACGGCGCAGGCTCGCAAACGTCTTCAAGAGGATGTGCTGCGCCATAAGCCACGCGTCGTAGTGATGCAGTTTGGCATCAACGACTCGGCGGTCGATGTCTGGCGCAAGCCACCGATGACCAGGCCGCGCGTCACACTGGAGAGTTTCATCGAAAATTACCGCGTCATGATCGCCGAAACGCAGAAGCAAGGCGCGAAAGTCATCCTCATGACCACCAATCCGCTGCGCTGGACCTCCAAGCTCCGCGAACTCTACGGCAAGCCGCCCTACAACGCCGATGCCGAGGACGGTTTCGAGTCGCTGAATCTCGTCCGCTACAACGAGGCGCTCAGAAAACTCGCCACGGAACTGAAGGTGCCGCTCGTCGATGTTCACGCTGCTTATCCGGCCTTCGCGGCCCAAAACAAAACGACCATTGAGGAGATGGTGGCCGATGGCATGCACCCTGGTGACTTGGGCCACCAGCTTGTTGCGGAGTTGCTTGTGCCTGCCATCCGTGATGCAGTCCGCTAATCATCCACATTTCCCATGCGCCTTCTTGTCTTTCTCCTTCTCGCCCTCTCCATCCGTGCCGCCGAACCCGCCAAGATTGCCCCGGCGACAGAAACCGACGCCCGCCTGCACGCCGACGGCCAGGGCTGGAAGCTCGACAAGGCAAAGATCACCGATCCGAAGCTCCCGCGCGTGTTGCTCATCGGCGATTCCATCGTCGGCGGCTATCGCAAGGCCACCATCGCCGCGCTGGAGGGCAAGGCTTACGTCGATGTCTGGGCGAATCCGTATTGCCAGTCCGAGCACACAAACAAAGTGCTGGCCGATGTGCTCATGCACGGGCCGTATGACGTGGTGCATTTCAACATGGGCCTGCACGGCTGGCAGGAGGGCCGCATCAAGCCTGGAACCTACGAGCCGCTGACCAAAACCTACGTCGAGGTCATCAAGACGAAGCTGCCAAACGCCAAGCTCATCTGGGCCAGCAGCACGCCCGTCACCGTGAAGGACAAGCCCGCCAACCTCGATCCCGAAGTCAATCCCGTCATCATCGAGCACAACCGCATGGCGGCGAAGGTCATGGCGGAGATGCAGGTGCCGGTGAATGATTTCTACAGCGTGCTCGTGGACCAACGCGCCCTCGCCCGTGGCGACCGCTTCCACTGGACCGCGCCGGCTTACAGCTTGCTCGCCGACATGTGCATCGAGTCCATTCTCAAAGCGCTGCCGAAACGATAACGCAGCAAGAAGGCTGCTTCCGTGGCTGTTCAGTGGCGCATGAAACTCATCGCCGTTCTTCTTCTTCTTTCGACAGCCTGCTACGCCGAAATCTACCATGCCCAGGGTGAGATGGCCGGTGAAGTCACGGCGACCTCGGTCTTCCTTCAGAGCCGCCTCACGGTGATTCCGGGGCCGGTGCTTGATGAAAACGGCGATGTGCCAGGAAAAGAAGGCACCGCGTATTTTGAGTGGAGTGAGTCGGCGGATTTCGCCCAGCCGACACGCAGCAAGTGGTCCGAGGTTAAGGCGGATCGCGACTTCATCGTCCGCAGCGGTGTCAGCAGGCTCAAACCCGGCACGCTTTATCACTACCGCCTCGTTTTCGGCGAAACTCGTGAAACCGCCAAGCCCGGTCCCACGCGCAGCTTCAAGACGCTGAGCGAAAGCGGTCCCCTGAGCTTCTGCATGGGCAGTTGCATGAACTACCACGCCTTCATGCACGGCAAAGCCAACGGCGGCGGCCCTGTGACGGCGACGGAGGAGGACAAGCAGCTTGGCTATCCCTCTTTTGCCGCCATGGCGGCCTTGAAGCCCGATTTCTTCATCGGCACGGGCGACATCGTCTATTACGATCATCCCGCGAAACCTGCGGCACAGACGCTGCCGGAGCTGCGGAAGAAATGGCACGAGCAGTTCCGCTTTCCGCGCATGATCGAGTTCTTTGCCCACACACCGGCTTTTTGGTCCAAAGACGATCACGACTTCCGCTTCAACGACGCCGATCTCCGTGGCGAAAAGCTCCCAGCACCGACCACGGGCATCGAAATCTTCCGCGAGCAGATGCCTATCTTCGATGAAGAGGACCGCACCACGCCCACCTATCGCACGCATCGCGTTCACAAGCATTTGCAGCTCTGGTTTGTCGAAGGACGCGACTTTCGCTCGCCGAACAAAATGCCCGACGGTCCTGAAAAGACGATCTGGGGCCGCGAACAGCGCGAGTGGCTGCAAACGACGCTCAAAGCCAGCGATGCCGCGTGGAAGGTCATCATCACCCCCACGCCAATGGTCGGGCCGGATCGCAACAGCAAGACGGACAACCACACCAATCTCGCGGGCTTCAAACACGAGGCGGACAGCTTTTTCCAATGGCTGCGGGACAACGGCCTGAACAACGTCCTCACCTTTTGCGGTGACAGGCATTGGCAATACCACAGCATCCATCCGCTCGGCGTGGAGGAGTTTTCCGTTGGTGCTTTGAATGACGAAAATGCCATCCGTGGCGAAAAACCCGGCGGCCCGAAGACCACGGACCCCGAGGGCAAGATCAAGCAGCCCTACATCTACAAGGAGCCGACAGGCGGCTTCCTGCATGTCACGGTTAATGACGAGGCCCAGCTCGTGCTGGAGCATCGCGACGATCACGGCGAGGTGCTGAATTCGGTGACGAAGACAGTGCCTTGAGGCGGGCAGATTCGTCAAGAGGTCAAGGCTTCGCCGTCAAGGTGGTCAAAAAGGTGCTCCCGGCTCCTTTGCGCTCATCAGCGCCCATCTTGACTTCCTTGATTCTTTGACGCGCAGCACTTGACCTTCCCCCGCGAAGCACCTTGACCCGCTTCCCCCGCTTTTTACCTCTCACACTCTCAAAATCCCGTTTCCCCCGCCCCATGTCCGCCAAGCCTACCATCTACTACACGCTCACCGACGAAGCGCCGCTCCTCGCCACCTTTTCATTCCTGCCCATCGTGCAGGCGTTCACGAAGTCGTCCGGCATCGCGGTAGAGACGCGCGACATCTCGCTGGCGGGCCGCATCATCGCCCAGTTCCCGGATTTTCTGACACCTGAGCAGCGCATCAATGACGACCTAGCCTACCTCGGCAAACTCTGCCTGGAGCCCACCACGAACATCATCAAGCTGCCGAACGTCTCCGCGTCGCAACCCCAGCTCAAGGCCGCCATCGCCGAGCTTCAGTCCAAAGGCTACGCGCTGCCAAATCTCCCTGAAAATCCGCAGACGGACGCCGAGAAGGACATCAAGGCCCGCTACGCGAAAGTCATGGGCAGCGCCGTGAATCCGGTGCTGCGTGAGGGCAACAGCGACCGCCGCGCTCCAAAGGCCGTCAAAGACTACGCGAAGAAGCATCCGCATTCGATGGGCAAGTGGTCCGCCGATTCGAAGACCACTGTCGGCACGATGGGCAAGGATGATTTCTTCTCGAACGAGAAATCCGTGTGCGTGCCAGCAGCCACGGAAGTGAAGATCGAGTTCACTGGTAAGGACGGCAGCACGAAGGTGCTACTGCCAAAGCTCGCGCTCAAAGCTGGCGAGATCATGGACGCCACGAAGCTGAGCAAGAAGTCGCTCGTCGCCTTCTTCGAGCAGCAGATCGCCAAGGCAAAGGCCGATGGCGTGCTGTTCTCTCTCCACATGAAGGCCACCATGATGAAGGTGAGCGATCCCATCATCTTCGGCCACGCCGTCAGCGTGTTCTTCAAAGACCTCATCACCAAGCACGCCGCCACGCTCGCCGAGATCGGCGTCAATTTTAGCAACGGCTTTGGCGACCTCATCGCGAAGCTCGACAAGCTCCCTGCTGACAAAAAAGCAGAGATCGAAGCCGACATCCAGGCCGCTTACGCGAACGGTCCCGCTTTGGCCATGGTGAACAGCGACAAAGGCATCACCAATCTGCACGTGCCGAGCGACGTCATCGTCGATGCCTCCATGCCTGCCATGATCCGCGGCGGCGGCAAGATGTGGAATGCCGCCGGCAAGGAGCAGGACACGCTGGCCGTCATCCCGGACAGCAGCTATGCCGGCATTTACCAAGCCACGGTTGAGTTCTGCAAAAAGAACGGTGCGCTCGACCCGAAGACGATGGGCAGCGTGCCGAACGTCGGCCTCATGGCCCAGGCCGCTGAGGAATACGGCAGCCACAACAAGACCTTCGAAGCTCCCGCCGACGGCGTCATCCGCGTCACCGATAGCGCTGGCTCAGTGCTCTTTGAGCACGCAGTTGATCAGGGCGACATCTGGCGTGCCTGTCAGACCAAGGACGCGCCGGTGCAGGATTGGGTGAAGCTCGCCGTCAAACGTGCCCGTGCCAGCGGCGTGCCCGCCATTTTCTGGCTCGACAAAGCTCGTGCCCACGACGCCCAGATCATCGCCAAGGTGGAGAAGTATCTCAAAGATCACGACACCACCGGCCTCGACATCCGCATCCTCACGCCTGCTGAGGCTTGCACGTTCTCGCTGGAGCGCATCGTCAAAGGTGAAGACACCATCTCCGTCACTGGCAACGTCCTGCGTGACTACAACACCGACCTCTTCCCCATCCTCGAAGTCGGCACGAGCGCGAAGATGCTCTCCATCGTCCCGCTCATGAATGGCGGCGGCCTCTTCGAAACCGGTGCCGGCGGCTCCGCGCCGAAGCACGTGCAGCAGTTCCTCGAAGAGAATTACCTCCGCTGGGACAGCCTCGGCGAGTTCTTCGCCCTCGCCCCGAGCTTCGAGCACATCGCCGACACCTTCGGCGTCGCCAAAGCCAAAGTGCTCGCCGACACGCTCGACGCCGCGACCGGCAAGTTCCTCGAAAACGACCGCAGCCCCGGCCGCAAACTAGGCACCATCGACAACCGCGGCAGCCACATCTACCTCGCGCTGTATTGGGCGCAGGCGTTGGCCGCGCAAACCGCCGACGCCGAGCTGCAAGCCCAGTTCAAGCCCATCGCCGAAGCACTCACCACCAACGAAGCCAAGATCGTCGCCGAACTCCTTGCCGTCCAAGGCAAGCCCGTCGAAGTCGGCGGCTACTACAAGCCCGACACCGTCAAAGCAAATGCCGCGCTCCGCCCGAGCGCGACGTTCAACGCGATCCTGGCGAAGGTGTGAGAGAGGTCTGAACGCATGGGTGTCTCTACTCGAACTTGATCGAGTAGAGATCCGCGTCTTTGAGCGCAAAACGCAACCTGACCGGCTTTCCGGCGAGTGAACTGACGTCGCTGCCGTTTTTCCACACGACGGTGCGCTCGATGGCATCGCCGAAATGCTCTTCGGAGTCTTCCAAGGAGAATCCGGGCATCACTTTACCAGTCGCATCCTGAATCTCGACACGCACGCCACCGGCGGCGGAGGTGGCGAAGTTTATCGTGAGCTTCTTGCCGGTGAAGGTGAGCGGTTTGGTGATGAGTTCGCCGCCTTTCATTGGCGCGTGGATGGAAACGAAGCCGTCGAGGCGCAGCGTGTGGCGGCGCAGTTCGCTGCTGGTGCCGGTCCAGTAGTTTTCACCTGCGTAGAGCGAGAGTTCATTCGGTGCGCCCTCGAGTGCGGATTTGGTCTCGACCAGATGCCAGGCGATGTATTGCTGCCCGTAGTTCCAGGAGCCGGGACGTTCGATGCCGGGCGGCAAGAAGGCTTCGTTCCAGCGCTTGAACGCCACACCATCGCGGCTGGCCATGAAGAGGCCCTCGGTGATCGCCGTGCCGTAGCGCTGGTTGGCTTTCGCACGCCATTCGCGGTGCTCGTGCTCCGGCAGCGCACGCATGCTCTCCGACCAGCCGCGCTCGATGTAGCGCGTGGGAAAGCCGACCAGCAAATGCGGCGCGCGATGGTAGGGCTTCACCTGGTTTGTGTAGAGCTGCTCGCTCGGAGAATCGACGTAGCTCAGATCGTGCTGATTTTCCCAATGGAGGAAGTCTTTCGATGTGGCCGTGCGGATGGCGCGATCACCGGAGGGCTTCCAGTTCTTTTCGTCTGTCGTGCCACCGGTGAAATAACGCCAGTAGGCGCGATACACGCCGCTATTCGCATCCCAGAAGGCGAGATTCTGCGAATCAAAGGCTCCATCGGTGATCACCGGCGTCTCCTGCATCGGCGACCAGTGCAAACCGTCCGCGGACTGGAAGGCGAGCAGACCTTTGGGTGAACCCGAGCGCACGATGGCCTTGTAGCGTGATTCTGGCTTCGCGGCGGGATTGTCGTCCTTGAAGATCGCGATGTGGCCGGGGTCGGGATTCGCCGCGCCCATCTTTCCTGGAGAGAGGACGATGTTGTTGGCCTTCGAGCCGTTGAACTCGAACAAACCCAGCTCCGGCTTGCGCCAATGAATGCCGTCATCGCTCTCCGCGTAGCAGGTGAAGAGCGGATGCTCGCCCGTGTTCACTTTTCCCGGCGGTGTGACGGTGAGCTGCCACGCCTTGTAATACATGCGGTATTTGTCGCCGTCTTTAAAGACGCTGTGATAACCCGTGCCGCTGCCCTCCCACGGCATGTCATGCTTGATGGCGATCTCCTGCGGCTGTGGATGATGCAGGCGCTGTTCCGCCTTGCCGGTCATCTTCTCGATCAAGAAGTCATCCACAAACAATTCACGACGCGAACCGATGTCGATGGGATCGGCGGCGAAGAGGAAAGACGAAACCGCCAGGAAGAGGACGAGAACGGAAGATTTCATGCGAAGCACTACGAGAAGAGCGCTGGATTCTTTGCGCGTTGAAAGTTGGTCCCGTCAGGCACCTTTGATGTCGAATGCCAACGCTGTCCCGCACGGAAGACCCAAAGCCGCAAAGCCGCTGCCGTTTCGCGCTCGCCTGGTGCGACATCACGCCGCCGGCGGACATCTACCATCGCATGTGGGGCGCGGCGAAGCATGAGCGGGCGACAGGCGTGCATCGGCCGCTGCGGGCCACTGCGACGGTGTTCGCGCCGATGGAAGGCAGCGCACAGCAGATCCTGCTCGCGCTCGATCATTGCGTGATGGGAGCTACCGAGCACGCGAATCTCGTCGCTCAAGCAGCCGAGATTGGCGGTGTGGCGAAGGAGGAGATTCTCGTCGCCTTCTCGCACACACATGGCGCGGGCCTGATGGGACTGGATCGTGCGTCGTTGCCGGGTGGCGATTTGATTCCGCCGTATTTGCAGTCGCTCGGCGAGAAAGCGGGCGCTTTGATCCGCGACGCTATCGCCTCGTTGAAGCCCGCAGGCATCGTGTATGGCCGTGGCAGGTGCTCGTTGGCCACGCATCGCGATTTTTGGGACGGGAAGCAGTTCATCTGCGGTCACAATCCCGGCGTGCCCGTGGATGACACCGTCATCGTCGCCCGTGTGACCGATGACGATGGCAAGATGCTCGCCAGCATCGTGAACTACGCCTGCCATCCCACCACGCTCGCATGGGAGAACACGCTCATCAGCCCCGACTACATCGGCGCGATGCGCGAACTCGTTGAACGCGACACCGGCGCTCCCTGCCTCTTCCTGCAAGGTGCCAGCGGCGAACTCGGGCCGCGCGAAGGCTTCGTCGGCGACACCGCCGTGGCGGATCGAAACGGTCGCGAACTCGGTTACGCCGCTTTGTCGGCTCTCACCGCTCTTCCCGCCGCTGGGACGACCTTTGTGTATGCTGGCCCCGTCGTCTCCGGTGCCACGCTCGGCTCGTGGAAGCATCAACGCATCGACCTCACCGAAAAAGCCACTTGGAAGCTCCAACGCTGGCACGAGCCTCTACGCTATCGTCCTGGCCAGCCCACCGCCGAGCAAACCCAGGCCGAACTCGATCAATTCCAAGCCGACGAAGCCGACGCCCGCTCTGCTGGCGATGAAACCCGCGCCGCCGACTGCCGCGCCATGGCCGAACGCAAAACCCGCCTCCTCCATCGCCTCCGCCAGCTCCCGCCCGGCGAAACCTACCCACTCCAAGTCGTCCTCTGGCACCTCGGCGATGCCACCTGGCTCGGCGTGCAGGGCGAAAGCTACAACCTTCTCCAAACCGAACTCCGCTGCCGCTTCCCCGACAAGATCATCCTCATCGCCACCATCGCCGCCGACTGGGGCGCTTCGTATCTGCCGCCTCGCGAGCTTTACGACACCGGCATCTACCAAGAGACCATCGCCGTCGTCGCGGCGGGGAGTTTGGAACAACTTATCGAATCCATTGCAAAGCGAATTTCTTCTTAACCGCTAATAAGACGCTAATGGATTTATCAGCGTCTCATTAGCGTCATATCAGCGGTTCAAAATCTCCGAATTATACACCCATGAAAATCACCGCCATCGAAACGCTCGTCTGCCATGCCCGGATGCGAAACTGGGTGTTTGTCAAAGTCGTCACCGACCAGCCCGGCCTCATCGGCTGGGGTGAGGCGACGCTGGAGTGGCATACGCGGAGCATCGTGGGAGCCATCGAAGACATGTCGCACCTGCTCATCGGCGAGGACCCGACGCGGGTGGAATACCTTTGGCAGATGATGTACCGGCAGCACTTCTGGCACGGGCACGGCATCGTGCGCGCCACAGCGATTGCGGGCATCGACCTCGCGCTGTGGGACATCGTGGGCAAGGTGGCGAACATGCCGCTCTCGAAGGTGTTTGGCGGGCCGGTGCGGGATTGGGTGCGCACCTACTGCCATCTCGGCGGCGGCAAGATGGAGGATTTTTATCAAACGCCCGCCGACAACGCGAAACGCTTCGCCGAACTGGCGCAGCAGGCCGTGGCGGATGGTTACACAGCCTTCAAGAGCATGGCCGTGCCCAGCACGATGCCCATCGAAGGCATGAAACCCGTCCGCGCCGCTGCGGCAGCCGTCGCCGCCATGCGCGATGCCGTGGGGCCGGACATCGACATCATGGTCGATTGCCATGCGCGACCCTCGCCGGCCATGGGTCTTAAGTTTGGCAAAGCGCTCGATGATTTCGGCCTCTACTTCTTCGAGGAGCCCTGCTGGCCCGAGGCCGTCGATGGCCTGGCGAAGATCAACGCCGCGCTGACCACGCCCGTGGCCAGTGGCGAGCGCGTGACGAACCTGGAGGCCTTCAAAGACATGTTCGAGAAACGTGCCGTCGAAATCTGCCAGCTCGACATCACGCACTGCGGCGGCCTCAGTGCCGCGAAACGCATCGCCGCGCTCGCGGAGGCTCATCGCATTGCTTTGGCACCGCACAATCCGCAAGGGCCGGTGAGCACCGCCGCGTCGCTGGAGTTCGGTTTCAGCCAGCCGAGCTACATCATCTGCGAAACCGTCCACAACGACGTGCCGTGGCGTCAGGACGTGGTGGAGGAAGGCTTCATCGTCGAAAAACAAGGCCGCATCGTCCGCCCGAACTCCAAACCCGGCCTCGGCATCACCATCAACGAAGCCGAGGTGAAGAAGCACCCCTTCCAGCAGGAGATCGTGCTGCGTGAGTTCAGCCCGGATGGCGCGGTGACGGATTGGTGATTTCCTTGCCATGAAAGCCACCAACACCCGTTTCATCGTCCTCGCCGGTCTCTGCGCTGCGGCGGCGCTGGCTTATCTCACACGCAATGCGGTGGGGACGGCGGAAAGCACGATCCGCGCGGACCTAGGGCTGACCAAGGAGCAGTCCGGCTGGTTGAGCAGCGCGTTCTTTTGGTCGTATGCGCTGTGTCAGATTCCTGCCGCGGCGCTTTCCCTGCGCTTGGGTGCGCGTCGCGCACTGCCCTTGTTTGCGGTGCTCTGGTCCCTGGCCACGGCGCTGTTTGGCATGGGTGGATTTGCGTCGATGGTCGTCTCTCGCGCGCTGGTGGGCGTCGCGCAGGCGGGTCTGGTGCCGGTGGCGATTTCGGTGATGGCGCGATGGATTCCGCGTGCGGGACAGGGCCTGGCCTCGGGCGCCTTCGGTGGATTCATGTCGGCGGGCAGCATCGTGGGCGCGCCTTTGACGGCAGCGCTGGTGCTCACCTGTGGCTGGCGGCCGATGTTCCTGTGGTATGCGCTGCCGGGCATCGTGTGGGCCGTGTGGTTCACCCGTTGGTTTCGCAATCATCCAGCAGAGCATGGGGCGGTGAATGAAGCGGAGTTGCAAATGATCACCGTCGGCTCGGAACGTGCGCAGAATGTGGATGCAAAACCACCTGCCATGCCGTGGCGGCTGCTGATGACGAGTCCGGCGATGTGGTGCATCTGCGTGCAACAGGCGTTTCGTTCGGCGGGCTACATTTTCTTTGGCACTTGGTTCACGACGTATCTGCAGGAGGCACGCGGTGTTGAACTGATCACCTCTGGCTGGCTCACCGCACTGCCGCTCATAGGCGATCTGACCGGTTCGCTGCTTGGTGGAGCGGTGTCGGATGCGGTGCTGCGCAAGACCGGCAGCCAGCGACTGGCCCGGCAGGGCATCCCGGCCATCGCGCTGTTTGTTTGTGCCTGTCTGGTGTTCTCGGCCTGGTTTGTCAGCAATGCGCTCGCAGCGGTGCTGATCATCAGTCTCGGCATGTTCTGCGCGGCCGTGGCCAATCCTTGCGTGAGCACGGTGATGATGCATGTCGGCGGCTCGCACGTCGCCACGGTCAGCGGGGTGATGAACATGTGCGGCAACCTCGGCGCGGCGGCGTTTCCGGTCGTGGTGCCGTGGCTCCTGGCCAATGCCGGTGGCTGGGATGCGGTGTTGATCGGCTTCACGGCGCTGTATGCCAGTGCCGCGTTGTTCTGGCTGCTGCTCAAGACCAAACCAAACATGTTCGACGGCACATCCGCTCACTGACCAAACGCGAATAGATGTTTGTCCGTGCGGATGTAGATCACACCATCGACGATGGCCGGCGAGGCGAACACGGAGGCTTTGAGATCATTGCGCGCGAGGACGATGAGCTTGTCACTCTTCGCATCAAGCACGACGACCGTGCCGCGTTGCGACGTGATGTAGATGCGACCGTCGGCGGTCACGGCGGAGGCATAATAATCGCCTGCAGCCTCGACACGCTCGGCTTGATAAATCGGGCTGCCGCTTTTGGCGTCGTAGGCAGAGGCAAGGCCGCCGCCTTTCATCGTGAAGACACGACCGTTCGCCACGATGGGCGACGAGACATACGGCAGATGCTTGTTCACCTGCCAGACGACGTGCGTGTCGGTAATGTCGCCACTGCCGCCGGGTTTGATGGCAAAGAGCTGATTCACAGCATCCGCAAACATGCCTCGTATGACTTCATACTCGGCCTTCGTCACCTTGCCGTCCTTGTCGGCGTCAATTTGCGAGTAGCGGTCTTTGATTTTGCCCGTTGGAAACTCCGCGAGCGTTAGCAAGCCGTCTTTGTCGGCATCATGCGCCGCCACGAAGGTCTCGTGCGGTTCCATTTCGACGCGATCATCGTCATCGCCGCCGACATTCCAGCTCACCAGCAGCAGCACGCCATCCGCGGCCACCGGGCTCGCATTCGATACGCGCGCCATGCCGCGCACGGACCAGCGTTGTTTGCCATCCTTGAGATCATAACTCCGCGTCCAGAGCGATCCGCACACGATCAGCTCCTCGATGACATCATGCTTCCAGACGAACGGCGTCGAAAAGCCGCGCCGGAACTCGCTGCGATCCACGCGCCACACTTCCGCGCCCGTTTTCACATCCAGCGCGATCATGTAACTGCCCACATCCTGATCCGCGACGATGATCACCTTCCCATCCGCGATGATCGGCGAGGCACTCGTGCCAAACTCCACCACAGGCGCGGGCAGCGGCTTCTTCCACAGCTCCTTGCCGTTCCAATCATACGCCAGCACGCCATAGCTGCCGAAATACGCGATCAAGCGCTCGCCGTCCGTGCAACACGTCGGTGCGGCGGGACTGCCGATGCGATGTGCGCCTTCAATCTTCTCCGCCGGAGCCGCCACACGCCACAGTTCGCGACCATCGGCACGATTCAGGCAAAACGTGACCAGCTTGCCACCATCGAGTCCGGTAAGCGCGATTTTGCCGCCCCAAATGCACGGCGAGGAATGTCCCAGCGGCACTTCGACCTGCCATTTCATCTCGCTCGAAAACTCCACCGGCGGCTTGCCGCTGCCGATTCCAAGTCCGCCTTCGCCGCGAAATTGCGGCCAGTTGGATTCAGCAAGGCAGGTGGAGGCAAGAATGGAAAAAACGAGGCTCAGATGCTTCATGAAGCCAGAACGTGACGTTGAGTGCGGATGATTCAACGACTGCTCCTTCTTCCCCTCGTTACTCTCATCGCCCACGCGGAAGTGCGGGTGATCGCTGATTTCGAGGGCGGTAACGCCGAGGTCGTGAAACTTGATCAAGCCACGAAAACCCTGCGCGTCATGCCCGAGCAGCGCGAAGGACGCGGCTGGCCGTGCTGGTGGTTCTTCAAGCTTGAAGGACTCACCGTGGGCGAGGAGTTCACGCTGGAAGTGCAGGCGCAGACGAAGCCGTTTCGCGAGAAGACGGTGCTGGCGGCTGCTTGGTGCCAGCCGAAGCAGGCCTGGATCAGTGTTGATGGCACAACCTGGAAACCATCGGTCAAAGGCACGCTTAGCGCGGAGAAGGTGATGAGTTACACGATCAAAGCAGAGGCTGCGCAGATGTCGCTGGCATGGGGGCCGCCGTTTGTGCCGTCGGACGCGGACAAACTGCTTGCTGACATCGTCACGAAGCTGCCGGAGGCGAAACGCTTCGAGCTGGCGAAGACGCGTGATGGCCGCCCGGTGCATGGCATCCGCATCGGTGATGAAAACGCGCCGCATCAAGTCTGGATCGGCTCACGGCAGCATGCGTGGGAAGCTGGCGGCAGCCAGGTGGGGCGCGGATTCATTACTTGGTATGCCAGTGATGAAGCGAAGGCTCTGCGCGCGAAAACCTGCCTGCACTACATCCCGATCATGGACGTGGACAACGCCGCCATCGGCGCGGGTGGCAAAGAGGCGGTCCCGCGCGATCACAACCGCGACTGGGCCGCCGCGCCGATCTATCCCGAGGTCGCCGCCGCGCAGCGCATGATTCGCGACATCCACACAAAGCACGGACTCGATGTCTTCATCGACCTGCATAACCCTGGCAGCGATGATCCGATCTTTTTCTTCGGCCCCTTCGCTTTCGAGCGCATGACAGGCATCCAGCAGCGCAATTATCAGCGCTGGATCGACATTGCCGCCGCCAGCATCATCGAGCCGCTCAAAGTGCAGCCGAAGTATCGCTTCGCGAACTATGTGAAGACGGATGAAGAGCGCGGACGCATGAGCAGCGGCTGGGTGCGCGCCAATACAGGCGACTCCACGATCTCCGTCACGCTCGAAACCGGATGGAACAGCCCGCTCATGTCCGTGGAAGGCTACGGCAAGGTCGGCGCAGGTCTGGGACGTGCGCTGGCGGCTTACATCGGCGAGAATCCACGGCGCGAGTGATGCTATTTTGTGAGCAGCAAACGCGTCCAGACGTTCGCCGGCATCATTCTAGGCATCATCGTTCAGCGCCAGTCGGAGTGTTGTGAGCACCGTCTGGGCGGTGTAGGGCTTGGGCAGGAAGTGTTTCACGCCCATGCCTGCGGCCCTGGCCGCGCCGCTGTCATTGGCGAGTCCGCTGGCGGCGATGATTTTGACGCGGGGGTTCAAGTGCTTGAGCACATGGATGGTGGCGGGACCATCCATGATGGGCATCATCATGTCGGTCAAAACGGCGGCCACCTCCGCCTGATGCCGGGTGTAGAGGGAGACAGCCTCCGTGCCGTCGGCAGCGACCAGGACGCGATAGCCGAAGGCTTCCAGTGTCTGCTTGGTGATGGCGCACACAGCCGCCTCATCATCGACGATGAGAATCAACTCGCCCTGGCCGCGCGGGTTCATGTCCTCCTGCGCGGCCATCGCATCCTCAGTGGGGGAAAGGTTGGCCGGGAAGTTCACCAAGAAAGTCGTGCCTTGGCCGGGTTCGGTCTCCACGTTGAGGAAACCATCGTGGCTTTTGACAATGGCAAGAACGGTGGAGAGGCCAAGCCCGGTGCCTTTGCCCAGTTCCTTGGTGGTGAAGAAGGGATCGAAGATTTTCTCCACGACTTCCGGCGGGATGCCGGTGCCGGTGTCCGCCACTTTGAGCATCACGTAGGCACCCGGCCTGGCGCCTGGATGTGAGGCGGCATAGCTTTCATCCACGCTGATGCTCCTGGCGGAGATGGCGAGGGTTCCACCGCCGGGCATGGCATCGCGCGCATTGACACAGAGGTTGAGCAGCACCTGATGCACCTGGGTGGAGTCGCCGAAAAAGGCGGGGAGGGCCGCGGGAAGATCCACGTGGCAAAGGATGTTCTTGGGGAAGGTGTCCTGGAGGAGGTGCTGCATTTCCTCGATGATCTGCCGGGGAGTGATCATCACGCGCTGGCCTTCGACGCCGCGGGCGAAGAAGAGAATCTGCCGCACCATGTCGGCGCCACGTTTGGCGCTGGTCTCGATGGTGCTGAGCATGGATCGCGCGCGCTCGTCCCTGCTGGTGAGGCGGAGCAGCTCGATCGACATCAGAATAGGGGCGAGCACGTTGTTCAGATCGTGCGCGATGCCGCCCGCGAGGGTGCCGATGCTTTCCATGCGCTGGACGCGAAGGTACTGCTGCTCGAGCTTCTTTTTCTCGGTGATGTCTGTGTTGATGGCGAGGATGCTCTTCGGGCGACCGGTGGCGTCGCGCACCAGCGTCCAGCGGGCCTCAATCAAAATCTGAGTGCCCGTCTTGGTGACCTGCTGAATCTCCCCGTGCCATTCACCCAGCCTGATGACTTCTTCGATGGCCTTTTCAAATGCGACAAGATCACGATAGATCAGCTCGGTGACCTTGCGCCCGATGACCTCCTCGGCAGTCCAGCCATAGAGCTGCTCGGCGCTTTTGTTCCAGTAGGTGATGCCGTGCTCCAGGTCGCGCACCAGGATGGCATCGCGCGCCTTGTCCAGCAGTGATGCCTGCTCTCGCAACCGATCTTCGGCCTGTTTGCGTCCACTGATGTCCCGGGCGAGGCCCACGACGCGGTAGGTTTCACCGCTGGCGTTCTGCACAGGGAAGGCACGGTCACGTATCCAGCGCAGCGAACCATCTGGTCGCAGGATGCGGTATTCTTCATCGTAAGTTCCGTCTATCTGCCGCGTGGTGGCGGCGTGAAGGACACGCTCACGGTCTTCGGGATGAATGGCCTCCAGCCAAGTCCGCGGGGAAGCATGAAGACTATCGCAGGTGCGGCCCCAGACGGTCTCATAGGCGGGGCTGATGTAGAGCATCTGGTTCTTGGTGGTGTCGGTGACCCAGAAGACCTCTTGAATGTTTTCTGCCAGTTGGCGGAAGCGCTCTTCACTCAGGCGCAGCGACTCTTCAGCCAGCTTGCGTTCGGTGTTATCACGAACTGCAGCGATCAGGTAGTCGCGGTCCAGCTTGACGTATCGAACGTTGACCTCCACAGGGAAAGTCGAGCCGTCTTTTCGTCTGTGCCGGCCTTCGAGAATTTTGAAGCCGGTTCGACGCACTTCGTCAACGTGTCTGGACCATGTGGAAAAATCCAGGGCCATGGCTTCAACATCTGGCACGCTCATGGACAACAGCTCGTCGCGGCTATAGCCCAGCCGGAGACAGGTGGTTTCGTTGACATCGAGAAACCGGCCTGTTTCCGGGTCAATCACCTCAAATCCGTCGCTCGAGTGCTCAACCAATGTCCGGACCAGATTCAATGACATTTCGATCCGTCTGCGTTCGGTTTGCAGACGTTTCTGCTCAAGCGCCTGTTTGATTGAGGCACCCAGCCTTGCGAGGCGGTCCTTGAGCAGGTAATCGGTCGCGCCCAGTTTCATCACATCCACGGCCACATCTTCACCGATGGTCCCGGAAATGATGATGAAGGGGGTGTCCATCCCGCGGTGTTTCAGCAGCTCCAGCGCGCGCGGTCCGCTGAACTCCGGCATGTCGTAGTCGGACAGGATGATGTCGAGATCAGGCTTGAGCCGGTCAAGATAGTCGTGCTCAGTTTCCACCCGCTGCCAGTCAGGATCAAATCCGGCCCGGCGCAGATCTCGCAACACCAGCTCGGCATCATTGGGATTGTCCTCGACGATCAGTACACGCAGGGGCTGGGGCATCCTAGTTTTCCAGCTTGGGTGGTTGGTTGAGCAGCAGCCAGTACATGCCCAGTTCCTGGACGGCTGCGGAGAAGCCTTCAAAGTTCACCGGTTTGACGATGTAGCTGTTGACGCCCAGGGCGTAGCTTTTCACGATGTCCGCCTGTTCCTTGGATGAGGTGAGCACGACGACGGGGATGTGCTTGGTGCGTGGGTCGCTTTTGATGCGTTGCAGCACCTCCAAGCCATCCACCTTGGGCAGTTTGAGGTCCAGCAGGATCAGCTTGGGCGTGTCCTCGATCCGGCGTTCGGCGTACGGACCTTCGCAAAAGATGAAGTCCAGTGCCTCAGCACCGTCACGGGCGATGTGGATGTGGTTGCCGAGGTTGGCGTTTTTCAGCGCCCGGCAGGTCAGCTCCAGGTCTTCCGGGCTGTCCTCGACGAGCAGGATTTCGATGATGGGTAAAACATTCATGAGGGTGGTTCTTCTTCGAGGGTGAAATGAAAGGTGGCTCCTTGATCCATGACCGACTCCGCCCACACACGCCCGCCGTGACGATGGATGACGCGCTGCACGATTGCAAGGCCGACTCCGGTGCCTTCGTAGTCCTCGGCCCGATGCAGACGCTGGAAGACGCCGAACAGCTTGTGGGCATAGCGCATGTCAAAACCTGCGCCATTGTCGCGCACAAAGTAAGCATTGATGCCATCTTCCGTTCTGCAGCCGATCTCGATGACCGCAGTCTCACGTTTGCGGCTGTACTTGAGGGCGTTGGAGAGGAGGTTGACCCAGACCTGCTTCAGCAGCGTGGGATCGCCTTCGCATTCAGGAAGTGATTCGATGCGCAGGTCGATCTGGCGGCCCTCACGCTGGCTCCCCAGTTCATCCAGCGCTGATTGCACGAGCATCCGGGGGTCGATCTTCTGCTTGTTCAACGGGGCGCGGCTGAGCCGGGAGAACGTCAGCAGGTCGTCGATCAATTCCCCCATCTTTTGCGTGTTGCTGCGGATGATCTGCAGATAGCGCCGGCCTTCTTCAGGGAGTTGCGGGCCGTAGTCCTCCAGCACGGCGCGGGAAAAGCCATCCATCGCGCGAAGAGGCGCGCGCAAATCGTGGGAGACCGAATAGGAGAAGGATTCCAGCTCCTTGTTGGCAGCCTCCAGCAGCTTGTTGGCAGCCTGCATTTTTTGGGAACTTTGGAAGACTTCCGCCTCCATCTGCTGCAGCCGCGCGTTCAAGGCGGCATCGTCTTGAGCGGGTCGTTGTTTGTACCGCACATACTCGGTCACCTCCTCCACGCGGTGGATGATGTGGCGGACACGACCGTCCGCATCCAGCAGCGGTGAGTTCACCGGGCTCCAGTAGTGCTCTTCAAACGTGCCGTCAGGACGGCGCACATCGTATTTTTGAATCGCCATCGTGTCGGCAGTGGCATTGTGCAGCACGCGCTCCAGCGATGCGCGGAGGTTCGAGACACCGTCTGCCGCCGGATCATCCGGATTGTCCGGGAGTACTTCGAACAATCCCCGGCCCAGAATGCCTTCGCGTGTCGCCAGGGTGGCCTTGAGGTAGGCGTCGCTCGCGGCCACAATCGTGAAGCCAGGCGTGAGAACCAGATACAGGCCCGGCAGTGACTCGAAGAGACTTTGGAGTTCGGCCCGGCTGCTGCTCAATTCAACATTGACGGCCTCAAGCTGGGCGGTGCGTTCGATCACACGTTGCTCCAGTTCGGCATTCAACCGGCTGATCTTCGCCTTCGCCTGCTTGCGCTCGGTGATGTCCGCGAACATGGAAACCACCACCGGCTCCTGCTCATCGGAGAAGTCGATCAGCTCCATGGAAATCACGGCATCAATCAGGCCTCCGTTTTTCCGCCGGAAGCGGGTCTCATAGTCGCGAACAAGCTCGTGAGCCTGCAGCCGTTTCATCAGCATGGTTCGTGTGGCCGGATCATCCCACAGAGCCAGCTTCACCGACGTCTGGCCGATGAGCTCTTCACGTGTGAGATCGAAGAGCTGGCAGTAGTGCTCGTTGACCTCGATGAACCTGCCATCCTGCATCGTGGTGATGCAGATGGCCCCCGGGTTGGACCGGAAAACCTTCGTGAACCGTGCCTCGCTCTCGCGCAGCGCCTCCTCGGCCTCCCTGCGCGCGGTGATGTCTTGGATGACCGCCAGCGTGCGCAAAGGATGACCGCCCTCGTCGCGGATGAGCGAGGTGCTGACGTTCACCCAGACAATCCGGCCGTCTTTGCCAACGTAGCGCTTCTCCAGGCTGATCCCTGAAACGTCACCGCGTGTCAGGCGCTCATGAGCGACCTTGTCGTTCGCTTGATCCTCAGGATGTGTCAGTTCAACGAACGTCTTCCGCAGCAGCTCCTCCTCCGAGTAGCCGGTGATCTCACAGAGCTTGGCATTGACCCGCAGGTAACGGCCGGTGTGGGGATCGACCTG
Organism: Prosthecobacter sp.; assembly: GCF_034366625.1. Classification (NCBI taxonomy): domain Bacteria; kingdom Pseudomonadati; phylum Verrucomicrobiota; class Verrucomicrobiia; order Verrucomicrobiales; family Verrucomicrobiaceae; genus Prosthecobacter; species Prosthecobacter sp. Next base: position 1,102,503 of record NZ_JAXMIH010000006.1, read on the forward strand.
TGCCTTGCCCACGGCGGCCGAATAAAAGCTGGCGCGAAATTCTTCTTCACTGGCGCGCAGCGCCTCCTCGGCCTCTTTGCGTTCGGTGATGTCGCGCAGGATCACCGTGTAAGTCTTCTGTCCGGCCACTTCGGCGTGAGAAATGGAAGCTTCGATGGGGAATTCATCACCGTTCGCACGCACGCCGCTCAGCGTTCCGAGGGAGCGCATCGAGCGCGAGGTATGGCTCGTCTGCCCGAAGCCTTTCACATGCTTTTTGTGCGCCTCCCGGAAGCGCTGGGGGATGAATCGGTCGAGGGGCTGATTCAGCGCCTCCGCTGCAGAGCAGCGGAACATCGACTCGGCGGCCGTGTTGAACAGCACGATGATCTGGTCGCTGTCCACGCTGATGATGGCGTCCATCGCGGAACTCACGATGTTGCTCATGCGCGCCTCGCTACGTTGAATGGATTCGTGCGCGGCCACCAGTTCTTCGTTGGCAGCCCGCAGCTTCTCATGCAGCACGGCAAACAACAACCCCACGCCGCTGAACACCCCCAGTCCCAGCAGCATGCGCGGCTCTTCGATCACGAAGGACAACTGCGGGGGCTCAAAGAAGTACCAGACCAGCATTACGGATAACGCGGTGCCCGCCAGCCCGCCCCGCCAGCCGCCAATCCATGAGCTGACGAAGACAGCAGGATAAAACAGCACAAACACCAACGGCTTCAGCCAGAACCAAAGAGCCCACTGCATGCCCAAAGCCACCATGGGAGGGGCCAGCGCCAGCAGTATTTGATGCCTCGTGCCTGAGCCTTGCTTCACCTGGCGCACCCCCGTCGAGACGCACGACATGGGCAGCAGCCTCCATCCTCTGGCGAGGACGACGAGGCAGCAGAGGAATCAGGCATGAAGGATGGCGCGTACATCTTTACCAACGATAATGATTCATAAAAGACAAAATCGCGGCTACATCTTTCTGCACATATGCTTAGTGACAAATAAACAAGCATTCAGAGTCGAGTGGCGTTAGACGCCACATCTACTCCGTGCGGCTGGTCCTTGTCACCGAATGACCGCAGCCACGGCCTTGAGCAGGGCCTCCGAAATACTCATTTCGTCTTCGGCCTCGAACGGTAGCGCTCCGCGAGCCGGGTGTGCCGTGACTCCAGCGATTGATCGACACCGCTGATCCACAGATGCTTCACCTGACTGCGGATGTCGAGAATGTCGCCTGTGGCGGCGAATAGCGAGGCGTCTTTGCCAGCTTCGATGCTGCCAAGCTGATCGCCGAGGCCATGAATCTGCGCGGGAATGAATGTGATGGATGCCAGCGCGGCATCGGCGGGTAATCCGAAGGCCGCCGCCTGTGCAGCGATGTAGGGCAGATTGCGTTGGCCGGAGGCACTGGCCTTTTCAAGCCCCTCGCTGATCGCCACGGTGACGCCCGCTTTGTGCAACACAGCAGGCACGCTGAACTGCACGTCGTAGCTGTCGGAGCCGCGTACCGGCAGCGTGAAAACTTCGGTGTAAATGACGGCGACTTTGCGTTTGGCCAGTTCTTCCGCGTGCATCCAGGCATCGCGACCGCCGAGAAGCACGAGCCGCAGTTTGGGATGCGCCTCCGACCAGGTCAGAGCGGCGCGGATTTCACGCTGACCGTTCGCATGAATGATCAACGGCACATCGCCACGCAAAACAGGCCGCATGGCCTCCCAAGCGGGCACTTTTGGGCTTTTCGCATCGCGTTTGGCCCAAGCCTCGGCGTCAGCGAAAAAGCGCTCGATCTCCCGCACCTTCTCCTTCCGTTCGCGGGCCTGTTCGTCGAGAGATTTGGCATCCGTGGGCGCATTGGGGCCCGGAACCTTCAGTGAATGGCCCGGCCAGACGAGATGCATGGCTGTATGGCGGCGCACGAGCATGTCCTCAATCGTCCAGCCGCGTGCGGCCATCATGCCGGAGCTGCCGGTGATGAATTTCCCCTGCGGCGTCGGCGCGAAGTGCGTGATGCCGTTCGCACGCGCCACCGGGATCAACTCGCTGTCTGGATTCACCGCGTTCCATGATTCGACTTCGGGCGTGAACTCACCCGTCTCTTTATCGTCCACGACCGCACGCAGCGCGGGGATCTCGACGAGACCGAGATCCGTACTTGGACTCACAAGACCGGGATAAAGATGCAGACCCTTGAGTTCCAGCACGCGATCCGCCTTTTCATCAATGCGTTCCGCAACGGCGGCGATGCGTCCATCACGAATGAGCACATCACCTGTGGTGAGCGTGCCATTCGCGACCGTGTGAACCACCGCACCGCGCAGCAGCAAGGTGTCGGCGTGCGCGGTTGTGAGCGCGAGGAGAAGAAATGAGATCAGTTTTCCCATGAGAGCGACCTTTCCATGCAGCAGTCCACACACAGGTGGTTTTGACGTTCTTCGAGCGTGCGGAAGAAGAATCGCGCCTTGGCCTTGTCATCAGCTGGAGCGCCGCCGCTGCTGCCAGTGGCGATTTTTTTGGCCTTGGCAATCAGCGCGAGTCTTTCGGTCTGCCGGGAGTCGGCACGACGTTTCGCAGCCTCACGCTCGAAGTACTGTTTGCCTTCGATCCACGTTTGCAGGCAGATCGACGACGTGGACAGCGGATGACCGCTCCAAATGACGAAATCGCCATCTTTACCAACTTCAAGCGAGCCGACCGATTTGTCGATGCGGAGCTGTTTCGCCGGATTGAGCGTCACAAACTTCAGTGCTTCCTCTTCGGAGGTGCCGCCATATTTCACGGCTTTCGCCGCTTCGAGATTCAAACGACGCGCATGATCTGACGAATCGGAATTGAAGGACACGAGCACACCGCGCTCGCGCATGATGCTGCCAGCGTGTGGAATGGCGTCATACACTTCCAGCTTGTAGGCCCACCAGTCGGAGAAAGCCGATGCGCCTGCGCCGTGTTTGGCGATCTCATCGGCCACCTTGTAGCCTTCGAGGATGTGCTGAAGCGTGCCGACACGCACTTTGAAGCCCTCCATCACGCGCAAAAAGGCGAGGATCTCATCCTGTCGGTAACTGTGGCAATGCACGAGCCGCTCACCGCGAATGATCTCAGCGATGGTCTCCAGTTCGAGATCACGCCGCACCGGCGGCCCGCCCTCGCGTTTCTGCTTCTCGATCTCGGCCATGTATTGCTGCGCGGCGGTGAATCGGTTTGCGTGAAACGCAGGAACGCCCATGCGCGACTGTGGGAAGCGCGATTTGAAGGCGTCGCCCCAGCCGGATTGTTTCACGTTCTCGCCGAGCGCGAACTTGATGCCGCCAGGAGCGCCTTTGAACTTCAAATCCTCCGGCGCAGCGCCATCGCGCAGCTTGATGACGCAGTTTTGCCCGCCAATCGGATTCGCCGAACCATGTAGAAGATTCGTGGTGGTGAGCCCGCCAGCGAGTTGCTGGTGAATCGTCTCCGATTCGGAGTTCACCACATCTTCCACGCGCACCATCGCGGTCGAGGGCAGCGTGCCTTCGTTCACACCGCCCATGATCATGCTGTGACTGTGGCAGTCGATAAGGCCCGGAGTGATGTGAATGCCGGGAATGTCGATCACCAGCGTGTCTGCTGCCAGTTCCACCTTGAAGAGGCCGACATGCGTGATCTTTCCATTGGTGATGAGCAGATTCGCGTTTTCGATGCGTCCTTTCGGTCCGCAGGTCCAGATCGTGGCGTTCTTGACCAAGACTGACTTTGTCGAGAGCAGCGGTCCGCGATCCTGCTGAGCGGCCGCGGCGGTGAGCTTTTCGCGCAGCGCCTTCTTTTCCGATTTCTTCGCCTCGTCCTCATCGCCTTTTTTGTCCTTGGCGTCCTTTTTGTCGTCCTTGATCGGCGCCTGGAACTGACGTCCGTCGATCCAGACTTCACGCACGCGGGCGTCTTCATCGAAGTAGCCGCCTTTCTCCACCACCGTGAGATGCGCAAGCTTTCCGGCCTCGATGGTGCCGAGTTGATCACTCACGCCACAGAGTTTGGCGGGCACGGTGGTCAGCGCGGCGAGCGCATCGTCCGTGCTGAGACCGCGCGCGATGGCCAGACGTGCGTTGGTGCGAAATGAACTGCGTTTGGCCAGTCCGTGCGTCGTGAGCGCAATCTCCACGCCCTCGCGGGGCAGCAACGCGGCATTGCTCGGCGCATGATCCCATGCGCGCAATGTTTCAAACGGTACCGCGAGCCAGTCGTCATCCTCCGGCAGCTTCGCAACCTCCGGAAAATCCAGCGGCACGATGAACGGTGCCTTTGCCGCACGCGCCAGCTCCGGCCTGCGCCATTCTTGACCGCAGGCGAGTAGCGCAGGCTGCAAATCGAACTCACGCGCCAATTGCACCGCGCGCTCCACCATCAGCACGCTGGCCGGCTCAAACAGCACCGGCATCTTTTTCTCCGCCGCAGGCAGCAGCGCCTCCAGCGATGAGTCCTGCGCCGGACGCGGACGATCCTTGGCATGCTTCGCATAATGCGCGTGATCCGCCGCCTGATGCCGTGCATCGAGAAACGTCTGCCGCACCACCGCGATCACGCCCATCAGCGATGCGGGATAGGCGCGTGGATTTTTGTCCTCATCTTCATCCGCTCCTGAGCGTGGCGAGTCGATGCTGACATGCTGAAAGGTATCCGGTCGAATGATCGCCACATCCGGATCACCGGACGCCAGCGACACAAACGTGCTCACACCGCGGATCACCCCGGTGTCCGGGACGACATTCGCCGCCGTGAAGCCTTCATGCCGCAGCGCATCGAGTGATTTTTGCGACGGTGCATGCTCCCGCGCCATGCGTCTCTCGGGAGTGACGACGGATTTGGCACCCGGGCCGCCTGCCGCAGAATTCACGCCGAGAAACGGCGCCGCAGCTCCCGAGGTGAGCACACCTTCTTCCACCGGTGGCCCGCCTTCTTCGGGTGCGTTGCGCGTGGACTTCGCGAACGACACATGCGCGTCGATGAAGCCCGCATAGATCGTCGTGCCCGTCATGTCATGCACCCGCGCATCTTTGGGCACATCGACCTTGGCCCCCACGGCCACGATGCGTCCCTCGCGCAGGATGATCGTACCCTTTTCAAGTTCCTTCCCCGGACTCGTCACCACACGCGCGCCGACCAGCGCATGACTCGAAGCCTCCAACGGGCGCAAGCCCGGCGGACGCAGCATGTCCGCAGCAAACGTGGCGGAAACCACGGCGAAACCGAGCGCCCAAAGAAAGCGAGTTTTCATGGACGGCCATTCAGCCGTGAGCGCGACAACTTTGCAAGCCTGGAAGTCACTCCAGCCGCCATGTCGCCTGCCGCAGCACGGCGAGTTTCAGCTCCGCCATTTTTTCATACCACACGCTGAGCAGTGTGCCGTCCGGCAGCTCCACGGTGCTCGGGTAGCCGAGATCGCCGCCGATCCCGTCGCCGGAGAGAATGATCGCATCGCCCCAGGTTTTGCCATTGTCGGCGCTGATGCGTGCCTGGTTGCCAAACGGCTTGCGGCGGTGGCCGTAGCTCATGACGAGCCGTCCGTCGCGCAGACGCAGCAGATGCGAAGGCAGGCCCCAGACACCGATGGAATGCGGCACGCTCCACGTCTTCCCGCCGTCAGTGGATTCGGATTGCAACGTCTCGCCTTTGTTCGCGGCGTTGTGATTGCGAATCTGCGCGATGAGCGTGCCATCCGATGCCTCGATGGCGTGCAGTTCGTGATAAGACTTCGTGGCGTCATCGCCCTGGCGGGTCGGAATCTCCGCCAGCCATTGCCAGGTGAGGCCATCGTCCTTCGACTCGGCCACGCCGATCTTCTTGTCACCGGACCACAACTGCTTCCCGGCATAGAGCAAACGACCATCCTTGAGCTGGATCGGCCCATGCGGGCTGTTCACGATGGTGGGAATCGGCTTGGACCACGTTTCGCCGCCATCGGTGGAGCGCAGCACCCATTCGCCGAGCTGGGCCTGGCGTTCAGCATCACTGAGCTTTTCATGCGCGGCCTTCCAGCGTGCATAGCGCTCCGCAGGCATCGCTTTGGAAACCCAGCCTTTGTCAGTTAGTTCAGCCATCGCCGCGGCCTTCTTGAACGAATCCTCATAAGCCAGAGACGTGAAGGTGGTGACCAGCAGCGTGCCTTTCTCCGTCTCCAGCACGCCGGAGTCACGATCATCGATTGGTCCGTCGTAAATCACCCGTGGTGCGGACCACGTGCCGCCATGATCCGTCGATTTCATCGCCACGACTTTCCCAAACGGACACACATGCGCCTCGCGTCCTCCGGAGCACGTCACCCACAGCTCGCCATTCTTCCGCTGCGCCACCGTCGGCCAGCCATGATAAAACTCCGGCTGCTGGGAGATGACTTTTGTTTCGATGATCTTCGCACCCGGCGCGGCACCACGGCCTATGAATGGAAAAGCGAGCGCGGTGGCGGCGATGAATTGACGTCGGCTGGTGATCATGGGCTGTGAATTACGTCCTCCCACGTTTGGTTTTGGCAGGTCATTTCCGCCGCACGAACTTCTGCACCCGAGCACCGGTGCCCTCAGCCACATAAACGGCACCATCAGGGCCAACGGCGATGTCATGACCGAGCTGAAACTGGCCGGGTTCTTTGCCATGGGACCCAAAAGAATCGAGCACTTCGCCTGCGGCATCGAGTTCGACGGCCTTGCCGCGTTCGGAGAGCCGCAGCGAGGGCGAACCACCATCAATGACAAAGATGTGGCCGTTGGAACCAACCGCCACACCGTAGGGTTTGCCGATCTGCGGGCCTTTCCATTCGTGGAGGAAGCCACCCTTCGCATCGAAGACCTGCAATCGCTCGTTCTCGCGGTCACACACGATCACGCGGCCCTGCGCATCGACCGCGATGCCGTGTGGCAGGTTGAACTCTCCCGCGCCTTTGCCTCTCGTGCCCCATTCGAACTCATACTTGCCCTCGGCGCTGAATTTCAACACGCGCGTGTTCTTGTAGCCGTCACTGACATAAAACGAACCATCGCGCAGCACGGCGACATCGGTGGGCAGGTTGAAATGCGCAGGGTCATTGCCCGGCACGGATCGTTCCCCAAGCGTGAGAAGCACTTTTCCCTCCGGCGTGCATTTGAAGATCTGATGCAAGCCCACATCGGTAAGCCATAGATTGCCTTCCTGATCGACCGTGAGTCCGTGCGGCATGATGAAGCGGTTTTCACCCCAGGTGCTCAGCAACTTGCCCGTCGCACCATCAAACATACTCACCGTCGGCTGCGCGATCGGCTCCTTCGGAAACGGATTCGACCACTTCCGTCCGCTACGATGAAACACAAACACCCGGTTCTTCGCATCGACACCGACTCCGGCGCAGAGGCCGAGCACATGCCCCTCTAGCAGTTTCGGCCAGTCGGGCACAACTTCGTGATGCGTCTGCGCGAAAACACTCGCGGCGAAAAGGCAGAGCAGAGAGATGCGGCACATGGCGGGGTTATTTAAGCTTCCACACCTTCACATCATCCACCTGCGCGGATTTGTTCACGGCGAGGGTGATCATGCGCTTCGTCGGATGCGCGATGCCTTCGCTGCTGAAGCTGCCGGTTTCCACGCCATCGATTTTGACGGTCATTTTGTCGCCCTCGACGGTGATGTGCATCGTGTGCCAGTCTTCGGGCTTGAGATCGAGTTTGAAGGACTTGGTCTTGGTTTTGAGCAGCGCGGCGAGCTCGGGCGATTTGTCACCCGCTTTGCGACGCTCGTAGTTTTTCAAGTCCATGACGCCCGTCTTGGAATCATTGAGAGTCACACCTCGTCGCGTCACTTTGGCCATGCAGAGATGACCGGCGTGGACGGTCTTCAATTCGCGATCCACGAAATCGACACCCAGATCGTCGCCTTCACCGAGTTTGAAGCGCAATTCGACAACTCCGTCCTGAAACTCGACGTTGTGGAAGATCGCGACACCGTGATCGGCCTCGGCGTGTTTGGTGACGTGCATGACGCCGTCCTTGAGATCGACCTGCTGGTGGCCTTTGGCGCGCCACGCGCTGTTGCTGGTCCAGCCGTTGCCGATGTCTTCTTTGCCCGGCGTGGCTTCATCGCGGGCGAAGTCGTCGGAGAAGAGCAGCGTGGGTTCGGCTGCAGAGAGCAAAGAGCAAAGGGCGAAGAGGATGAGGAGCGGGTTCATTGGGGAAAGATCATTTGGATTGTATGGCGGACTTCATCGGGTAATCGAGCGTGAACTGGTGCTGCTCCAGGTCGTGGACGTGCGGGGTGTCATCGACGAGGACTTGCTGCTTCACATCGTAGGTGAGGGCGTGGATGCGGTTTTCGGCGGGGACGAAGCGCAGCAGGCGCAGGACGGGCTGGCTCATGTAATCGCTGAGCATGGAGGTGACGGGATGGCCATCATCAGCGGGTGTGGTGAGCTTCAGCGCGGTGACGCGGCTTTGATCGCCACAAAAGATGAGGTGGAGGTTGGCGTGCTTGCGGAAGAGTTCGTTCCACATCTGCTCGCCGGTATTGCCGCGTGCGCCGTGGATTTTGATCCACTTCATGCGGCCCTTGGGATCATGGATGAAGCCTTCCTCGGTCTTCGGCTTGTCGAGAATACCGAGATCCATGTGCGTGGTGATCAGAGCGCGGCGAGTGGCGTGCTCCGAGAGCAACGCATCAGCCCAGGCAAGCACGTCATCAGGTGCATTGCACTCCAGGCTGAGGTGGATGAAGTCCATGCCACCCGCGCTGAAGAGCTGGGCGCTGTTTACATTGTTCGCGGAGACGTTCTGACCCTTGCGGCTGTGCGCGTAGCTGCCGAGATACCACGGATATGGGGTAAAGCTGGCCGCCGGGAAGTGCTGCTGATACTGGCGCGCGTCGCCCTTGCTCGTCATGTCGTGATTGCCGACAGTAAGGCTGAAGGGCACGACGCCACGTAGTTGATCGAGGTGCTGCTTCGCCACGGACCATTGGTCGGTGTTGTTCTTGTCCACGATGTCACCCACATGGCTGACGAAGACGATGTTCTGATCCTCCCGGTGCTCGCGAATCCACTTCACCTGCGTTTCGAGGTTCGCATTCGTGACGGGGTCGGTGCTTGTCGGCGTGGCTTTGCAGCCCTTGCCTGTGTAGCTCTGCGTGTCGGGAATGATGACCATCGTGAAGGCCTCGGCGGGCATGACTGGCAACGGCTTGGTGCCGATCATGCGCTTGGCGGCGGCTTGACCGAACAAGGAGCCGCAAAAAAGGGCCAGGGAGGCAATGACGAGGATCTGCTTCATGCGAGGAAGCGAAAACGCAGCCGCTGAGGCAAACTTCCGCGCAATGCGGCGGCGTGACAGCTCGTTTCCACCGCATGACCCGATTCCGCGCTGTTTTCGCTCTTCTCTTCGCCCTCAGCCCTTCGCTCTTCGCCGCGAAGCCTAACATCATCGTCATCATGGCGGATGACCTTGGTTACGGCGACGTGGGTTGCTACGGCGCGAAGGCGGTGAAGACGCCGAACATCGACAAACTGGCCGCCGAGGGCCTGCGCTTCACTAGTGGCTATTGCAGCGCCTCCACCTGCACGCCGACGCGTTTTTCGCTGCTGACGGGAACATACGCGTTTCGCCAAAAAGGCACCGGTGTGGCTCCTCCGAATGGTCCGGCGCTGATCAAGCCCGGCACGGAGACAATGGCCTCGATTTTAAAGAAAGCGGGCTATGCCACCGCAGTGATCGGTAAATGGCACCTCGGTCTCGGCGATCCGAAACCGGACTGGAATGGCGATTTGAAGCCCGGGCCGCTCGAAATCGGTTTTGATCACTGCCTGCTGCTTCCGACCACGAACGACCGCGTGCCGCAGGTGTATGTGGACGACCATCGCGTGAAAAATCTCGACCCGAAAGACCCTCTGTGGGTGGGCGACAAAGCACCAGATGAAAATCATCCCACCGGCCTCACGCATCGCGACACGCTGCGCATGAACTGGACGCATGGTCACAACCAAACCATCCACAACGGCATCGGCCGCATCGGTTTCTACACCGGCGGAAAGGCAGCCCGCTTCCGCGATGAAGACCTCGGCGATGCGTGGATCAAGGAGTCGAACCAATGGATCGAGGCGCACAAGGATCAGCCCTTCTTCCTCTACTTCGCCAGCCACGACATTCATGTGCCACGCATGCCGCACGAGCGTTTCCAGGGGCAAACACCGCTCGGATTTCGTGGCGATGCCATCGTGGAGTTCGACTGGAGCGTGGGCGAGATCATGAAGACGCTCGACCGGCTCAAGCTGGCCGAAAATACACTCATCGTGCTCTGCTCCGACAACGGTCCCGTGCTTGATGACGGCTATGTGGACGGCGCGGTGGAGAAACTCGGCTCCCACGAGCCTGCGGGGCCTTTTAGCGGCGGCAAATACAGCGTTTTCGAAGGCGGCACGCGCACACCCTTCATCGCGAAGTGGGCTGGACGCATCAAGCCGGGCGTGTCTGATGAAGTCGTCTGCACCGTCGATCTCGCGGCTAGTTTTGCGGCGCTGACGAGCACTCCGCTGGCCGAAAACGCCTGCCTCGACAGCCAGAACATCCTTCCCGCGCTTCTCGGAGATCCCGGTGCGAAAGGTCGCGAGGCCTTGCTTCAGCAAGACAACAACGGCAACAACCTCGGCCTCCGCATGGGTGACTGGAAGCTCGTACGGATGAAGAACAAAGGCGCGTCCAAAGCCGTGGTCACGAAGAAGAAGCGCGATGATGCCGGTGGCGTGCATCGGCTTTATTATCTGCCGGATGATGCGGCGGAGACAAAAGACGTGAGCGCGGAGCAGCCGGAGAGGTTAAAGACGATGATCGCGAAGATGAATGAGATCGTCGCAGCGGAGCGGACGAGGAAGTAAGCCCGCTACTTGCCTTCCTTCGCCCACTGCTTCATGAGCGCGATGTTTTTCGCGACCTCGGGATTGTCTCTGCCGAGATACTCCACCATGTCGCTGTCATACATGGCTTCGGATTCGGGACCTTTGTCTTGAGTGTCGGTCATCCATTGATCGAGTTTGGAGCGGTGGGATTCGAGCTGGGTTTTGAACCCGGGTTTGGTGGCGAGATTGGTGAGCTGGAAGGGATCGTTCTGGTAGTCGTAGAGTTCCTCAGGTGCGCGTGTGGGGCTGAAGAGCAGCGATTCGGAGATGGCGGGCAGTTTGCCATCCGCGTGAAGCGAACGCAGTGTCTGCACGATGGTTTTGCCGTCCTTGTAGGCATTGGGCTGGAGATGCGGACGTTGGGGATGGAAGTTGCGGATGTAGAGGAAGCGATCTGTGCGCACGCTGCGGAGGCGCTCGATGGTTTCATCGCAACGATCCCGCGCGGCGAAGATGGCCTCGCGTGGCTGGTACTCCTTCGCTAAGATGTCGCGGCCCTGCATCTTTGCGGGGAGCGGAATGCCTGCGGCGGCGAGTGAAAGCGCGCCCATGTCGATCTGCATGACGAGATCATTCCGCACCGCGCCTTTGGCGATGCCAGGGCCGCGCACGACGAAGGGAACGTGCGTGCCCTCATCATAGAGGAACTGCTTGCCACGCGCATGGCTGATGCCGTGATCGGTCATGAAGATGATGAGCGTGTTCTCCAGCAGGCCTTCGCTCTCCAGCCGGGCGATGACGCGGCCCACATGCTGATCGGTGAAGCGCACGGCGTCGAGGTAGGCGGCCCAGTCGCGCAACAACACCGGATCACGCGGATAGTAGGGCGGCAGCGTCACGTCATCCGGCTGCACGGCCTTGCCAAAAGCCTGCTCCGCGCTGCGTGAAAGCGCCTGCGCCCTTTCATCAGTGCCTCCGCGCTGTTTGCCGCCGCTGAGCTGCACCTGCATGAAGAAGGGCTTCTCGCCGCGTCCGGCCCAGTCGTGGCTGTTATAAATGGTGCTGTCGTAATCGAAGTTGTAGTCGGTCTTGCCGAGTCCGCCGGCTTTCTTCTTCTTGCCTTCTTTCACCTGCGACACTCCGCTGCCGATGCAGGTGAAGTAGCCCGCCTTCTGAAACAGCGCCGGCACAGGCTCCACGCCCTCCGGCAGATGGATCTTCATCTCACCACGCCCGCTGCGATGATGATGCGAGCCGATGGTGGTCTGATACATGCCCGTGATCATCGCCGAACGACACGGCGAGCACACGGGCGCGGTGACGAAGGCGTGCGTGAACTTCGTTCCCTCCGCCGCGAGCTTGTCCACGGCGGGCGTCTGGATCAGCTTCTCGCCGTAGCATGAGAAGTTGGCCGACATGTCATCGACGACGAACCAGAGGATGTTCGGCTGCGCCGCCGCGAAGGCGGAGAGCAGCGGACAGAGAGCGAAGAGCACGACAAAGCGGAGGAGCATTCGCAGGGAACGCGACAAGCGGATGAATCTTCAACGGATTGTCTTCCTTGACTGCTCCAAAACAGCGCACGAGCATCGTCATCAATGAAGATGACGCTCTGCATGGCCTTGATCGTCAACTCGGCGTTCTACCTGTTGCAGCATCTGTGCCGCATCTACTTCATTATGATGGAGCCAATGGTGGCCTATGCCTTTCCGCAAAACGGGCCTGACTGGTTCGTCCCTTACACCTTGGGCTTTGCGGGTGTGGCGGCCGGCCTTCTGCTCTGGACCGCATTCCTGCCCTCAGGTCGTTTTCCGTCTTCACGCATCGGACACATGATCATCACTGTCATGGCGGCCTTGAATCTCACTCTTGCCGTTGGAACCCACGGTGTCCTGGTGATGCTTTCCGAGCGCGATTTCGCAGAAACACCATTGAACAAAGCGCTTCGGGCCAAACATGCGCGGCATGTTGGTCCAAACAGCTACAGGAACCCGTGATTGTCCGAATCACTTCGCCTGAGACGGTAAGGCAAATGGTTTTGTCCTTCAGCTTCGACTTGTGCAACTCGACGACGAATGACGAGAGGATCAGTCAAACTTCATGCTCATCACCCATGCAGGGCCTTTGCCGCAGTCGTAGGTTTTGAGCGGGGTGAGAGCGCCGGTTTCGGCGTTGCGGCGGAAGACGATGAGCTTGTGCGAGCCTTCACCCGCGGACACGACGAATTGATCACCGGGCACGAGGCAGAAGGAGCGCGGCGTTTTTTCCGTCGGTGTCTGGCCGTGCGGTGTGAGCTCGCCGGTCTGCGCATTCACGGAAAAGACGGCGAGGCTGTCGTGACCGCGATTCGAGGCATAGACGAAGCGTCCGTCGGCGCTGATGTGGATGTCGGCGCAGGAGCCTTTCGTGCGCCAGTCCTCGGGCACGGTGGGGACGCTTTGGCGGGCTTTGAGCGTACCGTTGGCGGCATCGTAATCGCACAGCGTGACACTTTTGCCCTGCTCGTTGACGAAGTAGGCCCACTTGCCGTTCGGATGAAACTGCATGTGACGCGGCCCCTCGCCCTCGCCGCCGGGGAGATGCTGCGGCGTGTTGCGCGTGAGTGTTCCGGCCTGCGCATCGAAGCGGAGTTGCTCAACCTTGTTCAGCTCGCCCACATGTGGAACGAAGGCGAAACGGTTCGCCGGATCGACCTGGATGCAGTGCGCCTTTTTGCCCGTTTCGACCGTGACGACCGGCAATCCAGTCACACGACCATCCTTGATCGCCGACAATCCGACCATGCCCTCGCTGTAAGATGCGGCGAGCAGCCAGCGGCCCGTTTTATCGGCGAAAACGTAGGCAGCATTGAATCCAGCATCCGCGAAGGTCGGATTCGAGAGCGCCCCGGTTTTCGCATCGACATCAAGCGTGGCAAACTGCATCGCCGAGCGCACGGAGGCATACAGATGCCTGCGATCCGGGCTGATGGAGAGACTGCCCGGTGCTCCGGGAAGCGGCGCTTCGCCCTCTCGCGTCAATTCGCCCGACGTTTCATTCAGCGACCAGATAGCGATGCGTTTTTCGCCGCTTTCGGAGATATAGACAATGGTCGGCCCGGCAAGGACAGAGGTGGCAAGGCAGAGCAGCGTGAAGAGTACTTTCATGACGGGATGGCTGGGCGATGGTTTCGAGGTTGAAACGAAAGCCCCGAGCCATTGTGTCAAGGCAGGTGCGATACGTTGGTTTTATGGATTCGCCTCGATGCGTTTGGCTGCCGCTTTGGCCTTGCGCCTGGTCTCCGGACTCACTCGTTCATCAGGGTCTTGAGCCAGTTTTTCGAGAATGGTCGGCGGCGTATTCTTGTTGGTCGCCACGTTTCGACGGACATGCCATTCGTTGTCCGCCGAAAGGACTTCGAGTGTTTCGACGGGAGTGCCCAGGTTTCCGGCCACGCGTGCCCGGGTGTACTCATCTTTGCTCCCGGCCAGCTTTTGCAGCATCTCGGCGGGAGTGGCTGGATTGCCGGCGAGTCCGTATTGAATCAAAGTGTCTTGATGACCGGCGGATTGGCGGAGGATGGATGCAGGTGTTTTGGGATTGGCGAGGACATCGCCGAGCACATAGTTGTCCGGACTTTTTGAAAGCATGACCAGCACGCTCTCGGAGACGTTTTTGTGCATGGCCACGAGCCGCATGACGGCCAGTCCTTTGCCGTTGCCTGGCATCACGGGCCAGAGCGAGCCCATTTTGCGATGCAGGGCCGGATCGGGCATCTGCGCGACTCGTTCGAGCAGGGCGGTGGTGGCATTCGGATTCAACGCCAGAGAGCCGAGGGCGAAGCGGTTCTCTTTAAACAGGGAGGTTTCGAGAAACTGTTCGAGGCCCGGCGCGTCCATCGTCACGATCCGGTTCACGGTTTGGGTGAGAAGAACGCCACGCACCACCTCGGCGGCACCCCAGACCGGCAGGACGATCGCGACCAGCGCCCGCAGCTTCGCCCAGACCGAGAGGGCAGCGGATTTTCCCCGCACCCAAGCGAGCAGATCCGGCAGGCAGCAGCCAAAAATGAAGAACCCGAGCCCGTAGGGCAGGATGGCGAAGGGGATGAAGAGAATGCCAATGGCCGCTGTCGAGGACGTGGACCGGGAGATGGCGGCGAACATAACCACGGCCATGACCAGCATTCCTGCCGCGGCCCAGGCACAGCCAGTCTTAGGCCGGGATGATGAAGTTGGAGGCGCTGGAGGAGGGTTCATGACGGTGGTGGGTTGGAGACCGATGCAACCGTCCGCCTGGGCTCGGTTTCGGCTCAGCGGTTGATCATGGTTTGGTGAAAGGCGGAGGTGATGAGGTGGCTGCCACTTTCATGGTCTGAAAATGTCATTTCCCGAGGTCATTCGCGCGCACTGCCGCCAGTTTCGCGGCGACCTTCGTCTTCCATGCCTCCACGGTCGTGGCGTGCCCTGGCGATTGAGCGAGGTTGGTGAGCTGCTTTGGGTCGTTGTGCATGTCGAAGAGTTCCATGCCGCCTTTTGCATCTTCGCCGTATTGGATGAAGACCCAGCGGTCATCGCGGAGCATGAGACCTTTGCTGGTTCCCGCAACGCTGAAGATGGTGTCATGCACTTTGGTCTTCGGATCGTCAAGAATGGCGCTGATGTCGCGCCCTTGCAGGCGCGCGGGAACTTCGAGGCCGCAGAGCTTTGCGGTGGTGGGATAGAGATCGAGCAGCTCCACGAGCGAATCACTCACCGCCGCCTTTTTGCCCGGCACGCTGATGATGAGCGGCACGCGCGCGGATTCGTCGTGCAGGCTGACTTTGGCCCAGAAGTCGTGCTCGCCGAGGTGATAGCCGTGGTCGCTGGTGAAGATGACGATGGTATTGCCCGCCTGGCCGGATTTTTCGAGCGCATCGAGCACCTTGCCGACTTGCGCGTCCATGAAGCTCACGGCGGCATAGTAGCCGGCGACGGCCTTCTTTTGCCGCGTGACGTCCATCTGCATGTTCACGCTGGTCTTGTAGTTGATGCCGGGCTTCGGGATGTCGTCCCAATCACCGGGCACCTTCTCCGGCAGCGTCATCTGCTCCCACGGATACAGGTCGAAATACTTCTTCGGCGCGACAAAAGGCACATGTGGCCGCACGAAGCCGACGGCGAGGAAAAACGGCTCCTTCGAGTGCTTCGCGATGAGCTCGACGGCCTTCGCGGATGTTTTGCCATCGGAGTGCATGCTGTCATCGCCATCTGCGGCGATGATGACAAAGGTGTTGCCGCCCATGACGGGCTTTTTGCCATCTGGATTCTTTTCCAAAGTCTCGCCGATGCCTGGAGCCTGCCATTCTGGTCCCTGGCTGTTGAAGCGCTCGGTCCATGATGCCGGATCGTCCGCGCCGTCGCTGCCATCCTCAATGCCACCGGGCACGCCCATGTGGAAGATCTTGCTCACGCGGGCGGAGTAATAGCCTGCGTTCTTGAAATGCTGCGGCCACGTCGCGCGGTCACCAATCGCAGCACGCGGGCTGATGTAGCCCTGCACGCTCGTCGCATGAGGATAGTAGCCGGAGAGAAACGACGCCCGCGAAGGCCCGCAGTAGGTGCCCTGGCAATACGACCGCGTGAACCGCATCCCCCGCGCCGCAAGGCGGTCGATGTTCGGCGTCTGGCATACCTTGTTGCCGTAGCAGCCGAGCGCGGTGGACGTGAGGTCGTCGGAGATGATGAAGAGGATGTTCGGCTTTCCATCCTTCGCTAAAGCTTCGGAGGACGAGGCCGCCGATAATGACGAATGCGGAATGACAGCCGAGCAAAGCGAGACAGCCAGCATCGCGAAGCGCATGCTGCCCCGCAGGGGAGAGCGAAGCGAAGCAAATGACGAAAGTAAGATCAGCGCGAAGGATTTCATGGTTGTTTGATCGGTTCCTTTTCGAAATCGGTGGGGGAGACCCAGCCGGCGTTCATCTTCTCGCCGCGCATGAACTTCTCATAAAATCCTGCGCCGTTGGTGGCGGGGTATTCGTCGAATATCTTGCCGTTGCCGGCCATGCGCGGGTCGTTTTGTGATTTCAGTTCGGATTCCATGCGCTCGTGCAATTGCTTCACAATTTCGGTGTGAACGGACTCGCCCGCGAGATTCCGCGCACAACCGGCATCAACGGTGAGATCGTAGAATTCCTCGGCGGGACGCAGGCCGAAATTGAGCTGCCAGAACTTGTCGCCGCGGTCTTTGCGGCCCATTTCGAGAATGAGCGACTTCGTGGGGCCGCCGTCGGTGTCGAGGTAGCCGGTCTCGGGATTTCCGGCAGGCCAGCGTGTTGGCTCGTAGTTTTTCAAAAACAGATGGGTGTCGGTGACGATGCCGCGAATCGGATAGCCCCAGTCGTGCGGGCGGCCCACGTCGGTGCGTTCTTTGCCGATGAGCGTGTGATCGCGCTCGGCGATGACACGGCCGCTTTGGTCGCTTTCGATGATAGGGCGCCAGCTCTTGCCGGTGATCGCCATCATGCCGCTGTCTTTCTCGGCGATGCCTGCGTAGTCGAGGATGGTGGCGGCGATGTCGGTGAAGTTGACGAAGTCATCCACGATGCGACCGGCTTTTTTCATGCCGCCGGGGAAGCGGATGGCGAGCGGCACATGATTGCTGTCCTCGTAGGCGTAGCCTTTGCAGCGTGGGAAGGGCATGCCGTGGTCGGCGGTGACGATGATGAGCGTGTTGTCGAGCTGGCCGCGCTTTTCGAGCTCGGCGATCATGCGGGCGAGGTGATTGTCCGTGTGCTCGACCTCGAAGGCATAATCGAGCATGTCGTGGCGCACGATCTCGTCATCTGGCCAGTAGTCCGGCACCTTGGCGATTTCGGAGAGCTTTTTTCCGCCCTTCTTCACGCCGGATTTGAATTCGTAACCGCGATGCGGCTCGGTGCAGCCATACCAGAAGCACCACGGGCCATCCTTCGGCGCGGCGTCGAGGAAGCCGGTAAAATTGGCCGCGTAATCGTTGTTGCCCATGCCGGTGGCCGGTGGCTTGACCTTGTGCTGGTTGAAGGGCTTGCCGGTGATCTGTCGCGGCTTGCCGTTCGCGTCGTTGGCGATACCGGGGCCCCAGCCCTTGCCGGTGATGCCCATGTGCCAGCCTTTCTCGGTGAGCACCTCCGGCCAGCTCTTCAGCTTCGCAGGGAAGAAAGCCATGTGATTGCCCGCCTCCTCATTCTGCCACGCATGACGGCCCGTGAGCACAATGGCGCGCGAGGGCGCGCACTTCGCCACCGGCGTGTAGGCGCGGGTGAAAAGCACGCCTTCCTTCGCGATGCGGTCGAACGCTGGCGTCTTCACCCACGGCGTGCCGTAAGCGCCGGCATGCGCACCCCAGTCGTCGGCGATGGCGAAGAGAATGTTGGGACGCGGCTCCGCCGCGAATGACGAAACCAGAATGACGAATGACGAAAAGACGGCAGCGAGGTACTTCATGGGCTGGAATTAACGGCGGGTGAGTTTGAGATGCTTCAAGTCGATGCCGGGCAGAGAAAGCGTCTCCAGCGTGAGTTTCGCGGGGCCGGGTTTCAAGTTTAGGATTCCAAGTTTCAAGTGCGCCCACTCGCGGTTGCGGTAGCGGGATTTTCCGGGTTCGTCGCGGTGGGGAAGGGGAAGTTCTGGGGCTTCGGCAGCGGGGATCGGGGCTTCGAGGGTTTGCATGCCGAGGCTGAGACGGAGCATGGTTTTCGCGGTGGCTCCGTAGGCGAGTTCGACGTCGTATTCGCCAGCGGTGACGACGTCGATCTCGAAGCGCACCTTAGCTTTCGTGCCGGTCCAGCCGGTGAGCCAGTCGTTGGCGAAGCCTGGGCCGCTGGCGAATTGCAGCGGCGCGTCATAAAAAGCCTGCGGGGCGTGGAGTTCGACGGGATTGTGCTCCGCGTGGCCGACAGGAATGGCGAAACGCTTCAAGCCATCGCGGGAGATGTCGGCAAACCACGCGTCATACTTGGCGGCGAGTTCCTTGACGAGATCGGGGTGCTCTTTGGCGATGTCCTTCTCTTGGCCGGGATCGGTCTGCATGTCGTAGAGCTGCCAGGGCGTGGCGCTGGCGTCGTTCGCCTTCGCTTTGGAGCCACCGCCGGAGCCTTGGATCTCGCGCACGAGGCGGTGGCGCTGCGTGCGCACCGCGCCGGGGAACTTGTTTGTCTCGTTGATGGGATTGTGGGTGAAGAGCACGCGCTCGGGCCAGGTGGTGGCGTTTTCGTTCTCCAAAAGCGGGCGCAGACTCACGCCGTCGATTTTCGGGCCGCTCGGAGCTTTCACACCGCAGAGATCGAGCAGCGTGGGGAACAAGTCGATGTGCGAGGTGATGGGTTTCGCGACATGGGGTGTCCATTTCGCGGCAGGCCAGCGCATGAAAAGCGGAACGCGGGTGCCGCCTTCGTGCAGGCTCGTTTTGCCGCCACGCATGCCGGCGTTGTAGGTCTTCACACCGGCGGTGCCACCGTTGTCGGTGAGGAAGAGCACGATGGTGTTCTCGGTCAGCTTCAGCGTGTCGAGATGCGCGAGCAGGCGGCCCACGTTGTCGTCGATGTTTTCGCACATGCCGTAGAAGGCGGCGACGTTGTCCTCGAAGCCCTTGGCTTTGAATTTGTCGAAGTGCTTGTCAGGCACCTGATAGGGCGAGTGCGGCGCGTTGTAGGCCAGGTAGCAGAAGAACGGCTCCTTTTGCCTCGCGGTGATGAATTGCATCGCCTCGTCGGTCAGCATGTCGGTGATGTAGCCTTTCGTCGGCTCCGGCTGCGTGCCGCGCAGAAGTGTGGCGTCGAAGTAGTTGTTCCAGTGGCCGTTGTTGAAGCCGAAGACGTGCTCAAAGCCCTGTCCGCCCGGCGTGAAGGGAAACTGCTCGCCGTTGTGCCACTTGCCGATGCAGGCGGTGCGATAGCCGTTCGCTCCGAACGCCTCCGCCAGCGTGATTTCAGCGGGTTTCATCGCTTCTTTGTTATGCGTGACGCCATGCACGCCGGTGCGCAGCGGCCAGCGTCCGGTGAGCAGCGCCGCACGCGTCGGCGCGCAGAAGGAGTTCACATAAAAGCGCTCGAACTGGACACCGCTGCGGCCGAGCTGGTCGATGTGCGGTGTTTGCAGGTGCGGATTGCCGTGGATGGAGAAATCGCCGTAGCCCTGGTCATCGGTTATGATGAGCAGCACGTTCGGCTGCGCGGCGGATGACGATTGCAGGAGGATGAATGACGAAACCAGGAAGAAAAAGAACCGCATGGTTTCCGAACGACAGCCGGCAGATGCTTGTTGCCGCCGATTGCGAGGGACAGGCGCACTCAACCATCCAGATCCTGGAACGACTGGATGGTCCAGCCTCCGGGGCCAAGGACGAGGGTGTAGGAACGAACGGCTCCAGCATCCTTGGGGCCGACGACGACCGTGGCCTGACGGCCCGTGTTGGCTTTCTCGAGGCAGACCACGGTTTCGGGCTTGTTGTTGACGGTGACGCGGACCTCGATGCGTGTGGGTGTGTAGGTGGGCGATCCGACACGGATTTTGCCGCCGGTGAGACGATGTGCCTCGTCGAGGAAGTGAATGTAGGCGACTTCAACGGGCGGCGTGCCTTTGTCATCGAATGCACCAACGGGATCAGCGAGGATCGCAGGCTTGTCTGAAGCGGGAACGCTTGAAGGCGGTGTAGCAGCAGCTTCGGGAACAGGCGTTTTAAACTTCTCCCATAACATGGCACCGCCAATTCCGACGACCGCAGCGACGATGACGAAGACAACGAGCAGGATGACAGCGGAGGGGCTTTGTTTGGATGGGGCCGGAGCAACAGCGGAGACGGCGGGAGGTGGAGCCGACGGCTGCGTTGAGGGCGGTGTTGCAGTGCCAATGCGGTGGCCGCATTGATCACAGAAGGCATTGCCGGGCGTGAGCGCGGCACCGCATTGAGTGCAGAAGGCTGGTTTGGAGTCGGGCATGATCAGGATGCAGGTGCGCCGCAGTGGCCGCAGAATTTGGACGTGGCCTTGGCGAGCGGTTTGCCGCACTGTTTGCACAGCGGCGGTGTGGATGCGGGCGGTGCTTTCTGCTGTGGTGGCGGCGTGGCGGCAGGGTGTGGCTCAGGTGATGCGGTGGCATGTGGTGGTGCGGCCTCGGGATGGGAGGGTGTGCCACAGGTCGGACAAACGTCTGCTTCCATGGCGAAACGAGCACCGCAGACGGTGCAGGTGCGTTTGGCGGCTGGTGCAGGAGCAGATGCAGCAGCGACAGGCATCTCTGCGGTGGCGGGACCGATGCGCAGCAGTTCTTCCAGCAGTTTGCGGGCGTCGTCGAGCGTGAGGGATGCGAGCGCGCTTTCTTTGCCGCCCACGTCGAGCAGATGCAGGTCGTGTGGCGAGCGAACAAGCAGAACGGCTTCATGGGTCTCGATATCCGAGTCGTTTTGACCGGTGAAACGCAGGCCAATCTTCGTGAGATGATGCCTGAAGGCAGCGGCGAAGGCGAATCCGTTCGTGGTGAGCCGGTAATCATTGCCTTGCGGCGTGATGAGGTCATGCGCGACGAGATCGGCGAGCGCGGGCGCGAGTTCCTCGGCCCATGGCATGACTTCGACGGAGTGTGGGAGCCCTTTGTCGAAAAAGTAGAGCGGCCAGCGGAAGTCTTCGGTGCTGCCTTCATGCATCACGTCCGGCAGCACGGACGGGTCGAAGTGGATCGGCGATTCGAGATGGCCGAGGCAGGCGTGCAGATGCGCGGCCTGAAGCAGGTGCAGGATGCCGAGGAAGAGCAGGGAAGAGGCGGTGTTCAAACAGCAGCGGTAGGGCGTGCTGCGCAGCGGGATGTTTTCTTGAAGCACCTCCATGAGCACGTGGAGCAGTTCTTCTGATGTGAGCAGGCGCAAATGCCAGCGCGTGCCGGCGAAGAACATGAAAGTCCAGGCCGGACCAGTGGCGGGATGCCATGCGAGGATGACACGGCGTACTTCGAGATCGCCGAGCGTGTAGTGCAGCGTGCCAGCACGGCCTGGATTGGCCACGGCGGAGATCATGGCGTTGGTGATGTTTCGCCGATCAGAGGAGAGCTGTTCCAAAAACGCCTTCACTTCCGCCTCGACCTCGGGCGTGGGCAGGACGCGTGGAAGGCGCGAGAGACTGCCGTAGGCCTCGCCGATCAGCGATGAGGCCGCCACGAGTTCCGCGCCGGTGGCGACGAGATCTTTGCCTTCGTAGTTCATGAGCGTGGTAAGGATGGAGAGTTAGTTTTGATCGAGCGCGCCCTTGGTGAGCGTCTGTCCGAGGATGCGCCCGGTGTTGGGTGGCAGGACGAGTTTCGGTGGCTTTGGCAGGCCGCTGGGCTTGAATTTTTGCAGGCTCTCCAGCGTGCTGGACATCTGCTGGACAACTTTTTCGGGCGTGTAGCCGATCTGGGCGAGTTTTTGCTCCACCTGCGCCGGGGAGAAGCCGGGCTTGCCGCACTGCTCCATGATGCCGGCGGCCTCCGTGAGCTTCGGCGGCACATTGGCGACGGTTTTGCCCATGCTGGAGTTCAACGCGTCCACGCGGCCTTGAATCTGGTTTTTGAACTGCTTCGTCGTCTGGCGGAAGCCCTCCTCCATCTTGCCTTCGGCGGCGGAGGAGAGGTTGTTCGCGCGGTGCTGAAGTTCGGCAGCTTTTTCGAGGTTTCCGGCGGCAGCCTCCTTCTTGGCGAGTTCGCTGAGCTTCGTGGCGTCCTTCTGCATGTTCTGCGCCTCATTGCGCCATTCGTATTGCTTGTGCTCCATCGTTTTGCCCACGCCTTCGACATCGCTGAAATCGCGGCCCTTCACGTTGCTGTTGGTGGCGGTTTGCAGGTCTTTGTCACCGGTACCGTAAGCCTCCGCATCGAGACGGTCGGTGACGGACTGGTCCATCTTGTGGTTGTAGTCATTGATGGCTTTTGAATCGACGACGGGCTTGCCGTTGCCGTCGAGCTTCACACTGCCGTCCGGGTGCGTTTCATATGGCAGCTTGCCTTCATGGCGGGCTTTGTAGAACTCCTCGTTGTAGATGCGCTTCGCATCCGTCTTCGGCACATCGACATGGCCGCTGAACGGCTTCCCCGTGCGCGGGTCGATGCCGTCCTGCGGCACGCGGTAGGTCACGTCCTGGTCAAAGCTGGCCTTCTTCGGATTGACGTTGTCCGGCACCTTGCCGGGCGTCTGGACGAAATCGTCGCCATGCGTTTTCGGCGCGCCCTTGGGTTTCTTCGCGAAGCCGCTCGGATCAGGCGTCGGCACATCACCCGGTTTGTTGGTGGGTTGCACCACCTTCACTTTATCAGGGGGGACTCCATATTCCTTGGCGATGCGTTGCTTCGCGGCGTCGTGCGCCTGGTTGTACGATTTGCCGAGATCCTCGCTGAAACCTTTGCGCACATTGTCCGCCGCGTCGCCCGTGCGCCCATTGAGCGACTGCATCGCATGTTTGTCCTGCTGCACGGCATCCAGTGCCTTCCGGACATCGGCAGCGCTTTCGGGCGTGGGATTGCTGCGATGCTGGTTCATCGCCTCTTCGAGTTGATCGACTTTCTTGCCGCCCATCTCGCGGCCTTTCTCAAAGGCATCGGTGCGGTCCTTGACCGAGGCATCCGATGGGCCGGGCAGCTTGGTGCTGGGCAGATCGGGGTTCTTCGGCTTTGGCCCGCCCACGAAATCCTTCACGTCCTTTTGCAGGTATTTGCCCGCTTTCTCCAACTGATCCTTCGCGGCGCGATCAAAGTCGGTGCCCTTCAAGGTGGCGTCGTAGGCCGCGCCCGCAGTCTTGCCGGTCAATGCCAAGCCCTTCTCCATCACGCGGCCCACGCCTTCGTCAAAGATGACCTTGCCCGCGGCATTCGTGAAAGCCTCCATACCGCTCTTGCCCGCCATCACGTCGTCATGGACGCCATACATTTTCTCGGCGACCTCCATGCCATACTCCGACTGGCCGCCGGTGGCCGCGCCGAGCAGACCGCGCAGCGCCATCGCCTTGTAGGAGGTTTCGCCGTCGGAGTTCGTGCCGGTGAAGACC
This sequence comes from Prosthecobacter sp., assembly GCF_034366625.1. NCBI lineage: Bacteria > Pseudomonadati > Verrucomicrobiota > Verrucomicrobiia > Verrucomicrobiales > Verrucomicrobiaceae > Prosthecobacter > Prosthecobacter sp. Next base: position 1,126,304 of record NZ_JAXMIH010000006.1, read on the forward strand.
TCGCGTGCGGTGCTCTGCGCACCATCTTTGACCCAGTTCGCGTCGCGGGCCTCCTGGCGTGATTTTTCGGCATCCATCTCCTTGCCGACGAGACTGCGGATTTTCTTGATCTGATCCGAAGGCGGTGGTTTGCCCGCGAGCAGATCCTTCGACATCTGATTGAGCTTCTCCAGCATCTTTTCCGACTGGCCGTCGGTGTAGCTGAGATTGCCCTGCGCCTGGAGGTTGCGAATGCCCTCGGCGGTCTTGTGAATGTCCTGCAGCGTCTGCGCCTCCTGCTTGTGCTGCTGCACCATCTGCTCCAGCACCGGATCGGGCCGCCAGATGTCGCGCTCGCGGGCGGTGTAGGAGATGGTGGCTCCCTTTTCGGCGAGATCCTTGTTCAGCCGGTCACGTTCCCGTGTCAGGCGGTCGATTTCGCGGTCGTGCTCGCTGGTGTCGCGACCTGCGGCTTTCAAACCATCGCGGATTGATTGCACGAAGCCGATTTGCTCGACGGTGTTCTTGTAATCGTTCTGTGTCTGGCGGGTGTTTTCGGCGTTAACGATGCCCTGCCAGTATTTGTCGGCGTCCTCCTTGTTCGGAAAGAAGTGCTCCTTGCCGTCATCGTCCTTCACCATCCAGCCTTCGCCTGCCTTGCCCTCGCCGGGAGCGAGACCTGCGCCAACTGTCTCGCCAGCCGTCTGACCCAGGGCGTTGCCAACACCCGTGGCGGTGCCAACCACGGCGCTTTGACCGAGCAAATTCATGCCGCCTTCTGCTGCGAAGCGGGAGGGATCCGCACCCCATTCGGGAAGACCCGAGTCATCCGCCACAAGATCCTCGCAGACCAGGAAAGCCAGCACACCCGCTGCGACACCGGCACCCGGCAGCGGAGGCGGCGTTTTGCCTTTCCTGGGGTTCCCACCGCGCAGCACACCGATGATGAAACCGAACATCGAGGCCACCGTTCCCCACAAGGCTGTGGCGACGGGGAAAAAGAACGTCGAGGCCGGCGCGGTCTTTGTCAGTGTGGGCACCATCAGCATCGTGGGAAACTTTGCCACATCATGATAGCCGCCGCTGAGGCCCACGGTGGAGAAGTGGATGATCAAACCGAGCGCCGCGCCTTGCAGGAAGGCCTGCGTCTTGGATTTGATCATGCGCATCGGGTAGAGCAGCAGCCTTTTTAGCGAGAACTTCCCCTGCGCGTCAAAGATGCCGCTCGCGCTCTTCACGAACTGCAGCAGCAGACGCGGCGTTTTGAGAATGAGCTGCTTCACATGCAGCTCACCTGCCGTCCATGCGGGATGCGTCGCCACCGCGGCATCAAACCGCGCCACCGAGCAACCCGACAGCCGGTCGTGAAGACCGCGCATGCCCAGCAAAGAGAGCAGCACCGCCACCTGGATGCCCGCGCCTGCAAAAAAAACGAGGCGATTCAGCAGCCATGGTTCGCTGCGCATGGGCGACCCCATCTGAATCTGCCACAGCACCATGCAGAGAAACATCGCACCCGCGAAGACGCCGATCTTGATCATCCAGCGCTTCTTCAGCATCACGAAGCCCGGCTTGCCACCCTCGGCAGTCACGACGCGCACACCTGCGATGCGTTTGCCCGGCGAACGCCCGCCCGCAACCTCCGTGAACCAATACAGAGCGGCCACCAGCAGTGGCAGCCATGGAATGAGCGTCGCAGTCTGACCACCAAAGGGCAGCGGAAAGCGCCAGCTCGTCCACGCCGAGACCCAAATCATCTGTCCGATCAACCAGGCAACTCCGAAAATGATCGCCGCGTCGATCGCGCTGGCTTTCACACGGTCTGCCAGCGCCGCAGGGGGCAACGGCGGTGGTGGAGTGCCGCCGCTTATCATGACATGCACCGGCCCTTGGCGTTGCGAGGCCGGTTTGGCCTCATCCACCGCTTGAGGGAATGATTCCATCACCACCGGCTTGCCGCAGGCAGGACAAAACTTCGCCCCGGACGCGACAACGGAGGAGCAATGGTTGCATTTGAGCACGTCCGGTTCTTGTGCTGGCTTAGACATCGGAGGGAACCGTGTGGCCACTGCCTGTGGCTGACAATGTGAACCTCCGAGCCAGAATTGCGCACCTCTTCCTATGAACACCGCCCTCCGTCCTCTGCCCATTTCCGTGTGGATCGCCAGCTTTGGCTCCATCGCGCTGCTCATCGCCCACGTGGCAGGGATCAGCACCATGAACGCGCTGCTTCTGCCGCTGGCGCTGCCTTGCGTGTTATGGATTGCGGCTGTCTGGATCATCAGCGCGAAGCGTGGCGATACGTTTCTCTCCAGCCGGCTTCGTCTTGGCTTCGTGGGTGGTTTGTGGGGCACGGTGGGCTATGACGCCGTGCGCGTGCCATTGCACCTCATGGGTTTGAACCCCTTTCCGCCCATTCGCGCTTACGGCATGTGGGTCGCAGGCATGGACCACGCCACGCCGCTGACAGACCTCGTCGGTTTCACCTACCATATCTCGAACGGCATCACCTTTGGCTGGATCTATGCGCTGCTGATGACCGGCAGACATTGGGGCTGGGGCGTTCTGTTTGGCCTGGGGCTGGAGGTGATGGCTGTGGTCACGCCGTTTGGTGAGTTGTTTGGCCTGCGTGCGGTCTCGCAGACGGTGATCATCGCCTTCGTCGCGCATCTGTTTTACGGCTACCCGCTCGGACGTATCTGCCAGGATCGCCAGACACGCGGTCTTGGCATCTCATTGGGCTGGTCTGGCACGGCTATTGTCGCGCTGGCCGTGTGGTTCGTGCTCGCGTGGCAGCCAGTGGCTGGTTATCCCGAGCTTTCCGGCCGTGTGATCCGTTTCGGTCCCGCCGCGATCTATCCTGGCGTGCGTGACATCCATCTGCCTGCTGGTGCCGAGGTCACGCTGCGGAATGAAACCGAACGCGAGCTGAAGCTCCGCCTCCGCAGCACCAAGGACGGCCATCACAGCACCGGAGTCGAGATTGTGTTGCCACCGAAGGCTGAAAAAGTGCATGCCATGTCCGGCAGCGGCCTGTTTCAGTTTGCCGTGCCCGGCGAACCTTGGCGCAGCTCGTGGGTGTTCGTATGGGAGCGTTAAACTTGAATCGCAGGCGGCTTGTCGCGCTTCAGCTTCGTCAATTCAGCAACGGCGAGTTCCGCCTTCGGCATTTCAGCCGGCGGCACGGGGAGCAGCACCTGTTCCTCCTGAACACCGGTGCGCGTGATGAACGCATAACGCACGCGCAGCCAGTAACGGCCCTCCTCCGTCTCCAAATCCACGCCCTGGAGCCACGAGCCGACCATCGACCACGAATGCAGCTCGTCACCGAGCATCACGCATTTTTTGCCCACGCGAACGCGTGTTTCCGTCGTGCTGAGCCGGCGCAGCCGCGCCCCAGGTGTCAGCGTGGCCGCCAGGCCGGTGGCCACCATGACGAACAGCAGCATTGCCGCCACCCAGACGCCCGCCTCCGGGTCGTAGATGATGAAACCGCCGCCGATCGTGATGCAGAAGAACCACACGATGCGCAGCAGCATCTTTTTCGCGGACTTCTCCTCCTCATACTGACGTTGGAGGATCTCGCGCCACAGGTCCGCCGGAATGCTCCACTCCGTGATGAACTCGCCCGTGCCGCTCAGCAACGCCTCGGCCTGCTTGCCGCGGCTGCGGAACATCAGCGCCGTGATCACCGCTGTCATGCACACAAAGCCTGACAGCACGATCATGGCATAGCCGCCGTTCATCATGTCCCAGTCACCCAGCGAGGGGATGAAACAGGCGAGGAAGAAAACCAGCGCCACGATCCAGGCGCGGCGGGCGATTTTGAAGTCTCGGTTCATGGTTTTGTGGGAATCAGTTTCACGTCATCGAAGTACACCGGGCCCTCCATCCAGATGGCCTCCACGCTCACACTCACCACCTTCTTCGGCAGGTCGTAGAACGCGAACTCCAGCTCCCGCCATTGCCCGATGGGCCGCACCACGGCGTCGCGGATGATGGAATTGCCGAGGTCGTTGACCAGCCGCACGCGCAGGCGGATGCCCTCCGGCGTGCGGCCATCATCGAAACGAATCAGCTTTGAGCTCATCGGGTGCAGCATCCGCAGTGCGATGGTGGCCTCCTCAGTTCCGGCCGCGAGCTTCAGAGGAAGATCGAAACTCATCTCATCCGGTCCCGTGATGCAGGCCACATGATTTCCCTTCTGCGTCGGATCAGCCACGATGACGGCGTTGTCGCTGTTGGGACCACCTGGAGCCGCAGACTCGAAATCACCACCCATCACGCCGCTCGCGCTGCTTTTGGGAGTGGCGGGCACTTTCGCCGTGGAGCTGCTGCCCAGGCCGCGATCTTTGAGAAAAACCTCCAAAGCCACATAATCACCCGAAACCGGCTCCATCCACTCGATGCGCCGGTCTGAGCGGGAAATGCGAAACAGGCCGATCATCGGACTCACATTCGGATCGTAGCCCGAATCCGCCGAATGCGTCTCACGCAGCGACACATCCGACCAGCCCTCCGCGTCATACGGCTCCGCATGCATCGTCATGCCGACGCCGCGAGGCAGGGATTTTCTCAGTTCGATGAGCCACGGTTGTTTTTGAAACCATAGAGTCATCTCCGCCAGATCCTGTGCTGCGGCGACTGCCGGGTCCGCTGGCACGGATGGCTTGGTTGGAACTGCGGGCGCTGGGGTTGCAGATGATGGCGAAGCCGGCTTTGGGCCTGGCTTGAACCAGCCCATCAGCCGCTCGCGCTGGCTGTAACCTGCAAAACCCAGCGCTCCGGCCATGATGGCCGCGATGATCGGCAGCCACAGCATGCCTCCGCCCGCTTTCGCTGGAGGCACAGGCGTGCTCACTGCCGGTGGCAGTGGTGCTGTCACCGCGTTGCCGCATTGTTCGCAAAAACGCACGCCCTCGGCGAGCGTGGCACCGCATTTCGCGCAGCAGGTCTGGTTCGTCGGCGTGCTCATGGGGTGATGATCTCCACCTGCAATCCGTCGTTCGAGACCTGCACCTCCACGACCGGCGTGCCGTTGAGAATGGCCGCTTCCGCCTTCGCGCCGCCGATCACGCGCAGCGGCATCTGCGCCATGCCCTCACGGTTCTCCGCCGAGGGGAAAAACACATCCACATCGTCCTCGGTGTCGCGATGCGTGCCGCGATGCACGTTCGCCCGGTCCTGGCGCAGCACCTCCAGCACCTTCTTGAGCGGCGCTCCCGCCGAATTGACATGATCGCGCGCGCTCAGCCGAGCGCGGTAGGCATCCGGCCGCACGCCTGCTGATTCATCGCCACCGCCCAGCGCGGCTGGCGGTTCGATCCAGCGCACGAGATCATAGCCGTCGCCCTTCGCGGAGAGAACGCCAATCGCAGTCATCATATCGCCGCTTTCCGGCAGCGTTACCAGTTTCACCACCCAGCCACCTTCCGCGCTCGCGCCGATCCATTTCTCCACCCAATACGCCGAGGTGGATGGCGACTCCGACCAGCGAAACACCGCGCCCTGCTGTCCTTTGCCCACCAAGGCCTTTGATTGTCGCGGCTCAAAGGCTGCGCCAGTCCACTTCAACATGCGGAAGAACGTGGGAGACACATCACTCTGCGGCGCAGGCACCAGCAGCTCGATCTTCCCATCGCGATCCACATCGCCTGCGAGTTGCGGCAGACTGATGCCGAAGTCCCACTCGCCAAACGCCAGCGGATGATCGACATCGAGAACCTCCGGACTCTTCCACAGGATGGCTCCCTGCGCGTCCTTCACGAGAAGCTGGTAAAAAGTGCCGAGTTGGTCATCCGTCCCCAGCTTGCGCCGTGAGATCTGCTCCGCCACGCCGTCGCCATTCAAATCCGCCGCCAGCACCGTCGGCTCCGAGGGGATTTCCTCGCCACGGCAAAGGCAGGCAGCCACCAATGCCAGAACCATCCGCCGCAAAGTCAGTGTCTTCATGATGCTCATGATAAGACTCAAGAGCCGCGAACTCCACACGGCTCTTGGGCACTCTGAGCCGTTTCTTGCGCCCGCCATTGGGTCAATCGTACATGACCGTCCGTTTTGATTTCAGCGAGTCTTTGCCGCACTTCGGGCAGTGTTTCAGATCCTCAATTTGCTCCATGTTCACGAAAGGCGTCTTGCAGGCAGGGCAGTTGAAGATCTCCCTCATTCGTCCCGTGAGCGCATCCCAGAATCTCAAGGGCAGCGGACGTGGTTTGCCCTCGCGCTTCCATGTCACGGACACGGACTTGGCACATTTTTGGCAGTAACCCGAAGCCTCCTCAAACATTCGCCCGCCACCGATGCCGATGGTGGTCGTGAAACCACATTTTGCGTCCGTACAACGCACGTCATATTGCGTTCCCGCCAAGGCGGACCCCGTCATCAAAAGCACCAGCATCCAGAAGTGAGGCATTTTCATGCTGGCAGCCTATGGCCCGTTTGCCCTCCGGCATTTTCAATCACTGCGCATTCCTTGCGGCTTATTCAGCAAACACTTTTGCCAAATCCACCCTGTCCCCCATCTCGGCAGAGAGCTTCACGAGGCGCTCGAAGAGGCTTTTCTTCATCGCGGCATGTTCGGGGTTCGCAGCGAGGTCGTTCATCTCCTGCGGGTTTTGGGCGAGGTGGTAGAGGCGGAGGACTTTGGCCTTTGGATAGGCGATCAATTTCCAACCGTCGTGCGTGATGGCGCGTTGGAGTTCCAGATAAGCACCATAGACGGATTCGTAGTTCGATTGCTTCTGCCCGCCATTCAGCAGCGGGCGGAGGCTGTTGTAGAAGACGTGCTTCGGCTTCTCGGCTCCGGCGAGATCGAGCGCAGTGGCCATCACGTCTTGCAGGTAGATCGCGGCATCGTTCTTCGCGCCTTTCGCCACGCCGGGACCGGCGACGAGGAAGGGCACGCGCACGCTGTGGTCATACATGTTCTGTTTGCCGAACAAACCGTGATGCCCGACGGCGAGACCATGGTCGGCGGTGAAGAAGATCCAGGTGTTGTCGGCCTGACCGTTCGCATCCACCGCGTCGAGGATCTTGCCGATCTGAACGTCGAGGTGCGTGATGAGCGCGTAGTATTCCTGGCGGTGCGTCTTCACGGAAAGCTCCGTGCGCGGCATGGGCGCGAGGTTTTCATCACGCAGTTTGTGCGAGCAACCGATGTCGTCCTTGTGCGGGTATTCGGGCAGGAAATTTTGCGGCATCTGCATGCGGCTGAGCGGATACATGTCGATGAACTCCTTCGGAGCCTGACGCGGATCATGCGGCGCATTGAACGCGGCGTAGATGAAGAAGGGCTTCTCCTGCTGCTTCGCATCGGCGAGGAAACCGAGCGTGTTGTCGCGCACGACCTCGCTCCAATGCGTGCCGCCTTCCCAGAAGCCGCCGATTGTCTCGTCGAACGGGCTCCAGGCATCGGTTTGATCGGCGATGGGCCTGTTGTAGGCGGTGGGAACCGTCTTCGGCATGCCAGCGCGCACATCCTTCACCACATCGAAGCACTTCGCGGCATCGGTCTGGATGTGCCACTTGCCCGTCATGTAGGTCTTGTAACCGGCCTTTTGCATGAGCTACGGCCAGAGCACGCCGGACTGGCGTTCCTTGTCGGTCGTCTTGTAAACCGAGTCCGCGTCCCACACGCTGCGCCCGGTGTTCAGCATCGTGCGGCTGGCCACGCACACCGCGCCGCTCCAAGAGCCCATGTTGTAAGCGCGCGTGAACGTCGTGCCCCGCGCGGCGAGGCGGTCGAGGTTTGGCGTGTCGATGTCCGTGTGGCCGAAGGCGCGCACAGCCTCGTAGGTGTAGTCGTCGGCAAAGAGGAAGAGCACGTTGGGCTTCGCGGCGAAGAGCGAAGGGCAGAGGGCGAAGAGACAGGCAAGGACAAGCTTCATGGAGCGTGTGGAAACGCATCGTGGCTGCGCAGCTTGCGGCGAAGATCGGCGGAATGCCTCAAGGTTGTTGGGCGGATGTGTTTGGCGCGAGAAGCTGGCACCACGGTATGACGCATGATCGCCAAACTATCCGGCTGCGGGGCGTTGGCGAATGCTCTACGAGGCTCGCATGCCTCCCAAGCTGGCCGGATAGTTCGGCGGAGGATGCTTTGGGCGCTGCGAAGCTCAATCCGCCGAACACATCCTGCCTACGACAGACTTCACTTCTGGTAGTCCGCGCCGGTGAGGCTTTTCAGCACGCTGTCCTGCCATTGACGGAGCTTGGACTGGAGTTCCTTGGCGAGTTCGGGCTTTTGTTCGAGAAGGTTTGTTTTCTCGGCGGGATCAGCTTTCAAATCGAAGAGCTCGATCTTTGGTGCGCCGTTTTTCTGCTCATGGATGACGAGCTTGTGGTCGCCCTCAATGATGGAGCGTGCGCCGAGATGATCGTCCTCGGTGATGACGGGATGGTGGAAGTTGGTGAAGTCCCGCGTGGCCTTGCCACCCATCTTTTTCACGAGCGGCGTCGTGCCCTGCTGAAGCTCGGGCGCGATGTAGGGCTTCGCGCCGGCCACTTTGGTGCCTGCGGCTTGATACTCCCAAAAATGCAGTGCCGTGGGCCGCGCTGTCATGGTGCCATTGAGAACCGGCGCGAGGTCGATGCCGTCTATCGGGCGATCAGGCAGTGATTGTCCTGCAATGGCGGCCACGGTGGGCAGCAGATCACTGGTGCTGGCGCGGACGCTGGTGCTGCGCGGCTTTGGAATGCGCGCGGGCCACTCGATGAGGCCGGGCACGAGTGTGCCGCCTTCATACACCTCTGCCTTGGCTCCGCGATGCGGAAAACCCAGCGCGGCATCAGGCGAGGTGCCGTTGTCGCCGCAGTAGAAGAGCAGGGTGTTTTCGCGCAGGCCGTTTTGGGCGAGATGTTTTCTCAAGGTACCGATGGCGCGGTCCATGGCGGTGATTTCGGCGTAGCGCTCGCGCAGAACTTCGCCTTGTGGACGCTTGGTGGCAGCACCGGTTTCGTTCGAGGTGAGTTTGACCAGCTTCGTGTATTTCGCGGGCAGGTCGTCGTAAAGCGCGAGGTCTTCGGGCAAACCGCTGTAAGGCTCATGCGGCGAGCCGAACCAGATGACCTGGAAGAATGGCTTCCCGGCTTTCTGGGCGCGTTCGATGACTTGAATGGCCTCGCGGATGAGGATCTCGGAGCTTTCGCCTTTGAAAAGCTCCGGCGGCCCGCCATTGCGCGAGAGCGAGGGGTTCATCTCGAAGAAGTTGTCATGCGAGAGGCACTCATGAAATCCCATCGACAGCGGACTCACAGGCGACTCCTTCTTCACCGCGCCGACATGCCATTTGCCGAGATGGGCGCAGTGATAGCCTGCTTGGCTCAAAAGATGCGCGCTGGTGATCTCCTCCGGCCGGAAGGACCAGCCCGGCGTGAAGGTGCCCATGCGGTTCGGATGCCGTCCGGTGAGGAAACTCGCCCGCGTGGGCGAGCAGCTCGGATGTGCGGCGTAGAAGCGCTCGAATTTCAAGGCTGTGGCCGCCATCTCGTCCAGCACGGGCGTTTTGACATGCGGATGACCGTTGTAACCGGTTTCCTCCCAGCCGTGGTCATCGCCCATCATGAGGATGATGTTTGGCGTGGCGGCCTGGAGTGATGCGCACCAAGCAGTGAGGCAGAGGGATAGAAGCAGTGATGTTTTCATGAGATGGGATGTGTGCGGGACTTCAACGAACCTTCCAGATCTTCACATCGTCGATCCAGACGGTGTTGTTCACGAGAAAACTGAACCAACGTTTCATCGGATGTGCGAAACCTTCCGAGCGATGCTTCGCGAGCAGCTTGCCGTCGATGCTCAGGCGCATTTCATCGCCTTCGGTGACGAGGACGAGCTCATGCCATTCGGTGTCGGCTTTGTAGGGAACGTTGATGCTTTTGGTCTTCAGCAGCGCTTCGAGATCAGCGGGGACTTTCTCCTTCTTCGCCACCGCTTCGTCGCGGCGTTTGCGATTCTCCAGGTTCATGATGCCGGTTTTGTGATCGGTCAGTGTGATGCTGGCTTGCGAAAGGATGCCGTAGCAGAGGTGTCCGGCCCAGATGCCCTTTGTCTCACGGTCCACGAACCCAAGTTGAAGCGTCTCCGCCTTGTTGAGGCCTGGAAAACGGAATCGAATCACCGCGCCACCATCGGCAAAACCCGCCTCATGATGAATGTGCGCCGCGTGTTTGGCCTCGACGGAGGCGCTGGCGATCTTGAGGATGCCTTCATCCAGGTCTGCCATCTTGATGTGCGGCACGCGATCCGCCGTGGCGCTGTTCCAGCCGTTGCCGATGGCCTTGGCGAGGTTGCCGTCTTCTTCACGCTCGAAGGCATCGTGGAAGATGAGCGTGCCTTTTTCGCGGAGCCAGGTGGCGTCATCTTGCGCGGAGGCGACAAGGCTGATGGCGAGAAAGTGAGGGATGAGGAGAGAAAGAGTCATGATGGCCTACGGAATACGCGGAAGACACGGAAATCCAAGCCTCCCAGTGATCAGATGTTCCTTTCCGGGTGTTCTGTGTGTTCCGTAGGCACTCACTTTTGGGAAAGGAGTTCGAGGAGCTTCGCGGCAAAACGCTTCCCGATCTCGTTCTGCGCGGCGGTGTCGAAATGAACGGCATCGCCGATGTGCGTCTTCAAATCGCGGGCATCGACGCAGGCCGTGTGTGGCACTGACTTCGGCAGGGCGAGCTGGATCTCATTCATCGCCTTGAGATTCGTGAGCAGCGGCTCCGGCTTCATCTCGCCGATGGTGCAGGCGATGAAGGGCAGCTCCGGCAGCGCGAGATCGGCGCGGAGGGCTTCGATCATCGCACGCAGACGCTCCGTATGTTGAGGCAGCTCCTGCGGATTCGCGTTCGCCTCGCCTTGCAGCCAGATGACGCCGCGAATGCGGGCTTTCACCGGCACGGTGGTTTGCATGGCGAGTTTCGCCCGGCGCAGTCCCTCTTCGTAGAGCTTCGCGTCCTTCTGCCAGAGCTTGATTGACGATCCACCGACCGCGCAGGGAACGAGGCCGATGGCGAGCTTCGGGTTCGCCGCGGCAATCGCCTCCGCAAAGGCCAGTCCGGGGCCGACACCGGCGTTGTCGTGTCCTTGGAAGGTCTTCGCATCGCCCGTGAGATGCAGCGGATGCCGCGCGAGATACCACTGGTCGTCTTTGAGATGCATCATGACGATGCGCGGATCACGCTTCGGTTCCTCCGGCATCACGCCGCGCCCTTTCATGTTCGACTGGCCCATGAGCAGGAACAGATCGAGTTGCGTCGCACCCTCCGGCAGCTTCGTGATATCCACCGCCTCCAACGGTGGCTTCGTCGGCGGTGGTGTGGCGGCTTTCTTGGCCTTCTGCGCAAAGAGCGAAGGGCAGAGGGCGAGGAGGAGAATGGCGATGGTGCGGTGCATGATGCGTGAACGATGGCCGCACGTTGATTTTACACCGCAGAGATCGAGAGGACGCAGAGAAAGGCAGATGACTCAACCTCACGGCAGTTGGACCTTCAGTCATCATCCAGCGTGCATTCCTCGGACAGTTCTTCGAGGAACTCAGGCTTCATGAAGCGAAGATAAGCGCCAACCTCCTTGATCTTCTGTTTGAGTTCGGAGAAGGCGATGAATCGGCAGGAATCTGACAGCGGCGGGTTCAAGTGGCTGAAAGTGGGCCTGTTGATCTCACTGAAGACTTTGTCCCTGCGGTCATCTGGTGCGACGAGATAAAGAGGAATATTCAAGTTGGGCTGCATCGCAGTTAGGTCGGACATCCGTAGCAAGCCGGAATAGATCGAAGTCGTGCTCTCTACTTCAAAAGCAGCTACGATGGAGTTGCCTTTGAGCCAGAGAACATCAATCAACTCGATGGTGCGGTTCGTGGCATCGTCGAATTGGAGTGGAAGCGATTCCTTCATCTTCGGCATCTCGCCCAATGTCGCGCCGTTGCATGTTCTCCCGCGATCATTGCGGGCCACCCAAACATCGAAACCCATGTCCGCTCCAAGCCTGAGCAGGAGTGCCTGTATCTCGGTGTGTTCCGTCGGCGACTGCGCGCTTGCCGACTTTTGATGTAACGTAAGTTCATCATCATCTGGAATGGTCACTGCTTTCTTATCTTTGCCGAAGAAGGCCCTGGGCTTTCGAGCCAGCTTGCGGGGATCGGTCGGAAGTTTTCGGGGATTCTGCTGTGCGTGACGAAGAGCATCTGCCACCGCCTTGCCGTCACTGCTAGACCACTTCGCCGGAGAGCCACGAAACGCTCCCGTCCATGCGTGCTGAGAACTTGCGTTGATAAAGCAGGAGAGACGATCCCGAAAGTCGTGGACTGATATGCCAAACTCAGGATCGAGCACGAGCAAAGGCTTCACTGGCAATCGGCACGGGAAAACTTGATCCTTCCAGATGGGCGTGTTGTCTTTGAACGGCTTGCCCGTGACCTGAAGGAGACCCACGAACCGCGATACACCTGTCAGGTAGCAAAGGAAAATGTCGCCGTTCTTGATCTTTTGGAGAGTGTTCCATCGAGATTCCCTAAAGCCTGTGACATTGCTGCCTGCCTTCCGAAATTCGTCCCAGCTCACGCCTGTAAATAGATCGAGCCAGTAGTTCATGGGTTAGTTGAGAAACAGATTGGGTGGAAAGGAAGTTCCCGGAAACTTTTACGTGCGGCTCGCGCTATTATCAATCTCGGTTACTTCTTCACCGGCCCCGTCCCTTGTGGACTGCTGGTGCGGGGTTTCTCGATCTTGGTGGCAGTGGAGAGTTTCGCGGCATCGAAGGGCACGAGCGGTGACTCTGGCAGCACTTTGAGGCGGAGGTCTTTGATTTCGACGCGGTTGGGGTTGCCGCGATGGAGCTGGATGGCGAGGCGGCCTTCAAGCGCGCGTTTCTTTTCGTCGTGGTCGATGAGTTCGGAGGTGGGCTGGCCGTTGATTTGATGGGTGAGGCGGTTGCCCTTGGCGATGATGATGTATTCGTTCCACTGGCTGACGTCTGCCTTCACAGGCGCGTGTTCGCTGAGCTGCCAGAGGGCGCCGTCGGGGTCGAGGAGGACGTTTTTTCCGTTGAGGCCGAAGATGCCGCGGCCCTTTTCCTCATACGTCATGCCGGTGTGCTCGATGGCGGGATGGATGTCGCACTGGTAGCCGGTGATGACCCACGGGGCGACCTCCGGCAGCTCGCGGCTGCGGTATTGGATGCCGCTGTTGTTGTCGCCAATGACGCGGACGGTGGCGCGCAGCTCGAAGTCCTTCACTTTGCCGCCGCGCCAGATGAGGAAGCTGTTGTTTGCCATGGCCTCGGGCGCGGGATTGGTGCCGATGACGATGCCGTTCTCGACCTTCCAGAGCTTTGGGTCGCCATCCCAGCCGGTGAGGTCTTTGCCGTTGAAGAGAGGGGTGAAGCCGTCTTCGACGGCCAATGACGAATGCGGAATGACGAATGACGAAATGAGGAGAGCGGTGAGGAATGGGCGCATGGAGTGGTGGAGTCTTGGATTGATGGAGGCGGCTTTATTCCGCGAGTCATCACCATTTGTGATTTTGACGTTTCATTGATGGCAGCAGAATGATGGCAGTAGAATTGGGTGAGGTTTCATTCTGCTGCCCCCATTTTACTGCCAATTCGGATTCACAAAACCTTGCGCCCAGAGGTGCGTGTAGCGATCGCCCAAACTCGGGTGTCTCGCGGAAGATTTCGAGCAGTTCCGTGCCTACTTGCGCACCGTCGAGTCGCGCTGCGAAATCGGCCGGGCTGCCGATCTGGCCACTTGCTGTGGCCCATTGCGTGATTCGAGCGTCGCGGCCTGACGCCGGTTGCGACGACCTTGCTCGACCGCTTCCTGCCAGGTGATGTGGCGTTGGTTCTTGTGGGCTGGCATGGGATGAGTGTAGGACTTCGTGGACATTTCGCAAATGGAAGGACGGCAGCGGAGCCATGGCGGCGATGGTAGGACGGTGGCAGCCTGATTCAAGGCTGTGCTGGATCCAGCGTCTCGCCGCTCGCGGGCATCGTCTTCGTTGGTTCGCCGGTGAGGAGGCCGTGTTTCACGAGGAACTTGTCGGCGGCGATGAGGGTGACGGTTTGCCAGGGGTCTTTGTTGAAGAAGCTGTGCGCCTGACCGGGGGCGATCTGGAGATCGATGGTTTTCGTGCCGAGGGACTTCCATTTGGCGTGGGCGGTGTCCCAGCCTTTTTTCCAGGAGTCCTGATCGCCGAAGAAGGCGATGGCGGGCGGGAGATCGGCCTTCAGATGGCGCAGTATGTCGATTTCGGGGTCTTTGTCGTCATCGGTGGCGAAGGCGGGATTGAACCATAGGTAGGCGACGATGCTGGTGTCGATGTCCGTTGGGTCGGCGGGGTCGTTGAGGCCGGGATTCATCGTGGCAAGGGCGCTGATGTGTCCGCCGGCCGATCCGCCGCCGGTGATGATGCGCTGCGGGTCGATGCCGAGTTCGCCTGCGTGTTGTTTGAACCAACGGATGGCGCTTTTGGCGTCGGTGACGCACACACGCTTGCGTGTTTCGCCTGCGGGCAGTTTCGCGGCATCGGCCTTGTTGAGCATCTGATACTCCGACGTGGCGCAGACGAGTCCACGACTGGCAAAGTAAGCGCAGGCGATGCGGAATTGCCCCAACGAGCCGCCGCCCCATCCGCCGCCGTGGAAAAGGATCATGCCGGGCACCTTCGACTTCGCGGGATCGTGATTCGGCGGAAAGTAGATCTCCATCTGGCGCTCTTTGCCAGCAGAGGTCTTGTAGATGTAGGGTTTGCCGGCTGGAGCATCGGCACCAATGCCGCCTTTGGCTTTGGCGGGCTTTTCAGCGGCAAGCGATGCACCACAGAGGGCGATGAGGAGGATGGAGAAGAGTTTCATGGTTATTCTTTGGCTTGGTTGGATGGATATGTTGTTTCCCATGATTGAAGAGCCTTGCTCAGTTCGGACGATAACCTTGGAAGCATGGATTGAATTTCGATGACGGCGGACTCTCCCCAGGGAATTTCTTTGTCCAACCCTGATGCCAACTCGCAAGGCGAAATGCCATCACCTCCCCAACTAACATCAAGCGTGCTGAGCATTGGTTCCATGTCGAGATTCCGAACGCAAACCTCGATAGCCACGCAGTTTGGTTCTGGATAATCATTACCAGCACGAAAGCACTCGATATACGCATAGTGGCCCTGAAAAGCAGTCAAGCCTCCGATAGAACCATCGCGAACCTCGATAGTGAAGCTCGGATGAAGTTTGCGTAGTTCGTCAGCCAACGTGTTGAAGTACGGCAAACAAACTGACTGTAGTTCCGAAATGATTTGGTTCCTTGTCATTGGGCGGAGAGTTCTATTTCTTTGCTGCCGCGCCCTTGTTCGACTTGAAGATGACAATCGCGGCATCATTGGCCTGCTTCGCGCCGGGTGTGCTGCGGCCGTTGGCGATGCTGGCTTCGAGTTGCTGCGTGAGTTTGGCGACGATGTCGGGATGCTCGGCGCTGAGGTTTTTGGTTTCGGCGATGTCGGTGTTGAGATCGTAGAGTTGCACCGGGGGCAGGCCTTGTCTGTTCGCGTCGGCATCGCCGGGCTTTCCCCATCCGCCGGAGCCGGGACAGAGGCAGAGTTTCCAGCGGCCTTCACGCACGGCAAAGCGGCCATTGATGCTGTGGTGGACGACGCTTTGACGAAGCGATGTGCTTTCCGTGCCGAGCAGTGCAGGAAGCAGACTCACGCTGTCTTCGGCAGCGTTCTCTGGCAGCTTCAAGCCAAGGATTTCAGCGCAGGTGGCCATCAAATCGGTGTGGCAGATGAGCTTGGCGTTTTGCGAGCCTGCTTTTACCTTGCCCGGCCAGCGGACGAAGAACGGCACGCGATGTCCGCCGTCCCAGATGTCGGCCTTGTAGCCGCGAAGCCGCTCGCTGGCGAAGTGGCCCTGCTGTTCGAGTTTGCCGGTGCCAGCCTGGGGTGAGCAGCCGTTGTCGGCGGTGAAGAAAACGAACGTGTTGTTCGCGAGGCCAGCCTGATCGAGCGCGTTGAGCACATCGCCGACGATGGCATCGGTCATCATGACGAAGTCGCCGTAGTCTCCGAGGCCGCTCTTTCCCTGCCACTCGGGGGTGGGCAGGATGGGCGTGTGCGGCGAGGTGAGCGGCAGGTAGAGAAAGAAGGGTTTTCCTTCCTTCGCATCCGCGGCGTGCTCCTGCACATAACTCACGGCACGCTTCCCGAGACGCGGCAGCATGGTGATTGGCTCGATGGTTTCGATGACACGATCTCCCTCAATCAAGGCGGACATGGTGCGGGCATTTGAGCAGCCCCAGAACAGATCGAAGCCACGCGTCACCGGCCCGCCGATGATCTCCGCGCCGACGGGCAGCCCGGCTCTGCCCATCCCTTTCTTTTTGTCGTTCTTGGTCGTCGCGCTCTTGGATTGAAACCCGAGATGCCACTTGCCGATGCAGGCCGTGGTGTAGCCCTGCGCCTTCAGCAAACCTGCCACCGTGAGCCGGTCGGCGGCGATGAGCGGCTCGTCATTGCCACCATCGAGCACACCCGCTTGCAAGCGTGTGCGCCACGCGTAGCGCCCCGTCAGCAAGCCGTAGCGTGTGGGTGTGCAAACGGACGATCCGCTGTGCGCATCCGTGAAGGTCATGCCCTGCGCCGCGAGCTTGTCGAGGTGCGGTGTGGCGATCTTCCCGCGCTGCGGATTCAGGCACTGCACATCGCCATAGCCGAGGTCATCGGCGAGGATGTAGAGGATGTTGGGCTTTTCGGCGAAGAGCGAAGCGCCAAGGGCGAAGAAGATGAGAATGAGGCGCTTCATGGTGAGCGGGCATCACTTGGCCTTGTTCTTCTTTTTGCCCTTCTTCGGAGTTTTGGGTGTCGCCGTCTCAAACTGGCGATCGAGTTCGGCGGGACGAGCTTCTGTGTATTGATTGAGGACGACCTGGAGTTTGGCTCTGGCGGGTTGATCGCCAGTCAGCGGTGTTTTCTCCATGGGATCGGATTGAAGGTCATAAAGCTCGCCGGTGCGATAGAGCTTGTGGCGATGATCGAAGGCCAGCTCCTTCACTTTGGGATCGTTTCCCTGGCGCGGCGAATACCACATGTAAATGGCCTCACGCGGCGTGCCCGTTTCACCACGGAGCTGGGGGAGAAAGCTGATGCCGTCGAGGCCCTCGGGCACCGAAGCTCCGGCGGCGGCGCAGAGAGTCGGGAGAAAGTCGGCGCAACTGACGAGGTCGCGGTTCACGCGGCCCTGCTTCATCACGGCGGGCCAGCTTGCGATGAGAGGCACATGATGACCGCTGTGTGTGGTGCTGCCCTTGCCGCCGGGGAAGTCGGCGCCCTTGAAACGGGACGTCGCGCCCTTGCCGGTGCCGTTGTCGCCGGTGAAGAGGAGCAGCGTGTTGTCGCGGATGCCCAGCTCGCCGAGCTTTGCATCAAGACGACCGATCATCTTGTCCATGTAGGCCACCATCTCGGCGAAGTGCTTCACATCGCGCTGCTTGGCCTCGCTGCTGATCTTGGGATCCCAGTCTGCGCTGTCCGGAGTGGGCTGGTAGGGATCGTGCGTGAGGATCATCGGGTAGTAGAGGAAGAAGGGCTTCTCCTGGTGCCGCGTGACGAATTCGAGCGCGAAGTCATTGATGAGCGTGGGGCCGTAGCTGCCCTGCGGGTATTCTTTTTCCTCGCCGTTAAGTTCGAGGCCGGGATTCGCATAGCGCGGCGGGCGGCGTGTCTGCTGCCAGAGCAGCGACTCATCGAATCCGAAATGCTGCGGCGAGTCTTTCTCGCGCCCGAGCTGCCATTTGCCGCAGATGCCGGTGGCATAACCCGCTTTCTTCATGAGATGCCCAAAGGTCGTCTCTGTGCGCACGAGCGTGCCGAAGTTCAGGTAATTCCGCACGTTGTATTTGCCCGTCATGAGCTGCACACGTGTGGGTGTGCAAAGCGGCTGCGAGTGGCAGTGCTCGAAGCGCATGCCGTTCGCCGCGAGGCGGTCGAGATGCGGCGTCTGATACGATTCGCCGCCGTTCGCGGTGACGCATTCATAGCCGAAGTCATCGGCCATGATGAGGATGATGTTCGGCTGCGCCGAAAATGACGAATGTAGAATGACGAATGACGAAAGGAGGAGGGCGAGGAGCTTCATGGTGTGCGGTGGGATTGGGATTCGTCACTTCTTCTTCGCCTTGCCTTTGGCGGGCTTTTTGGAGCCGCGCTGATCACTTGGGAGCAAGGCACCGCCGCGTGCGTTCATCTCCGCGTCGCAGAGCGCGCGCATTTTCTTCAAAGTTTCGGCCTGCGCGGGATCGGTGGCGAGGTTCTTCAGTTCATCGCGGTCGGTTTGCAAATCATGCAGGAACTCGAAAACGGGCTGTTGGTCGAAGTAGCGCGCATAGACATAGCGCTGATCACGGATGCCTTCCCACGTCAGCGTCGGAGCGAGATCGACGTGCTCGCAGAAGAAGTGTGTGCGCCAGGGTTTGTCGCTGCCTTTGCCTTCGATCAACGTGGAGAGACTGCGCCCTTCATATGCATCGGGACGATTGACACCAGCCCAGTCGAGGAAGGTGGGAGCGAGGTCGGCATTCAGCACGAGGTCGTCGCACACTTTGCCACGCTTCTCTTGGGGCAGACGTGGATCGCAGACGATCATCGGAATGCGCAGCGCCTCCTCATAGTGCGACCATTTGCCCTGGAAGCCGCGATCTCCGAGGTAGTAGCCATTGTCGGCGGAATAGACGATGATCGTGTTGTCGGCGAGACCAGCTTCTTTGAGCGCGGCAAGCACGCGCGAGATGGCTTTGTCGATGCCACTGATCATGCGGTAGTAGGCGCGCACGTTCGTCTCATACTTTTCCGGTGTGTCATAGCCCCAGAAGAAGCGCTCGCGGTTGATGCTGTCTTTGAGGAACTGCGGATGCGCGTCAAAGATGGCCGCATCGCCAAGGCGCGGCGGCGGAATGCTGCGGTCCTCATACATGCCATCCACAGACGGCGGCCACGGATACAAACCAATGCCTGGACGATGATCGTTGTCTTCAGCATGAGCGGCGTTGAACCACAGATTCAGGCAGAAGGGCTTGTCTTTTGGCTGTGACTTGATGAACTCAATGCCGCGATCACACACGATGTCGGTCTCATGGCGTTTCGAGCCATCCGGCATGGTCTTGAAGTAGGGATTGCGGCCGATGGCCTCGTACTCGTCGTAGTGTTCCTCGGGCTTGAATCCCGGTGGCGCAATCATGTGCCACTTGCCAAAGTGCCCGGTGCGATAGCCCGCCTGTCGCAGCACCTCAGGGAACATCGTGGTCAAGGATTCCGGCAACACCTGCGGCACCGCATCGCGCTTCCCATGCGTGCGCGCCCACTGGCTGGTGAGCACGACAGCGCGGCTCACCCAGCAGACGGCGGTGGTGACATGCGCATTGCTGAAGCGCACACCATCGGCTGCGAGACGATCAATCGTCGGCGTCTGCACGATGGGATGTCCTGCGCAGCTCAGCGTGTCGTGGCGCTGATCATCGGCGAAGAGAAAAAGGATGTTCGGACGCGGCTCTGCGGCGAATGATCCCGCGCCTGCGAGATGCAATGACGAAAGAAGGATAAGCAGGAGGCTAAGGAACTTCATGGAGTTGCTGCGAACGACTGCCGCTGCCTCCATCTTCCACCCAAACCCGTTACTCCTTGGCCTTCTTCCCTTTCTTTGCCTTTGCGGCTTTGGCGGGCGGCGTGGGCAGATCATCACCGGGCTGATTTGAGTAGCGGTAGGGATCATCCAGCCGACGCATTTCGGCGAGGAGCAGCGCTTCCATCTCCTTGAGCTTGTCGGCGTGCTTCGGATCGGTGGCTAGGTTTGGCTTGCCATGCTCCGGGAGCAGTTCGTGCGGGTTTTCGGCGAGGTTGAAGAGCTGCGTTTCATTCACGCTACGATCCGGGGCCTCATAGCGGATGAGCTTCCAGTCGCCCTGCTTCACGCACCTCATGCCGGGCTTGCTGCCGCCGCTGTAAGCTCCGTAAAGCACGTCGCGGATATTTTTCGTTTTGCCTTCGAGCACGGGCTTGAAACTGAGGCCTTCGTTTGTCTCCGGCGGCGTGACACCGGCGAGATCGCAGAGCGTGGCGAGCACGTCGAGCAGGTAGATGTTGCCTTCCACGCGTGTTCCGGCGGCGATGCCGGGGCCTTTGACGATGAAGGGCACGCGCCAGGTGTGCTGGTAGAGGTTTTGTTTCCCCATGAGGCCATGGCGGCCGATCGAGATGCCATGGTCGGCGGTGTAGATGATGTAGGTGTTGTCGAGTTCGCCGGCTTCTTCGAGCTTCTTCAAGACGCGACCGATTTGAATGTCGATGTTCTCGCTGCATGCATACTGGCGGCCGATTTCGTTGCGAATGCTGGCCTCATCACGGCGCTTCCACACGCCGCTGACGGCCACTTCGTCGCGCACGCCGGAGTCGGTGGTGTCAAAGGGGTGCTTGGCGAGATAGTTCGAGGGCAACGGTGGTTGCAGGCTGTGCAGCGAAGGCGGATTCGCTTCGTCGGTGTGATTCGTGGCACCGTACTTCGCCAGCAGCTCCGGTCTGCCATCGCGCGTGTCGTGGGGGTGCGAGAAACCGTAATAGATGAGGAAGGGCGTCGCATCCTTCGCGGCTTCGCGATCCTTCAGGTAATTCATGACTTGGTCGCCATGCCAGGTGCTTCCGCTTTCATCATCACCACCGCGTTTGGAGGCATCCTTGCGCACGGTGAAGAGCTTGTTCGCGGCCTCGTAGCTGTTTCCCATCTTGCAGGTGCGCATGGTGGCATAGCCGGCGTGATTGAAAACCGCCGGGATCGTCTGCTGCTCCAGCGCCGGTGGACTCGTCTTCGATCCCCAAGGCGCGGGCGGCAGGTGCCACACCGTGCGACCGCTCATGATCATATGGCGCGAAGGCATGCACACCGCGCCGCTGAAGGAGCCCATGTGATAAGCTCCGTCGAAGATCATCCCCTGCGCCGCCAGCTTGTCCAAATTGGGCGTTTGGAGCGTCGATTGCGGATTGTACATCTTCAAATCAAAGGGCGACTGGTCATCCACGAGGATGAAGAGAAGGTTCGGCTTCGCCGAAAATGACGAATGAGGGATGACGAATGCCAAGAGGAGGATGAGAAACCAGATTGAGGAGTGTTTCATGGTGGAAGATCAGTGTTGGAAATGCCCTGTGCGCCTGCTGGGAAGAGGTTGTTGGAGAAATGCATGCCGCGTGGTGTGTTCGGGCCGCCAGCGATGATGACGGCGTATTTGTAGCGCGGTTTGCCGATGCTGTGGACGACGTTGCCGGTGATGATCACATCGGTGAGCGGCGGATCGTCCGGCTGCTGGCCGGTATCGAACTTGAAGGGCGAGCGTTCGTCGCCCCAGATCCAGTGCGCGTCACCATGGCCGAAGTCGGAGATGATGTTGTTCGCGATGATCGAGCCGCCGTCAAAGTTCTCCGCGTTCGCAGCGGCTCCAGGCATCAGGCCGATGGCCCAGAGGCTGTTTCGTGTGAACTGATTGCCCGTGATGAGCACGTTGCGGCTGCCGTGCATCGCTTTCATGCCCATGAAGGAGTTCACGATGATGTTGTTGCTCACAATGACGTGATCGGTGTGCAGGTCGATGCCCTGCGCGGCGTTTTCGATGTGATTGCCGAGGATGCGTGTGAGGTCGCTCACCATGGGAGCGGTGACGATGATGCCGCTGCCCTGCTGCCATGCGTCGGTGTAGCTGAGGTCCCAAGTGGCTTGATTGACGATGCTGCCCTTCTCCGCGTTCTTCTTGATCCAGTCGCCCAGCTTGTGCTTCGCCTTGAGTTCGGGCGTTGGCTTCATGTTGTCTTCAGTCACACGATTGCCCTCGATCAATGTGCCGGTGCTGTAACTCACGCTGATGCCGGTGCCGTCCGTGCAGTTGAAGGCATAGCCGAGGTCTTTGTTCGCCGTGCGGTCGTCCACGCTCAAGCGCATGTAATTCCGCACCAGGCAACGGCTGATGCGGCAGTTCTGGCTTTCGCGCACGGCGATCGCACCGGCGGGGCTGCGATTGTCTATGACCCGGACATTGTCGATGACGAGATCGCGGCATTTGATCGCCACGATGCCTTCCTGACGTGTCTCCATCTTCCCTTCAGGCCTCGTGAGCGTCAGATCACGAATCTCTGCCTCCTTCGCGTCCTCGACGACGATGACCGGCTGCTCCGCATTCTGCTGAATGATGCGACCCGGCCCAAAAAGCCCGCTGCGCTCACCACGCACACGAATCTTGTCAGTGATCACATAGTCGCCTGCGGGGACGAAGATCATCCGGTTTGGATTCGCATCCAAAGCGGCCTGGATGGACGGATACGAGGTGACAGAAAGCTCGGCGGCAGACGCGTTGGCGAGCAGGAGGAGGGCAAGGAGATGGCGCATGATCACTTCTTCGGAGCTCCCTCTTTATACTTCGCCATCAGCTCCTGAAACTTCTTGTTCAGCTCCTGATACTCGGGGCTCTTGCGATCGTGTTTGGCACGCTCGGCAGAGATGGCGCGGATCTCCACACCCATCGCGCGGCGTTCCTCGGAGGCCTTTTGCGCACTGGTGTCCACTTTGACCTCCACGTCGTCCCAATCGTCCGTGCGGAAGACGGAGGCAGGCAGGCCATCGCTGTTCACGAGATTCGCTCCTTCGGGATTCGAGGCCCAGGCGTAGCGCACAGCGGCGGGAGCCTTCACTTCGGCACTGCTGACGAGCACGCTGTCGGCGCCATCCACCTTCGCATCGGCCCACTTCCAGACTTTGTCGGCACCCGCGATCTCGAAACGCTTCAAAGCACCGCCATCGCGTGATTTCAGCCCCGTGCCGCTTTGACCAAAGGTCACGCGGATCGCTCCGTCCTTCATCTCGCTAGATTTGAAGAGCGGGCCGCTGTAGATCAGCTCCTTGCCGTAGTCTTTGGCTAAAGCCCAGCGTGCGAGGCGTTCGCCGGGGTCTTTTTTGTTCTTTGGATGGATGTCATTCGCTTCGCCGACATCATTGATGATCGCCATGCCGGTCTTCGGCGTGGTACCGAGCACAAGTCGCATGCGATCCTGACAAAGCGCCCAAGGATCAGGCGTGCCGGGCGCGGTTGAGGCCGCGCGATAGCTGGCGAGCTGCACATAATAAAAGCTGAACTCATCCGCCCAGCGCTTGCGCCAGTCATTGATCATGAGCGGCAGCGTCTGGTCGTAAGGCACCGCTCCAGCCTTCGCGTTGCCTTCACCCTGATACCAAATCGCGCCGCGCATCGTGTAGCCGGTGAAGGGGTGAATCATCGCGGCAAACAGCACGCCCGGCTTGCCCTCGGTGAGCAGCGGACGCTTTGGCACCTCGGGCTTCTTCGGCAGGCGTTTGCGTTCTTCGGCGGATTTGCCCTTCGCTGCGGCCATCGTGGCCTTCCACTGCTCCAGTTTCGTCGCGTAAGCTGCATCCGCCCTGGCTTGATCGTAACCGGCCTCGTCCTTCAACATCGCATCCACGAGCGCTTTCGTGCCCGGCAGCGTGTTCAGTGCCTCGCGACTGGTAAAAGTCTCCACCGGCTTGCCACCCCACGCGGATTTGATCACACCGACGGGAATGCCGAGCTCCAGATGCAGCTTCCGCGCGAAGAAAAACGCCACGGCGGAGAATCCAGGCACCGTTTCTGGTGTGGAGGCCTGCCACACGCCCTCGATGTCGTCCTGATTGTCTGCCGCCGTCACCAGCGGCGCATTGAACATGCGCAGCGCCGGATGTTTCGACTCCGCGATGAGCCCCGCGTATTCCGGCGAGCGGTTCATCGAGTAAAACATGTTCGACTGCCCCGACGCGAACCACACTTCGCCCACGAGCACGTCTTTGATTTCGAGCTTGTCCTTGCCGGCAGAGATCGTTAGCACCGCGCCCGCCGCATCCGCCGCGCCCGTTTCGATCTGCGCCCGCCATTTGCCATCGGCACCTGCTTTAGCCGATGCCGATTTGCCTTTGAAGCTCACGCTAACCTCCGCCCCCGCATCCGCCTTGCCCCAAATGGCCGCGGCACGCTCGCGCTGAAGCACCATATGATCGCTGAAGAAGTGCGGTACCTTTAGCTCGGCGAGGAGCAGGCTGGGGGAGAGAAGGAGGAGGGATAGAGTGAGTTTCATGGCGATGGCGGAGTAGGTGAACGGATTCAGGGGCGGTGTTGATCAAAAGTCTCCTGGTGATGGCGCATGATGTCGTCGCCTTTCACGTCGTAGCTGCCGGTGGCGGTGTGCGGCACATCGGAGATCGAGAGGAACTCATGCGCGATGCCCAGTTCCTTCAGGTAGGCCGAGAATTTCAAATTGAAGTCGTAGTTGAAGCACTTCGTGCCGTCCCAGACGAGGATGTTTAGCGTCGGGCGGTCTTTGCGTTCCGCGTAAGCCTTCGCGATGTCCCACGCGTTGTAGCCGAGCGGCAGGAAGCGGAGTTTCTCGCTCTCGTAGCCGTCGTTTTCCTGGATGTGCTTCTCCGGGCCGTAGCCTGAGCCGCCAGGTGCCACGGAGAGAAACAGCTCCGGGTGCTTGAACATGATGCGGGTGGTGCCGCGTCCGCCTTGCGAGTAACCCTCCAGCGCTCGCCCCTCGCGTGTGCCCCAGGTGCGATAGATGGCGTCGATGTGCGGCACGAGCTCCTTCACGAAGACGCTTTCGCCCATGCCCTGCTTCATCTCCGGCATGTCAAACCAGCTCACCGGTCCGCCATTCGGGAAAACATAGATCGTGGGCTTGATCGTGCCTTTTTGAATCGCCGCATCCACATAACTCGCGAGGCGAACTGCTTTGTTCTCCGCGCCCGGCCTCCCGCCATGCAGATGATACACCACCGGATACTTTTCCTGACTCGTTTCATACCCCGGCGGCAGGTAGATGTAATAACCGACGTCGATGCCCATCGAGGTGCTTTTGAAGGTCGCGTGTTTCACTGTCACAGGCAGAATCTTCTTCGCCGACTCCGCATTCATCGGCGAAACCCACGAGAAAGGCGGTTCCGCCGCAGCTTTGGTCTTCTTCGCGTTTTGAGCGAAGACAAGACTGGTGGAGGCAAGGAGGAGGCAAACAAGGGCGCGGAGCATCGCGTGGGAACGACAGCCAGGCTGGGGTTGTTGCCCGTCAAAAGCGCGTCATGCAAAAATCCCGTTCACCACTTCGCCATACACATCGGTGAGGCGGAAGTCTCTTCCGGCGTAGCGATAGGTGAGCTTCAAGTGATCGATGCCGAGGAGGTGCAGGATGGTCGCATGCAGGTCGTGCATGTGGACTTTGTCCTTCACAGCGTAGTAGCCGAAGTCGTCCGTTTCGCCATACGCGACGCCGGATTTCACGCCGCCACCGGCGAGCCACATGGTGAAGCCCTGCGGGTTGTGATCGCGACCGTTCGCACCTTGCACGATGGGCGTGCGGCCGAACTCGCCGCCCCAGACGACGAGGGTGTCTTCCAGCATGCCGCGTTGCTTCAAATCGGCGAGCAGACCGGCGATGGGACGATCCACGGCGGCGGCGTTCTTGGTGTGACCTTTGATGAGATCGGAGTGCTGGTCCCAGACGTTCGGTGTGCTGACTTGAATGAAGCGCACGCCGGATTCGGCGAAGCGACGCGCGAGCAGGCACTGGCGACCGTAGTTGTCCGTTACCGCATCGCCGATGCCGTAGAGCGCCTTGATGTGCGCAGGCTCGTTTTCGATGTCCATGACGCCGGGGGCCTCGCGCTGCATGCGGAAGGCGAGTTCCATGCTCTGGATCATGCCCTCGACCGGTGCGTGGCGTGTGCGCTCGAAGTGCTCGCGGTTCATCGCTTGGAGCAAATCGAGCTTGCGCATCTGACCGGCGGAATCGCCAGTGGCGTCGAGAAAGCGGAAGGTGGCGTCTTTGCCCAACTTGCCTGCACGACCGACGGTGGTGCCTTGATGTGCGGCGGGCAGGAAAGCGCTGCCGTAATTACGCGGGCCACCATGCGTGGCGGGCGGACTGATGCTCACAAAGGCGGGCAGGTCGGCGTTCTCGCTGCCGAGACCGTAGCTGATCCATGAGCCGATGGACGGACGCACAAAATTGTCCGCGCCCGTGTGGATCATGCACACCGCCTGGCCGTGCGACTGGCCTTTGCTCTGCATGGAACGGATGACACACAAGTCATCGAGTCGCTTCGACACTTCGGGGAACAAATCGCTACCCCACAGGCCCGCTTCGCCATGCTGCGAAAACTTCCACGGCGAGCCGAGCAGCTTCGCCTGGCTCGTGGACGATGGATCGAGGTTCTTCGCCGGTGCAAAGGGCAGCTTCTTGCCGTCCATCTGCTGGAGCTTCGGTTTGTAATCAAACGTGTCCACCTGCGACGGTCCACCGTGCATGAAGAGGAAGATGACGCGCTTCGCCCGCGGCGTGTGATGCAGTCCACGCGGCAAACTGGCCGCTGTGGCGATGCCATTGAGCGCGAGCGCCCCGAATCCGCAGGCAGCGGTCTGCAAGGCATGACGGCGGGTGATAAGTGGAGACGTGTTCATGGCATCATTCGAGAAACAAAAACTCCGTGGAGGCGAGCAGCACATGGGCGAGATCGGCGAGGGCTTTTTCGCGATCATCGTTGGCGGTGTTGATGAAATCATTCGCACGCTTGGCCGCCGTGGCGCTCGGCGCACGTCCGAGAATGGCCTCATGTAGCCATGTCACTGGGTCAGCCTGGGCGTAGGCTTGTTGGGCGAGTGTGGCACCCTGTTTTTGCAGGAAGGGGCTGTTGAGCAGATACAGCGCTTGCGTGGGCACGGTGGTGAGCGGGCGGTCGCCGGAAACCATCTCGGGATTGGCGACGTCGAAGATTTCCAGCTCGGGGGCGAGGTTGTTGCGCGCGACGGGGAGGTAGATGCTGCGGCGCAGTTCTTTGTCGAACTTCATCGGCTTGTCGAGATCCTCGCCGTAAGTGAGCGCGGTGGCGGCGGCTTGTTCGAGTTTGAGTTCGCCGGTGAGGAAGAGCAGGCTGTCGCGAATTTCCTCGGCGGTGAGGCGACGATATGACCGCCTGCCGAACAAACGATTTTCGGGATCGGCGATGGTGCGCGGTGATTTGGCCTCAGCGGCGAGCTGATAGGTGCGGCTGAGCACCATCTCGCGGATCAATGATTTGAAGGAGCCGCCGCTGGCGCGGAACTTCGCGGCGAGGTGATCGAGCAGCGCGGGATGCGTGGGCTTCTCGCCCTGCACGCCGAAGTTATCGACGGTGCCGACGATGCCACGCCCGAAAAGCTGCGCCCAGAGGCGGTTCACGATCACGCGGTCGAGCAGCGCATTCTCCGTGCTCGTCATCCAGGCGGCGAGTTGCAGGCGACCGCTCGATCCGGCGGGGATCTTCGGCGCTTTGCCGCTGTGCAGCACGGTGGGGAAGCTGCGTGGCACTTTGGGGCCGAGTTGATTCACCTCGCCACGCACGCGCAGATGGATGTCGCCTGCGTCACGCGCATCGCGCGGGGCCATGGCCAGCTCGGCGTCTTTGAGCGCGTTCACCTGCTTGTCGAGCTCTTTGGTAAGCGCGGCGTTGTCCATCAGGAGGAGCGGATCGCCCGTGCTGCTGCCGTTCGCCATCGCCAGTGCGGTGGACTCGCGCTCGATGTCTTTTTCGGAGATGAACTGCACGGCATCGACGATCACATAATCCTTCGTGCCTTGCGTGCCGACGATGACATTCACGCGCCCGCCTTTCTCGAAATGAAACCGGCCGATGGGCTCGAACAGGCCGCCGATGCTGGGCTTCTTCGTCTGGTCAAAGATGATCTCATGCACGCCGTCGAAGGCTTCGACGGTGATGGGCACGCGCTTGTCGCAGTTGCCCTTCGCCGGATAGGCGATTCGCACCTCGTAGATGCCGGTCTCGGGCAAGGCACCGCGAAACACGGCCTTCTTCGCGCCTCGGTCCTGCTTGTCGTTGTGAATGTAGAAGTCGCCGAAGCGCTTCGCAGACAGGCTCGACTGCTTCCAGTCGCCGACGAGTTCCGCGCTGGCCTCATCATAAATCACGCCCGCGAGCGGCAGTTTCGTCAGTGCTTTTTTGCCCGCGACGGTTTCCATGAAATCGCGCTCCACTTTGAGCCGCATCGCGAGTTCGAGCCGCGCCACTTTCTGCTTCAGCTCGCCAAACGCTGGTTCCGGCTGCGGCAGTGCCTGCTCCACCCAGCTTGCCACATTCACGCAGCCGTTCCGCGTGCCCATGACGACCTCCGTGGAGCGGAAGAAGCCCGCGAGCGCGTAGTAGTCCTGCTGGCTGAAGGGATCGAACTTGTGATCGTGGCAGCGCGCACAACCAACGGTGAGGCCGAGAAACGCGCGGCCAATCGTGTCGATCTGCTCGTCCACCGTGTCGAGGTGCAGCTTCTCCTTGTCGCGCTCCGTGAGCATCTTCGGCCCCAGCGCGAGGAAACTCGACGCGATCATCTGACTGCGCCGCTGCGCGGGAGTCTTTGCGGCCATAAGGTCACCCGCGATCTGCTCACGAATGAACTCGTAGAACGATTTGTCGTGGTTGAAGGCATCAATGACGTAGTTTCTGTAACGCCACGCCTGATAAAAGGTGTAGTTGCGGTCACCGCCGTTCGAGTCCGAATAACGCGCGAGATCCAGCCAGTAGCGGCCCCATTTTTCTCCGAACTGCGGGCTGCTGAGGAGCTTCTCGACATAGTCGGACAAGTCAGACGTGTCAGACTCGTCCGACGGCGGCAAGCCGGTGAGATCATAGCTGAGCCTGCGCATGAGCGTGACGCGGTCCGCATCGGCGGCAGGCGTGAGCTTCTTTGCCTCCAACTCTGCGAGGATGAACACATCCAGCTCTTTGCGCGGCCAGTCTTGCTGCTTCACGGCAGGCAGCGCGTTCTTTTGCAGCGGACGAAACGCCCAGCCTTGGCGTGCCGCCGCGAAATCAATCGTCTTCTTCGTGCTCGCCGCGGCCATCGACTCCACGCGCGGATCAGGCGCCCCCATCGTGATCCATTGCTCCAGCACGCGAATGTCTTCCGGCGGCAGCTTCGACTTCGGCGGCATTTGCAGATCTTCGTCCTCGTAGCGCACGCTGTGCATGAGCAGGCTCTTCGCGGGCTTTCCGGGCACCAGCGCCGGCCCCGCATCGCCACCCTTCACCCAACCTTCCTTCCGATCCAGCAGCAGCCCGCCTTTCACCTTTCCCTGCTGCGAGTGGCACTCATAACAATGCTTCACCAGTAAAGGCCGCACGCTGCTCTCAAAAAACGCCACGCCATCCGCCGCCGATGAATCAGCAGCCGCGAGGGCAAGGAGGAGCGAGATGGAAGAAAAGCGACGCACGGCTACACAAGACAAGAAAAGAGGACTCTTGGACAGGAAAAGATCGGGCTGGGTGCGCGGGTCTTTCGGTTGGCTGTTTCCTCACTTCACCGGCACTGGCTTCGTCTGAATGAGTTGCAATGAGTCCTTGATGCTTTTGCCGACGAGGCCGGCGAAGATGACCTTGCCGCCGGGAACTTCAGCCGGAATGTCGAAGGTGACTTCGATCTCGCCGGTGCCGCTGGCTTTCACTTCCTTGCGTTCGATGCGCTCGTTGCCGCCGCCTTTGAGCGTGACTTGAATCGGTTTTTCACCGAGATCGGCCGGGAAGGTGTGCTTGAGTTTCACGGTGGCTTTTTGGCCGGGCGTGACACTGGCAGGTGCTTCGAGGGCGATCAATGCACCGGGCTTGGCGGCATCGGAGGACTTCTTGGCAGCTCGATTGGCGGTGACGCGCTCCTTTTTGCTCATCTGCTTGCCTTCGAGCTGCTTCATGTATTGCTCGCGAAAGGCGGCGTCATCGCGTTTGCGGAAGACTTCGAGGAGCGGGTCGTTCGTTTTGACCATCCAGTCTTCGAGCGCTTTTTCGAGCGTGGCCACCTGCGCAGCATCTTCGGGTTTGGCGATGAGATTGCTGAGCGCGTCGTGGTCGTAGCGCACCTCGTAGGCTTCCTCGGGCACGCGATGATCGAAAAGGTCGATGCGCGCGGCGATGGCCTCGTTTGTTTTTGCCAGCACGCGCATCTGGCGGGCAGTGGCGGTGCCATTGGTGGCTCCGGTCATGACGCGGGTGCCGTTCGACCACGGGCTGAAGACGTAGAGCCAGTCTTTCGTCTGCACGGCGCGCATTGGTGTGCGCTGACCGCCAGCGTTCTCGTTGTGCTCTTTGAAGACCATCACGCGCTCGGGTTGTGACTCGCCTTTGAGCAATGCGGCGAAGGAGGTGCCGTCGAAACCACCCGGCTGCGCGATTTGCAGCATGTCGAGAATCGTCGGCAGCAGATCGACGGTGGAGATCATGTGCGCGTCATCGACGGCACCTGCTTTTGTGACCCCTGGCCAGCGGATCATAAGCGGCGTGCGGCTGCTGTGATGATAGAGCTGCGTTTTGGCAAACGGCAGCGGCATGCCGTGATCGGAGAGGAAAATAATGATGGTGTTCTCATCCTGGCCGGCGGCCTTGAGGGCATCCAAGATCGCGCCCACGCCATCATCGGCGCGGCGCACACTGGAGTAATAAAGGGCGAGTTCTTTGCGGATGATTGGATCGTCATGCAGGAAGCCGGGCACGGGAACCTCCTCGGACGTGAAGACTTTCGAGGGCATATTCGGATCAGGAGCGCTCTCGCCTCGATTGCCTTCGCCATAGAAGGGCTTGTGTGGATCAGCCACATTCAAGAGCAGGCAAAACGGCTTTCCGGCCTGCTTCGCGGCTTCGATGCCTTGGGTGGCAGCCTTCCCCCACGAGGCGGCATTCTTCACATCGTCCTTTTTGCCTTCGCTGAGTATGATGTCCCAGGGGAAAGGCGAGTAGGGCGTGGAGTGCTCCACCTTGTGCCGGATGCCGGTGAAATAGCCCGCTGCCTTCACCAGATCACCCAGCACCGGGTAGTCCTTGTCGTTTTTGCCCATCGCCCGAAAGCCCTCGATGCGGTTGTTGTGCGGGTATTTGCCGCTCCACATGACATTGCGTGATGGCATGCAGTTCCCTACAACGACATGCGCATGATTGAACCGCAGGCTCTGCATCGCGAGCTTGTCCATGTTCGGCGTGGTGTCCTTCAGCGTGCAGCCGAAGACGCCGACCGAGTCGCAGCTCATGTCATCAGTGGTGATGATGAGCAGGTTGGGCTGTGCCAAAGCAGCGTGCCAAGGACAGAGAGCAAAGAGGAGATAAATGAAACGCATGGCGGAATTACTGGGTGTTCTTCTTTCCTTTGCCTTTCTTGGTCGACGATGTGCCAGGAGCTTCTGGGGCGACGGGACGAGTGGAGGCTGGATCGGTCAGCAGGTGCGGCTCGCTGAAGAGGGTTTGCTTGTCACCCTGCTCGCGCATCCAGGCTTCGAGTTGTTCGCGCAGTTTTTTCACGCGGGTGGACTGCGCAGGATCAGCGGCGAGGTTGTTCTGCTCGGCGGGATCGGCGCGGAGATCGTAAAGTTCGACAGCAGGGCGTTCATGGTAGCGCTTCACAATGGCGGTGGCCTCAGGGTCGGTTTGCGCCTTGTTGAACCACGAGGTCCAGTACGGAAGACCGCTTCTGATATTTGGTGATTTGTCGATGTGCGTGGTGTGCGCGAACTCGGGATGGAGATTGAGGATGAGCTTCCAGTCGGCGGTGCGGATCGCGCGGATGGGATAAACGTTCATGCTGCCGTCGCCGCTGTGCGTGGTGAAGATGAATTCGCGATGCGTGGACTTTTCGCCGCGTAAAACGGGAAGGAAGGAGCGCCCGTCGATCCCTTCCGGAACCTTACCGCCAGCGGCGTCGATGAGCGTGGGCAGTAGGTCGATCCACTGGATCATCGCGTCGGTGCGTGCGCCTGATTTGATGACGCCGGGCCACGCAGCGAGGAACGGGACGCGCGCGCCGGTGTCGTAGAGATTCCATTTGCCGAAAGGCCACTGCCCGCCGTGGTCGCTGGTGTAGAGGAACAGCGTGTTCGCGGGGACGAGGTATTTCTTTGCCAGATCCATCACCTCGCCGAGCTGCGTGTCGGCGGTGGTCACATCGGTGTAGTAGCGGGCGCGAGACTCACGTGTCTCTGGTGTGTCCACGAACTTCGGCGGCAGCGTCACCTTCGCGGGGTCGTAGCCTTCGAGCTTGTCCCATGGCACATGCGGCTCATGCGTGCCGACGAAGAGACAGAGCGGTTTGGAGGCATCGCGTTCCTTGAGAAACCTCTCCACAAAAGCTGCGTCGTGTTGCTCATCAAACACATCGAAACCGTGTCGTTGCGCGTCTTTGCCGCCGTGCGCCACTTTACCGAACGCAGCGGTCTGGTAGCCGAGTTTGCGTAGTACATCGGGCAGCGAAGCCACGTCATCGCGTTTGAAGGTGTGATTGTTCTCCGCACCATTGCGCGCCGGCATCAGACCGGTCAGCATGGCCGCGCGGCTCGGCGCACACGATGGCGAGGCGATGAAGGCATGCGTGAAGGTCATGCCCGCGTCCGCCAGCCGCTGCATGTTCGGCGTACGGACCTCCTTTGAACCATAGGGCGTGGAGTCGAGCTGCCCGTGGTCGTCGGCGAGGAAGATGACGAGGCTCGGCTGCGCTGAGTATGATGCAGGCGAAAGGCAGAACGCCGAAAGGATGACCGCGAGGATGAAAGGCTTCACGGCGCATGGAAACGCAGCAAGTGCGTCAGGCTATCGGCTTTAACTGCGTATGCCGCTCCTGCCTGCGGGCCGTGCGGACGGCGGCGGGCTTCAAAAGCGCGGGGGTAGTGGTCATGCCGCGAAGATTCAGTGCCTCGCGGCTCGGCGTGCGGTGCCAGTCGGCTTCCAGCGCGGCGGCGGCAAGTTCGCGATCCACGCCGCTTTCTGTGATGAGAAAATCAAAAAGGTTCTGCGCGATGACGTGCAGAGCGATCTGATGCGTGCGGCGCAGCGTGGCATGGAGCCAGTCGCTGAAGCGTAGGAATTGGACGAAGGGCGAGGCTCCGTCGCGCCAGAGAAGCATCAGCGTGTTGGTGAAATTACCGCTGTTGGCGACGATGTCCCAGTAGCGGGCGAACCGCCTCATACGTTGCATGTCGGCAAACGAGATGTCGCGTGTGGACAGGATTTCATAGGGCGGATGCGGCGCGTAGATCATGCGGTATTCGTCATCATGCCGGACGATGGGCGTGCCGCGCAGACGTTTGAGGATGCCGACCTGGATTTCCTGCGGGTTCAGCCGCACGAGGCGGTCAAAGCCGCGTCCGAAACTTTCGATGCCCTCGCCGGGCAGACCGACGATGAGGTCGGCGTGAATATGCACGCCGGTTTCTTCGCGGAGAAACCGGAAGTTGTCCTCCAGGCGGTCGAGGTTCTGGCGGCGGCTGATGTTTTTCGATGTGGCATCATCAAACGTTTGGATGCCAACCTCGAACTGCACCGCGCCCGGCGGGAAGCGGCGAATGAGAGCACGGAGTTGCTCGGGCAAACGATCCGGCACCATCTCGAAGTGCAGGAACAGGCCGTCACGCCAGCGGTCGAGGAAGAACTGCAAGATGCCCATGCTCGTGGGCAGATGCAGATTGAAGGTGCGATCGACAAATTTGAACTGCGTGGTCTCACGATCAAGCAGCCGCTGCATGGCGGCCAGGAAGGCATCGGTCGCAAAGGCACGCACGGGGATGTCGAGCGACGACAGGCAGAACTCGCACGTGAACGGGCATCCGCGCGACGCCTCGACGTAGATGACGCGATGTTTGAGGTCTTCGTCGGTGTAGAGCTCATACGGCGACGCGAGCTGGTTCAGCGCGGGCAATTCGGCAGCGATGATCTTGGGGACGTTCGCTTTAGCCGCAGAGGGGCAAAGAGGCAAAGGTGCTGAGTCAGATGCTGCCTCTTTGCTCCTCTGCCCCTCTGCGGTAAACCCGAGCAACTCACGGCATACTTGAGCGAATTTCATATCCGCCTCGCCAGTGATCACATGGTCCGCTAGCGCGACGATCTCCTGCCCCTCCGTCTCATACGAAACCTCCGGCCCGCCGAGGATGATGATCAGTTCCGGTCGGAGGCGCTTGAGCAAGGCAACCACTTCGGTCGTTTGCTCGACATTCCAGATATAGACACCAAAACCGACGATGCGCGGCTTGTGCGCGAGGATGGCTTCGACGATCTCCAGCGGTGGCTGGTTGATGATGAATTCCGCCATGCACGCACGCTCGCGCAGCTCGCCGAGATTCGCCATGAGGCAGCGGAGCCCGAACGAGGCGTGGATGTATTTCGCATTAAGCGTGGCGAGGACGATGTCCGGCATGAGTGGGCACAGTGGCCGATTCCCCAGCCCCTGCTACTTCTTCTTCCCCTGCCCTTTGCCCTTCTTCACAGCGCCCCCGCTGCCGCCTTCCATCAAATCCGGCAACGGCAGGTAGTCAAAATCGAGGATCATCTTTTCGGCCAGAGCGGCGCGGAGTTCGCGCTCAGTAGCGGCGAGTTCGGGTTTGCCGCTGAGGTTGTTCAGCTCGGAGGGGTCGGCTTCGAGGTCATACAACTCATAAACCGGACGTGGGGTCGTGAAATAGGTCGTGCGCAGGCCGGGCGAGAGCTTCCCGGCGGCATTCGCCTCCTGCATTTCCTTCCATGCGACTCCACCGGCGGAATCGACGGGTGAATACGGAATCCAGGGCGTGCAGTTGTAGATGAACTTGAAGCGGTCACTGCGCACCGCACGCGCGAGATCGTATCCGGCGTTCGTCATGTCCGCCGCGACCGGTGCAGAGCCATGCGGGCCGCGTTCGACGAAGAGATGTTTCCGCGGCGTGTGCGCCTCACCTTTGAGCAGCGGCAGAAAGCTCACGCCGCTCATTTTGGAACCTGCTTCGAGTCCTGCGGCCGCGAGCAGCGTGGGCGCTAGGTCTTCGGCGCTGATCAGCGCACGCGAATCGCCACCCGGCTTCACCACGCCGGGCCAGCGCACGAGAAAGGGCACGTTCGAGCCTGGATCATAGAGCGAGCCTTTGCCGTGCGGCATGGCCATGCCGTTGTCGCCGCAGAAGACGATGAGCGTGCTGTCCATGAGGCCGCGTTTTTTGAGCACATCGAGCACACCCGCGACGGTGCGGTCCACGCGATTCACCTCGGCGCAGTAGTCGGCGAGCTGCTCGCGCACGCCGGGCAGATCCGGCCAATGCGCGGGCACTTTCAGCGAGGCAGTATCGGGGCGAAACTCGGCAGGGGCATTCCACGCATGATGCGGGTCGCTGAAGTTCGCCCACATGAAGAAGGGCTTGTCGGCAGGCTTCTTGTCGAGAAAGGCGGCGACTTGTGCGGCTACTTCGTTGTCAGCGCAGGTGTTCAGTGAGTCCACGCGGTCGATGAAGGTCTTCAACTGATGCTCCTGGAAGACTTTCGCCGCTCCTTGGCCGATTTTCGTCGCTCCATCGAGATGGTAGCTGCGACCGCACACGCCGGTGAAGTAACCGCCCTTTTCACGAAGCAGTTCCGGCAGCGTGATCTCATCTCGCGGCAGCGGTGCGGAGAATCGCGTCATGCGTGCGGCCACGGGCGAGCGACCTGTCATGAGCGTGGCACGCGAGGGCACGCACTGCGGTGCCCCGGTGAAGAAGCGGTGGAACTTCATCCCTTCGGCAGCGAGTTGGTCGAGCGTTGGCGTTTTGACGTTCGAGCTGCCGTAGGTGCTGAGGAAGGGGTAGCTGTGGTCGTCGCTGAGGAGGAAGAGGATGTTCGGGCGCTGCTCCGCCGCGAAGGCCGAAACTAGCATGACGACTGACGAAAGGAGGATGAGAAAAGCCTTCATGGAGGCCTATAACGCGGAGACTTGTGTCATCTTCCGATTGGAAACGGCGACGGACAGTTCAAGATGAGCCGCATGTTCCAACCCCCTCGCTTTGTTGTCGTCGCACTGGTTTGCCTGCTGGCATCGTCTGCCTCAGGAGATGAGCCAAAATGGATTTCGCTGTTCAATGGCAAGAATCTGACCGGCTGGACGATCAAGATCGCGAAACGGCCACTGGGCGAGAACTTCGCGAACACGTTCCGTGTCGAGGATGGCATCCTGAAGGTCAGCTATGACGACTACTCGAAGTTTGATGAGCAGTTCGGCCACCTCTTCACCAACCTCGCCTACTCGCACTACATCCTGCGGCTGGAGTATCGCTTCACCGGCACAATGATGGCCGACGCACCGCATTATGTGAACCTCAACAGCGGCGTGATGCTCCATGCGCAGCCACCGCAGAGCATGCGCTTTGATCAAGGTTTTCCCGCGAGCCTGGAGATGCAGTTCCTGGCGGGTGAAGGCAAGGGGCCGCGCTCCACCGCCAATCTCTGCACACCCGGCACGCATGTGGAGATGGGTGGACAGTTGATCACGAAGCACATCGTCAAATCCAGCGCGCCGACCTTTCCGGCGGAGGAATGGGTGCGTGTCGAAGTCGAGGTGCGAGGCAATGACGAGATCATTCATCGCATCAACGGCGTGGAAGTACTGCGCTACCAGCGCCCACAGCTCGATCCCACGAACAACAACGCCCCGGCGACGGATCAGATCGAGGCGGGCGGTAATCTGATGCTCAGCTACGGCCACATCGCACTTCAAGCCGAAGGACAGCCGGTGTGGTTCAGAAAGATCGAACTGATGTCGCTGGAGAAGAAGTGATCATGCCGCATCAATCGCATTTGTGACGCGGCGTGCGGAGCGCGTGGCGGCGTCCTGGCCCCAGGGGAGATTGTCGAAAGCGGCACCGGCGAAGTGGACGCGACCGACGGGCTGGATGAGATGCGGCCAGATTTGCGCAAGCTTGCCAAGCGCGAACGGCGTGCGCTCGCAACCGAGGGCATATGGCTCCTCTTTCCACCACTGATGCACAATGGCCTGCTCGATGGTGTCCTTGTTTTGGCCGGGATAAAACTTCCGAAATGCGGCGAGCGCATCTTCCGGCGACAACGCGGGCGGGCCGCTGCCCATGAGCACGCAGCTTTCGCCCGGCACCTCGTGCGCGCATTCATAGACGAGGCTCATGGTAGAGCTGGCGCCTTCGAAATTAATGCTCGGCACGTTGTCGCCCTCCCAGAAGCGCGTTTTGGCCTGCAGCACGATGCGCGACTGCATGCCCATCGGCGTGTGTTCGAGCGCGAACTTTTTCTGCACCGGCCATGCGGGCGAAACCTTGATGCCAGCCTGCACGAGCGGCGACACGCACAGCACGGCGTAATCGGCCTTCAACGTCTGCTCTTTTTTATCCGGGCCTTCGGTGAAGGTGACGCTCACACCATTTGCATCGTGCTCCAACATAGTGACGGGACAGTTTCTGCGAATTCGGTCGCCAAGATGCTTCGCAAACGTGTCCGGCAGCAGTTGGTTGCCGCCCTTGAGACGAAACACCTCGCGCTTGAACACGGGCAGTCCGCGCAGCTTCACGATGGACTCCTGCCAGATGCGATACAGCGCAGAGACATCGCTTTCGGTCGCGGGCTTGTCCTTGCTGCTGAGCCGCGAACCGCCGCAGTAACTGCGCGCGGTTTCGGAAGCACCTTGCTCTGCAAGCCAGTCGCCTAGAACAATGTGATCGAGTTCGTCCAAGCCGATGCCGAAGGGCTGATACTCGTCTTTGAACTTCTCCGCCATCGGGCCAAAGAACAGCCGCGAAATTTCCTTCCAGCCATGTTCCTGCATGAAGGCGACCTCGCGCTCGTTGAAGCCGAACTCGCGCTGCGTCTTCGCATCCGCCAGCTCCTCCTCGGTGCGCCACTTGCCACGCACATTGGCAAACATCTTCCGCCGCCGCGCATACGCGAGCACCGGGAGATCAAACTTCCGAACCCACTCGCGATATGTGTCGTAACCCGGATTGGTGAACTGCTCCGCGCCGACATCGGCATACAAACCGTCTGGCAGCGGATCATAGATCGTCTTCACATGCCCGCCGGTGCGCTTCGACGCTTCCAGCACCGTGACCTCATGCCCCCGCTCCATCAGATCAAACGCACAACTCAATCCACCGATGCCGCCGCCGATGACGACGACGCGCTTCTTCTTCACAGGTTCTGCGGACGGGAGATTTGCAGCACCGGCCAGGAGAGCGGCGGTGGAAGTCTTGAACAGCTTACGCCGCGTGATGGCTGTGTGGCTGGCTGGCATGATGGTCGATCCTCGTGGTAGATGATTGTCAGCTTCCTGCCAGAGCCTCTGCTGCGATGCGCCGGTAGATTTCCTTCGCCGCTTCAAAGGTGCGCTTCGCTTCATCGCGCTCGGCGGGGGCGATGTTTTTCTCCCGCACGCGCCAGAGCTGGTCGATGCATGCGGCGCACCACTTGGCACTCTGCCGCGATGCGCGGATGGGTTTGTCAGCGATGATGACGTTGACGGGATTGGTGTGCAGTTGCGGGAAATGCCGTAGCGCGACCCAACTGCTGCGCGTGATCTCGACGGTGAACGCCACATCATGCAGTTGATCGTCGGCAGGCACTTCGCGCGTGGCGGCGACGATGCCGTTGACGACCAGTTCGACTTTGCGCTTGCCGCTG
This sequence comes from Prosthecobacter sp., assembly GCF_034366625.1. Lineage (NCBI taxonomy): Bacteria > Pseudomonadati > Verrucomicrobiota > Verrucomicrobiia > Verrucomicrobiales > Verrucomicrobiaceae > Prosthecobacter > Prosthecobacter sp. Next base: position 1,164,759 of record NZ_JAXMIH010000006.1, read on the forward strand.
GCGAAGGGATTCGCGCCAGTTGTGTCGTGGTAATGCACGGTGTCGCCGACGAGACGCTGACCCCCGACGGGCACCGCGCCGCCGTAGGCGATTTCGAGCGGCGTTTCGGAGCTGAAGGCGACCTTGGCGCTCACTTTCACGCGGCCCGGTTGTGCGAGCCTCACTTCGTCGCCAGCGGCCTTACCTTCGACGGTGAAGCCCGGTGCGTGCGCGTAACCATCGCTCACATAGCTGCGTCCGTGTGCGAGTCCTTCGCACCATTTTTCAAATTCGAGTTTCTCGACGCGGCCGAGTTGCACATAGGTGCGCCCCTGGCCGACGCGGGTGCCGCTCATGCAGGGGTAGTCTGTCTCGCCGGCGCATTTCAGCGGGAAACCACAGTTCATCATGTGATACCAGGCGTTCCACTCCAGCAGCCGCGCGGTGTCCATCGCGCTGATGAAATCGCAGACACCATGCGCGGTGGTGACAAAGATTTCGTGTCCGCCTGCATCGGGGATCGCGACGTTTGGCAGCAGATCAATCACACGCTCATGGCTGTTGGTCAGTTCCGGCTCGTTCAGCCCTCCGTCGCGATCCGCGTCGATTTTTTCAAACGGCTCCGGCAGTACTGTGCTCGCCGTTTCATCGGGCGTGAGCCGCGCGTCTTTGTTGGCATCGCACAACTCGATCATCCGTTTCGCCGCCACCGACGAAATCACCTGCATGCCACTGCCGGAGTGCGGATAGCCGGTGAAGCCACCTTGGGCCTTCGTCCAACGCAGCGCTGGCGTAGTCCATGTCGGCCAGCCTTTGACACCGTCCGCGCCTGGATACACGAGTTCGCGCAGGTTCAGCAGGCACACATGCCCGAGCGCAGCGGAGCCGAAGCCGCTCACCTCCATGTCATAGCGCAGCAGAGTGTGTGGCTCGCTGAGCGGATGCGCGGAACCGCCGAAAAATGGACGCTGATGCTCAAAGCCATAGCCCCAGGTGAGCACACAGCCGACGTTCAATCCTTCACCTTTCACCTGCGCGAACATGTGCTCCGGCTGCATCCCGATGGACGGCGACGTGTAGTGCGCACAGCCCGCCGCGTGGATATGATGATCGCCGCTGTAGTAGCCGTGATCCGCCGCGTTCATCCAGCGGTCCAGCTTCACGGCGAGCTGTGTCTCCTTCGCTGCCGGAATCGTCACTTGGCTTTTCACGGTGCGGTATTCCGGTCCGCGTGATGCCTCCATCATGAACTCTCCCGGCGGCAGCAGCACTGTATCGCCATTCGCGCGGTAGATATGTTTTTGGAAAAAGAAATCTGGAGCAAGGCGACGTGCCTGCGGTGGAAAGACATGGCCGTGAGCATCAGTGAAGGTCAGTCGTGCCGTGGTGGGCTGCCCGTCGAAGTCCTTCACATCGAGCTTCGCCGCCACGGCAGCTTTCACGTCGAGCAGCACCGGCACCTCCGCGCGAAAACCGAGATCCTGCGTGCCTTGGCCGATGTCGAATGCGAGCACCGCCTCGCGCTTGCCAGACTCGCTCGAATACACAAGCGCGATGGCATACTCGACTTCAGGCCCGCTGAGATTCGCCGTCATCGGTGGCGCGTAGAACATGCTGATCTCGAGAAAGCGGTCTTCACCCTTCGTGTTCTCGTTCTCCCTCAGATGCGTCTGCCGCTCGCGCTCCATCGTGCCTTTCGCGACGCCCGCATACGGCGGCCCGGCCTGCGTGCTGGTGATGCGCAGCCGCGCCGCGCTCACGCCATGATTGATCACCTTAATGAGCACCGGCGTGTAGCCCGCCTGCTGCACTACTGACTTTGCCGGGCCGCGCACCGCACTCACTCGCAGCTCAGGATTGATGCTCACGACACAAAGTACCTGCGCATCCAGCGCCGTCTGTACACCGGTCGCATCACGACCCGTGACCGCTGTTTGCAATTTCGCACGCGCATCGCCCGCGAGCGGCGCACCGAGGAAATCGAGCGCCTGCACGATTCGCTGCGCATTCGCCGCGAGTGGTTGCCCTTCGACTTCGATCACGGGCAACGGCTCGGCAGCAGCCGCGGCGGAGAGCATCGCGAAAAGGGCGCAGATTTTGTTCATGAGCTCAATACGCCACGAACGGACGCATCTTGGATCACGGACTGAACTGTACCGGCGTGCTCACCATCGCATCGCGTTCGTCGGTGACGGTGATGAACCAGGTGTTTGCGTCGGCGGGCGGCTTGAGGGCGGTGATGGTGTTGCCGTTGATCTGAGCTGGAATGGACTTCCATTCGCGCTTCGAGCGCAGGCCGGTGTCGGAGGTGTAGTTGAGTTCGGCTTTCTTCAAGGTGGTCGCTGATTCGCAGGTGACCTCGAATTGATCGCCTTTGATCACGGGAGTTCCGGGGTTCGGCAACGGTTTGCCACCACGGCACTTGGAATCGATGAACAGGCCGATTTCCTGTGGCGCCCAGCCGGGCGGATGGCCGTGGGGCATTTTGATTTGGATGCGGATGTACTTTTCGCCAGGCACGACGTTGTAGGACTTCATGTAGCTGTCGAGCACGTAGTGGACGTCGTTGGTGCCATTCACGAAGAAGATCGGCACGCGGCAGCGTGGGAGAAGACTGCCGGGATCGTATTCCTTCACCCATAGCGCCTTGCGGTCGCCGAGTTTGTCGATGCTTGGCTTCTGCACGGATTCGCCTTCGTGGAGGAAGCCGCAGCCGTAAACCGGCACGGCGGCTTTGAAGCGATCATCGAGCGAGGCGACGAGACAGGTCGTGTAGCCACCCCAACTGATGCCGGTGACGGCGGTGTGCTCTGCATCGACCTCGGGAAAGCTGCGCAGCAGCGTGTGGGCACGCATCACACTCGCTGCGGCATGGAAGGGCCAGTCGTCACTCGTGTCGCCACCGATGCTGTCGAATTTTTCGGGAGCACCGTGAGGCGGGCCGCCGTTGGGCAAACGCGTGCGGGTGCCGCGATGCCCGTTGCCGACTGCCATGCCGGTTTTGGCGTCGAACTCCACCTCAGGCGGGCGCGAGCCGTTCAAATCCATGGCGATGGCTGCGTAGCCGCGCTTCGCCCAGAGCTGCACCCATTCCGCGAAAGCCGTGCCACCGCCGCCATGAATGAGCACGACGCCGGGAAACTTCGTACCCGCTTTGGCTTCACCCAGCGTGATCGGCGAAGCGTAAAAGGCGAAGACCTCGGTTTCGCGGCCCTGATACTTCTCACCGGCATAGGTCAGCGAATGAATCGGCTGATCCTGTCGCACCCACTTCATCGCGGGCACGTTGTTCTTGAGCGCGTCGATATTCCAAGGGCCGACTTGTTCGGCGTGGAGTGATGTGGTGAGCAGAAAGACGGCGACAATGGATGTTAAGCGCATGACGGACGAAGAAACGCCGCCATGGGCTGAATTCAGCGCCTTTTTTCAACCGCGTGACAGAGCAAGGCCCTCGCCAAAACAAAACCGCCGCCGCAAGTGACTCTAGGCACTCACGACGGCGGCTTTTACGGCGAATGAGAGATGGACGGCTCTCAGTTGGCCTTCTTTGGTCTGCCGAGCACGTCGTCCTTGGTCGTGAGGGCGACGGCGACAACTTGATCAATGAGTTCCTGGCTGATCTTGAGGTCCTTCAGTGTGTTGACGAGATTTTCCGCGATAGCATTGAAGTGAACTTCGGTGAGGCCCATGCCTGCGTGGGCCTTGCGCATGTCTTTGCCAGTCCAAGGCAGTGGCCCACCAAACGCGGCGGAGAGAAACTCCTTCTGTTTCCGGCGCTGCTTGTCCATGCTCACGTCGTCGAAGAAGTGCTTCACGCGGTCATCGGCCAGCACTTTGACGTAGAAGGCTTCCACGGCGGCATCAATGGCACCTTTGCCGCCGAGCTTCTGATACAGGCTGTCTTCGCGGGCCTTCACCCACTTCGTTTTGCAGGCTTCTTTGGCGAAGGACCATTTTCTTCCTTCATACTCGGCGGTGATGGCGGGATCGACGGGCTTGCCAGTGACGGGGCAAACGGTGTTCGTGGCGGTTTCGGTAGCGACTGCGGCGGGATCGGCGGCAAGGGCGGCGTTCACGAGCAGCGTCATCACAGCGGTGATCGTGGCGAGGGAGGAGAGGATGAGTTTCATGGTTGGATTGGAATGAGGCCGATATATAAGATGCATGGGTGGTGCATCAATGCGCCGATGCTGTGCTTGGCTGCGCCGATATTGCCGCAGGGAGTGGGGCAATGGACGCTTACAGGAGGCCAACATATGCATGGGTGGTTATGCGTTAAAGTTGCATCAAGAATACCACTTCAAGTCTTTTGGAGCTGCATTCATGACCAACCTGAACACAAAATCCATCTGGAGGCGCAGTCATGTCATCAACGGTTTCATCTTCAACGGAAACCCCGATTTGTTATCACTTGGCAGCAGATCGACGGCTGCTTGGCGGTGAGTGTGGGGTGGTTGGTTGCACGCATCGGGTGTCAGATCCCGCCGCCTTAAGCCCGGACATGCCGCCTTGCCTGATGGGACAGCAGCACCACACGGTGATCAGCATGGGAAAGGTGAAGAGGCTGGCGATCATGGTGACACCGCAGGGCGGCGGTGATTTCAAAGACGAGGCCTGGGAGGCGGTGTCCACGATTCGCGCGATCCTGCGGCAGCAGGACGAGCCGATGGCCGTGACGATGCAGACCGTGTTTGTGCGCGACCGTGAGGATGTGGCGACTGCCGAGCTGCTGTTCGAGGCGTGCTACGGCGAGAAGATGCCGCTGACGCTGTTCGTGGTGCAGCCGCCGTGTGACGGACGCGGGCTGGCAATTGAGGCCTGGGCGGTGAGCACGAGCACGGCAAAGGTGGAGTATCACAACGAGCATCTCGTCACGGTGAGCTACGATGACATGCGCTGGATTTACGCGTCGGGCGGCTCTCTGCATCGGGAGGGGCGCACCGCCTACGACCAGTCGCTGGAGGCTTTTGAAAGCATGAAGCGGGCGTTGGCGGAGGGCGGAGCCTCTTTTGAGGACGTGGTGCGCGTGTGGCTTTACCAAGGCTGCATTACCGAGGAGGTGGATGGCGTGGAACGCTACCGGGAACTGAACCGTGCGCGGACGGACTTCTTCGCGAACATTGCCTTCGATCACCGGCCCATCCCGGTGGGGCACAATGGACACGCGATTTACCCGGCGAGCACGGGCATCGGCACACGCTGTCACGGCCTGATCACGGCCTGCATGGCTTTGCAAACCGAGCGAAAAGACGTGGCGTTGCTGCCCCTGGAGAATCCGCTGCAAACCTCAGCTTTTGAATATCCCAAAGAGTATTCCGCGAAGAGTCCGAAGTTTGCGCGGGCGATGGCAGTGCGCATGGGCGACCATGTGACGACATGGATCTCCGGCACGGCGAGCATCGTGAACGCAGAAACGGTTCACATCGGTGACATCGAGAAGCAGACCGAGCAAACCCTGACAAACATCGAACGGTTGATCGACGCGCAGAATTTCGCGCGGCTCGGCTGGGCGGACGCCGGTGCGACCTTGGACGATCTGGCGAAGATCCACGTCTATGTGAAGCACGCGGAGGACTATGAGAAGTGCCGCGCTGTGTGCGAGCGACGGCTCGGGCGCATCCCCGCGATCTACGCGCAGGCGGATGTGTGCAGGCCTGATTTGCTCGTCGAAATCGAGGGCGTGGCGTTTTCGCATCTCCGCAAACCAGCCCACTTTCCTGGAGGTGATTTATGAGCCTCTGCCGTCTGATCATCTTGCTGATGCCGCTGGCAGTTTCGCCTGCGGCGCATCCCGTGTTTGAAGCTGGCCCGGTTCAAGTGCGTGCCGGAGCCAAATTGAAATCAAGCGAGCGCGTGGACGAGCTGGTCTTTAGTCGCCAGGACGAACTGGGCATCAAACGCGCCCATCTCTGCTCGGACGCGGTGTTTGTGCGCCGCGCCTTTCTGGCCGTGATCGGCACGCTGCCGACGGAGGCGGAAGCGCGGGGCTTTGTGGCGGCCAAGGAACCGGACAAACGTGCGAAACTCATCGAGATCCTCATCCAACGGCCTGAGTTCACGGATTTCTGGGCGATGAAGTGGGGTGATGTGCTGCGCGTGAAGGCGGAGTTTCCCATCAAGCTGTGGCCGAATGCGGTGCAGGCCTACCACCGCTGGATTCACACGAGCGTGCGTGAAAACAAGCCTCTGCACATCTTCACGCGGCAACTATTGCTCGCGAACGGCAGCAACTTCCGCGAGGGCGAGGTGAATTTTTACCGCGCCATGCAGGATCGCAGCCCGCAGGGCGTCGCAGCGACGGTGGCGCTGAGCTTCATGGGTGAGCGTGCCGACAAATGGCCGAAAAAGAAGCTGGACGCGATGGCAGGCTTCTTTTCACAAGTGGCCTACAAATCGACGGCAGAATGGAAGGAGGAGATCGTCTATTTCGACCCTACGGCAGACAAGGACGGCATCACGAAGCACGCCATATTCCCGGACGGCACGCCCGCCGGAATCAAGGCGGGCCTGGATGATCCACGGGTGGTTTTTTGCGAGTGGCTGCTGCGACCGGAGAACCCTTGGTTCTGCCGGAGTATGGCGAACCGCATCTGGTCGTGGCTGATGGGACGGGGCATCGTGCATGAGCCGGATGACTTCCGTGCGGACAATCCGCCATCGAATCCGGCACTGCTGTTTTTTTTGGAAAAGGAGTTCGCTGCCTCGAAGTGCGACATGCGGCATCTCTTCCGCGTCATCCTCAATTCGCAGACCTTCCAGCTTTCCTCGATTCCGGCGCAGGATACGCCGGAAGCTGCGGCGCAGTTTGCGCATTACCCCATGCGGAGGCTGGAGGCGGAGGTGCTCGTGGATGCGCTGAATCAGATCACCGCGACGAAGGAAACCTACAGCAGCCCGATCCCCGAGCCGTTTACGTTCATACCGGAGAACGTACGCGGCATCGCTCTCGCGGACGGCAGCATCACGAGCACGTTTTTGGAGCTGTTTGGCCGCCCGCCTCGCGACACCGGCTTTGAGTCAGAGCGCAATCTGAGCACGAGCCCCGCACAGCGGCTGCATCTGCTGAACTCCAGCCATGTGCTCGGTAAAATCAAAGCCTGCCCGCTGGTGGCGGATGCGGATGCCGGGGACCACGATCTGAACAAACTGGCCGACAAAATCTATCTCACGCTACTCTCACGCACGCCCACGGCGGATGAGATCACCGCGTTGAAGGCGCACATGACCTCCAGCTACTCCAGCGGTCGTGAACTGGCCGCTGACATCGTCTGGGCGCTGATCAATCAGCCCGAATTCTATTTCAATCACTGAACCTCAACCCAACTCATCCCATGAACTCCTTCCTGCCACCCAATGACATGGCACGCGATGTCGTGCGGCTTGCCCAAAACATGGGCGGTATTCCCTTTTCCCGACGCGAGGCACTGCGGCGCTGCGTCTATGGCTCCGCCGGATTGCTGCTGCTGGAACCCATCAGCATTAGCGCCGCTCCGCGTGCTGCCGCCATCGCCACGGAGGGAAAGGCGAAGTCGGTGATTCAAATCTGGCTATGGGGCGGCCCATGCCACATCGACACCTTTGATCCGAAACCTGAAGCGGGACGCGACTACACGGGTGCGCTGGATCAAACGCTCGAAACAAACGTCAGCGGCATGCGCATCGGCCAGTTGCTGCCGCAGCTCGCGAAGAACGCGGACAAATACTCGCTCATCCGCAGCATGACGCATGGAAACAACGGCCACGAAACTGCCTCCTACCTCGTGCAGACTGGCCGCGCCTCCGAGCGCGATGTGTTTCCTGGTCTGGGTGCCGTGGTGAGCTACTTCAAAGGCTATGACGCTGGTTATAAAGGACTGATCCCGCCCTATGTCGTGCTCACCCAGCCGCAGGGTCGCTTCTCCGAGGCTGGCTTTCTTGGCCCGCGCTACAAGCCTTTCGCCACCGGTGGCGATCCAGCGCGTCAGCCCTTTGCTGTCGAAGGAATCGTCACGCCAGGCATCACGGAGGAGCATCAAAAGGAGCGGCGCAAACTCCTTGGCAGCCTCAACACGCTCGGTGGTGCGCTGCCGGGGAATGCGACACTGAAAACGGTCGTGGATTCCGAACAGCAGGCGTACGAACTCATTTTGGGCGACGCCGGCAAGCTCTTTGATCTCAGTCAGGAGAAGGATGAAATGCGTGACCGCTATGGTCGCAGCACCTTCGGGCAGAGTTGCCTCATGGCACGGCGTCTCGTCGAAAAAGGCGTTCCCTTCATCACCATCAACTACCAAGGCTGGGACACGCACAAGCAGCACTTCCAGATCATGAACCGCAAGCTGCCGGAGCTCGATCAGGGGCTCGCCGCGCTGCTGGCGGACCTTTCCGAGCACGGCCTGCTCGAAAGCACCATCGTCTGGTGTACGGGCGAGTTCGGCCGCACGCCGAAAGTGGCCAACGAGTCGCCGTGGAACGGTGGCAGGCATCATTTTGGCAAAGTTTTCTCCAGCCTGCTCGCGGGCGGCGGATTCAAAGGTGGCCAGGTGCTCGGCAAGTCGAACGCCACGGGCGAGGAGGTCGCGGATCGCCCTGTGTATCCGGCGGATGTCATCGGCAGCATCTACGGCCAGCTCGGCATTCCGGCGGATGCACCGCTGCCACATCCACAAGGCACGCCGACCTTTGTCGTGCCCGGCAAGGACGAGAAAGTGCCCATGGGCGGCCTGTTGAAGGAACTCATTTAACCACTGCCACACCACCATGAAACTCCGTGCCTCCTTGTTTTGTCTGTGCGGTCTCGCGGTGACGGTTCCGAGCCTGGCGCAGCCAGCGCCGCGCATTGGTTTTGTGTATCCAGCGGGCGGGCAGATCAGCACGACATTTGAGGTCATCGTCGGCGGACAGTATCTTGATGAAGAATCACAGGTCATTGTCTCCGGCGAGGGCATCACTGCCAAAGTGCTCGAACACGACAAAATACCACCCGCTCAAGTCGTGGATGATTACCGGGACCGCCTGCGTGAGGTGCAGGGCAAACTGCGCGAGCTGAAACGCGGCGACAAATTGCCCGCCGACCAGGTTTTGCCCACCATTCGTCGTCTGCTGCGCGAAGCCGACCTCACGGAGAAAAACCTGCGTCTCATGGCCGAGTATGACCGCCGTCGCAACGATCCCAAGCAGCAGCTCAACAACCAGATCGGTGAAAGCGTGCGTGTGAAAATCACTGTGGCCGAGGCAGCCACGCCCGGCATCCGTCATCTGCGCGTGCAGACACCTTCTGGTCTCAGCAATCCGATGCGCTTCGTCGTCGGCCAGCTTCCCGAGGTCCGTGAAGCAGAGCCGCCGCGCGAGTTTGATCTGGAGCACTATCGCGGCGGCATGGATGCGGTGAAGCAGCAGCAGAAACTCGTCACCCCGCCCGTCAATCTGCCCGTCACACTCAATGGCCGCATCATGCCGGGAGAGGTGGATGAATTCACCTTCAAGGCGAGCAAAGGCCAGCAGGTCGTGCTCGCCATGCATGCTCGCAGTTTGATTCCCTATCTCGCGGATGCGGTGCCCGGCTGGTTTCAGTCCATCGTCTCGCTGCATAACGAAGAAGGCTATGAGGTGGCCTACTCCGACGGTTACCGCTTCGATCCAGACCCCGTGCTGTTCTACAAAATCCCGGCGGATGGTCTCTACCGCATCCGCGTGCATGATTCGATCTACCGTGGGCGCGATGACTTCGTGTACCGCATCACCGTGGGTGAGCTGCCCTTCCTCACCGGCATTTCACCACTCGGCGCGACCGCAGGCGAAAACATCGAGATCACCTTCCAGGGCGGCAATCTCGGCACCGAGTTCAAGCAGAAGTATGAAGCGCCGCAGCAAGCCGGCATCATCCTGCTGCATTCAACCGTCGGCGGCCTGCGCTCGAACTCGATTCCTTTTCACATCGACACCGTGCCGCAGGAGCGTGAACGCGAGCCCAATGCGAGCCTCGGTTCCGCGCAGGAGCTGAAACCGCCGGTCATCGTGAATGGACGCATTGAGGTGCCTGGCGACGCCGATTTCTACCGCGTCAAAGGCCGTGGAAATCACGAGATGATCTTCGAGATCTTTGCGCGTCGTCTGGGTTCGCCTGTGGATGCCAGTCTGACGGTCTTTGACAACGACGGCAACCAGATCGCCTTCAACGACGATCATGAAGACCTCGCTTCCGGCCTCACCACGCACCATGCCGACTCACGCATCAGTGTGAAGCTCCCGGCGGATGGTCAGGCCTTCGTGCGCGTGACCGACACGCAGGGGCAGAGCGGCATCACCAACGCCTACCAGCTCAAAGTGCATGTCGCGGAGCCGTCATTCTCGCTGCGTGTCACGCCCTCCTCTCTCAATGCGAGACCGGGTGGCAGCGCGAAGCTCACCGTGCATGCGCTGCGCAGCGGCGGATTCACCGGCCCCATTACTTTGAAACTCAAAAACGCGCCTGCGGGATTCGAGGTCAAAAATGCTGTCGTGCCTGCCGACAAGGACTTGGCCGACATTGCCATCGCTGTCCCTTCCACTGGTGAAACCGAAAAGCCTGTCACCCTCATGCTGGAAGGCACCGCCGAGGACGGCGCCAGGACGATCACCGCCGACGCCGTGCCCGCCGAGGACATGATGCAGGCCTTTATCTACCGCCACTTGGTGCCAGTGGACTCATTGCTTGTCGATGTGCGCACGCCACCGCCACCGCCGGTCAAACCCACGCCTTAAAACTCCCCATGTCCAACCCCACCTGCACCGACTGGCTCTCCCACCGCTCTGAAATCCGCGTGCTCGACTGCACCATCCGCGACGGAGGATTGATGAACAATCATCAGTTCGAGGACCGCGTCGTGAAGGACGTTTATGAAGCCTGCGTCGCCGCAGGCATTGATTACATGGAGATCGGCTACCGGGCCTCGCGGAAGAACATCAAGCTCGGCGAGCACGGCTGCTGGAAATACTGCCAGGAGGAGGACATCCGTCGCATCGTCGGAGACAACGCCACCGCGCTAAAACTCTCCATCATGGCCGACGCGGGCAAATGCGACTACCGCGAGGACATTCCATCCAAGAAGGACAGCGTCATCGATCTCGTCCGCGTCGCTTGTTACGTCCATCAGGTGCCGATGGCGCTCGACATGCTCAAAGACGCCCGTGACAAAGGTTACGAAACCACCGTGAACCTCATGGCCGTCACCACCGTGGGCGACTGCGAGCTCGACGCCGCGCTCGAACTGCTCGCCACCTCCGAGGCGCAGGCCATTTACGTCGTGGACAGCTTTGGAGCGCTCTATCCGCAGCAAACACGCCGGCTCGTGCAGAAATATCTCCAGCACGCCAAAGCAGGCGGCATGGAGGTCGGCATCCACGCCCACAACAACCTCCAGCTTGCCTACGCCAACACCATCGAGGCCATCGCCCTCGGCGCGAACTACCTTGACGCCACCATGGCCGGACTCGGGCGTGGCGCGGGCAACTGCCCCATGGAGCTGCTCCTCGGCCTGCTGCGCAATCCGCGCTACAAACTGCGCCCCGTGCTTGAATGCGTCGATCAGACCATCGAGCCGTTGCGCAAAGATCTCGGCTGGGGCTTCGACCTGCCCTACATGCTCACCGGCCTGTTCAACCAGCACCCCCGCGCCGCCATCAAATTCAACGCCGTCCCTGAACGCGGGAATATTGGCGGCTTCTACGAAGCCATCTGCGACGCGCATTGAGCCAGCAGCACCACCACACCCATCCCAATCCTTGCGCACTCGTCGCCAGCATGGGCGGAGCATCCGCGAACCTAAAGTTGCATAGTCGATGCATGTTTACAGCCAATCCAGACCCCAACCCCGACCTGTTAGGCCGCGCGGAGATCGAAACGCTGGTGAACACGTTCTACAAACGCGTCCGCAGTGACGAAGTGCTCGGCTTCATCTTCGACAAGGTCGCGCAGACGAACTGGGAGACCCATTTGCCGAAGATGTATGCATTTTGGGAGACGGTGATGTTTCGCAGCGGTGGATTCACCGGCAATCCCATCGCTGCTCATGCAAAACTGGTGCCACTCACCAACATGGGCCGCCCGCAGTTCGACCGCTGGCTCATGCTCTTCCGCAGCACCGTGGATGATCTCTTCAGCGGCGAGCATGCCGAGCACATCAAGAACTGCGCCGAAGACATGGCGAACGTGATCCACGCCCGCATCAACCATGTGCCGGATGCCCGCTTCGATCCTGCCAACCTCACTCCCGAGCAGCGCGAGCGCTACGACCGCTACAAATCCAAACCACAACCAGCCACACCATGAAACCAACACTGCGCCTCATCCTGACGGCTCTCGCCATTGCCTTGCTCACGCAATGCGGTGACCGCGAACTCAGCCCGAACGAAAAAATGTCCCAGGAGACCTTCATCAAAGCGATGGACTCCTACAAAACGCCTGCGGCGACACCCGCCGCTCCAGTCGGGGGCGCTCTGACGAATCTCACCGAGCAGCCGGACAAGCCTGTCTCCGGCGCGGAAGACGCGGTGCTCACTGATGCGCCGAATGTGCCGCCGCCCATCACGCGCGATCATCCCACGAAAGTCACCATCAAGCTCGAAGTCGTCGAGCTGGTGAAACGTCTGGCGGATGGCGTGGACTACACGTTCTGGACCTTCGGCGGCAGTGTTCCTGGGAAGTTCATCCGCATTCGCCAGAACGATGAGGTCGAGTTCCATCTGATGAACCGTCCTGACAGCAAGATGCCGCACAACATCGACCTCCACTCCGTCACCGGTCCGGGCGGTGGTGCGGCGGCGTCCTTCACGGCGCCGGGCCATGTGTCCGTGTTCTCGTTCAAGGCGCTGAATCCGGGCATCTACGTTTATCACTGCGCCACCGCGCCGGTGGGCATGCACATCGCCAACGGCATGTACGGCCTCATCCTCATCGAGCCCATCGGTGGGCTGCCCAAAGTGGACAAAGAGTTCTACGTCATGCAGTCCGAGTTCTACACGAAGGGGCGCAACGGTGAGGCCGGTCTGCAACCCTTCAACATGGACAAGGCGCTGGATGAGCGGCCGGACTACGTGGTGTTCAACGGTTCTGTCGGCGCGCTGGCGGGCGACAACGCGGTGCATGCCAAGGTGGGCGAGCGTGTCAGGCTCTTTGTCGGCAACGGCGGCCCCAACTTGGTCTCTTCCTTTCACGTCATCGGTGAAATCTTCGACAACGTGTATCTCGAAGGTGGTGTGAAGCCCGCGCAGAATCATGTGCAGACCACCTTGGTTCCCGCCGGCGGCTCCGCCATGGTTGATTTCGGCCTGGAGGTGCCCGGCACCTACATCCTCGTCGATCACTCCATCTTCCGGGCCTTCAACAAAGGTGCCATTGGCATGCTCAAGGTCACGGGCCCTGAAAACAAGATCGCCTATTCCGGCAAGCAGGATGACCGCATTTACCAGTTCGAAGGCGGCGCTGCCCAGAACATCGTCCAGGCCTCCAAGCTGCAGACTCCGGCGGCGAACAAGCAGGAGCGCATCGACCGCGGCAAGCATATCTACACCTCCATCTGCATCGCCTGCCATCAGGCCGAAGGGCAGGGCATCCCGAAGGCCTTCCCGCCGGTGGCAAAGTCGGACTACCTCAACGCGGACCCCAAGCGTGCCATCGCGACGGTGCTGCATGGTCTTCAGGGCAAGGTCACGGTGAATGGCGAAACGTATGAAAGCATCATGCCACAGCTCGGCCTCAATGACGAGCAGGTCGCCAACGCGCTGACCTATGTTTATAACAACTGGGGCAACAACGGCACCGAGATTCATCCCGACATGGTCAAACAAGTCCGCGCCACCGTGCCGCCGGCTCCGGCAGCCAGCGGTGAATGATCCTATCATGCGCTTGATCCTCACAACCATCCTGCTGGCAGCCGCCGCGCTGCCGGCCGCCGATCTCCCGCCGCCACCGGGCATGGTTTCCATTCCTGGTGGCAGCTACAAGCCGCTGTACGCCAAAAAGACGAAGCCGCGCAACGTGGAGTCGTTCTTCATCGACGTGGCACAGGTCACCAATGCGCAATTCCTCGACTTCGTGACGAAACACCCCGAGTGGCGGCGCTCGCAGGTCAAAGCCAAGCTCTCTGACAAAAACTACCTCTCCCACTGGGCCGGCGATCTCGATCTCGGCGATGACAAACTCCGTGATGCGCCTGTAGTCCACGTTTCGTGGTTCGCCGCGAAGGCCTACTGCGAATCGAAGGGCAAACGCATGCCCACGCAGGACGAATGGGAGTTCGTCGCACGCGCGGACGCCACACGTCTCGATGCCAGCAGCGACCAGGCCTTCCTGCGTCAGTTGCTTGAGTGGTACTCCAAGCCAGCCTCCAGCGCGTTGGAGAACGTCCACAGCGCGTCAAAAAACATCCATGGCCTGCGTGGTCTTCACGGCCTCGTGTGGGAATGGGTGCATGACTTCAACTCCACCATGGTCGTCGGCGACTCACGCGGCGATGGTTCGCTCGAACGCAAGCTCTTCTGTGGCGCAGGCTCGCTCCTCGCCGCCGATGTGAGCAACTACGCCGCCTTCATGCGCTATGCCTTCCGCTCCAGCCTCAAGGGCGACTACTGCGTCGGCAGCCTCGGCTTTCGCGGGGCGAAGTCGGTGAAGGAAGCACCTCCAGCGCCCGCCACGCCTCAATTCACCACCATCTACGACCTGCCCGGCGAATGGCGCACGCAGGACGACCAACCGCTCAAGCTCGATCAACTGCGCGGCAAGCCCCGCATCATCACCATGGGCTTCACCGCCTGCAAATTCGCCTGTCCACGCATCATCGACGACATGAAACGCATCGAGCGGGAACTAGGAACCGATGCGGACAAAGTGGGCCTCGTCTTCTTCTCCTTCGACACCGCCACCGACAAGCCCGCGAAGATGAAAGCCACCCAGATCGAGCATCAGCTCGATCCCAGCCGCTGGACCTTCGCCATCTCCACTGATGAAACCATCCGCCAGCTCGCCGTGGCGCTGAACTTCAAATTTCAGTCCATCGAAGGCCTCTACGCCCACTCCAATCTCATTGCCGTCCTCGATGCCGAGGGAAACATCGTCCACCGCGAGGAAGCGCTCGGTGCTGACATCGAGCCAACGGTGAAGGCCGTGCGCAAACTGCTCCAACCATGACCATGCGCTCATTTCATCTTCTGGCCGCCACGGCGGCGCTCGCCACGTCCGCGCATGCTCAAACAGCCCCGCATCCGCTCTCCTACGCCGATGGTCGCGTCGTGTTTGGCATCGAAGACCAGACGCGGTTTGAATACCGCGACAACAATTTCGACTTCAACAGCGGCCTGCGGACCATTAATGACGACTCCTGGCTGCTGAACCGCTTTCGGCTCAGCATGCAGTTGAAGCCTGCCGACTGGCTCACGTTTTATGTTCAGGGCCAGGACGCGCGTGAGATCGCTAGTGACCGCGCCGACATCCCCGGCCTGCTCGGCGCGGAGGGCGACAATCCTTTCGATCTACGTCAGCTCTATGTCGAAATCGGTGATGCCAAGGTTTCCCCGCTCGCGCTCAAAGTCGGCCGCCAAGTGCTGCTCTATGGCGATCAGCGCCTCATCGGCCCATTGGAGTGGAGCAACATCTCCCGCACCTTTGACGCCGTGAAGCTGCGCTATACCGGCAAAGACGGTCTGTGGGTCGATGCTTTCATCGCTTCCGTCGTCGTCATCGACCGCTTCGGCATGGACGACAGCGACAAAGACTCGCTCCTCTCCGGCCTCTACGCGCATATGCCTACTCTCGGCATTCAAGACACCGGGCTCTACGCGCTCTACTTTGACGACACGAATCGCAACGATCACTTCCTCACCCTCGGCACTCATTGGAAATCCATGCCTGGTAAACTCGGCCCCTGGGACTACGAGACCGAATTCGTCGTGCAGACCGGCAAAGCAGGCGGACGTGATCTCCGCGCCTTCGCCAGCTATATCGAGGGCGGCCACACCTTCCAGGCACCGTGGAAACCCCGCCTCGGCCTCGAATACAGCTACGCCAGCGGTGACGGCAATGCCGCCGACAACAAGCAAGGAGCCTTTCAGAACCTCTTCCCGACCAATCACCTGCATTACGGCCTCATGGACGCCTTCTCATGGAGCAACATCCACAACATCGCCCTCCATCTCAGTGCCAAACCTGGAACCAAGCTCACCACCAGCCTCGACTTCCATCTCTTCTGGCTCGACGACACCGCCGACACCTGGCGCCGCGCCAATGCCAGCACTGCCGTCCGTCCCGCCAGCCCCGCCGCCAGCAACTATGCTGGCAGCGAACTCGACGTTCTCGTCACCTATGCCGCCTCGAGCCATCTCACGCTCACCGCCGGTTACTCGCACTTTTTCGCCGGCGATTACCTGAATGACACCGGAGCCGGGAGCGATGCCGATTTCGTTTATGTGATGACTGGCATCAAATTTTGATTCATCAACTCGCTCGCATGACCACCGTCGGCCTTCTCATCAGCCTGGACACCAGCGTTTCCTGCGGCGTGGCGCAGCAACTGGCGGCGCATCCGGCACTCACGGTGGGAGAGGCGTCCGATCGCTGGCTGCCGGTGGCGGTGGAGGCCGAAAGTGATGTGGAATGTCGCGAAGTGCATGACTGGATCGCCGCTCAGCCCGGTGTGGCTTATGTGGATGTTGTACACGTGAGCTTTGAACCTGAAATGACTGAAACACCCGACCTTTTGCCCGCATGATCAAACGACGTGAATTTGCCAAACTCAGCGCGCTGGCCGCCGCGACCGCAGCCGCGCAACAACGTGCTTTCGGAGCCGCTCCGACCGCCGCCGCCAGCGACATTCAGTGGGACAAGGCCCCCTGTCGTTTTTGTGGCACCGGCTGTCATGTGCGTGTCGGCGTCAAAGACGGGCGTGTGGTCGCCATCGAGGGAGATCAGCTCGCGGAGGTGAACAAGGGCCTGCTTTGCGTGAAGGGCTATCACGTTGGACTCGCGCTGTATGGCAAGGACCGGCTCACGCAGCCGCTGCTGCGTCGAAACGGCGTGCTGGAACCGATTTCGTGGGAGGAGGCCGTCGAAATGATCTCCCAGCGCATTTTGGCCGCGCCGGACAAGTTCGCCATTTATGGCAGCGGTCAGTGGACCATCCCGGAAGGCTACGCGGCGAACAAATTCATCAAAGGCGGCCTTTCGAGCAATCACATCGACCCGAACGCGCGTCTGTGCATGGCCAGCGCGGTGACGGGCTTTCTCAGTGTCTATGGCGTGGACGAGCCATCAGGCTGTTACGACGACTTCGACAAGTGCGACGTGCTCATCCTGTGGGGCAACAACATGGCGGAGATGCACCCGGTGCTCTTCAGCCGCTTCATCGACCGCCGCACGCGCGGAGAAAAAGTCACGCTGATCGACATCGGCACGCGGCGCACGCGCACGACCGAGTTTGCCGATCACTACCTCGAGTTCAGGCCGCACAGCGATCTCGCCATCATGAATGGCATCGCATATCTGCTGATCAAAAGCGGCACCTACGACAAGACCTTCGTCGAACGCTTCTGCAACTTCCGCAAGGCACCAAAAGACCCCGCGGCCACGCCCACCGCGCCGCTCTTGGGTGATGCGATGAGCTTCGACGACTACAAGGCCGCGCTGGAGCCCTACACACCCGAGCATGTCGAAAAACTCTCCGGCGTGCCTGCGGAGAATATCCGCATGCTGGCCGGTCTGTTTGGCAGGAAGGACATCCGCATCACCAGCACCTGGTGCATGGGCTTCAACCAGCATTCACGCGGCACGAACGCCAATCGCCTCTGCCACGGCATCCATTTGCTCAGTGGACACTATGGCAAGCCTGGTGATGCGCCCACCTCGCTCACCGGCCAGCCCAGCGCCTGCGGAACGGCGCGCGAAGTCGGCACCATGTGCCATTTCCTGCCCGGCGGACGTGTCATTCTCAATCCCGAGCACCGCAAGGAGACGGAAAAAATCTGGAACGTGCCCGAGGGACGCATCAATGCGAAGATCGGCCACCACACCGTGCTCATGTGGGAGAAGTTTTGCACACCTGCGGACAAGGGTGGCGACATTTCCACGCTGTGGGTGCAGGTGACGAATCCCGGCCAGTCCCTGCCGAATCTGCACAAGCTTTTCAAAGCCAAAGCCGGTCAGCCGGACAAGTTCCTCATCGTCTCCGATGTTTATCACACGGCAACGACGGAACTGGCCGATCTGGTGCTGCCTTCCGCGCTGTGGGTGGAGAAAAACGGCATGTATGGCAACAGCGAGCGCCGCACCCAGCAGTGGTTCCGCATGGTGAAGCCGCCCGGTGAGGCGCGTGACGACTGCTGGCAGATGCTGGCGGTGGCGCGTCGTTTGCACGACCTCGGGCACCCGGGCATGAAGGACAAGGACGGCAAGTTTCTTTTCACCTTCAAAAACGACAAAGGCGAGGAGGTGCCCGTGTGGGACTGGCCGCGCTACTATGACATCAACGTGGACAAGGCCCTCTTTGAGGAATACCGCGCCTTCAGCCGCTACAAGCACAAGGATCTCGCTCCGTATGATGAATATGTGAAGGCCCGCGGCCTGCGCTGGCCGGTGGTGCAGCAGGCGGATGGAAGCTGGCGCGAGACGAAGTTCCGTTTCTCCGAGTTCGATGACTCGTATGTGAAGAAGGGCGCGGAGATCCAGTTCTACCACTCCGTCACCAAGGACGACAAGGCGCTCATCTGGTTCGCACCCGCTGAAAAGGCCGCCGAAGAACCGGATGCCGAGTTTCCTTTCTGGCTCTGCACCGGTCGTGTGCTGGAGCACTGGCACACCGGCAGCATGACGCGCCGCATCCCGCAACTGCACGCCGCCATGCCGCATGCGTATGTGGAGATGCACCCCGACGACGCCAGGGAGCACGGTTTTGCCAATGGCGAGTCCATCCTCATCAAAACGCGCCGCGGAGAGTTGAAGCTGCCGGTGTGGATTGACGGACGCGGGCATCCACCGCGTGGTTCGCTGTTCATTCCGTTCTTCGACGAGCGGTTGCTGTGCAATGACCTCACGCTGGGCGAGGTCGATCCCATCTCGAAAGAGCCCGACTACAAAAAATGCGCCGCCACTGTGCTGCGCGCCACGCTTTGATCATGGCCGACACCCGACAGCCCAAGACGTTGCAGTCCAGCATGATCGCTGGCGGCATTATCGTGATGCTCGCGGTCAGCGGCTACTTCGTCGGCCTGCGCCAGACGAACTCCGCCATCAGCATGACCCGGCCCGTGGAGAACGTGCGGCCCGAGGCGCGGCGCGATCTCACCGGTGCCACGAACGTGCCGGTGGCCGTGCGCTACATCGACCAGGACTGGTCCGCGAAGGGTGTGAATGCGATGTGGCGAAACTCACTCGTGGATTTCCAGCAAGTCCCTGTGCCACCGCCGGATGCCAAGCGCGTGATGCCACCTGAACAAAAACAAGCCGCGCTCCGGGATCGTGCGGCACGTCGCGCGTATGATGGTGCGCCGCCTGTGGTGCCGCATCCGGTCACGCAGGACTCGTCGGCCTCGTGTCTCGCCTGTCATGGTCAGGGCATGCAGGTGAAGGACCGTTTTGCATCAAAGATGAGCCACGCAAGCCTGGGTGGCAGTTGCACGCAGTGTCATGTGTCCACCCAGCATGCCTTCACCGCCGTCGAGGCCGCGCGGTGGACTGCGCCGCTCACGGAGAACACGTTTCACGGCAAAGAAGCGCCTGCCGCAGGCACACGCGCCTGGAAAGGCGCGCCGCCCACCGTGCCGCACCGCACGCTCATGCGCAGTGATTGCATGAGCTGCCACGGACCGAGCGGGCTTTTTGCACTGCGCACGCCGCATCCCGAGCGTCAATCCTGCGTGCAGTGCCATGTGCCCGCCGCAGAGAATGATCAGCGCCTGTTCGTCTCCGCCCCGCCGCTGGATGCGGCACGTCCAGCAGCGCCAAAGCCCGTCGTTGCGCCCGCGCCTGTGGTTGTTCCACCCGCACCCATTGCTGCTCCTCCACCCAAATGAGCGACGTCGTTTCCAGACGCGGATTCTTTTCCGCCTTCGCCAAGACTTTCCAAAAGAAAGCCGCCGCAGCGCCACCGGTTGAGCCCACCGCAGTGGCTGAGAGTGCCACGCCACGCACCGCCATCATTCAGGGACGCTTCTGCATCGCGCTCACGTCGTTTTGCGCCACGTGTGTCGAGCGCTGTCCCGTGCCCGGGGCCATGAGCCGCGACCGTGGTCTGCCCATGGTGAACCCCGATGTCTGCACCGGTTGCGGCATCTGTCATGATGTCTGTCCCGCACCACGCAAGGCGGTGCTCATGCTGCCACGCCGCACATCCACTCCACCGCCCACCGCATGAGCACTGACGCCACCAGCACACCGCCACTACCTGAACTCCAGCAGGCGCAGTTCGACGCCGCCGAGCTGGAGACGCTGCTGCGTGACATCGGTGCCTGCGCACAGATCACCGAGATCATCCCCAAGTTTTCCGCCACCGGTCATGTGCCCGACAACACCGTGCTCACGCTCGACGATGGTCGCCGGCTGCTGCTCGATGGTTCGGCACGCGCCGTGCAGTTTCGCTATCGCTTCGAAGGCGCTGACTGGTGGGACACCATCATGGCGCTGCCAGGCGGCCTGTTCCGCCTCGTGCGCATCCAGCATCACTTCGACACACCCGCCGCATGAGTTTGTATCTGAAAAAACATCCGTGGCTCGCCTGGCTGACCCTCGTGGTTCTCGTCACCGGCTTCAGCATGGCCATCGTCTGGGCGCAGAAGACCATCACCCCCAACGCGCCCGCGCCCGTGACCAAGATGAAGCCCGCAGCGACGCATCCCGTCATCATCAAGCCCGGCCCCGCGACACCACGGCTCGACACCGGCCTCAAAGACAAGGCAGGCAACGCCGTCACCGTCGCCTGCAGCACCTGCCACAGCACCACCACGCCGAACGTCCTGCGCAACACGGCGGAAGATTTGTTTCAGGCCCATCGCGGTCTGCAATACCAGCATGGTGCGCTCACCTGCCTGAGTTGTCACAACGCCTCGAACTACGACACACTGCATCTCGCCGACGGCCGCAGCGTTGCCTTCCCGGATGTGATGACGCTCTGCTCCCAGTGCCACGGCACCGCCCGGCGCGACTACGACCATGGCAGTCATGGCGGCATGAATGGCCACTGGGATCTCACCAAAGGCGGACGCATTCGCAACAACTGCATCAATTGCCACGACCCGCATCATCCCAAGTTCCCGCTCGTGCAGCCCGTGCTGCCGCCGCGTGATCGCATCTCCGTCCCGAAAGCCGAAGGCTCCCACTAGCAGGCCATGAACGATCCATCCACATCTCCGAAAACACCCTGCTCCGGCAATTGCGCCTGCTCCGGCAACTCCGCGCCACCGCCTGCCGATGAGCCCACGGGCATCTCGCGCCGCACCGTCGTCAAGGCGCTCGGTGCCACGCTTGGAGTCGCGGCGTATGCCAAAGCGCTCGCGCCGCTCACTGAGCTGACGAAGGAGACCTCGATGGATGAGTTCATCCAGAAGCACTACAAAGAACTCAGCAAAGAGGAAATGGCCGCCGTCATCCAGCGGCTCACGCAGGAGGCCAAGGACCACTACGGTGCCGATGTCACCATCAGCGATCCGCAGCCAGTCGATGGCGTGAAGTTTGGCTACGCGCTGAACCTCTCCATCTGCAATGGCTGCCGCAAATGCGCCGAGGCCTGCCATTTGGAGAACAATCACGACCGCCCCTCGCATCAGAGTTACATCCGCGTCTTCGAGATGAGCAAAGGCTCGATGGATTTCGAGAAAGGCAACGCGCACTACGATCATCCCGTGCCGCAGCCCGACAAATACTACATGCCCGTGCAGTGCCAGCAGTGCGAGCATCCGCCCTGCGTCGATGTGTGCCCCGTCGAGGCCACATGGAAGGAGAAAGACGGTGTCGTCGTCGTGGACTACAACTGGTGCATCGGCTGCCGCTACTGTGAAGCCGCCTGTCCCTATCACGCACGTCGTTTCAACTGGACCAAGCCGCAGATCCCCGCCGAGGAGATCAATCCCAACCAAAGCTATCTCAGCAACCGCATCCGACCGCAGGGCGTGATGGAAAAATGCACCTTCTGCCTGCATCGCACCCGCGAAGGACGACTGCCCGCTTGCCTTGAAGCCTGCCCGACAGGAGCGCGTGTCTTTGGCAATCTCAACGATCCGAACTCCGAGATCCGCTGGGTGCTGGAGAACAAACGCGTCTTTGTCCTCAAAGAGGAGCTCGGCCTCAAACCCCAATTCTTCTACTTCTTCGATGAGTGATCCCACCCCATCCGTCTCGCCCGCCACATCCGATGTGCCTGAGTGGAGACGCTACCTGAGATTCCTCGGCAATGCCGTGAGCCAGTCCGTCGAAGGCGGCTGGAAGTTCTACGTCTGGATGACGCTGCTCACCGCCATCTTCCTCGTCGGAGCCAATGCCTGGGCCATCCAGGTGCGGGATGGCATGGCAGTCACCGGCATGAGCGATCATGTTTCGTGGGCGCTCTACATCGCCAACTTCACCTTCCTCGTCGGGCTCGCTGCCGGTGGTGTCATGATGGTCATCCCCGCTTATCTTTATAACGACAAGGAAATGCACGACATCGTCCTCATCGGCGAGTTGCTGGCCATCGCCTCCGTCATCATGGCCATCATGTTCGTCGTGTGCGACCTCGGTCGGCCGGATCGCTTCTGGCACATGATGCCCATCGTCGGGAAGTTCAATTTTCCGATCTCCATGCTCACCTGGGACGTCATCGTGCTCAACGGCTACCTGCTCATCAACGTCCACATCTGCGGCTACCTGCTCTACAAGCGCTACCGCGGTCAGCCGCCTGTGGCGAAGATGTATGTGCCCTTCGTCTTTCTCAGCATCATTTGGGCCATCTCCATCCACACCGTCACCGCCTTCCTCTACTGCGGACTGGGCGGCCGTCCGTTCTGGAACACCGCCCTGCTGGCCCCGCGCTTCCTCACCAGCGCCTTCGTCAGCGGTCCAGCCTTCATCATTGTCGCCATTCAGATCATCCGCAGACTTACCCACCACCGCTTCGGTGATGGTGCCATCCGCACCCTGGTGGGCATCATCCGCATCACCATCCTCGTGAACCTGCTCATGGTGGCGTCTGAAGTCTTCGTCGAATTCTACACCGGCGGCAGCCACACCGGTGCCGCCAAGTATCTTTACTTTGGCCTGCATGGACATCATGAGCTCGTTCCCTGGATTTGGACCGCTGTGGCCTTCAACATCATCGCCGCCATCATGTTCATGCGTGGCCGCCTCAACGAGCTCCCCGTGTGGCTCAACACCGCCTGCTTCCTCGCCTTCGCCGGCATCTGGATCGAAAAAGGCATGGGCATGATCATTCCCGCCTTCATCCCCAGCGCGCTGCACGAGATCGTCGAATACCGCCCCAGCCTCACCGAATGGAAAGTCACCGCCGGCATCTGGGCGCTGGGTTTTATGATCTACACC
The DNA here is from genome assembly GCF_034366625.1 of Prosthecobacter sp. NCBI lineage: Bacteria > Pseudomonadati > Verrucomicrobiota > Verrucomicrobiia > Verrucomicrobiales > Verrucomicrobiaceae > Prosthecobacter > Prosthecobacter sp. Next base: position 1,188,250 of record NZ_JAXMIH010000006.1, read on the forward strand.
CTGCTTCTCAAGATCACCATCAACGTCTATTCCCGCAACATGCGCGACGCCCAAGGCCAGCGCACCATTGAATCCAAAGACGCCCTCGCGTTTGGGGAGCATATCTGAATCCATGAGCTTCCCCGCCTGCAAACACAAGAAACATAAGGCTAAAGGGCCGCGCAGAGACGGCCTTCTCTGGCTCGCGTCCGAGCCGTATCGAGTCTTCTTCGCCAGTGGCGCGGTATGGAGCATCATCGGCGTGACGCTGTGGCCGCTGTTCTATGCGCAGCAGCTCGGCTTCTATCCGAACTTCGTTCACGCACGGCTCATGATCGAGGCGTTTGGCGGTGCGTTCGTCGTCGGCTTTCTCGGCACCGCCGGTCCGCGCATGGCCACCGCTCCGAAACTGACGCCGCTGGAGCTGTTCTGGCTCTTCGCGCTGCATCAGGCCTCGGCCATCAGTCATTTGCGACTGCAACACGCCTGGGGCGACGGATTCTTCATCGCGCTGCTCGTTTCACTGCTGCTATGCCTCGTGATTCGCGTGGTGAAGTTCCGCAAGGAAGCACCGCCGCCGCAGATGCTGCTGGCACTCACGGGGCTGGCCTGCGGCATCGCGGGAGCGGCGATGTTGCTCTCAACGGCGACTTTGATGGACCTGCAACGGCTGCGTCTCGCCAATCTGCTGCTCTACCAAGGCCTGTTGCTGCCTCCAGTGCTCGGCATCGGCTCGTTTGTGTTTCCACGCATGCTCGGCGGCGAATTCGGCGATCCGAAAACCCCCGCGCAGAGCAAGTCGAAGCTGATTCGCTCCATCGTCGCCGCTGTGTTGCTCGTGGTCAGCTTTTTCCTCGAAGCGTTCGGCCAGGTCACGCTCGGCTATGCTCTGCGAGCCATCGTCGCGGCGGGTTATCTGCTCATCGAGGTGACATGGAAGACGCAGCAGACCGGATCGCTCACCACGGGTCTGTTTTGGGCGCTCATCCTCGGCTGGATCGGCATCGTGCTCGCACCGTTTCATTATGTGCAGCACGTCAGCATCGAGCACCTGCTCTACATCGGCGGCTTTGGCATGCTGATGCTCGTGGTGGGCAGCCGCGTGCTGTTCGGCCACAGCGGCGACCTGGACGGCTTCTTCGTGAAATCCAAATGGGTGCGCTTTCTGGTCTTCCTCGGCGTTCTGGCCGCCACCACCCGCGCCACACCGGCCTGGATGCCTTCGACAACGGTCTCGCATCACATCTACGCCTCGTGGACTTGGGGAGCGCTGGCGCTGTTCTGGTTGCTCTGGCACCGGCGACGGTTTGCAAAACGGGATGAGGAGGAATAAATCGGCTTTGGTTGAACAATGAAAGCGGGTGGTTGATTCTTTCATGGCAAGATTCTCAGTTTGCCGGCACGCATGTCGTCACCCATCTACTCATCTCCTCGCCCAGAATTTGATGCCGCCATGCAGGAAGCAGTGGCTGAAGCACGCAGAACTTTTAAATTTTTCTGGCGTGAGTTGTACTGGGAAAGTCGCCGGATTGTTCCCGGACTTGATTTGGCTTGTGTAAAGGTTCCATTTTCAGATCCGCCTGGTTCGCGAAACGATGACGGACCTGAAGTTGAGCACATGTGGATCAATGATGATGTTTTCGACGGCCAGAATGTTCAAGGGACACTTATCAACTCTCCTCGTTGGGTGAGGTCAGTGGCCGAAGGAGATCATATTACAGTGCCGCTTAGCATGGTTCACGACTGGTTGTATGTGATCGGCGGCCGAGCCTACGGTGGCTGGACGGTCAATTGCATGCGCTTGCGCATGTCGGACGAAGAGCGCTTGTCGCATGATGAGGCATGGGGCTTGGATTTTGGCGACCCTAATCAAGTGCTGGTAGTGCCTGATTGGAGCAAAAGCAATCCTGCGGCAGAAAAGGCGGGTGAGCACCCCATGGCATTGAACATGCTGAAGTCGTTGGAGATCCACTTGAAACAGCATCCGGAAGACTCCAGATCGTCGGACGATGCTGGCTGGACTCAGCTCCATAGCTTCGCACTGGCTGGCTCCGCTGCCAGTGTGCAGATGTTACTGGCTCATGGAGCGGACCCCACTGCCATAACCAATTCTGGCATGACCTCACAGCAAATGGCCGAAGCATTGGGTTGGGAAGCAGTAGTGAATCTTTTCCAAAATCACCCTGCCCGAGTTTGTCTGAAAGATGGCCGGCTTGGATCGTAGCACAAATCAGCCGCACAATATCGGCACAGCCTTCGACATTGGTTGGCAGAGCGTATTCGGCAATCGGGCGTTTGTTCCACCATGAACATGCCCGTTTTGGATCTGGAAGCCTCGAAGGTGCCCGCGATGGGTTACGACGGTTTCGATGAACGCCCGTTTCTCGTCTTCTGGGAGATCACGCGGGCTTGTGCGTTGGCCTGCAAGCACTGCCGGGCCGAAGCGCAATCGCACCGGCATCCCGATGAATTGAATCGCGAGGAATCGAGTCGCCTCATCCGGCAATTGGCCGAGTTGAAACCGCCCATGCTCATCCTCACCGGTGGTGATCCGTTGATGCGCACGGATGCGCTCGAACTGGTGCGCGAAGCGACCGACGCAGGCCTGCATGTGAGCCTCAGCCCATCGGCGACGGCGCGGCTGATTCACGCTGACTTTCACGAAATCAAAGCTGCTGGCGTGGAGCGCATTTCGCTGAGCCTGGATGGGGCCACGCGGGAAACGCACGATGCCTTTCGTGGTGTCGCAGGCACCTTTGATCGCACTATTGCGGCGGTGCATCGCGCCCATGCGGCCGATTTGAGCGTGCAGATCAACACGACACTCACGCGTGGCAATCTGCGCGAGTATGAGGCCTTCAAGCAGCTCATGTTCGAGCTGAAACCGGCCATGTGGAGCGTCTTTCTGCTCGTGCCGACTGGTCGTGCAGGCATCGACGATCTGCCGGACCCGCAGGACATCGAGTTCATCTTCCGCGACATGGCCTCGCTCGTCGGCAAGGCTCCGTTCGCGGTCAAAACAACGGAAGGACATCACTTCCGCCGCGTGGTGATTCAATCGCTGGGGGCCACGACTGGCAAACACCGTCCGGGCATGCGCTCACCGCTCGGCATCCGTGACGGACGCGGCGTGATGTTCATCTCGCACACCGGCGTCGTGTCACCGAGCGGGTTCCTGCCTTTCGACTGCGGCAATGTGCGCGAGGAGCACCCGGCGGACATCTACCGCGGTCATCCGTTGTTTGTGTCGCTGCGCGACAACGACGCCCTGGGTGGCAAATGCGGGCGCTGCGAGTTCCGCGCGGTTTGCGGTGGTTCGCGAGCGCGGGCTTATGGCGTCAGTGGTGATCCGTTCGCCGAAGATCCGGCGTGTGTTTATCAGCCGAGAGCACAGGCTACGGCTTCTTGTACGGCGCCCGTTTGACCTCCTCGACAGCGGGAACGTCCTTGTTCATGACATCGTGAGCGGCTTGGAGTCGCTTCACTTCGTCGGGATGTTGCGCGGCGACATCGACTTGCTCGCCGGGATCGTTCTGAAGATCAAAGAGCTGCATCTTCGCAGGTTCGACGCCGGTGGTGAGGCCAGGATGGGCATCGATGTTGTATTGCTCGAAGGGGGCGAGGATGGTGACGCCATCGGGTGTGCGTGGATCGAGCCACTTGCCGTCCGGTCCAGGTTTGAGCTTCATCTGGCTGGCGGGCAGGAGATGCAGCTTCCAGCGTGCATCGCGGATGGTGGCGAGCTTGGAATTCTGATGACCGAAGATGAACTCGTGCGGTGATTTGGCGGCGCTGGTGAGCAGCGGGAGGATGTTGCGGCCGTCGAGCACGCGGTCATCGGGCAGCTTCACGCCGGTGACGTGCAGAACGGTGGCAAAGAGGTCCATCATCACGCCGAGTTCGTGGCTGACATGACCAGCGGGGATTTTTCCGGGCCAGCGGGCGATCATGGGCACGCGGTAGCCGCCTTCGTAGTTGGTGCCCTTCATGCCGCGCAGGCCGCCGCAGCTTCCGCCGAACCATGCGCCGTTGTCGCTGGTGAAAAACACGAGCGTGTTGTCGTCGAGGCCGTTTTGCTTCAGCGCATCGAGCACCGCGCCCACACTGTCATCAAGGTCGGCCAAGGCATCGCCGTAGAGGCCCGCGCCGCTTTTCTTGTCGTTCTTTTCGGAGACGGCGAGCGGCTTGTGCGGCATCGCTTCGGCGAAGTAGAGGAAGAAGGGCTTCTTCGCATTCCGCTGGATGAAGTCGGCGGCGCGTTTCGCATAGCGCGTGGTCAGCGTGGCCTGCACGACGGGGTATTCGACGACCTCGGTGCCTTCGAGCACCTGCACGGGCCGCATGTCGTTCGAGTAGGGGATGCCGTAATACTCATCGAAGCCGCACTCGGTGGGCAGCGAGCCGGGTTTGTGACCGAGATGCCATTTGCCGACCATGCCGGTGGCATAGCCCGCTGATTTGAGCACCTGCGCCAGCGTGATCTCCGATTTTGGCATCGCCAGCGCATCAGCGGCGGGTCCACCGTCTGGCGCGGGGTTCTGCGTCATGCCGCAGCGGAAGGGATACCGGCCTGTCATGAGCGAGGCGCGCGTCGGTGCGCAAAACGGCGCAGGCGTGTTGAACTGTGTCAGCCGCGCTCCTTCCGACGCCATCTGGTCAATGCGCGGTGTTTTGAACTTCGGATGGCCGTAGCAGCCGAGGTCGCCGTAGCCTAGGTCATCGGCAAGGATGATGATCACGTTCGGCTGCTTCGCCAAGGCGAAGAGCGAAGAGCAAAGGACGAAGTGAAAAGCGATAAACGTGGTGAAGGAATGCATGGAAGGAATGACTTACTTACAGATCTCTATAATTTCCGACATTTCACGGCCTGTGGCCGCACCGCCTAAATGGTGAAGGTAACTTTTGATGATCGAACTGAAACGCTTTGCTGCCAACGCATACCAAGGTCGCCTTTGTTCGAGCCACCAAAAGTACACGGTTCGGTCTGGTCTCGTGCTTTGGATGGGATTTGATGCCGCGCACTGCCAGATGATCTTCATATCACTTCGAGTGAACAAGAATGTGCTCGGAGTTGGATCATCCGGGCCAATCAACTCACCTTGGCAGTTGGTGATGAAGATTGATGGGTTGCCAGGCACACAACGAGGAAGCGTACGCAACGCCATTTCTGAAATGGAATAGATCTCTGCCATATCATTTGATTCCCGCTTTCTTTGGCTTCGGGGGCGGCGGCACATAGTCCACGGACACGGGTTGGAATTCCTTCAGATCGAACAGCGTAGTCTGCACACCTTCGGCGGGCACGTTGAGCTTCGCGGTCCAGACGATGGCGTTAAGGATGCAGCGGCGGAGGTCTTCGTTGGTCCAGTTCTTGTAGAAGTGCGGCATCACGATGCCGAAGCCGCGTCCACCATCGGCGCGCTCGACACACCAGGCGACGGTTTCGCGCTTCGGTGCTTCGGGTGGCAGCATAGATGTCGCGATGGCGGTGACGTTTGGCGCGAGCTTGTTCTCGCCTTTGCCGAAGTAGTTGTTGATGTAGGGCTCGTCGTGCAGCGTGAATTCCTTCCAGCCGCGCGTGATGGGATGCTGCGCTGCCGCTGGCGTGATGGTGGCTGCACTGAAAATGCGCGCGAAGGATTCGTGATGCGGACAGGAACGATTGGCGAAGTAGCCGCCGAGCCAGCGTAGCAACGGATGATCGCCTTCAGGCGTGACGTCCTCGCCAAGCAGGCCTGTGGCGTAGTGAACGCACACGATGCCACAGCCGCGCTGCATCATCGCATCGAGATCCGCGAGACTCTGCTGCGGATTCGGGAAGCGCCCAGCGGGAAAGGTGTCACCGATGAACACGACGGTCGATGCGGCATCACGCAGGGCCTTGTCCGGCCACGTCTCGACCACATCGGCTTTCACGCCGGGCACATTTGCCATCGTTTCGACGCAGTGCTTCATCACTCGTCCGCCCGCCGCGACTTCGTGCGATCCCGGTGGATGCTTGCTGGGGCCGACGACGATGAGCACGCGCGCTGGATCGGCGGCGAGAGTCTGCGAGACGATGAACAGCAGAAGGAGGGTGAGACGTTGCATGAGAAATCAGGGTTTGGGTTTAGCGACGAGGTCGTTGATCGGAGGCGCTTCGTGTTCGCCGGTGTTCTCATAGCCAGGCAAATCCTTGCCTCCGTGGCGTTCGATGCGTGACTGCACGTCCGGGTCCCATGCCATGCCGCTGATCTTGAACTGCTCGATCTTGTCTTCCGCCCGCACACCGACCTGTGTGTTGTAGATCGCGCAGTCTTGGATCGTGACTCGAGCGTCCCCGCGTCCTCCGGGGCCACGCGCACGGATGGCGATCTCGTTGTCGTCGAAGACGCAGCGGCTCACCAGCGCCTCGATATGCTCCTTCAGATTCAAAGCGGCACGGTTCTGAATCTGCGAAGGCTGGCTCCAGCCGTGCATGTGGCAATGGCGGATGATGAGCTTGTTGCGTTCGCCATCCGGCATCGTTTTCGAGTCAAAGGCGTTCTCACCCGGACTCTGTCCCGCTTTGAATCCTGGCGCATCCGCCTCCAGCGGCCCGGCCCAGAGATGACAATGCTCAATCGTGAGGCTGCCGCGCGATTTGCGATCTGGATCAAACTGAACACAGTCGCCGGAGATGTGCGAGATGTCGCAATTGCGGATCGTCACATCGCCCCAGCGGCCGGTGATGCCATGCGCGTCGTGCTGATCCTCGAACGTGCCGCTCAGCAGGTGATGGATGCGGCAGTTTTCGATAACGACTCGCGTGCCGAACACACCGACGCCATTACCGCTGCTATTGAAGATCTCGCAATTTCGCAGTGTGACGTCGTCCGCGGTGATTTTGACGATGTTGCCGCCTTTGCCCTGTGCATCGACGCGGAAGTTCTCATACACGCCCGGCCTCGTGATTTCGAGCCGGTGAACGAGCTTCGGATTCTCCAGTGTGCCCACCTTGCCACGGGTGCCGGCAAGTTCTGGCGCGTCGGCGGCGAAGGATGCCGACAGGAAAAGCGTGGCTAGAATTGCGATCGTTTTCATACACTGCTGCTCAACGAAGCGGCAGGCCATGACGTTGCCAGAAAGACCGAGGTTACCAATACTTCGGCCAGCGGGTCTCACGGGTGACGTTGTGGAAGACCAGGGCCACCAACACGAGCAACACGGCCCCAGCGAGCGTCGGGAACAACGCGAAGCCCCATCCCGGCTGCATGAGAAAAACGATCACCGGATTCGAGCCTGCCGGTGGATGCACGGTGCGCGTGAGCATCATCATCGCGATGGCACTGCCGACCGCGAGCGCCACGCTCCACCAGTGCGGACCGCACAGATGCACAAACACCAGCCCGATGAGCGTGCTAAACAAATGTCCGGCGATCACATTCCTCGGCTGGCTGAACGGCACTTCAGGATAGCCAAAGACGAGTACACAGCTCGCGCCGAACGATCCCAGCACGAGTGCGACGTGCAAACTCTGCGCCAGCAATGCGATGACCGCGATGGCGAGAAAGCCGCCGACAAAGGCAAGCGCGACAGATTTGCCCGACGCATGCGGAGGAAGGGCGGCGGAATCGCCGCGAATTTTGGTGAGGAAGTTCATGAGATCTTTTGAAGGTGATCAGCGAAGTCGCAGCCCGTGCTGCTGCCAGAACGCGGCCAGCGCGGCGTGCGAGCCGTGGAAGACGTTTCGCTCGGTCGGGCGGTCGAGATTGCCAAAGAAGGGCGAGAAGCGGTAGCGGCCGTGGTTGTAAACTTTGGGCCGTGAGCGACCACCTTGCCAATCGACACCGCCGTATTGCCACAGCGTCCAATTCGACCACACGTCGTATTGTTTGAGCAGACCGTTCGGATTGCCCGGAGCGGGATACACAGGCCCCGCACCGCTGTCGTGCGCATAAAGGGCGAGCCAGTAAGGCATGCGGCGCAGTTTGGCCTTCGTGGCGGCATCGGCCCGGCTGAGTGTTTGTTTGAGCTGCGTGCTGTTCTCCAGATACGCGACCGGAACGACGCCGGTGCGTGCCTCCACGCGATCCATGAAGCGCACAATGGCCGAGAGCGGCAGATTGCCGTCGAAGTCGCCGCAGAGCAGCAGTGCTGGTGCATTCCAGGACCGACTGCGGGCCAGAGCCATGGCCCGGTTCACGAACTGATCCGCCTGCGCCACCGCATCGACATGCCGCTGCACTCGATAATAGACACCGGGCAGCATTCCCGCCCGATCTGCGGAGGAGAGGAAGTTCGCGCATTTCTCATCAAGGTTCCCGCCTTTGCCCGCACGAGCGATCAGCGCGCTCGCGCCATTCGCGCGCAACGCCGAAACGTCATGCTCCGAGTAGCCACTGCCGTTTCGCTGACGCTCCTTCGGATCGTAGGCCGACACATTGATGATTTGCGGCATGCCCCACGAATGCGGCGGAAGGCCGCCGGGCGTGCTGCCTGGCTGGGGGGCGCATTGTGCGAGGAGGCAGAGGAGCGGGACGAGGATCAGGCGATGCATGGTGCCGCCATCAAAACCCCGTTCGCGTTGGTTTGCCGCCGTTTTTTGAAGCAAGCTCGATCCAGTCGATCTCCACCGGCTGCTCCTGCATCGGCAAATAGAGCCGCACGATGCCGAGCAGGCCTTCGGCGGGCAGTTCGACGGTGATTTCCTCCCAGTCGCCGCCTCGGAGCGTGAAATCGGTTCGCTGCTGTTGGCTACCGACACCGCCAGGCAGCCAGTCGAAGTGGTTGGTGCCGGCTTTGGCCTTGATGCGGAACTTCGCGGTCGTGGGTCCGCTGTGTTTGCCAGCCGAGAAGCCGAGGAAGCACTCGGACCCAATGTTCGTGATGCGCAGGATGCCGTCTTTGACCGACGCTTTGCAATCACGGGCCTTCCAGCCTTGCAGCGCGGGATCGCCATCGTCCTTGCCTTTGGAGGCGGGCTTCGTGGGCGCTTTCGCTTTGCCCTTCGGCTGCTGCTTGCCTTCGAGTTCGGGGCGATATTTCGACGGATCAAACGCTTGATTGGGCACGGGCACGACGGCCTTCGTATCGGAGAGAAACTTCTCGATCATCGCATCGAGTTCAGTGACGAGTTCGGGCTTCTGCGCCGCGAGGTTGTTTTTTTCGCCGAGATCATCCCGCAAGTTGAAGAGCAGATGACGATGCGCGCCCTTTTCGCCGCCGTGGAAGATGCGGATGAGCTTCCAGTCATCGCGATGCACGGAAACACTCGGTGGCAGCCAGTCCGGCACGCCAGGATTGTGTGGGAAGTATTGGAAGACGGCTTTTCCGGCTAGCGCATCGCCCTTCAGCGCGGGAAGAATGCTGTGACCATCAAATCGCTGCCCGTCGGCCGGTTTCAAAGCGAGACCTTCGAGCAGCGTTGGATAGTAGTCCTCGCTTTGAATGATCGCGTCACTGCGACTGCCCGAAGCGGCGATTCCGGGCCACACCACCACACATGGCACCCGCGTGCCGCCTTCAAACATCGTCGCCTTGCCACCGCGCAGCGGGCGATTGCTGGTGGGCGTGGTGCCGTCCACTTCGTTATACATGTTCCCGCCGTTGTCGGCGGTGAAGATGATGATCGTGTTGTCGGCCAGCTTGAGCTTATCGAGCCCATCGAGCAGCGTGCCGATCGCGTCGTCCATGCTCTGGATCATCGCGGCGTAGGTGGGGCTGCGCTGCGCGTCCTTCGGATCAATGCGGGCGCGATGCATCTCGATGTTCGCCTTCTTCGCATCGAAGGGTGCATGCACGCTGAACATCCAGTAGTTCAGGTAAAACGGCTTCGCCTTCTGCTGCTCCATCCACGCCACCGCCTCCACTGCCATGCGGTCCTCAATGTGCTCGCTGGGCGACTTCTCTTTGAAGTTCGCAAACTTCCACGGTGCCACAAAACTGCCCGCAGGCCCCGGCCCCGGATGATGCGGCAGATCGACATCAAAGCCCTGCTGAAGCGGCGAATACGGCTCCGGCCCCAGGTGCCACTTCCCAAAATGCGCCGTCGAATAGCCCGCATCCTTCAGCGTCTCCGCCAGCGTGCGATACTCCGTCTTCAATCGCGTCACCGGATCAGGTTGGATGGCTTTTTGATCCACTGGAGCCTTCTTGCCCGTCGTCGCCTGCAAAACGACCTGCGGCACATGGCAGTTCGGCACCGTGATGCCGGTGCGTGTCGGACTTTGCCCCGTGAGCAAGGCCGACCGCGTCGGCGAGCACAACGGACTCGCCGAATACGCCCGCGTGAAGGTCATCCCCCGCTTCGCCAGCCGCTCGAGGTTCGGAGTCTGGTAAAGTGTCGTCGTGCCATGGAGTGTCGTGTCACTCCAGCCGAGATCGTCGGCGAGAATGACGAGCACGTTCGGCTGCGCCGAAAATGACGAATGCGGAATGACGAATGCCGAAGCAAAGAGGAGGATAAGAGGACGAAGCATCGCGACCTGAAACGTCGTCAGCGGCCAGACATTCCGGCAAAGAGTGTGTCGGATTTGGAGAAGGAACGACCATCATCGAGCTGCGGCAGCAGCGATGTGGCCTGCTAAGGTCGTCACGAAGGCGCTCAGGCTGGTCTGGTCGTTGAAACCCGTGAATGCTCCGTCTTTGATAGCGGTGCGCGGTGAGGCGAGAGTGGTAGCGGCGGTGTAGAGCTGCTCTTGAACCAGGCGTTTGCAGAGAATGTGATAGCGCTCGATGTAGGACGCATCGCGGAAGTCAGGAAAGACGGGGAAGTGCGGTGAGGCATCGCGAACAGGGCTGCGAGAGCTTGGAGCGTCCTCGACGAGCATCAGCCAGCCGAGAAACGGGCGCGGGATGTCGCCGAGAGCGCCTTCACGGTAGGCGGTCCAGAAGTCGTGCGCTGTGCCGATGGATTCTTCAGCGCGGTTGTTGAAGTTGTTGCCAAAGGATGGCCCAACTTGCGATTTGAATTCCAGCGCTGCGACGAGCGTGCCGCGATCAATGATCACCATGTCCCAGAGCTTCGTTGGTCGGAAGTAGCCGGGCAAGCTGAGCGCTTTGCGGTCGAGATGAATCTCCGCGCCCTTTAATCCGTTCGCATGGACGAGATCACGCACCAAGGCGATGAAGCCATTCATGTTTTTGCCAGACGTGACGGCCGCGCGTTCGCCTTGATCGGCTTTGCCGGATGCCGTCTGCTTTTGAACGGCATCATATCGTCCCGTCCAGAAAGTCTTCACCGCAGCTTGAGTGCGAAGTTCGTAGTTGGCGAGATCGAGAGGCATTCAGGTCGCTGGGGTGAGGTGAGTCAGCTCGTCAGGCGTCATGCCATAGATCACAGCCGTTGCATTGAGGATGGCGGAGGCATCCTTGGCTTCCACGGCGGCCAGCAATTGTTTCTGAGTCTTGGTGGGGATGTCAGTCCACTTGGGAAGCCGGATGCGGCGCAAATACTGCGCCTGAAACCGCAGCGCACCCCCGTGCATCTTCGTGGAGTAAGCGCGGACGAACAAATGAGCTAGTCCGGCCATCAGCACGGCTTGAAGCGCTGGCAACGGCCATTCTTTGGACAAGACGAAGTAAAGATTGTGGTGCGGGTAGAGTTTGCCGTCTTCGAGCACGATGTGCGCGTCACCTTTGATGTCAGGAATCAGCAGTTTCGGCTTTTGCGCGAGCGAAGGTGTGATGCGGTCGATGGTGCGATACCAAGAGCCGTTTGCCTTCTGGGCGCAGTGTCGCGCCTTCAGCGTTTTGCCGTGTTTCTCCATGTAAGCGGCAAAGCGTGGATAGCGGGAGAAATCAGCCAGCGAGCCGTCTTCTTCAAAGGGGTTCACCACACCGAGGCCACGCCATTCAACGACGCCCTGCCGCATGTCACGAGTCATCACGAGCGGCAGCTTGCGTTCGTCCTCAACATCCAGCTCATCCATCGGACCGATAAAGACTTTGTCGGCTCCAGTGGCCACGCCGATTCCCACCGAGCATCCAGCTTCTTCCAAGGTCGGAAACTCGGCCTCCAACCGGCGCACAAGCGAGAGCGAGGGCTGCGCATCTGCCTCCAGTAGCCAGGGATCATCTCCGTTAGCGATGCGAGGCATCTCGATCACTGTGCCATTGAAGTTCTTGGGCGATCCGGCGAGTCGTGAATGCAAACCTCTCAGTGCCTCGACAGAAACTTCAGGCCGATGAGCGATGCGACAGCGACCACTGATGCCGCGCCCGATGACGGTGATGGCTGGATAAGCGATGACCTCGCTCTGAAATGCCGCGGTGCCGACCATGTCGATGTAATACTTCAGCGTGAAACCTGTCGAGATCATCTGACGCAGCGGGCCGCCGTAGCGATTCTTCATCCAGCGGTCCGAGCAGATGAATCCAAGCAAACCATCCTTGGAGAGAAGCCGAAGCGATTGCTCAATGAAGGGCACATACAAATCGGCTCGATCATACAGCGTGGTGTAGCGCTTGCGATACTCGGCCAGCATCGGCGCGGCGATCATTTCCTGCCGCACATAAGGCGGATTTCCCACGACGGCATCAAACCTCGCGGTGAATGGCTCCAGCAGGAAGTCGCCGTTGATCAACCATTTGCCCGCCAGCATGATCGCATCGCTTTGGGAGACTCCCGCATCGCGCAGCAGCTCGATCACACGCTCCTTCGTCGCCTCAAAAGTGTCCCGATGCAGTTCAACCGCCCGCACAGCCTCCATGAGGTCTTTGGCAGGTATCCCATCGCTTTTTGCAGCCTCCAGCAATCGGGCCAAAGCGGGCAGCAGAAAGTCCCCCGAGCCAAACGACGGCTCAAGCAGCCGCTTTTGCCAAAGCGGCTTGTCAGAGGTGTATCCCGTCAGATCGAGAATGAAGCCCACCACCTCGGACCGAGTATAAACAACCCCGCGTTCCATGTCGCCGCTCGTCTTCATGCGCTCGACCTCAACCCCCAGGAAAACCTGTGGGGCGAATAGTTCGGGCATGGTCAATGCTGAAGACGAGAAGTGCGACATCGGTGCCTGGAGTGTCTGCGTAAGGCAGTGCCATTGGACTCCGAAAGCGCTGACAGATCAAGATAGGAAAACTTGCCGGACACTCACCGTTCTGTCGCCTTCAATTCAATCCCCTGAAACTCCGCCGCGCCCGCAGGCAAATGCACACGCACATGGATGACGCGGCCAGTGGTGGGGATTTGGAGGGTGTGGGTTTGCCAATCCGAAGTGGCTTGGAGGGGGAAGGTGAGGCGGTTGGAGGGGAGGAAGTCTTTGTCGCCGTCGAGACGCCAGGCGATGGCTCCTTGGCCGGTGGTGGCGGTTTTGAGGGTGAGTTGGGCGGAGACTGGACCGGCGAGCTTGAGCTTGGATTTGGTGATGAAGGTGGGTTTGTCGGCTTTGTCGGGCGTGAGGATGAGAAGGCCGTCTTTGGCAGTGAGCTTGCCGTTTCGGGCTTCCCAGCCGTTGGTTTCGGAGGCGGTGGCTTGGGGTGTTTCAGCACGCGGAGCGATGGTTTTGCCTTCGAGGTAGTGATCGAAGTAATCGTTCCAGGTCGCGGCCATGGTGCCAAGGGCCATGCCGGGTGGATTGAGGCCATCGGCCCAGGTTTTGAGCTTGGTGCGGAGTCGTGTGGCGATTTCCGGGTGCTTCGAGGCGAGGTTGTGCTTCTCCTCGCGGTCGGTGGCGAGGTCGTAGAGGTATTCGCGCTCGCCACCGCGCAGGAGTTTCCAATTTCCCTCGCGGATGGCGCTCTGAGCCATCCAGCGCCAGTAGAGGGCTTCGTGCGGCGGGGCTTTGTTTTCGCTGGTGAGATGCGGGAGGAGGTTCACACCGTCCAAACCACTTCGATTGCCAATCGAAGCTACTTCACAGGCTGTGGCCGCGAAATCGAGGGAGCTGACGGGATGCTCATAGGTTTGACCGCCGGGGATCGTGCCCGGCCAGGCGATGAGGAAGGGCGTGGACATGCCGCCTTCGGCCAGCATGCCTTTTTCGCCGTTGAGCGGGGTGTTGAGGCTGCCATCCCAGCCGCCGGGATCGCCTTTGAGCGGAGAATCAACTTTGTGGATCTTCAGCGGAGCGCCGTTGTCGCCGATGAAGAAGATGAGCGTCTTCTCGGTGAGGTTGTTTTTCTTCAAGGTGCTCGTGATGAGTCCCACGCCGTCGTCGATGGCTGAAAGCATCGCCAGTGCGGCACGGCGTCGCTCCGGCATCTCGCCGGGAAAGCGGTCCATGTAGCTCTGCGGCGCATCCAACGGCGTGTGCGGCGCGCGATAAGCCACATAAAGGAAGAACGGCTGGTTCTTGTAGCGCTCGATGATCGCCGCAGCGGCTTTTGAGCAACCATCAAGATGATACTCCGTCGGCGGCAGATCGCTCATCGGGCGGTCTTGGCCATCGAGCGTGATGTTCGCCGCAAACTTCTGCCCGCCGTGCTGCGAGAAGACATGCTTGAAGCCGTGTCGCGTGATTTCGTTCTGCGGCCCGAGGTGCCATTTGCCGAACTGCGCCGTGGCGTAGCCCGCGTTCTGCAATCGCGTGGCGATGGTGGTCTCCTTATTGAAGCCGTCGAGCGCGGAGCCGTTGTTGTCGAGATTGAAGCGCCCCTGGAAGCGCCCCGTCATCACCCCACCGCGTGAAGGCACACATTGCGGCGCGGTGCTGTAGCCATGCGTCGCCACCACGCCGCTGCGGGCCAACGCATCGAGATGCGGCGTCTGGATGTCCTTCACCACGCCGTGAATGCCGAGATCGGCGTGGCCATGGTCGTCGGTGTAGATGAGGATGATGTTGGGCTTCGCCGGGAACGCGTAGAGCGAAGGGCAGAGGGCGAAGAGGAAGGCAGCTAGCAGTTGACGCATGGTGCAGCGTGAAACGACGGGCAGCGCCGGACATTCCGGCAAAGGATGTGTCTGATCCGGAAAATTCGCCCTTTACGGCCAGCGGGCGATTGTTTTAGCCTCTGGTCGTCATGAATGCGAAACCCGCCTCTCCTGCCACCACGAAGCCCAACGCCGAATTCGCCATCTACAAGCCGAACGGTCGCGGCAATGGCGGTGTGATCCGGTTTGAGTTCAATCGCACCAAGGGCGCGGTTTTCGTCGATGCAGCCACGCAGAGCGGCGAGAAGCAGTTCGACTGGGAACAGAAGATCACCATGAAATGGGGCCTCAACGACCTCGGCAGTGTTTTGGCGACGCTGCAAGGCCGCCAGGAGCAGGCGAAGCTCTTTCACCAGTCCGAAAAGGCCAACAGCGCCTTCGAGCTGACCTGCCGCGACGATCCGCAGAAAGCGCCGTTCTTCATGAGCATGTCCCGTCAGGAAGCCGCGACGAAAAGCGTGAAGAAGGTCACCATCCCCGTCACGCATGCCGAGGGAGCGATTTTGGAGACAGCGCTGCGTGCTGCGATCACTCGGCTGATCGGTTGGTGAGGCTTACAGGGCCGCCATCTTCACCACCAGCGAGTCGTAGCCTAGCGTGCGGTCAAACTTGGCCTCGTGCTCGACACGTTCTTCGGCCTTCACGATGGTGATGCGCTTCACACGGTCGCAGCAGAGCTTTAATAGCGTGCGCAGAATCAGCCGTGCATGAGGCGCGCCGAGACAGAGGTGCGTGCCGAAGCCGAAGCTAAGATGCGGGTTTGGTTTGCGGTCGAGACGGACTTCATCGGACTGCGGGAAGGCTGTTTCGTCAAAGTTCGCCGAGGCCCAGGCAAGCGAGATGCGGTCGCCAGCTTTCACGGTGACACCATTCACATTCGTCTCAGCAGGACAGACGCGGCCGATGTGCGTGAGCGGCATGAAGACACGGAAAAACTCCTCGCTGGCGAGCGTGATGCGCTTGGGATCAGCGCGGAGATATTCGAGCGCCTCAGGATGTTCGGCGAGATAGCCAAGCGCACAGGAGATCGTGTGGATGATGGTGTCGCGACCACCGGCGAAGGCGAGATTGGCGAAGCCCATGCACTCCTCACGCGTGAGCTTGCGACCGCGATAGTCGGCCTTCACCAGCGCGCTGAAGAAGTCCGCTCCGGGACTCGCCTCGGCTTCGTCGAACTTCTGGTGCAGGTAGTCTTCCAGCACCGTGCCTTTCTTAAACTCGCCACCGGTGACTTTGAAAACGTGGATGCCCCAGCCGATCCAGGTGTCCGCTTCGGACTCGGAAGTGTTGAGCAGATACGTCAGCGCCCGCGATTGCACAGGTAGCGCGAACTCGTTCACGATCTCGATGGACTCACACTTCAGCGCCTGCGTGAGCATGCCATCCAGCAGCGCCTCGACCTGCACGATCATGGCGGGATCTTTGGCGCGTTGGAAAAACGGCTCGGCGATCTCGCGATACTCGGTGTGCTCGGGTGGATTTGTCTCGATGGGTAGCTGACGCATGCTGCGCACATCCTCCTCCGATGGAATCGGCACACGGAAGGGCGCGTCGGAGCTGAAGGTCTGCCAGTCTTTCGACGCCTTGCGCACATCCTCGTGGCGGAGAATCATGGTGATGTTTTCGCCGTGAAACGGGCATTGCATCACGCCGGATTCGGCGCGGGCTTCTTTGAAGGGATCGGAAAAGGCGGGCATGGTTGGAGAATGACGAATGCAGAATGGCGAATGACGAAGGGTTCGGCAATCCGCCTGATTTGCTTTTTACTGCTTCTGCCAGGGTGTGCTGCCGCCGCGCTGGATGTGTCGGCTGAGGGCAATGGAGAGTTCATTGAAGATCTTCGGTGCCTTCGTGGCGACGTTGGTCTGCTCCTGCGGGTCGTTCTTGAGGTTGTAGAGCTCCAGCGGGCTGAACGGGTCGTTTTGCATGAGCTTCCAGTCGCCGCGAATGAGCGCCTCGTAGCTTTTGCCGCCGTAGGTTTTCCAGCCTTCGCGACGGACGAAGTAGAGGTCACGCGGCGTGGTGAGCGTGTCGCCTTTGAGGATGGGAACGAGACTCACGGCATCGAGTTCGGACGAGGGCTTGGCTCCGGCGAGTTCGAGGAAGGTGGGGAAGAGGTCGAAGTTAAGTCCCTGGTAATCGCTATGGCTGCCGGGCTTGATTTGCGCAGGCCAGCGCATCAGAAACGGCACCCGCAGGCCGCCGTCGTAGTGATCCTGCTTGCCACCACGCCACGGGTCGTTGTTCTGCGCATGCGGCACGGAGCCGCCGTTGTCCGCGCTGAAGACGACCACGGTGTTGTCTTCCAAACCGACCTCTTTGAGCACCGCGAGCACACTGCCGATGCGATCATCAAGATGCTCGACGAAGGCCACGTTCATCGCCCGCTTTTCATCGAGCTGCGGCGCACGCGCTTTGACCTTCGCCAGCCATTCCGCCGGTGGTTCGATGGGAAAATGCGGCGCGTTGTAAGCGAGGTAGAGGAAGAACGGCTTGTCCTTCGACTTTGACCGCTCGCGCAGGTAATCGCTCGCCCAGTCGGTGAAAATGTCCGTCGCATGGCCCTTCGGATCGACGACCTCGCTGTTGAGCCGCATGTAATTGTTTCCGTGGCGAAGATGCGTCGTGTAGCTGTCCATCATGTCCCCGAGAAAACCGTGGAAGTGGTCAAAGCCGCGCTCGTTCGGTGTGTTCGGCGATTCGAGCCCGAGATGCCACTTCCC
Source organism: Prosthecobacter sp. (assembly GCF_034366625.1). Lineage (NCBI taxonomy): Bacteria > Pseudomonadati > Verrucomicrobiota > Verrucomicrobiia > Verrucomicrobiales > Verrucomicrobiaceae > Prosthecobacter > Prosthecobacter sp. The sequence goes on from NZ_JAXMIH010000006.1 coordinate 1,205,779, forward strand.
GATGATGCCAGTGTGATAGCCAGCTTTTTTGAGTTCATCCGCGATTGTCGGCACACCCGGTTTGAAGTAGCCCCAGGAGCCCTCCGGCTGCGTGCGGATCACGCCCGGCACACCCACGCGATCCGCATAGCGTCCCGTGAGCAATGCCGCGCGTGAAGGCGAGCACACCGTGCAATTCGCCCGCATCGCCGTGAACACCATGCCCTCCTTGCCAATGCGGTCGATGTTCGGCGTCCGCACATCGGACGCGTGATAAGCCGACACATCGCCGTAGCCGTGGTCGTCGGCGAAGATGAGCAGGAAGTTCGGCTGCGCGGCTTGCAGAGCACCGCAGAGAGAGAGAATGGCAACAAGGAGGCGTTTCATGGGTTCAAGGCTTGCCGCTGATCTTGAGCAAACGGATCGAGGCTTTTTGGCCGCCGACGGCAATCCAGCTCCGCGTCTTCGGCGTGGCGAGGAAGGCGTGTTGGGCCTGCAGAGCCAGTTCATTGAGCTGGATGGCGATTTGATCGCCTTTCCATTCGAGGCGCAGCTTGTGCCACACGCCGGATTTCAAATCAGCGGGCAACTTGGCGATTGTGTGACTGGGTTTCACCGAGTCTTCCGCGATACTGATCTGCTTCGGTGAGATGACGAATCGCCCGACATGCTTGAGGCCGTTTGGCGTGTTGCCATCGCAGCCGAGGATGAGGACTTTCGAGCCGTCGAAACGGAACTCGCACTCGATGACACCGGTGTTCCAGCCGACTTGATGCCAGATGACAGCGGAGTGTTTATTTTCCGGTTTTTCGGCGCACACAAGCACGCCGTCCTTTGGTTCGTAAGTGCCATGGGCGATCTTCCACGTGGCATCGAGCGGAGATTTGAAATCCGGTTCGGCGACGATGGGCAGGGTTTCCGCGGCGAAGACAGGGCCGCATATGAGCGCGGCGAGGATGATGAGTTTCATGAATCAGGGAAGTTTGGGTTTCACGGGAGTCGTGCCGCCTTTTTCGACGGGATAGACGGCGTTTTGCGCTTCGAGTCCGGCAATGAGGCCCTGCATGAGACGCTTTAAGTCGGAGGGATTGGTCGTGGCGAGGTTCTTTTGCTCGAAGGGGTCGGCTTTGAGATTGAAAAGCTGGTAGTGGCTGCTTTCGGAGACCTCAGAGGGGAAGTAGTGGTAGATGACCTTCCAGTCGCCATCGCGGAAGGTGGTGAAGTAGTCGGTGCGATGCGGCGCGTGCGGGTAGTGCATGAGGAACTTCTCATCGCGGGTACTGTCAGGCTTGCCGGTGAGCAGGGTGTCGAGCTTCTTGCCATCGATGGTGTGTTGCGCAGGCGATTCGATGCCGGCGAGCTTCAAAATGGTGGGAAACATGTCATACACGGCGGCTTGCTGGCTCTGGATGGCTCCGGCAGCGATGGGCAGGCGCTTTTGATGCGCGTTATCGGCGTTCGGTTTTGCCCAAGCGGCGATGAAGGGCACGCGCATGCCGCCCTCGTAGTGTGAGCCCTTTTTACCACGCAACGGCGCCGCGCAGGCGACGGCGTGTTCGTTGCCGAGCGGTGCATCACTGCCGTTGTCACCGAGGAAGAGGACGAGCGTGTTGTCGGCGATGCCGAGAGCGTCGAGATGATCGAGGACATCGCCGAGCGACTTGTCCATGCCTTCGACGAGGGTGGCGAAGTTTTGCGCCTGCTGCGGCTTACCACTGTTCGCGTAATTCGCGGCGAATCGCGGATCAGATTGATGCGGGCCATGTACGGCATATTGCGCGAAGTAGAGGAAGAAGGGCTTCTCCGCCTTCACTGCATCACTGACATGCGCTTTGGCTTCGACGGTCAGCGCCTCGGTGAGGAAGATGTCCTGGCCGTGGTATTTCTCCAGGCCCGGCACTGCGGAGCCGGTTTTTTTGGCCTTCTTCTTGCCCTTTGGGTTGTCCTGAATACCGCCGAAGTTTTTCAGGCCATAGTAGCTGCCTGGAGCGCCGATGGAGGCTCCGGCGACGTTGATGTCGAAACCGATGGCCTGCGGATTTGCTGCCTCAAACTCTCGCGGTGCGAAGTGTCCTTTGCCGACATGAATGGTGCGATAGCCTGCACCGCTGAGAAGACCGGGCAGCGTGACATCGCCCTTCTTGAGCCCTTTCCAGTTCCAATCGGCGGGGCCCTGCGGTCCGGCGTTGTCGTTGTCAGGATTGATCCAGTTCGTGGTGCGATGACGCGCCGCATTCTGCCCGGTCATGATCGAGATGCGCGTGGGCGAGCACACGCTCATGGCGCAGAAGTTGTTGAAGCGGATGCCGCGTGCTGCGAGCCGTTCCATGTTCGGCGTGCGGTAGTAATCGTTGAGCGGATAACGCTTCGGCTTGTCTGCGGTGTCGGTCAAAAACGGCAGCGAAGTGTCCATCACCCCCATGTCATCGACGAGCATGATGACGATGTTGGGCGGCGATGCGGCGAACGACGGCTGCAAAATGACAAACGACGAAATGAGAATGAGGAGAAGCTTCATGGGGTGGTGGGTTTTGATTCGGTGCCGCTCAACAGCTCGCCGCATTCCGCGAGGGCGAGCACGGCCCAGGCGGTGGCGGAGTTCGAGAGGACGTGATTGGGACGTGAGGTGAACGAGGGCACAAACCAGCGCCCGCTTTCACGCTGATGGGTCTTCAGCCAGTCCAGCGCAGGCCGCAGACGGGCATCGTTGGCGGCGAGTCCGGCCTGACGCAGCACATAGACGATGAAACCAGTCGCATACGCATCGCCGGGACGCTGGAGGTCGAGTTGCAGTTGCTCGAAGGACAGGGTGCCGACGACGAGATTCTCAATCGCCCAACCGCCATCGGGGGCACGCAGAGACAGCAGCCGTTTGATGATGGCATCGCGCAGCGGTTTGTCGGCGAGGCCTTCGATGCGTGTGGAGGCCCACAACTGCATCGCTTTGCCATAGGCGCTCGGCGGCGGATGTTTCGGGACGTAGTCGCGCACGCGGGCCAGCGCTGTTTGTGCGGGGGCGGTGTTTTGAAAATCACCGGGCGCTGAAACGATGTTCAACGCGGCGAGCAGCGTGCCTTCGTATTCACGGATGAAGGCTTTCGGTGCGCCGGGATTCCACGTCCAACCGCCGTCCGGGCGCTGTGTGCCGAGCATTTTTTCCAAGGCCTTGCGTGTGACCGGACGCAGCACTCCACTCGCACGATCTTCCGCCACCAGCGCCATCGAGACGACGACCGGTTCCATCGGATAGCGCAGACCCTTCGCCGGCCAGCGTTGTTCGACCAGTTCGCTCAGCAGCGCGTCATACTCGGCGGGTTGCGGCAGCACGCTGTTCAGCAGGGGCCGCGCGAGGCCATAGTGCATGTTCGCGTGGCATTGGATGCAGCGGTTTTCTTCCTGCCACAGCCGCATCGAAGTGTCGAGCGCCTGCGCCGCCGCGAGCGCGGAGAAACGTTTCGCCAGCGGTTCCTCCGCGTTGGCGGGAGGATTTTGATATGCCTGCTCGGCGGCTGCAACACAGCCGCAGACGAGGCAGAACAGCATGAGAAGGCGCTTCATGGTGAGTTTCTTCAAACACCAACGATGTCGTGGTCTTTCGGCAGATCCAAGATGGAGAGGATGAATGATCGCGTTTAGAAACGGCACATGACTCCCACCATCACACGAAGATCACTACTTGCGAACCTGGGCTGCACCGGACTCGGCGTCATGGCCGGATCTCACCTATTCGCGGATGAATCCCTCATTTTGGTCGATGCTTCCGCGTGGAAGAAGCATGGTGAGCAGTTCCGGCATCGTGGTGAACCGGCGAGCGGCTGGGTGCAGAACTTCACGAGCACGGTCGAACCGCTGGAGGATCATCGCTGGCGGGTGTGGACGAGTGTTTCGGGGCCGAAGGGCATGGAGAAGAACATCGGCTATCACGAAGGACGCGTCGGAGGCGAATGGAAGCACACGCTGGCCGTTTGCACGTTGGGTGAGCCGGACAAAACTGCACCTCTTGTCATCGGAGGACTGCCGGAAGGCTGGCATCCGGTGCAGATGGTGACGTTGCGGCTGAAGGATGGCCGCACGCGGCTCTATTTCTGGGCGCATGGCAAAGGCGTCGTACGCTACCTCGCTGCGGACAGTGCGGATGGCCGCGCCTTCAAGGTCGTGAATGCGCTGACACCCTGTTTGTATCACCCCGTTGATCGTGCGGTCGATGGCAAGACGGCGCTAGAGGGAGGATTGGAGCATTTCGCGAAACGCAAGGCGGCGCCCGTCGAAGGCGAGTCGCTCGCCCCAGCATCTTTGATCTCCAATGACGCGACGAATGTGTATCAGCTTCCCGATGGCAGCTTTGAGATGTATTCCGTCGGCTTGATCCAGGTGGGCAAGGACGATCCACGCTATGCCGCGCAGGACAACATTCCCGGCCTCGTACGCGTGATCGACCGCTACACCAGCGACGACGGCCTGATCTGGGGCAATCGTCAGCGCGTGATCACGCCCGATGAGCGCGATCCGCACGATTTGCAGTTCTACTACCTCTCCGTCACCCACACCGAGCGCGGTCGCATCGGCCTGCTCGGCCATTACCGGCTCGGCGGGCAGACCATCGACATCGAACCCTGCTTCTCCGCCGACGGCATCATCTGGCAGCGCGCGTTGCGCCAGCCTTGGATCAAACGCGATGCCCCCGGCACTACCGTCGCCAGCTACATCCTCCACGCCCCACACGCGATGGTGCTACGCGACGGCCAATGGCACCTCTTCTACACCGGCGGCAACTTCGCCCACAACCACCGCGACTCGCACGGCGCGCCGGATCGTGCGGTGATGCTGGCGACGTGCGAATCACTCTGGAAATAGCGTCAACGCGTCAATCCGAGCAGCTTCAAACTGTCGCGGTGGATCATGGCTTCGATCTGATTCACATCGAGACGTGGCAGCTTCGTGCCTTCCAGCATGTCATTGAGCTTGCGGATGCCGTCGATGGATGCGTTCACGGTGGTGAAGGGGAAATCCGTGCCGAAGAGCAGCTTGTGCCACACGCCGTATTCCTGCGCGAGCATGAGCGAGTTGTAGAGCTGCCACGGGCGATAATGCAGCGCGCTGACATCGGCGAAGACGTTTTCTTGCTTCCTGATCGTCACCAGGCACTCGCCTTCATATGGATGACCGAGATGCGCGAGGATGATCTTCACGCCCGGATGCTTTAGCGCCACCGGCTCGATCAAACGCGGCAGCGTGAAGGCCAGCGGTGCCTGCGCGATGAACGTGGTGCCCATGTGCAGCAGCACGGGGAGGCCGTTTTTCTCCGCATACTGCCACAGCGGCTCCAGCTTCGGGTCATCGGGGCTGAATCCGGCATACATCGGCAGCAGCTTGATGCCGCGCAGGCCGAGTTCATCGTGTCCGGCCTTCATTTCACGTTCCCAATCGTCTTGCGTCGGATCGACGGACAGAAAGCCGATCAAGCGTGACGGATCATGCGCGACGTAATCCGCCACGGTCTTGTCGTTGATCCAAAGGCCGCTGAGTTTGGCTTTGCCGCCGAAGACAATGGTGCAGGTATCCTCGGGTGCCGTGGCACGATAGGCTTCATACGTCGCGCTGAAATCAACGGCATGTCCGGGGCGTGCGCGGCCCGCTTGACGGATGAAGTCGTCGGAGAAGTCGGAGGGGAAGTTCCAGGCGTGGGTATGAACGTCGATGATCATGGCTTCAAATCACTGGGCTGCTGCAATCATCCGGTCAAACTGTCGCTCCACCTCGCGCGTGGTTTCGGCGTCGAGCTTGAAGCCCACCGGACCGCGAATGAGCGTGTTTTTGAAGATGCCTTGGCGGACGAGCAAATGCTTTTCAACGGCGAGAAAGCCGTCGAGGCTCGTCTGCATCGAAATGAGTGCGGAAAGCGGCCCGTGAATGCGGTCTGCTTTATCCGCATCTCCTGCCTCCAATGCTTTCCAGAGCGGGACAAGGCCGCGAATGAGGTCTGCGCCCGGCATGGTGCCGACGACACCGCGCTTGAAGGAATCGACGAGCGCAATGCCGCCGGTGCCTTCAAAGACACGGGCGCGGCCTTTCGTCGCATCGCGGAGTTCGCTGAGTTTGGGGCCAATCGGTGAGGCTTCGGGCTTGTACTGCACGCGCTCGGGGCCGAACTCGTCCAAAAGCCGCGCCTGCATCGCGATTGGCATCGGTTTGCCGACGTAGCCGCTGGCGTCCTGCACGATGACGGGAATCTGGATCGCTTCGATGATGCGCGTGTAGTAAGCGAGCAGCTCGCTCTCGCCGATGCCGATGGAAACCGGCGGAATCGCCATCACCGCATCCGCGCCGATACTTTCGGCATGTTTCGAGTAGCGTTCCGCTACCTTCGATGACTCCGCACCGACACTGATCACGACCACGCCGCGGTCTTTGCCGAAACGGCACGCGGCGGCGGCGAGTTGCTCGCGTTCTTCGCTATCGAGGCGCAGCGTCTCTGAAACCATCGCCATCACGATGCCATTCGCGCCGCAGTCGTAGAGCCAGGCGATCTCGCGTTCGAGCGTTTCGAGGTCGAGGGTTTCATCGTCAAGCCACGGCGTCTGAAAAACGGGCAGCACACCGCGGAGTTCGTGTTTGGGAGGAGTCATGTTCGATTTCAAGTTCACCACAGCAGCTTGCCGCCATCAATGACGAGCACGCTGCCGGTCATGTAACTGCTCGCTTCACTAGCGAGGTAGAGCGCGAGCGGCCCGATCTCATCAGGACGGCCCCAGCGGCCCATCGGGATGCTGGTGGCGACTTCGCCTTCAAATTCGGGCTTCTCCCCGATCCAGCGCTTGTTCGCATCGGTCAAAAACGGACCGGGCGCGATGGCGTTCACCGTGATGCCGTGCACGGCCCAGTCGGCGGCCACGGCCTTCGTGAACATCGTTAGCGCGCCTTTCGAGGTTTCGTAGCTACGGCCGCGCATCGCCTTGCCGGGCCAGAGGGCGTTGATGGAGGAGATGTTGATGATGCGGCCCCATTTTCGCGGGATCATCGCACCACCAATACGTTTCGTGAGGATGAAGGCCTGCGTGAGGTTCAAATCGAGGATGCGCTGCCAGTCTTCGAGTGCCAGATTCTCCGTCGGCGTGTTGATGCGGCGTCCGCCGACGTTGTTGATGAGGATGTCGATGGGCGCGTGATCGCGCAGCACGACATCGCAGAGGCGTTCGGCTTCCTCCGGCTTCGAGAGGTCGGCTTGGATCGAGGTGACGTGCAAATCCTCGCTGCACAGCTCCTCGCAGGCCTTGTGAAGATGATCGGCGTTCGAGCCTGAGATGATGATCTCCGCACCGGCTTCACCAAGCGCACGCGCCATCTCTAACCCAAGACCGCGTGAGCCTCCCGTGATCAAGGCACGGCGTCCGGTGAGGTTGAAACGGTCGAGGATGGGCATTGAAAAGGAATCGGTGGAGTGAAACGACTCTTTCAGCCGTTTCATCCATCCATGAAGCGATTCATCCCCATGGCTCTGGTTTGTCTGCTGGCAAACTCCTTGCACGCGAAGCAGCCGAACATCCTCTGGCTCGTCGGCGAGAACCTCTCGCACGATCTCGGCTGCTACGGCGCGAAGAACGTCCACACGCCCAATCTCGACCGGCTGGCGCAGGAGGGTGTGCGTTTCACCAATGTGTTCTCGACGAATCCGGCCTGCGCACCGAGCCGCAGCGCTTTCATGCTGGGCATGTATCAGACCACGACGGACACGCATCACATGCGCTCGCATCGCACGGATGATTTCAAGCTGCAGCAGGGCGTGCGGCCGCTGACGCACCGCTTGCAGGACGCGGGCTACACGACGGCGAACATCAAAATGATCGGTGAGCATTCCGTGGGCACGGGGAAGCTCGATTTGAACTTTGTGAACGAAGGCCCGACCTACCAGACCGACGACTGGGCGTCGCTGAAATCCAAGCAGCCATTTTTCTCACAGATCAACTCGCACGAGGTCGAGTATGACATCTACGACCGCCAAAGCGCGAAGAAGGAACGCGTCGAGTGGGTGGGCGAACGCGAGCATGTGAGACATGCGACGCCGGAAAACGTCACGCCGCCGCCTTACTACCCGGATCATCGGCTCGTGCGGGAGGAATGGGCACGCTATTTGAACTCGGTGTCTGGCATGGATGTGCGGATCGGCTGGGTGCTCGACCAGCTTCGCAAGGACGGCCTGGAGGACGACACCATTGTCATCTTCTTCGCCGACAACGGCCGCCTGGAGCCGCGCGGCATTCATTGGTGCTACGATTGCGGCCTGCGTGTGCCGATGATCATCCGCTGGCCGTCCCACCTCAAAGCTGGTACGGTGAACGATCAAATCGTGAGCCTCATTGATGTCACGGCGACCACACTCGATCTCGCAGGCGTCGCGAAGCCGCCGTTGATGCAGGGACGCGTCTTGTTTGGCCCGAATGCGGAATCACCACGGAAATTTGCCTTCGCGGCGCGTGATCGCATTGATGAAACCGTGCAGCGCATCCGCTCGGTGCAAGACGAGCAGTTTCATTACATCCGCACGTTCACCAAGGGGCCAACGTTTGCCTCGCTGAACCGCTACAAGGAGAAATGCTTCCCCATTCTGCCGCTGATGCGTGAGATGCAGTCTGCTGGCACGCTCACCGGCCCGCCGCTCGCGCTGATGCAGCGTTCAGGACCGTGCGAGGAATTGTATGACACGAAGGCTGATCCGCATGAGATCAGTGACCTCATTGATTCGCCGAAACCGGAGCATCGCGAGGCACTGACGCGGTTGCGGGCAGCGCTGGAGACTTGGATTGTCGAATCGGGTGATCGTGGCGGTATTCAGGAGGCTCCAGAGGTGTATGCGCCGTTTGAAAAGGAGATGGATGCGTGGTTCGGCACGCCGAAGTGGTTCAAGAAGTGAGTGCCGCTGCCGTATTGGTCCCATGACCACTCGACTGCTGTTCTGCCTTCTCCTTGTCACGATTCATGTTCAAGCCGGTGATTTCCGTGTCGGCGCTGCGAAGGTGGACATCACACCGAAGGACGGCACGCCGCTCGGCGGCTACTACAAGTTTCGCGGTTCCGCAGGAGTGCTCGATCCGCTCTATGCGAAGACCATCGTCGTCGAACAAGACGGCACGCATGCCGTGATCGTGGTGCTCGATCTCTCCGGCACAGTGCGGCCCGTGGTGGAGGCGGCGCGGAAGGCGATTCAGGAGCAGTGCGGCATCGAGGGTGATCATGTCATGATTTCCGGCACGCACACGCACACCGGACCGCAGCAGCCGCGTGGATCGCTCATGGATGACATCACAAAGGTGAATTCGCCGCCCGGTGTGTCCTACATCAGCGCGCTGCCGGGTCTCATCGCGCAATCGGTGAAGCAGGCGAAGTCCAGGCTGGTTCCCGCCACCGCTTCCGCCGCCATCGGCAAGGCTGAAGGCATCAGCTTCAACCGCCGCGTGCTGCGTGAAGGTGTGAAGGAGGCCATCTGGCAGCCGAAGTCGCTCACGGCGCTCGACAAGCCTGCGGGGCCGGTCGATCCTGATGTGGGCGTGCTGGTGTTTCAGTCCGGCGGCAAGCCCGTCGCGAGTTTCCTCAATTTCGCCATGCATCCGACTTCGGTCGGCGGCGGCGTGAAGATCTCGGCGGATTATCCCGGCGTGTTTACCAGACTCGTCAGCGAGCGTCAGGGCACAAGCATGATCTCCGTCTTCGCCAACGGCTGCTGCGGCAACATCAACCACACTGACTACATCACCGGCAAACGCCGCAGCACGCAGGAGCTTGGCACGGCGCTCGCCGATGCCGCCGATGCGGCGTGGCCGAGTCTGAAGACGGTCACGACGTTCAAGCCGCGCATCCGCTCCGAGCAGGTCACGCTGACGCGGAAGAAGTTCACCGAGGCACAGATCGAGAAGGCCAAGGACATGGCCGCCAACATGTTCACGAAGAACTTCGGCACGGTGCCGATGGCGGAGACCGTCTGCATTTTGGAGACCCTCGATAAGAAAAACGTGCCGCTGCTAGGCGAGGTGCAGGTGATCGCGTTCAGTGACGAACTGGCGATCGTCGCGTTGCCCGGCGAAATTTTCGTCGAACTCGGCCTCGCGATCAAAAAAGCTTCGCCGTTCAAGCACACGCTCATCGCCGAGCTGGCGAACGGCAGCGTCGGCTATGTGCCGAACCGCGAAGCCTACCCGCAGGGCAACTACGAAGTCGTCAGCTCACGCGCCGAGGCGGGCAGTGGCGAGAAGCTCGTCGAAGTGGCGCTGAAGCTTCTGGGTGAGATCAAGTCAAAGGACTGAAGGTGCGCAGCAGAAACGCCTTCAACGGGGCAAAGCATGAGTGATTGAAGTCCACCCACTTTTCTTGCATCCACGGCTTGTCCGTGTCTTTCCGCCCATGCCACGCAGCGATTCCGAATCGCTCGTTTGGAACGTCTTTGGTCGCGATCCAGAGCTGGGCTCGGGCTTTGTCGTTCTTAGCAAAGGTGTCGGAAGGCTTCCAGCCCTTGGCTTCGATGCAGCCAAGGAATTCCTCAACGCATGGCGCGAAAGGTTCATTTTCCAGAGAGGCCAGCCAGAGGGATTCCAAAGCCCCTTGCTTGTCATCGCCAGGCAGCACGAAAATCTGCGGTCCGAGAGCACGGATGGACGTGGAGGCATTGTCCATAGCATGCTGGACACTCTCCAAAGCTGACCCGGCATTTGCATCGGCATCACGGGTGATGCCGATCCGCCGCACTTGGCCAAACCCGCTCGCTTTGCCGAGATCGCCGAGGAACTCCGCGAGTTTCGTTTTTCCCTCATAGGCGATGACCTGCACATCGGTGATGTTGAGTTCGGAAAACCAAGCGTTGAAAAAGCTAACCTCATCTTTGCCCTCGCACAGCAGCAGGTTGGGTCGCGAAATGTTGACAGGCATCACCGCACCTCCCAGTCACGCTCTAACATGCGTTCTAGTTCATCCTCATTCATGGTAAGACAGCGGATGTCACCGGAATCGGTGCGCTCCAGACGGTGGACGGCTAGATCATTCTTCGGCTCGCCTTTGAAAGCTGCAGCAGCAGCAGAGATGCATTCCAGACTATGTGTGGTGGCAAAAATCTGCACTTCTTCCTTATTCACGGCCTCGCGAATGCCCGTCCAGATTTGTGGCAAAGCACTCCAATGCAGGCCATTCTCGATCTCGTCGATGAGCACGATATCGGCTCCCTCGCCAATAATGGCACCATAGATTTGCACGAGGCGGTTGAAGCCTTCGCCAAGGAGCGGAAGCGCGATTCGCTCCGGCAGACGAACGTCGGCGTAGAGCATACGTTGGCCAGTGTGCTCCATAGCACGTAAAGACTTCAAGCGTGGATCCACTGATTGGAGAAACCCAACAAACCTGTCATCATTCTCTGACCGAAGAGTCCAACGATCGAAACTTCGTGCTAGATCTGCGGCGGACAGCTTGCTTGTAGTCACAACACCAATTTTGCGGCTCGGTTTGCGGGGCACAAACCGCACAAATATGGGTGGATTGCACTTCAACGAAAAATCCGAGCCTATTGCCGGATCAGTTACCAATGACATGACGGTCTGCGTTTCACGCGGATGATCATCTCTCGATGCCGTAATGATTATCTCATGCTCAAGACACGAATCATTAAATAGCCATTTTGCATACTCATCATTTGCGAGTGCATCAGATGCTCCATTGCGAAACAGCATCCAATTCATCCCTCCTATAGGGTGTGCACCCGTTCCTGGCAGCATTGAAACCGCTTCCAGGACGGCAGTTTTGCCTGCATTGCTGGTTCCCACGAACAAATTCACCTTCGCCAGCGGTTCGATTTTGAGCTGGTGGAAGCACTTGAAGTTTTCGATCTCGAGGGAGGTCAGCATGGACGGCCCGGAGTATGACGGTCCGGGAGGATGATGCAACCGCTCGGGCGAAAAACTCGTCTAAGTCGCGCTGAAGCTGCTTGGTGAGATCAAGGCGGCGAAGTAATCGCAATTACGCCCCCTGCGGGGCGCGGATGTGTGCCCAGCAGTGGACGTGGGGATCGCCGCGGAAGAACCAGACCATGTTCGGGCCTTCGATCTGCCAGACGTCCCAAACGCCGTCCTTGCCGACATCCTGGTTCTTGTAGAAGGCCATGTGCAGGTTGTCGAAACCGCCGGCTTCGATGTATTTCATAGATTCCTCGGCCTCGGATTTGCGGAAGGGCTTCAGCAGGTCGGCGATGACTTTTTTGACGAGGTCTTTCTGGTCGGCGCTCATGTCGGCGAGGCGTAGGCCTTCGAGGCCCGAGGTCTTGCCGGTGAGCTTGACGGTGTCGTTGCCGTCCTCATCGCGGGATTCGGCGAGGAGGGCTGTTTCGCGTTGTTTGCCGTCGAGCGCTTGGAAAACCTCGTTCGCACGCTTCGCTTGGTACCAGTAGGCGTTGCCGGGATGGTCGGGCTTTTCGTTGAAACCCTGAGCCGCATGGCCGTAGAAGATCGGACCGCCGAAGGCCGCGCCTTTTTCGCTGTCACCATCGCAACGGCGGGTGCAATGGCGGCCGGTGAGGACGAACTCGAACTGGCTGGTGCCGGGCTCGCCAAACAGGGCGATGGAGGCGCTGCCGAAGCCGCCGTCTCCCTTGTTGTCCTGGTCAAACTGACGCCAGACCTCGGATTTGTACTCGTCGCTGTGGAGTTTGTCGAAAATCTCGCGCACCAGCTCCTGCTGGTCGGGCTTGAGCACCTCGCGAATCTTCTGCGGGGTGATGTGCCAGTTGTTATCGACCATGAGGCGGCGCGGATGGCTCCAGCCGAAGCAGAGAGCCTTGCGCTGGGCTTCGTCCATGCTGCCGTAGAGCTGCTGGACGAGCGTTTCGGAGGTGGCGGCCTTGGTTTCAGCGGCATAGGCGGAACCGAGGAAGCCTGCGGCGATGGTTTGTGCGCCGCGGGTGATCATTTCACGACGGGACAGGGAAGAATGGAGCGTGTTCATGGCGGGTTTGTATCAAACATGGCCCGAAAGAGGAAGTTTTTGTTTTGCCGGGTGTTTGATCGCGAGCCGGCATCAAAGCGATGCTGAACGGGTATTTTCGACATGGAGCGACTTCGTCGTTAATCATGAGAATGAAACTCATTGGCACCACCTTCCTCTGCGGCGCGCTCTGGCTGGCCTTGATCACCGCCATGCATGGATCGCTGAACTTGAAATGGTTCGCGCCCAAAGCCGTGGGCACGACCGCAGCGGATGAGAAGTTTCGCATCGGCTTCCTGCCGGTGACCTGCCACCTGACCTGTCCGGTGACGGATTTCATCAACCAGCAGGTCGAGGGACAGAGCAGCTTCGAGCCGGTGCGTTTCAGTGGATGGCCTGAATTGAAGGAGGCGTTTCTCTCCGGCTACACGCCCGCCACTTTCATCCTGGCACCGATGGCGATGGCGCTGCGCGAGCAGGGTGTGCCGATCAAGATCGTCTATCTCGGCCATCGCGATGGCAGTGCCGTCATGGTTCACAAAGACTCACAAATCTACCGCATGGAAGATCTGCGCGGCAAACGCATTGCGGTGCCGAACCGTTACTCGAACCAGCGCCTGCTCGTCTTCCGTGCCCTGCGCAACGCGGGCATGACGATCAAGGACATCGAGCTTGTGGAAATGCCGCCACCCGACATGCCTGCGGCACTTTACTCGAAAGCGGTGGATGCGATCTCCAGCGGCGAGCCCTTCATGGGCCAGACAGAGATCGATGGCTATGGCCGCGTGCTCTGGCTGACGAAGGATGTGTGGCCGAACTTCATCTCCTGCGTGCTCGCCGTGCATGAGGACTTCATCAAAACAGATCGGGCTACGGTGCAGCGGCTCGTCGATGGCATCGCCAGCAGTGGCAAGTGGATCGACCAAAGCATGGACAACCGCATGGACGCGGCAAAGTTTGTGGCGAAGAACTACTACAACCAGCACCCTCGCCTGCTGGAGTTCGTTTTGAGCAAGCCGCCTGACCGCGTGACCTACACGAATCTCGCGCTGCGAAAACCGGACTTTGAAGAGATCGAGGATCTGGCGCGTGAGGCTGGCATCATCGGCGGCGATGTTCGCTTTGAAGACTACACGGACGCCTCTTTTGTGCCGGAAGCCTCGGAGATGAAAGCGTCCGCCTATGAAGGCCTGAAGGGTGGCGAGGTGCCGCCGAGGAAATAGCCGCTGTCACCCCATGAGTCGTTTTTTCTCCGTCCTCCTGCCCCTCATCACCGCGACGATCTTCCTGATCGTCTGGCATTCCCTCGTGCGTCTTTCCGGTAGCGATCTGTTCCCCACACCCATGGAAGTCATGCGTGGCATCCGTGAGTTGATCGAAAAAGGCCTGCTGCTCAAATACATCGTCGCTTCGCTCTTCCGCGTGAGCTGGGGCTTCCTGCTGGCTGTGCTTGTTGGTGTGCCGCTCGGCCTCGTGCTGGGCTGGTTCCGACCGGCGTTTCAGGCGCTGAATCCGATGATTCAGATCCTGCGCCCGATTTCGCCCATTGCCTGGATCCCCGTGGCGATTCTATGGTTCGGCATTGATGACACCGCGCCGGTTTTTCTCATCTTCCTCGCCAGCGTGTTCCCTATCACCGTGTCTTCGATGGCAGCGGTGCAGAACATGCAACTCGTGTATCTCCGTGCCGCGCAGAACTTTGGCGTGAAGGGGCCGCAGCTCTTCCGCCGCGTCATTCTGCCCGCCGCACTGCCGCAGATCATCACCGGTATCCGCATCGCGCTCGGAATCGCGTGGCTCGTTGTCGTGGCGGCGGAAATGATCGCCGTGAACAGCGGGCTTGGTTACCTCATCATCGACGCACGCAACGCGGGCAAGCGCTACGACCTCGTGGTCGCTGGCATGGTGATGATCGGACTGATCGGGCTGGTGCTCGATCTGCTCATCCGGCAGCTTGAAAAATTCGACGAAGTGAAATGGGGCTATGGACAACGCTAAGACCATGATTGAAGTGCGCGACTGCTGGAAGTCCTTCCCGGGCAAGAAAGCCGGGGAGCAGGTCCATGTGTTGGAGCGTGTGAACTTGGATGTGCATGCCGGCGAGTTCGTCTGCGTCGTCGGTCCGTCCGGCTGCGGCAAATCCACGCTGCTGAACATCATCGGCGGCTTCTTCAAAGAAACGCAGGGCGAGGTGAAGGTGGCCGGTGCGCTGGTGAACGGGCCTGATCCGCGCCGCATCTTCGTCTTCCAGGAAAACGGTGTCTTTCCGTGGCTTACCGTCGAGGAAAACATCGGTTTCGGCCTCATGTCGAGTCCAGCAGCAGAGCGTGCGGAACGTGTGGCGCATTACATCGGCATGGTTGGCCTCACAGGCTTCGAGAAATCGTATCCGCGCGAACTTTCCGGCGGCATGCGGCAGCGCGTGGAGATCGCACGCGCCCTCGCAGCAAACGCCGAGGTGCTATACATGGACGAGCCCTTTGGCGCGCTCGATTTCATCACGCGCCTGAAGATGCGCGCCGATCTCATTCGCATCTGGCAGGCAGAGAAGAAGACCATCGTCTTCGTCACTCATGACATCGAGGAAGCCGTGCAACTCGCCGACCGCGTTGTCGTCATGAGCAAACGGCCCGCCACCATCAGCGAAGAAGTCGTGGTGAACCTGCCGCGCCCGCGTGATCTCGACTCCCCCGGCTACCTCACCGCCCGCGACCGCATCTTTGCCATCATGGGCATGGACGTGCATGGTGGCGGTGTCGGCGATCCGAAGTGACTTTTTGCCATTCAACCGCGTAATCCTACCCACCATGAACAATAACCATGACGTTCTCATCATCGGCGGCGGACCCGCCGGTACTAGCACGGCGGCGATACTTGCGGAGTACGGCCACAAGGTGCTCGTCATCGAGCGCGAGAAGTTTCCACGCTATCACATCGGCGAATCGTTGATCCCGTTCACGTTTGGGCCGCTGGAGCGGCTGGGATTGATCCCGACGATGAAGAAATCGCACTTCACGAAAAAGTACAGCGTCAGCTTTGTGCAGCCGGACGGACGCCGCTCGCAGCCGTTTTACTTCTTCAACCGCTATGACCGCGAGACTATCGCGCAGACGTGGCAGGTGATGCGTTCGGAGTTTGACCAGATGCTCATGGATCATGCGCGGAGCAAGGGTGCGGAGGTGCGCGAGGAAACAACCGTGACGCAGCTTCTCAAAGATGACAGCGGCAAGGTCATCGGTGTCGAGGTGAAGAACAAGGATGGCAGCGTGGAGCATCTGCTCGCCAAGCTCGTCATTGACGCCTCCGGCAAGGAAGCTTTCGCCTCCGTGCGCGAGGGCTGGCGCGTGGGTGATCCTTATCTCAATAAGGTGGCCGTGTGGACTTACTACAAAGGCTCCAAGCGCGAATCCGGCATCGATGAAGGTGCCACGACGATCGCCTTCGTGCCGGACAAAGGCTGGTTCTGGCACATCCCGATGCACGATGACATGGTGAGCGTCGGCGTGGTGGCCGAAGGCAAGTATTTGAGCCGTGATGGCGTGCGCGATCCGAAAACGATGTTCGAACGCGAGATCGGCGAGAACCAGTGGATCAAGGAGCATCTCTCTGCTGGTGCCAGCACCGGTGAATACTGGATCACCAGTGAGTACTCGCGGCATTCCAAGTATGGCGCGTCTCCGGGCCTGCTGCTGGTCGGCGATGCGTATGCCTTCCTCGATCCGGTGTTCAGCAGCGGCGTCATGCTGGCGCTGAAAAGCGGTGTTCTGGCCGGTGACGCCGTGCATGAGGCCCTGGTGGCGAATGATCTCGCCCCACAGCGTTTCGGTGAATATGCCCGGCTCATGCGCCAGGGCATCGATAACATGCGCAAGCTCGTCTATGCCTTCTATGACCCGAGTTTCTCGTTCAAAGAGGTCGTGATGAAGTATCCCGAGGCCGGCGACGAAATCACCGACTGCCTCTCCGGCGACGTGAACAAGGACTACTCGTCACTCTGGACGAAAATCCGCGAGTTTGCCCCGCTTCCAGACACGCTGCCCTACGGCATGCCGTTGGCGGCGTGAGGTCTCTTCACCAACCAAACCAGCAGCAGAAAAAGAGCGATCAATCCCGCGCCGACGGCGTTTTCACGCACTGACGGAGGGAATACCAGCACATAGCCGGCGTCCTTCACCAGCGCGGCAAAGCTGGAGACACAGAATGGCATCAGGAACAGCCGGAACATCACCCACGGGTCCATTTTCACCCGTGCTCCGTTGGAAGGCTGCGTGCTGATGATCAGCGCCGCACCGATGATGCCGCTGAGACCGACCGACGTCAGCCAGATGCGCGGTGTGGCGTCGAAATGGTTGATCACACTCAAGGCCCACCAGATGAAGTAGCACCAGAGGATGGTTCGGCCGGTGGAGAGATTTTGAAGGTAACGTATCAGCGTCATGGGGGTGTTGAGTGCAAAAGCAACAAACGTGCCTCGGCCGTCATGATCTGAAATCAGCAACGAAGCGTAATCAAGGCCATGCCTGTTCATACTCTGCTGACGAAACAGATCATTCCAGTTCCTTGGTCGCGCGTGTGGGAGTTTTTCTCGAACCCGCGGAATCTGGCGCGAATCACGCCGCCGGGGATGGATTTTGAAATCCTGACGCCGGATTTGCCGGAACGTCTGCGTGAAGGGCTGATGATCACGCATCGGCTACGGCCGCTGTTTGGCATTCCGGTGACGTGGCTGACGGAAATCACGCAGGTGGTGGAAATGGAGCGGTTCATTGATGAACAGCGCATCGGTCCGTATGCGGTGTGGCATCATGAGCATGAATTTCACGATCTGGACGGCGAACGCACGGAAATGGTGGACCGCGTGACTTACGTTCTGCCGTTCGGCCCGCTGGGTGATCTGGCACATCTATGGCTGGTGAAGCCGCAGTTGGAGCGCATCTTTGCGCATCGCGAGAAGGCGGTGCGGGAGTTGTTCCCGGCTTGATGCGGGTTTAGCGGTTCACGCGGCACTGGGGCATGGTTTTCTGAAACTCGGCGGCGGCTTCGAGAGTGACGGTGGTGCCTGCGAGACTGAGAGAGGTGAGTTTTTTGAGTGATTTGAGCTTCACGAGACCCGCATCAGTGATCTTGGTGCTGCTCAGATCGAGATTGGTGAGATTGGGCATCGTGACGATGACGCTGGCGGCTTCGTCATCAAAGGTAGAGCCATTGAGAGTAAGGGTGACGAGGGTTTTAAGATGGGTGAGGGCGGCGAAGCCTGCGGCGGTGATCTTGGGGGAGGTGAGGCGGACGGCCTGGAGCTTTTTGAAGGTGCTGATGGCCTTCATTCCTTCATCGGTGATGCCGGATGCGAGAAATTCGAGATTGGTGATCGAGGAGGCGCCGGCGATTTTGTCGAGGCCCTTGCCGGTGAAACTATCCGCGTACTGGATGGCGAGGTAGTCGAGCTTTTTGAGGCCGGCGATGTGGGTGAGCACTTCGTCAGTGAGCGCATTGGCACCCTCGAAATTCAGGTTGGTCAGCTCGCTGTTGTTGGCGAGGAAGGCGAAGGCGGCGTCGCTCAATCCGTTGTGCATCGGGCGGAAGTGGACGCGGCGCAGATCACGCAGGCCGTTGAAAGCGGCAAAATCGGCATCCTTGGCGGGAGGGAGGACGGAGTTGAGGCGCTCGAAGGTGAGTTCGATGATGTCGAAGCGGCCGGCGGGGATTTCCGCAGGCTTGGTGACGGGCACAGTGACGCCGTTTTTGAAGGCGGTGAAAAAACCGCCGTTGTTGACGAGGTAGTCGGCGGCGGTGCGCCAGGAACTGCCGCCGCCAGGAGGTGCTTTCGGAGCAGGTGTGATGGAGGTCTTCGCCTGCGTGCCGGTGGCCGGAGTGGTGGCGGCGATTGCAGGCCTTTGCGTGGCTATTTCATCACGGAAGGCCTTCACTTGGGTCGCTTCGTCGATCTTGTTGCCTTGGGTGAGGTCGGCAGTGTGGGCGTCGAGCGCCTTGAGGTAGAGATCGTAGAGCGGGGCGGCCTTGGCATCGCGCTCGGCGGTGATTTTGGCATGGGCGGCACGGTAGGTGGAGCGCAGGGCTTTGAGGGATGCGGGCGTGTCAGTGGCGTCCTCGGCAGGAACGCCTTCACCTTTGTCGATGGCAGCTTTCTCAGCATCCAGGAGGGTGACTTCGTAGAGGCTGCCTTTGGTCTGCGCGGCGGCACGAGCTTTGCCGATGCCGTTGGCGACGTAGCTTTGATTCAGTTTGGCGACAGCGGCGAGCCACGGCTGCTGGGCGTCGGTTTCGTGGCGGGTTTTGAAGCCGGACTCGATTTGAGCGATGCGCGGATGCGCGGCGAAGAGCGCGGCCTTGCGCTCCGCAACGACATCGATCACGCGTATTTCGGCTTGGGTGACGATGATTTCACCCGAACAGACGCCGATGCCGAGGATGGGACCTTTGATCTTGTCGGGTTTGAAGTAGGCCTGGTCGGTCTGGCCGGGTGTCAGGGGACCGGTATGATCGATCTGCAACACGCCATCGTGGCTTATGCGGACGCGGTTCTCACGCACTTCGATGAACAGCTCATGGCTGCTACCGTCGGGTGGGAACCAGGTTTTAGCCATTTGATCCGCCGTGGAGGTCAAACCGGCGAGGGTGAAGCCCGCGCCGCCATCCATGAACACGGTCTGAGCCTCCGTGCCGCGCACAAACGGCAGAATCATCGAGCTGCCGGGCTGGTCGCGGCTCACGCGCAGACGCAGTTCGTAATTCAGCAGGGGCTCGGTCTGCAGGAAGGTGAAGGTTTCATGCGCGGGCGCGGCTAGCGGGCTGTGCAGCACGCCATTCTCCAACCGCCAAGGGGCCGCGATGGCGTCCCGTGCTCCATCGGCAGTGGCGAGGAGGTTTGTCCAGCCGGGGGTGGTTTTGACCGGCTGCGGGGCAGGACGCGCGAGCGCAGGTGCCAGAGTCGCGGCTGCCATCGCAGGCGTGGTGCTGGCGACGGTGGCGGGCATTGGCTCCGCAGGCGCTGGAGTCGGCGTGGGAGCTGGTGTGGTGGCGATTTCCGGAGCGGGAGGCGTGGAGGAGGGAGGTGGCGTGTTTTCGACTGGTTTGGGCGTGCTGGAGTCTTTCGGCAGGGGCGAGGTGGAAGCGGTGCTGTCATTCTTCGGCACCGGCTTCTTCCCGTCGTCACCCGTGAGAATGACGTAAAGGCCCGCGACGAGGATCACGCTGGCGACGATGCCGAGCACGGGGCCGAGCATGGATTTTTTCTGCGCGGTTCTGGCATCTTTGCCGGTGGGAGATTGCTTTTGTGATTGCGTGGCGCGTGCGGCGGCCTCGGCGGCGGCCTGTTGCTGGGCGATGAGCGCGGCACGCGGTGTCACCAAAATGGTGTCGAGATCTCGGCGGAGATCGGCGGCTGTTTGATAGCGGTAATCGCGGTCCGTCTGCATCGCCTTCGTGATGATGGCGTCGAAGCGCGGATCGGTGCCGAGTCGCTGGCCGGGCAGCGTCCAGAGGCCACGCGGAATCTCGCCAGCGAGCATTTGGTACAGCATCACGCCGATGGCATACAAGTCAGCACGGCCATCAAGCGGAATGCCGGGGATGAGTGCCTCCGGCGCGACGAAATCCGGGGTGCCCATGGCCATGTTCGTCTTCGTCAGGCCGCTCTGGCCTGCATCGTTCGCTTTGGCGAGTCCGAAGTCGGCCACTTTGACCGCGCCGTCCATGTTGATGAGGATGTTGGCCGGTTTGATGTCACGGTGGATGACGCCGTTTTTGTGCGCGTAGGCCAGCGCGTCGCAGACGTGCGCGGTGATCGAGAGCGCATAGTCCTCCGGCAGCTTGCCTTGAGAAAGGATCATCTTGGACACATCCGTGCCGTCGATGAACTCCATCACGATGTAGAGCAGGCCGGTCCGTGTCTCGCCGAAGTCGTACACATTCACGATGCTCGGATGGTTCATCTTGGCCATCGTACGCGCCTCGTTTTTGAAGCGCTCGGCAAAGTTCGCATCGGTGTCGTCGATCAAATCGCCCGGCAGCACTTTGATGGCCACCAGACGGTCCAGAGAGACCTGCAGAGCCTTGTACACCGCGCCCATGCCGCCGCGACCGAGCAGGCACTCGAACTGATACTGCGGCAGCATGGCCTGCATTTCCTCCAGCGATGGCGGTTGCCAGCCGGTGGTGGGTTTGGAGCCGGAAGATGCGGTGCTCATACGAAAACGTGGAAAATAGTCCGGCAGACTAGCAGGGAACGTTCCGGCAGGGCAAGACTGATTCGGGGGCTAGAAGATACGCCGGCTGATCCTCAGCGCGGAGCGAGTGGCGGCAGGCTTCAGTGAAGCTTCACCAGCGGCACGGGCATGATCACATCGAGATCACGCCGTTGGCGATGGTATTTTTGCCATGCGTGTCATACATGCTCACGTCCCGCGTCACTCAGCGGGAAATGAATGGAACGCGCCACCGCCG
The DNA here is from genome assembly GCF_034366625.1 of Prosthecobacter sp. Lineage (NCBI taxonomy): Bacteria > Pseudomonadati > Verrucomicrobiota > Verrucomicrobiia > Verrucomicrobiales > Verrucomicrobiaceae > Prosthecobacter > Prosthecobacter sp. The sequence goes on from NZ_JAXMIH010000006.1 coordinate 1,227,172, forward strand.
ACCAGCTCGAAGCCCTGCATCCCGACGCCTTTGGCTGGGCGATGCATTGCTGTGCGGGCGATCATGCACGGGCGGAGGACGTGCTGCAAAACGCCTACCTCAAGCTCGCGCAGGAACGCGCGCGGCACGACGGCCGCTCCAGCTTCAAGACCTGGTGGTTTGGCGTGATCCGCTTCACCGCGCACGAGGAGTTCCGACGGCAGCGCTATCGCGAATCCCTGCTGGGCAAATTGTTGGCTCAAATCACCGTCGAGGCGCACGACCCGCGTCCATCGCCGTCACGAAAGATGGAGATGGACGAACGTACCGCAGAACTGCGGCGCTGTTTGCAACAACTGCCCGCACGGCAGGCGGAGGTGCTGCATCTCGTGTTTTATCAGGATCTCACCATCAACGAGGCGGCTCAGGTGATGCGGGTGGGCCTCGGCTCGGCGCGTCAGCATTACGAACGCGGCAAGGCGCGCCTGCGCACGCTGCTGCAACCCGCTTCCGACCATGAATGACGAACAAGATTTACGCGCGCATTTTGCGCAGCAGCGCCAGGGCGATCATGAAAACGCTCCTGCGTGGCGTCCTGAGCTGTTGAATCGCCCGATGAAGCGTCCGCGCACCCCGGCACGCTGGCTTCCTGTGTCACTGGCAGCAGCATGCATCATCACGCTGGCGTTGTTTCTGGCCGATGCGCCGAAGCATGACGCCAAACTGAGCGAACTGCCGCCGCTGCTCGACACGCCGCCTGGAGAGCTGTTCGCGAGCCTGGAGCCTTCGTTCACCACGTTTGAAGCGCCTTCGGACTTCCTCCTTCCAACCCACCTCAACCTGCACATCCCATGAAAATCATTGTCTGTTTCCTTCTACTGCTCGTCACCGTGAGTCTGCCCGCCGCCAACGTCGAAGACTGGCTGAAAAGCGGCCTGCTGCATCCTGATTTGATCGCTTCGGTGCGCGAAGAACTCGCACTGACGGACGATCAGCAGTCCAAGTTCAACGCCCAGCTCAATGAAGCCCGCCAGCAGGCCGAACCGCTGGAGCAAGCGGTGAAAGAGCAGCAAAAGGCGCTGAATCACCTGCTCAAAGACACCACCACGACCGCCGAGGCCGCGAGCGCCCAGCTCACGAAGCTGCTCGAAGCCGAAGCCGCCGTGAAACAATTGCAACTGCGCACGTTGATCGGTGTGCGCTATGTTTTGACGCCGGAACAGCTCGGCAAGGCCCAAAAGCTCGGCCCGCCAAAGATGGCGGCGAAAAGCAATGCGGAATCTCCAGTGATGGAGAAGGCCGGCAAGCTCCGCGCAGCGGTGGAAGCGCTCGGCGTGCCCCCGACGGAGGCGATGAAGACGCGTGGTGCCGAGATCGAAGCGCTGATCAAAAGCGGTGATCTCGCCGCGGCGGACGCGGCGCTGGACAAGCTGATCGAGGATTCCCGCTTCAAGGAACTGGAGACTGAGGATGATGTCGTGGACTTTTCGAAGTTCGAGACCGGCAGCGCGGATCTTGAGTCATTGCGCCAGCGTTACGAGGCGGTGCAGGTGGCCGGGCAGGAGATCATTTCACTGCCCTTGATGCGGCAGATGATCCAGGCAAAAAAGGCGTTTGAGGAAGCCAAAGAAGCCCAGGACGCCGACAAGGTGGGCCGCATCTTGACCTATGTGGAAGGCAAGCTGAAGCAGTAAGCTCCGGGTGCAGTTGGATGAATTTGATGCCAGGGGCCTCACGATGGAGGTGCTGGCGGTGATTTATTCCGAGGAGGAACGGCTGCAAAGTGCAGTGAAGACGATGGCAGACCTGGTGATCAGCAAAGGCACAGACAGGAGGCGGTTGGAGATGGGGACCGCCGTGGCGCTACAGGCGGCGGCGGGTCCGGGTGAAACCGTAAAAAAGATTCGTTTGCCTTTGGCGTTTTTCCGGCGATAAAACGCCGCAAGTCACCTGTTAAGGGTCAGGCTCAGTCGTTCATCAGGTGATTTTGAATCCATTGGTGTTCATCATACCGAAGTTCGGGGCTGAAACTGGCACGAGGCAGACGACTGCACTCAACAACGATATGAATACCAAGATGTATGTGGGCAATCTGCCCTTCGCCGCTCAAGAACAAGACATTCGTGAGCTGTTCTCCCAGTATGGTGGTGTCACCGAAGTCTTCCTCCCGATGGACCGTGAAAGCGGTCGTCCGCGTGGGTTTGCCTTCGTGACCATGGACTCCGCAGAAGCCATGAATGCCGCGATCAATGCGCAAAACGGCCAGGAATTCCTGGGCCGCAAGCTGGCCATCAATGAAGCCCGCCCGCGTGAAGAACGCCCGGCAGGTGGTGGCGGCGGCGGCGGTGGACGCGGCGGCTACGGCGGTGGTGGCGGCGGCGGCGGCGGCCGTGGCGGCTACGGTGGCGGCGGCGGCGGTGGTGGTCGCGGCGGCTACGGCGGTGGCGGCGGCGGTGGCAAACGCGGTGGCGGCGGCTTTGACCGTGGCAGCCGTGGTGGCGACGGCGGCGGCGGCGAAGGCTGGTAAGCCCCGGCAGTTTATTTTCTCAAGCCCGTGATGTGGCGAGAGGCGTTTACACGCTCTCCTGCATCACGGGTTTTTCTGCGTTCACGAACAGGGCAAAGACCCCGGCGAGTACAAAGGCTCCCGCGCAGAGCCACACGCCCTCGTGGAAGTCGTGGTTCACGTCGAAGGCCTTCAGCACGGCGGAGAAAAGCATGGGCATGATGGCCGCGCCGAAATTTCCCCACATGTTCCCCCAGCCGAAGAGTTGCGCCTGACACTTCCCGCTGATGTCCTGCATGAAGGTCCACATCGCCGGCAGGCCGAGATCGGCGAAAAAGGTGACTGCTCCGAATGCGATGGCCATGCCCCAGGCCGAGTCCATCTGGAGAGCGAGCAGATACAGCGCCGCCGCGCCGAACTTTGTCACCGACATTGGCAACATGCGCCCGAGCCGCCTGCCGTGGTGCTTCGAAATGTAGTCGGTCATCAATCCGCCAATCGGCAGCGCCAGAATGCCGATGGTCAACGCTCCGGTGGTGATGAGGCCGGTCATGCCATCATCGAGATGCTTCACTTTCTTGAGATAATCCGGCAGCGACAGGATCAGGAAGGCCCAGCCAATGTTGGTGAAGAACTGCACACCGTTTGCCAGCCACAGGTTTTTGCTGCGGCATGCGGCAAGCAGGGGAAAACGCCTTGGCGGGTCTTTGATGGGCTGGAAGTCGCCCCGGCCCTCGGCCATGAGGGCGATCTCCGCGTCATTGCACTGCGGGTGCAGGCGAGGATGATCGCGAAAGACTCTCCAGTAACACACTGCCACAACGATGCCGACGAGCCCGTAGAGCCAGCCAGCCCAGCGCCAGTCACCGGCTTGCAGGATCACAAACGCGGTCAATCCAGGAGCCACCGCGCCGCCGACACGCCCGCCCCAGGAGATCACGCTGCTGGCGAAACCGCGAGACTCGATGTGAGCCCAGCGTGTCATCAGCCCGCTGCTGGCGGGGTAATAACCCGCTTCCGCGAGTCCGCACAGCATGCGTGCGGCGAACAAGGTTCCAAATCCCGTTGCGAAGCTGGTCGCCGCCGTGAAGAACGACCATGCTGCGATGTAGATCGTGATCAACATGCGCGCCCCAAAGCGGTCGCTCAACCAGCCGGCGGGCACCTGAAACAGCGCGTAGGCCCAGAAGAACGCACCTTTGATGCCGTCGATCTGGCCCTGGTCGAGGTGGATGTTTTTTTGGAATGAGTCCGAGCTGAGGATGTTCGCCAGACAGATGCGGTCCAGATACATCAGGAAGGCCACCATGGTCGCCGTGGCGAGGATTTGATGGCGGACGGCGGTGGGGCGAGGGGGAGAACTCATCGGAGATGACAAGACGCTGAATTTCCACCAGCCCTAGCAGGATTCCGGCTTGATGAACAGAGCGAAGGAGTGCATGGGCCATGTGAAGCGGCACAAAACCGACGCATTGAATGCCCTTGCACTCCGCCCACGTCTCACAAACTCTTCCTTCGCCATGACTGCCATTAAAAACCTCACCGCGCTGCTCGTGCTCAGCTTCCTCGCCTCCGGCGTGCTGGGCTGGTTTCTGTTTCAATCACACTCGGATCTCACTGCCCTGCGTTCCGATCTGGAGCGCCTCAAGACCGAACACGCTGACGACTTGAAGGCGAAGGAGGGCGAATTCCAGCGCACGCTCAGCGCCCAGGCCGACCAGCATCAGAAAATGATCACCGCGCTCAATGACGAGAATGAAAAGAAGATCGACGCCCTGCGCAAAGGCGAGCGCCAGCGTCTGGCCACCGCCGCGAAGGAGTTTGAAAACATCTTCGAGGGCAACAAAACCACACTGCAATACATCGACCTGCTGGAGGACAAGGTGAAGGCCGGGCAGACGCTCTCGAAGGCGGAAGTGGAGAAGCTCACCATCATCACCACCGGTCTCGGCTATTTGAAGAAGCAGTATCAGAAGCCCATGCAGGAGTTCCAAGAACTCGCGGCTTATTTTGAAGCCCAAGCCTCGAAGCAGATCGAAAAACCCAAGGGTGGATTTTTCAAACGTCTCTTCAGCAAAGACTTCCGTGAAGCCGAGAAAGAGTTTCTGCGGCAGGAAGGTGCCAAAGAGGCCTTCGAGCAGGCGCAGGGCAAGTTCTCCGGCACTTACGCGCAGGCGCAGAAGGTCATGGGCTCGGTGAATCTCGATGCCGACGCGCAGATCCAGAAGCTGCACGCCTACATCGACGACAAGCAGCAGATGAACGCCGAGGATCTCGGTTCGTTCTTCGACAAGGCCCGCAAAGCCCTGCGCACGCATCAGGACGTGCTCGACTTCGAGCCTGACGCTCCGGTGCTTCCCGCGCCAAAACCGCAGCCGTGAGCCGCCGGACATCGCGCCCGCCACAAATCACAAACTGCCGCAGGATGAAAGGAAAGGTTGCCTTTCTCCTCGCGTTTTGGCTAGGCTCGTAAAATCCGTGGCTGTGCTCGTCAGAGTGCGGTTCAGATTGATCCAACCATCTCCATCCCATGCAAACAAACCCAACCCAAACCACCCGCCGCACCTTCATTCGCGGCACTGTCGCCGGAGCAGCCGGCCTCACCGCACTCAGATCCTTCTCCGCACCGCTGGGGGCCAATGGTGACGTCCGTGTCGCGGTCATCGGCTTCAACGGTCGTGGCGCCGGCCACATCAAGAGCCTGGAAGAAATCCCCGGCGTGCGCATCGTCGCTCTCTGTGACGTGGATTCCAACGTGCTCGCGAAAGGCGTCGCCAATCAAGCGAAGAAGAACAACACCGTCACGGCTTACACCGATTACCGGAAGCTCGTGCTCGACCCCGAGGTGGACGCCGTCACCATCGCCACGCCGAACCACACGCACACGCTCATCGCCATGACCGCCATGGCCGCAGGCAAGCACGTCTATGTGGAAAAGCCCGTCTGCCACAACATCTGGGAAGGCCGTCAGCTCTTGAACGCCGCCGAGAAGGTCGCGAAGAAGGGCCTCGTCGTTCAGCACGGCATGCAGCGCCGCTCCAGCCCCGGCTGGCAGCAGGCCATGGACTGGGTCAAGGAAGGCCATATCGGCAAGGTCACGCTCTCTCGCGGCCTCAATTACAAGTCGCGCATTTCCACCGGCAAGGTGGCCGCGCCCGTCGAGGCCAAAGACGGGGTGATCAAGGGCACGTTCCACGATCTGCGCAACGTCAAGACGGATCCCAAGGGAGCACCACAGGACGTGGATGTGGACTACAAGCTGTGGGCCGGTCCGCGCGGCATCGGCCCCGTGAGCCGCACCCAGTTCCATTATGACTGGCACTGGCAGTGGGCCTTCGGCAACGGCGACATCGGCAACCAAGGTCCGCATCAGACCGATGTGGGCCGCTGGGCGCTGGGCAACCCGGAATTGCTGCCCAAGCGCGTGATGAGCTTTGGCGGACGCTGGGGCTACGAAGACGATGGCGAGACCGCCAACAACCAGCTCGCCTTTTACGATTATCAGCCCGCGCCGTTCATCTTCGACAACCGTGGCCTACCCTTGAAGGACATGGACTGGAGACTGGAGCCGGTTTACCGGGTCAATGGCAAGACCGCCGCCGCGCGTGTCGGCAACGTCATCCATTGCGAGGGCGGCTACGTCATCGAGGCCAAGGCCTACGACAACGAGGGGAACACCGTCATGAAGTTCGACAACTTCAATGACGGCCCGGATCACATGCTCAACTTCATCAAGTCCGTGCGCGAAGGGAAGCTCATCAATTCCAACCTCCATGTCTCCCACGGCTTCCACGCTGCCTCGCTCGCCCATCTGGCAAACATCTCTTACCGCCTCGGCAAGGCTGTGGGCGTCGATGAGGTCAGGGAGCGCATCAAGAACGACAAGGCCGGTCTGGAAACCTTCGAGCACTTCGTGCAGAACCTCGTGGACAATAAGATCGACCTCAACGTGGACAAGATCAACGCCGGCCCTTGGCTCGACTTCGACCCCGTCACCGAGAAGTTCACCGGCGAGTTCGCCGAGGAAGCCAACAAGCTCGCCACGGAGAACTATGTCGAGGAGTTCAAGCTGCCGGAAGTTTAGCCAAACTTAAAACGAGCTTCCAAGTTCGTTTTCCAACGCGGAGCCGGGAAACTGGCTCCGCGTTTTTTATTTGGACTCTCCGTTCTTCGCACTACGCTCTCCCCGCCATGGAATCTCCCACTCCACCTCCCGCCCTGCCTTCGTCCGCCGTCACTCAGGATGAAAAGACGCTCGGCATCGTCATGCACGTGCTCTGTCTCGTCGGTTTTCCGCTCATCGGCCCGCTCATCATCTGGCTCATCAAAAAAGATCAAAGCCAGTACCTCGATCTGCAAGGCCGTGAGCTGCTGAACTTCCAGATCAGCTACTTCATCTACGCTTTTGTTGCCTTCCTGCTGTGTTTTGTGCTCGTTGGTGTCGTGCTGCTGCCGGTGATTGCCATTGCCATGATCGTGCTCACCATCATCGGCATCGTGAGCGCCGCCGAGGGGAAGGTGTATCGCTTCCCGCTCACGATCCGCATGCTTTGAGCCTCCAGAGCCAAAACGGTTGCGACTCCAGTGCCGCGATGGTAGCAGAGCGCCCCCCGTTTCCAAAAAACCAGATGCGACCCAACCAACTTCTTCAAGCCATCGGCGCCGAGCTGCGCATGCAGATCATGACCTACCTGCAGACCGAGCAGCGTGCCGCGTACAAGGCCGTCATCGACTCGCTCGCGTCGGCCAGGCGTCTGCGCCCCTCCTTCATTCTGGAAAAATCCCGCGCCAAACAGGCCGAGTGGCTGCTGGAGCAGCTCAACACGAAGTCGAACGAGGAAGTCACCACGCAAATCTTCCAGATCTGGCTGCTCAAAGGCCAGGCGCAGATGCTCATCACCTTCCTCGATGCCGCCGCGATCGCGCATGACGGCAAAGGCGAGGTCACCGAACTGCCCGAAGTGATCGCTGACGACAAGGCCGAGGCCTCGGTGACCGCCTTGCTCGCCGCGTATCCTGCCAAGCAGGTCGCGTTGTATCTCCACATGTTTCAGCAGCAGCGCCCCGGCGGTTGGGATTCCATCACCAAGGCCATTGAGGCGCGCCCTGAGCTGAAACTCGAAGCCTGAGATCTGGTGCCATGATGGACGCCCTCGACAGCGCCATCGCCAATACGCACGCGCATCTCGAGTCGCTGCGTCACGCACGCGGCCACTGGGAGGGACATCTTTCCAGCAGCGCACTCTCCACGGCGACCGCCATCGTCGCGCTCTCGCTCGTGGATCGCGACAAACACGCCGCTCACATTGCCAGCGGCGCGCAATGGCTTCGCGATCATCAAAACGCCGACGGTGGCTGGGGCGACACCACGCTCAGCAAAAGCAATCTCTCCACCACGCTGCTCTGCTGGAGCGCGCTGCATCTGGTCGGGACACGCAGCACCGCGTCCGACGCATGGATCATCGCCCGCGTTGGTTCGCTCGAACCACAAGACATCGCCAAAGCCGTCATCGCCCGCTACGGGAAGGACAAGACCTTCTCCGTGCCGATCCTCATGCTCTGCACCTTGTGCGGCACCTTGGGGAAGAACGGCTGGCGTCATGTCATCGCGCTGCCCTTCGAACTTGCCGCGCTGCCGCGCACCTGGTTTGGCGCGATTGGTCTGCCGGTCGTCAGCTATGCATTGCCAGCCTTGATCGCCATTGGCCATGCGCGTTTTCATCATGCTCCACCCGCATGGTGGAATCCGCTGCGCTGGATTCGTGCGCTCACCTGGCCGCGCATTCGCCCCATGCTGCAAACGTTGCAGCCCGGCAGCGGCGGTTATTTGGAGGCCACACCGCTCACGAGCTTCGTCACCATGGCGCTCGCCGGTGCCGGGCAGCTTGATCATCCCTGCTTGCCGCTTGCCGTCGAATTTCTCACTCGCTCCATGCGCGACGATGGAAGCTGGCCCATCGACACCAATCTCGCCACCTGGGGCACCACGCTGTCGATTCGTGCTCAAGAAGGGAGCGCGGACACTCCTGTCCGCAGTTCCGCCTCCCAGTGGCTCTTGTCCCAGCAATACCGCGAAACGCATCCCTTCACCAACGCCCCGCCCGGCGGCTGGGCCTGGACCGACCTTCCCGGCGGCGTGCCTGATGCCGACGACACCTCCAGCGCCCTCATCGCGCTCAAAAAAATCGGCCACACCGGCGACTTGGCCATTCAACACGGCATCACCTGGCTTCTCGACCTGCAAAATCGCGATGGCGGCATCCCCACCTTCTGCCGTGGCTGGGGCGCGCTGCCGTTTGACCGCAGCACACCGGAAATCACCGCTCATGCCTTGCTCGCCTGGTGGACGTGGCATGATGAACTTCCGCCGGCGCTTCAAACCCGCACCGTTCAGGCCACACAACGCGCATTGCGTTATCTCCAACGCGTGCGCACCGCTGAAAATGCCTGGCTGCCGCTCTGGTTCGGCAACGAGCACACGCATGACGAATCCAATCCCGTCTATGGCACCGCCCAGGTCGTCCACTACCTCGGAGAAAATGCCCAACTCGCCGCTCAGGCCGGCGATTTGATCCAATCCGGCCTCGGTTACCTCCACTCCGCTCAAAAGGCCGATGGCTCCTTCGGTGGCGATGCCTCAGCGCCTCCCAGCATCGAGGAAACCGCCATCGCTCTGCATGCGCTCAGTCTTTCTGACTCTCCGCCCTCCGCCCTCCGCCCTCCGCTGGCCTGGCTCCTCACCGCCACGCGTCACGGCACCCACTTCCCCCCCGCGCCCATCGGCCTCTACTTCGCCCGCCTTTGGTATCATGAGCAGCTTTATCCGGTCATCTGGACGCTCGGGGCTTTGCAGGCGGCGCGAAAGGTGATGGCTCGTGAGAAGCATTGACAACGCAGGGCCGGCTCCTAGAATCGGCCTCGAAATTCACCCCGAAACAACAGCACAGGAATCGTCAGGCAGTTAGTGGAGGTTAACCGGCATGAGGAACACAGAATTCGAAGACGAACGGCGTCCACCACCCAATCCGCCGTTGCATTCCGAAAAGATCGTCACCGACCGGAAGATTTTCTTCCTCGATCTCAAGGAGAACGACCGCGGCAAATTCATCAAGATCACCGAGGACGTGCGCGGCCGCCGCGACACGATCATCCTCCCGATCGATGCCGCCCAGGAGTTCATGGACGCCATGATGCGCACCCTGGACGCCGCCGGTGTGGATGAGTGAAAGTACATCGGACACTCATGTCCGACGATCCACGCATCTCAAAAAACAAGCGATTAACCAAATCGATGAGGTTCCGATCTGCATTGTCGTGGCTGCTGCTTGGAATGCTGGCCGCCGGACTGCCTCTGATCTTGGTATTGGGAAAAACTCAGCATCACTATTCCGAGATTCGTACCTTTTTTGAAGGCACGCTGGGCATTCAGAAAGTTGTCGGAATTACTTTCACCGAATCTCATGGTTTCAGCATCATGGAACGGTCAAAGTGGAAGGTTCAGCTCACGAATGCAGTTGGATCGAGCATCACGATCTACGAAAAGAGTTCTGAATTTCAGGAGAATGTGCCCCACCAACCTGAAATCGAGATCAAGGATGGCCAAATTCACATAGATGATGGCGAAGAGAATTTTGTGATCACGGTTCAACAAACTGCAGCAACCGCACACTGACCAGCTCGCTACACGAACTTGATCACCTGCTTCTGCCCGTGCTCCTCATGCGCGGGATTGAGGGCGCGGAGCTCGAATTCGGCGCGGTCGGAGTTGATGCGCACGATGACCCAGCCGTTGGGACGCTTGGGATCGAAGGTGTAGGCGATGGGGGGCAGGTTGATGAGCGGGAGGCCGGTCTTCTCGTGCTTGGACTTCAACCAGGTGTGCGTGTGGCCGTAGATGAAGCCTTGCACCTTGGAGTAGGAGGCGAGCAAATCGAACAAGGTGTCGCTGTCCTGCAGGCACAGGCCTTTTTTCTTCTCGTCCATGCTGGCCTGGATGGGATTGTGATGGGCGACGATGAAGGTGGGTTTGTCGGGTGAGTTGCGCAGCTCGCGCTCGATCCACACGAGCTGGGCCTCACCGAGCATGCCGGGGGTTTTATTCACGAGGTCGAGCGAATCGAGCAAAATCCAGTTCACCTGGGCGCTGGTGACGGTGACGACGTGCTTGTCCGGCACATTCATCGGGCGTTCGGCGTTCGGCGGCGGCGGGCCGATGACGGCATTGAGGAAGTTGGTGCGGTGGTCGTGGTTGCCGAGGGTGCAATGCACCTGGATCGACTGCTCACGCAGCGGCTGCATGCAGCGCAGGAAGGTGACGTAGTCCTCGCTGATGCCTTCCAGGTAGGCGCAGTCGCCATTGACGATGAGGCCGAAGGGTTTCTGGCCAATTTTGAGCACCTGATTGGCGCAGCGGCGCAGGTTTTCCGCCATGCAGACGCCGCGCACGTTGAGTGCTTCATCGGCGGCGACGTGCGTGTCTGAAAACAGCACCCAGACCTGCTCAGGAATCTCGAGGGCAGGCAGTTGCGTGGCCAGCGCGCCAAACGCGGCGGCCGTGCCGCGTTGCAGAAAGTCGCGGCGGGTCAGTGGGGGAAGGGTGATGGGCATGGGGAAAAAGAAAACGCTGTGACAGGGACAAATCGTGCTGATCCAGAATGGAAGACATGAAAAACGGAGCCTGCTTGAATTTCAACGCGAATGGCCGCGAATCACCGCGAATGTTCACGAATGCAGCGCATCAGGTTCAGATTCGCGGCCATTCGCGGAACATTCGTGCCTATTCGCGTTTTATGGCTGGTCCAGTTCCTCCATTTCAACTCACGTCCCGAAGTACCGGTCTCCCGCGTCACCGAGACCGGGGACGATGTAGCAATGCTCGTTGAGACCATCGTCGATGGCGGCGGTGATAATGGACACGTCGGGATGGGCGCGCGCCATGGCGGCGAGTCCCTCCGGACAGCTCACGACGCAGATCATGATGATGCGCAGCGCCCCTGCTTCCTTGAGCTGGCGCGCGGCCTCGCACGCGCTGCCGCCGGTGGCGAGCATGGGATCGAGCAGGAACACGTCCGCCGCGCCGAGGTTGGCGGGCAGATTGGCATAGTAGGGCTGCGGCAGGGCGGTCTCCTCGTTCCGCTTGATGCCGACATGCGCGACGATGGCCTCCGGCACGAGCGGCAGGATGCCATCGAGCAGGCCGAGGCCGGCGCGCAGGATGGGCACGCAGACGAGCGGCCGTGCGAGCTGCACGCCGTGGGTCTGCGTGAGCGGCGTCTGCACGCTGATCTCCTGCACTGGCAGTTCCCGCGTGGCTTCGAGGAAGAGCATGCGCGCCAGATGGTTCAGATGCCGCCGGAAGTCGTGCGAGGGCGTGCTGACCGCGCGAATGGCCGTGAGATGGCACTGCGCCAGAGGATGCTGAACGACGACGGGCTGCATGGGGCGCATTGTGTCGCGTTTGCCTGCGCTGGCAAAGTTTTCCACCACCGGATTGACGTTCGTGATACGATAGGGGCATGAAAACACGTCTCTGTGCGCTTGCCCTCGGACTCCTTGCACTGTCTTCCTGTGAAACACCCACTGCGCAGGACGGATCGAGCTACTACTACCCCTCCTCCAATCGGACGCCTCCGCCCGCCAGCACGACGACCACGGCCAGCAACCGCGCGCCGGTGCCCCGAGGCGGTTACGCGCCTGGATCGGGACCGACGGCGATGCCACAGGGCAATCAGTTCATGTATCAGCAGAATGAATCCGGCCCGTTCGGCACGCGCAGCACCAGCACGGTGATCCAATCCTCTGGAGGAGTGCAAAGCTATCAAACCATCGGCGGCATGCCGGTGTATCCCGGCGCGCCGATTCCCGGCTACATGCCCAATCAGCCGTACCTGGGCGCTCCCACCTCACAGCAGCCGGTGTACGTGCCCGGTGTCGGCGGCAATCCGGGCTACTACCTCAATCCCAGCACTGGCATGCGCGTGCAGCCTTAGTCCTGGCTGTTTTGCCTGGCGCGCTTCGCTTCCGCACGGTGCCTGAGCACCTCGATCACGATGGGCAGCACGGAGACGACGATGATGAGCAGGAACACCAGCTTGATGTTGTTTTTGATGATCGGGATGCTGCCGAGGAAGTAACCGGCGATGCTGAAGCTCAGCACCCAGAACAAGCCGCCGCCGAGGCTGTAGCAGAGGAAGCGGCGGTAATCCATGCGGCCAAAACCTGCGGTGAAGGGCGCGAACGTGCGCACGATGGGCACGAAGCGGGCGAGGATGATGGCCTTGCCGCCATGCTTCACGAAGAACGCCTCGGTCTTGGCGAGGTAGTCACGCTTGAACCAGCGCTGGCCCACGATCCAGCCGCCGGCCTTGCGTCCGATCCAGTAGTTCAAATTGTCGCCGATGATCGCGGCGCACATCAGCAGCGGGATGATGTACTCGATGCGCATGAAGCCCTGCGCGGAAAGCGCCCCGACGGCGAACAGCAGCGAATCGCCCGGCAGAAACGGCATCACCACCAGGCCGGTCTCGCAGAAGATGATCGCGAACAGCAGCCCGTAAATCAGCGCTCCGTGCTCCAGAGCGAAGGTTTGCAGGTGTTTATCGACGTGCAGGACGAAATCGAGAAGCTGGGAGATCATGCAGGGCGACTGTCCGGCGTCAGGACGGTGCGGCAAACGAAAACTCATGCCGATCCCGGCATCTCAAACAAAATGGCCGGAGCGTGGTGCTCCGGCCATTGCGTGTTGAATTTGTGGAACGGTGAGGCGGCTTATTTCAGCTCCATCTTCACGGTGCCCTTGCCTTCGATCTTGATGCCTTCGACGCCTTTGAATTTGTCGGCGGCCTCGGCCATGGAGAGGTTCTGCTCGGCGGACTCCATGAAGCCCATGAAGTTCTCCGGCTTGTCCATGAGCTTGTCGATCTGCATGTCGAGAACGGTCATCGTGTCACCAGCGAAATGCGTGGCGTCGGAGCTGGCGACGCCGCCCGGGGCCTTGATCTCGGCGGTCATGCGCATGCCGGCGAACATCGGTTTCATCATGGCCATCTGCGCCATCATCTGCTCCTTCGGCACCGCAGGTTTCTCGGACTTCGGCTTGTCGGACTTTTTGTCCACCGGCAGTGTCATCGTGAGTGTGGAGCCGTCCAGCGCGAAGGTGGCGGGCTTTTCCTCTTTCCCTTCCTTCGATTTCGCGCCGAAGGGCGTGTACTTGAGCTTGCGGATATCGGCCACCGCGTAGGTCACCTTCACGCCACCACGACCATCGGGCAGCTTCACGTCTTCGTGTGACTTCACTGTCACGCCTTCACCGAGCTGTTTCGCACGCTCTTCGGCTTTCGCCTTGTCGGGAACGAGGTCTTTCATCGAATCGGCTCCGCCAGCGCCGCCGCCCTGCGCCATCATGGCCTGGAGCTGAGCGCCGAGCAGCGCGGTTTCTTCGATCGTGGCGGTGCCGTCCTTGTTCACACTGACGACTGATTTGACTTCAAGGCAGGAGGTCAGGATGAATGACACCGCCGCGAGGAGGAGGAGGTTTGGAATTTTCATGGGCGTCCAGCTTACGCGGGAGGCGCTTTCTGCTACAAGTCCAAAGATCGCCGCCGTGTGACATTTGCCATGCCAGAACGGCAAGGATGCTGCTTGCCAAACCGCTCCGCTTCTGAAACAAATCTGGCATGGACTCCCATGAAGTGATCAGCAAGGCCGTCGAGAACACCAGCTTCAAGGAGGTGGCCGCGCAGATGGGCGTGTCCCTCTCGCTCGCTTACAAATGGTCCCAGCCCGATGAGATGCAGGGCAGCGGCACCGCGAACCCGCTCGACCGCGTGCGCCAGCTCTTCGAGATCACGCAGGATCCGCAGCTCATCCAGTGGCTCTGCCACAAGGCGAACGGCGTCTTCGTGCAAAACCCCGCCGGTGGCGGTCCGCGCGGCATGGAACTCATGCCCGCCACGCAGGAGATCGTGCAGCAGTTCGCCGATCTCCTGACTGCGATCAGCAAGGCCGCCTCCGACAACCGCATCACGATCGAGGAGGCGGAGCACATCCGCAGCGTGTGGGATGAACTGAAGCGCTTCACCGAAGGCTTCGTGCGCCTCTGCGAGAAAGGCGATTTTGTGCACCTTGCTGAGGAGATCAAAGCCCATCGCGCTGGGAAATAGCCAATCTCATGATCAAATCACCCACAGGTCCGCTGCTCGTTCGCCACGAAGGCCACACGCCGCGTGAACGCAGCACCTGCGGCTGGCGGGATCGTCTCATCAGCCGCGAGGACGTCGATCTTTCGCCCGCCGCCTGGGCGCATGCCGTGGACATCGACGGCGCAAAGCTTCACTACCACAAACGCTCCACCGAGCTCTACTACGTCCTCGACGGCGGCGGTTCCGTCATGCTCGACGGCGTCGAACAACCCGTCAGCAAAGGCTCCCTCGTCCACATCCCCCCCGGTGTCGTCCACGGCGCCCGCGGCAAGATGCGGGTTCTCGTCGTCGGCATCCCTGACATCGCGGAGGATGATTATTTTGAGGTGGAAGGGCAGTCGTGACAACAAAAAGCCCGCAGCGATTGCTGCGGGCGTTTGAAATTGGTTGCGGGAGTAGGATTTGAACCTACGACCTTCAGGTTATGAGCCTGACGAGCTACCGGGCTGCTCCATCCCGCGATTTGATGGAACGAGAGTGTCCGCTCTCTCAGGCGATTGGCAACCTCTTTTTCCCATTACTTCACCGCTTGTGCTGCAACATCGGATGCGGCCTCTCGTTTGCTGCATCCCTCATGAAAATCATCGCTTCCACTCTCGCCTTCGCCCTGACCGGCATCGCCGCCTTCGCTGCGGACCCCAAACCGGCTGCTCCGGCGGCTGAAAAGCCCTCGCCCATCGGTTACTCGGACACGCCGGTGATTCCCGGCACGCAGTGGAAGGTGCATGACATCGACCGTCCACGCCCGAATGCCGTGGCCCCTGGCGAAAAACCCGGCGCACCACCTTCGGATGCGATCGTGATTTTCGACGGCACCAACACGGACGCCCTCCAGGCGAAGGAGAAGGACGCCAAGGGCAAGGAAACCGGCAAGATCATTCCGTGCCCGTGGCCGGTGGACAGCGGAGTGATGATGATTTCCGGCGGCGACTGCTGGACGAAGCAGGAATTCGCGAGCTGCCAGCTTCACTTGGAGTGGATGAGTGAGCCGAACACGAAGGGCAATTCGCAGAAGAAGGGCAACGCCGGCGTGTTTTTCATGGACCGCTACGAATCCCAGATGCTCGACTGCGACAACAACCCGACCTACGCCGACGGCATGACCGGCGGTGTTTACGGCCAGACGCCGCCGCTGGTGAACGCCGTGCGCCCCGCCGGCCAGTGGCAGGTCTATGACATCATCTTCACCGCCCCCAAACTGGAAGGCGGCAAGGTCGTGGAGCCGGCCTACATCACCACCTTCGTGAACGGCATCTGCGTGCAGAACCACACGAAGATCATGGGCCCGACGAAGCACAAACAGGTCACTGATTACACCGGCGAATTCCCTGAGAAGGCGCCGATCCGCATCCAAGATCATAAAAACGACCCGCCGGTGCGTCTGCGGAACGTGTGGATCAGACCGCTCTGATTTTTCCAGCGAGGACTTTTGCACAAGGTCGGGGAGCTGCACTCTCCGGCCTTGTTGCTTTTATGCGATAAGCATCAAGCTTGGTGAAGTTAAAAAGCCACTCCGCTGTCATCGCCTTGCCTCTTTCTTTCTTCTACAACCGTCTCGCTAAAGCTGTGTTGGTGGACAGCGGTTTTGCGGCCTTCGCACGCACCCGGCATCCTTCGAGAGCTGCGATTTTGACTTTTCATGGCCTTTGTGAGACTGCGGACGATGCCGACAGCCTTGAATGGTATCTGCATCTGCCGATGGACATCTTTGAAGGCATTTGCAGGCTTCTAAGGGACGAATTCCGGGTTGTTCGGTTGTCAGACCTGATTGACGCGCATGCTCGTGGCGTTCGTTTGCCCGACAATGCGGTGGTCATCACCTTTGACGACGGTTTTGCCTCCAATCACGCGCTGGCCTATCCCATTTTGCGAAAGTTTGGCCTGCCAGCCACCATCCATGTCGCCACCGGGTTTCTTGCCGGGGAGGATGTGTTGTGGTTCCAACGCGTGGATCTGGCATTGAGCCGCACGCAGAAACCGCAGCTCGATTTCAAGATCAACGGCAAGCTTCTGAGCCTGCGGTTTGGCAATCACGCGCAACGCCTGCAATCGCTCTTATGCCTGATGCCGGAATTCAAACGCTTACCCGATGTCGAACTGCGTCGAGAGGTGGACCGACTTGAAGCGGCATTGGAGGTCAAAAAGCCGCAGGTCGGGGATCTTCCAGAACGGATGCGCCCGATGTCCTGGGACATGGCGAGGGAAATGTCCGCCAGTGGTCAGATCGAGATCGGGGGACATACTATGACGCATCCGATTTTGGCACGATGCGATGCCGCCACGATGCGC
This sequence comes from Prosthecobacter sp., assembly GCF_034366625.1. Classification (NCBI taxonomy): domain Bacteria; kingdom Pseudomonadati; phylum Verrucomicrobiota; class Verrucomicrobiia; order Verrucomicrobiales; family Verrucomicrobiaceae; genus Prosthecobacter; species Prosthecobacter sp. The sequence goes on from NZ_JAXMIH010000006.1 coordinate 1,244,146, forward strand.
ACGGAAATCGTTACATGTCGCGACCGCATTCATGATGAGCTTGGGAAACCACCCGTCAGCTTCGCTTATCCGAACGGCACGGCAGATGATTTCACCTGTGAAACGATGAATATAGTGCGGGAAGCCGGGTTCAAAGCCGCCTGTTCGATGATTGAGGCGCGTGTTGATGAGCAGACGTCCGCCTTTCGGCTTCCTCGCTATGGTGCTCCTTGTTCTTCTTGGTGGGCTAATGCCGTGGTCTCCGGGGTGTTTGAAACATTTCAGGAATGGAAAAGCCGGTTCAAAATGCTGTCGCAGACATGAAGATGGACGTTTCCAGCGCTGAGGGCAGAGACATGCGTCCCACCATACTCCATTACACTTTCCACCTCGGCGGTGGTGGAGCCGAGGCGATGCTGATGAACCTGGTCGAAAAGCTCGACCCCTCGCGGTTTCGCAGTGTTGTGGTGGCCGTCAATACCACACCGTGGCCGGATTTGGTGCAGCGTCTCGTCGCAGCGGGAGTGACGCTGCATTCCTTGGAAAGCCTCTCGTTTGGTTCATTTGCCAGACTGTGTGCCATTTTGCGCGCAGAGAGGCCTGATATCGTGCAAACTTGGATACAACAGTCTGATTTTGTCGGAGGCTGGGCCGCCCGGCTGGCGGGAGTTCCGAAAGTCATCTGGAGCATCCACACGCTGGAGACATTTCACGACCCAAAGGAAAGCCGGTTCATGATTGCCTCCCTGCGCTGGGCGCTGGTCATTAGTTCTCGTTTTATTCCGAGCCGAATCATCTCCTGTTCCGCGGCTGCTATCGAAACGCATGCAGCCATGGGCTATCCACGTTCTAAAATGCACTGGATTCCCAATGGCATCGATACTGAACGATTTATCCCTGATGCAAAGGCCGCATTTGCTACCCGTGCGGAATTGCAACTGCCATCAGATGTGCCGGTGATCGGCTTTGCAGGGCGTTTTCACGGAGCCAAAGATCTGACCACTTTTTTGCGTGCGACAGCTTTGTTGCAGTCGCGCATTCCTAGAGCGTATTTTTTGCTCTGCGGTGGTCTGGAGTCTGATTTGAGCGATAAGGAGCGTGCAGCCTTCGCATTGCTGCCGTCTCCTGGCCAGGTGCGCTTCGAGGCGTTTCGCACGGATCCTTGGTGCATCTATCCGGCGTTGGATGTTTATTCGCTTTCCTCACGCAGTGAAGCATGCCCCATGAGCATTATTGAAGCGATGTCCTGCGGTGTGCCTTGTGTGGCCACGGACGTTGGGGATTGCGCGTTTCTGCTCGAAGGTGCTGGCTGTGTCGTGCCTGCGGGTGATTCGGAAGCGCTCGCGAATGCCTGGGAACAAACATTGCGACCAGGTAGGGAGTCAAAAAACGAAAACGCCACACGGTTGCGTTCGCGAGTGCAGGAGCGCTTCAGTATCGCACAAGCAATCGGCAGCTATGCAGAGACCTATTTGCGGCTGCTGGGCAAGTGGAAATAAGTGGTCCAAAGCAGCTCGAAGGGAAGTCCTCTGACACGGTTGTGAAAATGCTACAGCATGGGCTTTTGGAGGGTCGCACGTTGCCCTACATCATCGTGGCGCGCATAGATTGTACGCCCAAGGCGGCCGCCGCCTCATCGAGGTGTCCGGTAACACCTACTGCATTTTGGCTTCGCGCCGCCCCACGGCGCTCACTTCCCTGCAGGAACAATCATCCGCAGACGAGCACGCCAATCAGTGCTCTACATCGCCCCAATCTGGGTAAGAGCAAAAAGCACAATCCCTTGATGGGCAGTGTTTTGGAGTGGCGAAAACGAACTTCGTCGAAATTGACCTACGTTCACCCGTCTCCGCCACAAGCGAACTCCAGTTCTCAGCCCACTTTGGAGCCAAGATAATTATACAGTAATTATGATTATTCTATTGAAGTTAACAAATCGGCTCCTAAAGTATGGAGAATCGCTTTGTTTTATCAATTTCCATAACCACAATCGCCGCCAGCTTTCTAAGCTGACGACGTCATCCCTCAGCCGTCTTTTGGATCATGCCGCTCGCCCTTCACTCGCGCGCCATCAAAGCCGCCGCCCTCGTCGGCAGCGGTCTTGCGTCCTTCGCGCGGACGCGCCGTGCCTCGGAAGCTACGATTCTGGCCTTCCATGGCTTATGCGAAGACGCCGGTGATCCTGACATCCTCGACTGGACACTGCACCTGCCGGTCTCGGTCTTCCGCAGCATCTGCGCCTTGCTGGCAGCGGATTACAAGGTGGTTTCACTGGCGGATCTCATCGAGGCCAGGACGAAACGCACCCGGCTGCCGGACAATGCCGTCGTCATCACCTTCGACGACGGCTACGCCTCGAACTACGAACTGGCGTACCCAATCCTGAAGGAGTTCGATCTCCATGCCACGATCTTCGTCGCCACGGGGTTTCTTGATGGCGAGGACATGCTGTGGTTCCAGCGGGTGGATCTGGCCTTGGGACGTACGCGGAAGCAACTGATCGACTGGAAGATCAACAACAAGAAGCTCCGTCTCTACCTCGGCACGCGTGAGCTGCGCCAGCAGTCCCTCGTGCGCCTAATGCCCGAACTCAAAGAACTGCCTGACACGGACCTGCTCCGAGAGGTGGACCGCCTGGAAGAGGCGCTCGAAGTCTCCTCGCCCACGCTGGCGGACCTTCCCACTCCCATGTGTCCGATGACTTGGGAAATGGCCTGTGACATGTCCCTCAGCGGTCATGTAGACATCGGCGGGCACACCCATACCCATCCGATTCTCGCACGTTGTGACTCCATGGCCATGCGTGCTGAGATTTCCGCCTGCCGTGACCGCATCCGGGCGGAAATCGGCGATTTGCCCGCCACTTTTGCCTACCCGAACGGCAGTGCTGACGACTTCACGCGCGAAACCATGCTACTGGTGCGCGAGGCGGGCTTCAAGGCCGCCTGCACCACCATCTCCGGCCGTGTGAACAACGATGTCTCTCTCTTCCAACTCCCACGCTACGGGTCACCAGAATCCGTGTGGGAGGCGGAGGCCACCGTTTCCGGGGCTTTTGAAACGCTCAAAGAATGGAGGCAGAGCTGCCTGAAGGCGATGTCGATGATATGAAGACGATCACGCTCAGCACGAGTGACACGCTGCTGCTGCCGGGCCGGCAGCGCGCGCGTGTTTTTGTGCCCGCGCGATCACTGCCTGCTCCTGCGCGTGACAAACGCCCGGTGGTGCTGCACTTCGCCTACACCATCGGCGGCGGCGGTGCGGAGGCGATGCTCATGAACCTCGCAGAATCGCTCGATCCCGCGCAGTTCCGCAGCGTTGTCGTCGCCATCAATGCCAAGCCCTGGCCGCATCATCTCAAGCGGCTGCATGAGGCCGGTGTCGATGTCCATGACCTCGAAGGCAGCGCGTATTTGCACCGCGAAACGCTGGCCAGGCTGCGTGCTGTCCTGCGCGCGGAGCGGCCGGACATCGTGCAGACGTGGATGCATCACGCCGATCTCGTCGGCGGCTGGGCTGCCCGGCTTGCTGGTGTGCGCAACATCGTCTGGAGCATCCATTGCCGCGAAATCCATCGCAATCCCGGTGACGGCAGGAGCAAGACGGCTCTCTTCCGTCGGGCGCTCGCGCTCAGCTCACGCTTCATCCCGTCGCGCATCATCTCCTGCTCTGCCACGGCCATCGAAGATCACGCCGCCATCGGTTATCCGCGTTCCAAGATGCGCTGGATTCCCAACGGCATCGACGCCGACCGATTCGTGCCCGACACCGATGCCGCGCTCGACACCCGTGCTGAACTGAAGCTGTCTCCCAACGTCCCTGTCATCGGCTACGTCGGCCGTTTTCATGAGATGAAGGATCTGCCGACCTTCCTGCGCGCGGCGGCGTTGCTGCAAACACGCCTGCCTGACGCTCACTTCGTCTTCTGTGGCGGCGTGGAGGTCGAAATGAGAGCCGAAGAGCGTGAACTCCTCGCGCAACTGCCGCATCGTGATCAGGTCCGCTTTGAATCCTTCCGGCCCGATCCGTGGCGTTTGTATCCAGCGCTGAACGTGTTTTCGCTTTCCTCGCGCACCGAGGCCTGCCCGATGACCGTCATTGAGGCGATGTCCTGCGGCGTGCCATGCGTCACCACCGACGTGGGCGATTGCTCACGTTTGCTCGAAGATGTCGGCAAGGTCGTGCCGATGCGTGATCCTGCGGCGCTTGCAAGTGCTTGGGAACAGGTCTTGCGCCTTGGCCTCGTCGCACGCGAAGACATTTCCATCCGGTCACGCCAGCGCGTGCTGGAGCGTTTCACCATCGTGCAGGCCGCCCGCCAGTATGCGGAAACCTACGCACAACTCCTGGAGGTGCGGTCGTGAAGACAACGTTCCTGCTTCTCGCTTTGACCGCCCATGCTCTCGCCCAGCCGGTGAGGGTGTCATTCTGCGACGGCATGACACGCATCTCCCGCGATGGCACACCGCCAACAGCGCAAACGCACACCCTGCACGCCGCGCGCGGCGAATGGGAGCCGCTGCAAATCATCGTCTCCGCCACACCGGAGCAGCTCAAAAACATCGAGATCATCGCCACGGGCATCGCCAAACACGATTCCGAGATGCTGCTGCCCGCGCCGAAAGTGTTGCGCGAGCACTACGTCCGCGTTTCCAAGTCCACCCCGATGGCTCCACTGCCTCCGGGTGATTATCCCGACGCGCTCGTGCCGCTCGACATGCCCGCGCATGAGATCAGCGGCTCTGCGATCGTGAACCAGCCGTTTTGGGTCGATGTTTTCGTGCCCTACACCGCCGCGCCAGGCGCTTACACCGGGGAAGTGCGTTTCAAATTCTCCGACGGTTCCGCCGCCATCGCCGCTTACACGCTCAACGTGTGGGACTTCGATCTGCCCGTGGTGCCGAAGCTGCGCACCTCCATCATGACCACCGTGCGCCGCATTGCCGAGGTGCATGGCCTGGATTACCAAAACAACACGCCCTCGCTCACCCACGTCGGTTTGCTCAACGCATACTACGATCTCCTCGCCGAGCATCGTCTCAGCGTCGATCAAATCTACGGCAGCTATCCCGATGCCAGCACCGGCAAGATTGACGAGGGCAAGGTCGAACGCGCATTGAGAAAGCACCTGCTGCACCGTCATTGCAGCACCATCGGCCTGCCGATCTGGCCGCAATGGCCGTTCAACGACCCGCTCGGCAAGGATCGCGAAGCCGCCATGGGCTACGTCGCGCAATGGATGAAGCTGCTGGCCAAAATCCGCTGCGAATCACGCGGCTATGTCATCATGGGCGATCTCGATGAGCCGAACGACGCCGCAGCCTACGAGAATGTGCGCCGCTGGGGCGAGTTCTTCAACGAAGTCGAGGAGAAGCACGGCATCCGCGTGCCGCTGCTCATCACCGAGCAGCCCACGGCGGAAAAAACCGCCTGGGGCACGCTCAACCGCGCCGTGGACATCTGGGTGCCGCATTTCAGCGAAGTGTGGAAGGACATGGAGTGGGCCGGTGGCAGGCATGACATCGCCGTGCGCCGCCAGGCTGGTGATGAAATCTGGGCCTATGCGGCGCTCGTGCAGATGCCGGATGAATGGGAAAAGCAGCAGGGCAGGCCGAAGGAACTGCGCAGCAGCTTCCCGCCCGTGTGGGCGCTCGATTATCCGCCTCTGGCGCATCGCATCGTCGGCTGGCTGCTGCCGAAGCACGGCATCACCGGCCTTACCTACTGGGACACACTGTTTGCCGCTGAAGGCGTCGATGTCTGGAAGGACGCGGGCACATTCAAAACGCCCGACGGTACGGTTTACAACGGCGACGGCTCCTACATTTACCCCGCCACGGAGAAACGCCACGGACGGCATGCTCCCGTGGCCTCGATGCGCCTGAAATGGCTGCGCGAAGCTGTGGAGGACTATGATTACCTCATGCTGGCACGCCAGTTGGGCCTCGAAGACGACGCGCGTCGCCTCACATCGAGTTTTGCGCGCGGCTTTGGCGACTGGGACAACAATCCCGGCGCGCTCATGGACGCGCGGCATCAACTCGGTGCCATGATCGAAGCCGCACATCATCGCAAACAGACCGCCGCAGCGGAGAAAGGAGGCGCGCCATGACCGTCACATTGCCCAAACCGTCTGTATCGCCCGTACAGTCACGCCACGGCGCCCTCACACTCGACCTCGTGCGTGATGAAGCCGGATTTCACGCGCTTGCGCCGTTCTGGGACGCGCTTGTCGATCAAACCGTCACGCGTTCGCCCTTCCTGCGCTGGGACTGGGTCAGTTTGTGGTGGGCGGAATGCCGTGAACGTGATGCCAGGCTCGTCATCGGCCTGCTGCGTGATGAGGAGGGCGTTCCCCATGCGATCGCGCCGCTCATGCTTTCGAGAGAGAAAGATCGCGCCCGCCGCCATCTTACCGCGCTCTCCTTCATCAGCGGTTTTGGCGACGCGCATGGCGAGCGCCTTGATCTCATCGTGCCTGCCGGGCAGGAGGACGATCTCACGCCGCGCCTCTGCCGCATCTTCAAACTGCTGCGTCACGAATGCGATGTCGTGCGTCTGAATCATTTGCCGGAGGAGTCACCGAACACTCCGCACATCCTCGCCGCATTGGAGGAATCCTTCATGCACACCGGCGTGCTGAACCGCTATGCCTGTCATTTCATCCGCCTGCCCGCCGCGTCGGAAGAGTATGAAGCACGCCACACGGGCGCGCGGCGCAGCAAGCTCCGCCGCCGTCGCAAGGCCTTCGCCGCGCAGCACGCAGGTGTCGCCTCGCTGGCGGGAGAACGTGTGTCGTTCGAGAGCGCGATGAATGCGCTGGGCGCGCTGCATGCCCGTCACTGGCCTGAAGACGTCAGCACTTTCATCACACCGGCCTCGTGGCGTTTTCACCAGCGTCTTGCCGCGCAATGGCTGCCGCAGGGCCGCGCCCTGCTGCCTTTGCTGGAGGCAGACGGTCAGATCATCGCCGCCATGTATGGTTTTGTGGAGCGCGACGAGTTCTTCCAGTTCCAGATGGGCTGGGATCCCGCTTTTGCCCGACTCTCACCCGGCAAGCTCGTCATGCGCTGGTGCATTGACTGTTCCATCCAGCGTGGTCTGCGCGTGCATGACATGCTGCCCAGTGACTACGAGTACAAACGCCAGTGGTGCGAGGGGCTGCGCTGGTTGCTCGATCTCGAGGCCAGCAATCCATCAAGCTGGCGCGCCGCCGCCTTCCACGCGCTGCGCGCCGTGCGCCGCCTCTTCCCGCGCTGTTTGAAACAACGCGCCGACAGCGTCAACGAACTTCAGGAGGATCACGAATCATGAAAGTCCTCGTTCTTACCGCAGATGCGAACACGCTCGTCTATCACCGTGGCGATCTGATCCGCGACTTCGCCGCGCAAGGCTGTGAACTCGTCACTTCTGCCGCCGAAGATTATCCGCATGTGCGGGAATTCGTCGCCAGTCTCGGCGGCAGACATCGCGCCATCCGCATGGCGCGTTCCAAAATCAATCCGCTGAAGGATCTCGTGACCATGTGGGACATGTGGCGGCTGTTCCGCTCTGAAAAGCCGGACGCGCTGTTCGCCTACACCATCAAATCGGTCGTGTATGGCTGCGTCATCGCCCGTCTGGCCGGCATCCGCCGCATTTACGCGTTGCTGCCCGGCTTGGGCTTCACCTTCGTCAAACCGGTGACGTGGAAGCAGAAAATCCTCAGTTACATCTCCGAGGCACTGCATCGCTTCGCCCTGAAGCGCGCGGATGTCATCTTCATGCAAAATCATGACGACTTGAAGCTCTTCACCGAGTCGAACATGCTTCCTGCCGGTGTTCCCGTGCATGTCACCGCCGGTTCCGGCGTGAACATGGATGAATTCGCGCACGCTCCGCTCGAAAACGACGCAGACATCGTAGCGGGCCGCATCCGCTTCGTGCTTGTGAGTCGTCTGCTCATCAGCAAAGGCGTGCGTGTTTTCGCGGAGGCCGCCCGGCGCATCAAACAGCTCTTCCCGCATGCGGAGTTTCACCTCGTCGGCCCGTTTGATCCGAATCCGAACCGTGTGTCGGAACATGAGGTGCATGACTGGGTCGCGGAAGGCACGCTCATCCATCACGGCATGGTCAAGGATGTCGCTGCGTTGCTCAAGACGATGCATGTCTTCGTTTTGCCCACCTGGTATCGCGAAGGCGTGCCGCATGCGACACTGGAGGCGCTCGCCATGGGCCGTGCGGTCATCACCACGAACTCCGTTGGTGCCCGCGAATGCGTCAAACTCACCGCCGAGGGCGAAACGCAGCGCGAGGACGGCGAGATGCTCATGCAAGGCGAGAACGGCTTCCTCTGTCAGCCGCAGAACGTCGCCGCCGTCGAATGCGCGATGGAATGGTTCCTTACCAAGCCGGAGCAGATCGCCAGCATGGGCCGTGCGAGCCACCGGCTCGCCGCAGAAGTCTTCGACGTGCGTCTGGTGAACGAGATCATCCTGAAAGCCATGCATCTGCACGAGTCCACGCCACGTGCTTCTGCGCTCCACCACGAATCCGCCCTTCCTCTAGCCGCTTAATTCTCCACGACCATGGCCATTTCCTACAGCATGCAGCCTTCCAACGCCGCGCCACAGCACGGGTTTGGGACGATGCTTGCCCTCACGCCCTCGCGTGGCCTGATGCCGATGGCCCCCTCCATGACCATGCCGGCACATCCGGGCATGTCGCCCGTGTTTGATCCGCGTGCCTTCCTGCCGCCGATCAATCCGCGTGATTTCGAGGTGCAGCCGCTCATCAGCATCGCGGACGTGTTCGGTTACATCCGCAAGCGCTGGCTGAGCGGCGCCGTGCTGGGACTGATGCTTGCCGCGTTCACGTTTTATTACCTCGGCATGGGGGTTAAAATTTACGAGGCCGAATCCCAGCTGCTGCTGCGCATCCAGGACGCCAACGTGTTCAACTTCGAGGCCATGTCCACGCGTGGTGTCACGGAACTCAGCGCGCCGCAGTTGATCAACAACCACCGCACCGAGCTGCTCTCTCGCCGCTTCCTCAGTCATTTCTATGATCACTTCCCGGCGGCGCAGCGTGATGCGTATCTGCAACGCGAAGCGAACTCGCTCAGCCGCAAGGATGAGCTGCTGAAGCTCATGGGCCTCTACAAACCTGGCAAGCCCGGCGATCCGCGTGAACGCTTCATCGACCTCATGATTTCCTCCGTGCGGGTGGAGCCGCTCAAGGAATCCCATGTCCTGCGCGTGCAGGTGCGCGACCGCGATCCGCGTCTCGCCGCCGACTTCGCCAATCGTTACGTCGAGGAGTACATCCATTACGTCGCCGACCAGGAGGGCAAGCTCAGCGCCGATGCCTCCAGCTATCTCGAAACGAAATCGCAGGAGTTGCAGAAGCGTTTGCAATTGTCCGAGCAGAAGCTCGCCGAGTATCGCAAGAGCCAGGGCATCATGGAAGACACCGACACGAAGGATGTCTCCAACGACAAGGTGCGCCAGCTCAACGCCGCCATCACCGAGGCCGATTTGAAGCTCACCAAGGCCCGTAGCGACCTCGACAACCTCGTCGCAGCGCAGAAATCTGGCCGTGATCTCACCGAATTGAGGCTTTTTGCCGACAACGCTGACGTGGCCTACATCCGCAAGCAGTTGGATGCCAAGATCGCCGAACGCGCCCCGCTGGAGGCGACCTGCGGCCGCAGGCATCCACGCATGATCGGCCTCGCGAATGAGATCGACGGCCTGCGTGCCGCGCTGAATCGCACGGTGAACGCGGTGGTCAGCATGATTCAGACGGAGGTCGAGTCCCAGCAGCGCCAGATCGCGGATTATCGCCGCCAGCTTGACGAGGCACGCGGCGTGGCGTTGGACGTGAACGGCAAGAACGTACAGCAGAGCATGCTGCGCGACCAGGTGCGCATGGACCGCGATTTGTATGAAAAAATCGAGATGCGCCGCAGCCAGGCCGCTCTCACCGGCCAGTTCCGCGACAGCGGCCTGCTGCGCGTGGCGGACGTGGCGATGGTGCCGGAAAAACCCGTGAAGCCGAACAAGCCCATCGCCGCCGTGGCAGCGGCCATGCTGTTTGGCCTTTCTCTGATCGGCCTGCCGGTGAGCTGGGGCATCTTTGACGATCATGTCCGGAAACTTTTCGGCCCCAAAGTCGAAAACCCGGCGATGCAGGATCCCATGCAGCACACCGCGTATGGCCACAGCTATTCAGAGCACCAGCCAGACTCGCCCTTCACCATTTCCTCGCCTGTCGCACCTGCCTTGCCCGCGATGGAGTCAATGGCGTCCACACGGCCCCAAACACGTCACATGCCTGCCATCAAGCCTGCCGATGGTGAAACGACCATCCTTGCCCGGCTGCCGTATGTGCATGGCACCACGCCGGAGGCCATGCTTTCCGAGCTGCTGAAGCCGGAGCCGATCGGAGCCTCCAGCGCCCTGCATCAGCTCACCAGCACGCTTGAAAAGCAGGCTCTGAACCGCAGCACCTCCGCAGGCGTCATTCTCATCACCAGCGCCGGTGCAGGCGAGGGCAAAACACTCGTTTCCGCCGCCCTGGCCGCCGCCTTCTGCCATCAGGGCCGCCGCGTGTTCATGATGGAGTGCAATCCCTCCTCCCCCACGCTGCACCAGTGGTTCCCCCGTGCCGTACAGGGCTACGGAGCCTATGCGCACGACCTCGAAGCTCTGCGCTACGGCCATAGCAATCTCTTCCTGCTCCCCGGCTGCGATCTCCCTGCCCACGCCACCAACGAACTGCTCGATGGCTACCGCATGTGGATCGAACGCGCGAAAACGGAGGTCGATTGGATCATCCTCGACGCTTCCCCGCTGCTCAAAAGCTTCGCCAACGTCGCCCCGCTGGCCCCGCTGGCCTCGGATGTCCTCCTCGTCAACAACCCCGCCGTCAGCAGTCCATCCCAACTCCGTGCCGGTCTTGCCCTGCTCCAGCCGATGATGTCATCGAGCGCTTTGCGCGGGATGGTGGTGAATGGCGGTTAAAGGCCCGTCAGGGTGCGTTTTGCTGCTTCAAGGCGTCAATCAGCGCCCTCGGCTCTGCCACGCTCAGCATCACCGTGTAGCCCTCCGTCGTGGGAATGCGCACGACGTGCGTGCGGTCGGTGACGTAGAGCAGTGCTTTCGTTCCGTTGTGCAGTTTGAACCATCCTGCGGCGTAACCGGGCAGCCCGGTGCCCATCGTGCGCCATTTGGGCTGATGATCCTTGTCGGTGTTGAGGTTGGTGACCACCGCTTCGTCGAGCTTGAGCGATTTGAGCGGGATCAAGCGGCCGTAGAGATCGCCTTGAAGGCGCAGGCCTTCGTTGGAGACCGTGAAACGCACATGCTGCATGGACCACGCCAGCCAGATCATCAGGACAAGGGCACCGACGAGGATGAGGCCGATGATGGCGAAGAACCACAGCGACTTGCTCGCTACGGGGATCATGGGGAAGACGGTGGAGGCGTTCATGGCGGGAGTTTGATCGTTGTGCCCGGCGATTCCAAGCAAACAAAAACCCGGCAGCCTTTCGGTCTGCCGGGTTTAGGTGAGTGGTTCGAGGAACGAGTTGGAAAACTCGTTCTACGGATCAGGCGTTCGCACGCAGGATCTGCGCGAGCACATACGGCAGGATGCCGCCGGCGCGGTAGTAGTCGATTTCGACGGGGGTATCGATGCGGACGATGACGGGGATGTCGAAGGTGCTGCCGTCGGCCTTGTGGACGCGGAGGGTGGCTTCGCTCATGGGCTTGAAGTCGTTGGAGATGCCGAGGAGGTCGAAGGTAGCAGTAGCGAGGTCTTTGACCTTGTCGTAGTCGGCCTTGTCCTTGAAGTTGCAGGGCAGGACGCCCATGCCGACGAGGTTGCTGCGGTGGATGCGCTCAAAGCTCTTGGTGATGACGGCCTTCACGCCGAGCAGACGGGTGCCTTTGGCGGCCCAGTCGCGGCTGGAGCCCATGCCGTAGTCTTCGCCGCCGATGACAATGGTCGGCGTTCCTTCCTTCTGATAGGCAACGGCTGCATCATAGATTGAAGTGGCGATTCCGTGGGCTCCATGTGGCGGCACTATGTCCTGCACGTCTTTGTAAGGAGCGTCGACAAAAGTCACTGGTTCAACTGACCCCCTAAAATAAAACGTATAGCCACCTTCTTTGCCGCCCATCATGAGGTTCTTGATGCGGACGTTGGCGAACGTGCCGCGGGTCATGACGAGGTCGTTGCCACGACGGCTGCCGAAGCTGTTGAAATCGGCCTGGGTGACGCCGTTCTCGAGCAGGAAGCGACCAGCGGGGCTGTCTTTCTTGATGTTGCCGGCAGGGCTGATGTGGTCGGTCGTGACGCTGTCGCCAAAGATGCCGAGCGGACGCGCGCCTTTGATTTCAACGATGTCGCCGGGCGTCATGCTGAAATCCGCGAAGAACGGCGGATGCTGGATGTAGGTGGACTTGCCGTCCCACTCGAAGACTTCGCCAACGCCGCCTTTGATCTCGTTCCACTTCGGATTCTGGCTGGCGAAGTCGGTGTAGAGCTTACGGAAGACATCAGGGCTGAGCGCGGAGGCCATGGCGTCACGCACTTCTTCGAGTGTGGGCCAGATGTCCTTCAAATGGACGCCGCTGCCGGGAACGAGTTCGTCCCGGCTTAAATCAATGTCCACCGTGCCGGCGATGGCGTAGGCGACGACGAGCGGGGGCGACATGAGGAAGTTCGCCTTGATGCTCTGATGCACGCGGGCCTCGAAGTTGCGGTTCCCGGAGAGCACGCTGGCGGCGACGATATCCTCGCCTTTGACGACGTCTTCGATGCCGGGATCAAGCGGGCCGCTGTTGCCGATGCAGGTGGTGCAGCCGTAGCCGACAGTTTGGAAACCGAGTTTGTCGAGTTCAGGCTGAAGGCCAGTTTTGGTGAGATAATCCGTCACGACGCGACTGCCAGGTCCAAGGCTGGTTTTGATGGAAGGCTTGATGGTGAGGCCGAGTGCATTGGCTTTTTTGGCCAGCAGACCGGCGGCAAGCATGACGCTCGGGTTGCTGGTGTTGGTGCAGCTCGTGATGGCGGCGATGAGCACGCTGCCGTGAGTGATGGCGTCTTTGACACCTGCTTTGCTGTCCACGGTGACTTCCCAAAGCGGGTAGGATGGCTGGTCGCCGGGCTCCGTGACCACGCCCATCTGCGCACCGAAGACCTCGGCGAGTGAACCCGCGCCATCGGGCACGGAGTCGAGCGAGGGCGGCAATTCTGGAGCCTGAGTGGCAACCTCTGGCTGCTTGCCGTAGCCCTGAGGCGTGGGCTTGGTGAGCAGGTCTGCCCAGGTTGTCTTCAAATCGCCGACCGTGATGCGGTCCTGCGGGCGTTTCGGACCGGAGACGCAGGGCACGACGACGCCAAGATCGAGTTCGAGTTCGGCGGTGAAGTCGAGCACGCCCTTCGCGGTGGGGATGCCCCACATGCCTTGCGCCTGGTAGTAATTTTTGACCGTGGTGCAGAGTTCGTCACTGCGGCCAGTGCCGCGCAGGTAGGCGATGGTTTCTTCATCGACGCCGAAGAAGCCCATGGTGGCACCATACTCAGGAGCCATGTTCGCGATGGTCGCGCGGTCAGTCACGGGCAGGCTGACAGCGCCAGGGCCGTAGAACTCGACGAATTTGCCGACGACGCCGAGCTTGCGCAGCATCTGCGTGACATGCAGCACGAGGTCGGTGGCGGTGACGCCTTCTTTGATCGCGCCGCTGAGGTAAACGCCGACGACTTCGGGCACCAGGAAGGTCACGGGCTGGCCGAGCATGCCGGCTTCAGCCTCGATGCCGCCTACGCCCCAACCGACGACGCCGAGGCCGTTGATCATGGTCGTATGCGAGTCGGTGCCGACGAGCGAATCAGGATAAAACACGCCGTCCTTCTCCAACACGCCCTTCGCGAGGTATTCGAGGTTCACCTGATGCACGATGCCGATGCCGGGAGGAACGACTTTGAAGGTGTCAAAGGCCTGCTCGCCCCACTTGAGGAACTGGTAGCGCTCCTTGTTGCGCTCAAACTCCAGGGCGAGGTTTTGATTCAGCGCCTGCTGTGTTCCGGCGAAATCGACCTGCACGGAATGGTCCACGACGAGGTCCACCGGAACGAGCGGCTCGACCATCTTCGGATTCTTGCCGAGTTCCTTCACTTTGGAACGCATCGCAGCCAGATCGACGAGCAGAGGCACGCCGGTGAAATCTTGAAGCACAATACGAGCGACCGTGAACGGAATTTCGTATTCGCCCGGAGCCTCTGCATTCCAGTTCGCAAGGTTTTTGACATCCGCTTCGGTGACCTTCTTGCCATCCAGATTGCGCAGTAGCGACTCCAGCACGATGCGGATCGAAACCGGCAGACGCGAGACTTTGCCGATGCCAGCTTTTTCGAGAGCGGGGAGGGAGTAAAATTTGCCGGCAGCGCCGGAGCCAGTGGTGAAGGTCTGAGGGGTGTTCATTGTGTTGGAGAGCACTAAATGGAATAGCAGGCGTAGCACGAAAGACACCACTTTTTTGATGCACGCCTCGATCCAACGCACTCATGCCTTGTTACGGCATGCTGGATTCAAGGACTGCATGTGAGGTTATCTGCCACAGGAGCGAAGAGTTGAATGGAGATCGACCCACAAGGTCTTGGATCCTGTTGTGTGGGTCTCTGACAAAATCATTCGGATGCAAATCGTGCTCACGAACATGAGGCCAAGGGAGAAGGCTCAAATCATGCGTGTGATTTCAACATGCGTCATGTGATTGGAAGATCGTAACAGGCGCACAATTGTGCGCCCTTCTTGGAAGCATCGCACGCTGAAGGAAAAGCTACCGCGTATGGATGTGCGGCAATGTTTCGTTAGCGGTTGGTGTCGAAACAATCTCCGTCGGCGAGAGAATGAACGATGCACCCGTGCAGTTGGATTGTTTGGTTGTTGCCGTGCAAACAAAGCCCGCGTGTTACGAATGGATCTTGCTGCGACACCACGCAGCGCCGTGGGCGTCAGCGTTTATTTTCTCTCTTGGCATGTGGCAACACCCCTTGCTTGCCCGAACGTGAAACAACCCGTCGTCTAGTGATGTGTTCACATCGGGGAAAGCATGTTGGCGGAACGAAAAAACGAGGACTTGGAGAAAAAAGATCAAAATCATGTTGCAGGGTCTCGGAGTTGTACTAATCTGCTCGTCCGCCAGCGGAAAACGGCGGCTGAGAAAAAGGAAACGCGAGACGCAAAAGCTGCTCACAATTCCCGAATTTCAGAAACGATCTTTCAGAAAACAGAAGCAGCAAAGCGAGGCGAAAGCCGAGCAATGTTGTTAGAAAACAAAAGGCTAAATTGTGCGCTGCGCGAATAAGTGCGCAGGTGCCTGTGGTTTAAACAGGCACAGTCAATGGCTGGCTTGAAATAAAGCCGGCAAATATTTTTGGAGAGTTTGATTCTGGCTCAGAACGAACGCTGGCGGCGTGGATAAGACATGCAAGTCGAACGGGATCATTGAGGTAGCAATATCGCGATGATCTAGTGGCGAACGGGTGCGTAACACGTGGATACATTCCGGGAAGCGGGGGATAGCCCAGGGAAACTTGGATTAATACCGCATGTGGTCGAAAGACTAAAGACGGGGACCGCAAGGCCTGTCACTTCCCGATTGGTCCGCGGCCTATCAGCTAGTTGGCGGGGTAAAAGCCCACCAAGGCTACGACGGGTAGCTGGTCTTAGAGGACGACCAGCCACACTGGAACTGAGACACGGTCCAGACACCTACGGGTGGCAGCAGTCGAGAATCTTTCACAATGGGGGCAACCCTGATGGAGCGACGCCGCGTGGAG